>JAUNKV010000006.1 GCA_030532575.1 Propionibacteriaceae bacterium | reverse complement strand
TCCATCGCCGCCTGGTCCAGCGACAGCACCGGGATCGTCGCCTTCATCTGCCAGGCGTCGATCACCAGATGGACCCCGGCAAAGCTCCGATCAGCGATCCGGGTGGCGACGGTGGGCTCAGCCGAGGCGGCAAGAGGCCGCACCGCAACCCCCAGGACCACGAGGGCCAGGGCCAGCAACCACCGGAGGATGAGAAGAGGACGCACACGTTGCATGGAGAAAAGTGAAGCAGATGATGGGGGCCATCAGGGCCCCGGATCAGCAGGTGACGAAAAAGCGATCAGCCCACCCATCACGCAACTTCAGAAGATGATCTCCCCGGAGGCCCGGCGCTCCCTCAGGTGGGCGACGGCCTCGGCCAGGATCTGGGCGGCCTCCGCGTCCGTGCGGCGCTCCTTCACATAGGCCAGGTGGGTCTTGTACGGGGTGATCTTCGGCGGAGGCGGCGGATTCTGCGCATCGGTGTTGGCCGGAAGTCCACACCTTGGGCAGTCCCACGACTCCGGGATCACGGCGTCAGCCGCGAAGGCGGGCCGGGTCTCGTGCCCGCTCGCGCAGTAGTAGGAGACGGCCATCCTGGGGGCCGTCTCGCCCCGCTCCGCCTCCCCCATCGGTCCGGCGCCCACGCGACTACCGCGGATGGCGTTGCCACCTGCCACAACTACTCCTCGAAGATTTCAGGATCGGATCGGATCAAACACCCATGCGGTAGAGCACCAACAGCCCGAGGACCGTCAACACCCACACCAGGGTGAGCACCAGGGTGATGCGGTCGAGCCGCCGCTCGGCGGTGGAGACACCACCCATCGAGGTGGACATGCCGCCACCGAAGAGGTCGGACATGCCGCCGCCACGACCCTTGTGGAGGAGGATGGACAGGGCCAGCAGAGTGCTCAGGAAGATCAGGATGATCGACAAGGTGACAATCGGCCAGCTGACGAGGGGGACAATCACGCGCAGTAGTTTAACCGAGGAGCCCAAGATCACCACATCCGCCCTCACCGCGCACCCCCCAAAGACGACCGCCGGTCGCCCCGCACCAAGCAGGACGACCGGCGGTCGCTGCAACAGCCCCGCTCAGGAGAACAGCACGATGGCGGCGAACTCCTCCGCCTTCAGGCTGGCACCCCCGACGAGAGCCCCGTCCACATCCGGCTGGGCCATGATCTCGGCCACGTTGGAAGCCTTCACCGACCCGCCGTACTGGATGCGCACCGCCTCGGCCGTCGCCTCGTCGTACAGCGTGGCGACCTCCTGCCGGATCGCCCCACACACCTCCTGCGCATCCGCCGGGGTCGCGACCTCACCGGTCCCGATGGCCCACACCGGCTCGTAGGCGATCACCAGGGAGGCCACCTGCTCGGCGGTCAGCCCCGCCAGGCAGCCCCGCACCTGCTCCAGGGTGTACTCGACGTGACGGCCCTCCTTGCGGATGTCCAGGCCCTCACCACAGCAGATGATGGGGGTCATCCCAGCGCCCAGGATCGCGGCGGCCTTGGCGTTGATGAGTTCATCGGTCTCACCGAAGTACTCGCGACGCTCCGAGTGGCCGACGACGACGTAGCGCACGCCGAGCTTGGCCAGCATGTCCGCCGAGATCTCGCCGGTGTAGGCCCCCGAGGCGTGCTGGGAGACGTTCTGCGCTCCGAGCTCGATGGGGAACTTGTCACCGTCGATGAGGGTCTGCACGGTCCGAAGATCCGTGAACGGCGGGATCACCACGCACTCGACCCCCGAGGCGTCGTACTCCTTGTCCGCCAGGGTCCAGGCGAGTTTCTGCACGAGCCCCGTCGCCTCGACGTGGTTCATGTTCATCTTCCAGTTGCCCGCCATGATGGGCTTGCGTGCCATGTCAGTTCTCCTTCAGAACAGCGATACCGGGGAGGACCTTGCCCTCCATGAGCTCCAGCGACGCCCCGCCGCCGGTCGAGATGTGCCCGAAGGCGTCCTCGTCGAATCCGAGGGCCCGCACGGCCGAGGCGGAGTCCCCGCCACCGACCACGCTCATCCCCTCCATCTCGGTGAGGGCCTGGGCGACGGCGCGGGTGCCGGACTCCAGCCCCGCGATCTCGAAGACCCCCATCGGGCCGTTCCAGAACACCGAGCGGGCACCCCGGATGGCCTCGGCGAACAGCTTCTCGGACTCCGGCCCGATGTCGAGCCCCATCCGCCCGGCGGGAATCTGGTCGGCGGGCACGACCTCCACCTCACCGACGGTGCGGGCACCGAAGTCCACCTCGGATGCCACGCGGATGTCCACGGGAAGCAGAATCTTCTTGCCGGTCTCCTCCGCCACCTTCAGGTAGCTCCGGCAGGCCTCGATGGACTCCTCGTCCACCAGCGAGTCGCCGACGTTCAGCCCCTGCGCCTTGAGGAAGGTGAACAGCATCCCGCCACCGATGACCAGGGTGTCGGCCACCTTCAGCAGGTTGTCGATGACCGCGAGCTTGTCGGCCACCTTCGCACCGCCCAGCACCACCACGAACGGGCGCTTCGGGTTCTTTGTCAGCCCCTCCAGCACGTCGATCTCGGCCTGCACCAGCGAACCGGCGGCCGAGGGCAGCAGCTTGGCGATGTCGTAGACGCTGGCCTCCTTGCGGTGCACCACGCCGAAGCCGTTGGAGACGAAGTGGTCCCCGAAGGCCGCGTACTGCTTGGCCAGCTCCTGGCGGGCGGCCTCGTCCTTGGACTTCTCGCCCGCCTCGAAGCGGACGTTCTCCAGCAGCGCCACCTCACCGTCGGCCAGGGAGGCGACGACGCCCTTGGCGGACTCGCCGACCACGTCGGTGGCGAACTTCACCTGCGTACCCAGCAGCTCACCGAGGCGGGCAGCGACCGGGGCCAGCGAGTACTTCGGGTCCGGCTCACCCTTGGGTCGGCCCAGGTGGGCCAGGACCACGACGCGGGCACCGGCCTGGCGCAGCTCGTTCAGGGTGGGCAGGGCGGCACGGATACGGCCGTCGTCGGTGATGGTGCCCGCGGCGTCCAGGGGGACGTTGAAGTCACAGCGGACGACGACCCGCTTCCCGGCGAGATCGCCGAGCTCGGAGACGGTCTTCATGGTGATTCCTTTCGGATCAGAGGGTCTGGTCAAGGTACAAAGCTGGCCCCGTCAACGTGGAAGAGGAGACGGGGCCAGCGGTTCAAGGGGTGCTCAGAGCTCAGAGCTTGGAGCCGACGAGCACGGTCAGGTCGACGAGGCGGTTGGAGTAGCCCCACTCGTTGTCGTACCAGCCGACGACCTTGACCTGGTTGCCGATGACCTTGGTCAGCTTCGCATCGAAGACGCAGGAGGCAGGGTCGGTCTCGATGTCCTTGGAGACGATGTCATCCTCGGTGTAGACCAGCACCTTGCCGTCGGCGGCCTTCTTGACGATCTCGTTGATCTCCTCGACGGTGGTCTCACGGACGGCCTCGAAGGTGAGGTCCGTGGCGGAGCCGGTCGGGGTGGGGACGCGCATGGCGTAGCCGTCGAGCTTGCCCTTGAGCTCGGGCAGCACGAGGGAGACCGCCTTGGCTGCACCGGTGGTGGTGGGAACCACCGACAGGGCAGCGGCACGGGCGCGACGCAGGTCCTTGTGCGGGCCGTCCTGCAGGTTCTGGTCCTGGGTGTAGGCGTGAACCGTGGTCATCAGGCCCTTGACGATACCGATGCCGTCGTTGAGGGCCTTGGCCATCGGGGACAGGCAGTTGGTGGTGCAGGAGGCGTTGGAGATGATGTTGTGGACGGCGGGATCGTACTTGTCGTCGTTGACGCCCATCACGACGGTGATGTCCTCGTTCTTCGCCGGGGCGGAGATGAGCACCTTCTTGGCGCCCGCGTCGAGGTGGGCCTTTGCCTTGGTGCCGTCGGTGAAGAAGCCGGTGGACTCGATGACGATGTCGACGCCGAGCTCGCCCCAGGGCAGGTTGGCCGGGTCCTTCTCGGCGAAGGCCTTGATCTCCTTGCCGCCGACGATGATCGCGTCATCGTCGTAGGAGATCTCCTCGGGGAAGCGACCCAGGATGGAGTCGTACTTCAACAGGTGGGCCAGGGTCTTGTTGTCGGTGAGGTCGTTGACAGCCACCACCTCGAGGTCAGCGCCCGAAGCCACGAGGGCGCGGAAGTAGTTGCGGCCGATACGGCCGAAGCCGTTGATTCCAACCTTGACGGTCATGTGGAAGATCCCCTTCGAGAGATACCTGGGTTCATCGACGGCACCGAAGAAGTGGCGTCGCAGACCCTATTCTGACACCCACATCCTAGCTGTATCCCTTCCCGATGAATAGACGGGGTCTCGTCCTGTGACTCGGCTCAGTCCTGGGGGTCGCGGAGTTCGGGCGGCAGCGAGGCCTCGGTGCCGGGGACCCCCTGCTGCTCGGCCACCTTGTCGGCGGTGGACAGCAACCTGCGAATCCGCCCGGCCACGGCGTCCTTGGTCAACGGCGGATCGTGCAGCTTGCCCAGCTCCTCCAGGCTGGCCTGACGGTGCTCGACGCGGAGCCTGCCTGCGGCCACCAGGTGCGCCGGGGCGTCATCGCCCAGGATTTCCAGCGCCCGCTCGACACGGGCACTGGCCGCCACGGCGGCCCGGGCGGAGCGGCGCAGGTTGGCGTCGTCGAAGTTGGCCAGCCGGTTGGCCTGGGCCTTGACCTCGCGCCGCATCCGGCGCTCCTCCCACAGCAGCCGGGTCTCCTGCGCCCCCATCCGGGTGAGCAGATCAGCGATCATCTCGCCGTCGCGGATCACCACCCGCTCCACCCCACGGGTCTCCCGGGTCTTGACCGCGATGCCGAGCCGACGCGCCGCCCCGGACAGCGCCAGGGCCGCCTCCGAGCCGGGGCTGGTGACCTCCAGTGCCATCGAACGGCCCGGCTCGGTCAGCGACCCCCTGGCCAGGAAGGCCCCGCGCCACACGGCCACGGCATCTGCGCGCGAACCCCCGACGACCGCGGCGGGCAACCCTCGGATGGGGCGACGCTGCTGGTCCACCAGTCCACTCAGCCGTGCCAGCGCCTCACCGTCACGGACGACCCGCACCGCGTACCGGGTGGTGCGGCGCAGACCGGAGGCGTTGATGACCATCAGGTCGGAGTCCAGGTTGTACAGCTCGTGAATCCAGGTGCGCAGTCGCCTGGCGGCCGCTGCACAGTCGAGCTCGGCCTCGACGACGATACGGCCTCCCACCAGGTGCAGGCCACCGCCGAAACGCAGCATGGTGGCGACCTCCGCGCGCCGTGCGTTGGGATGAGGAGTTGCAACGGCCGCCAGTTCCGCCTTCACCTTCTGCGTCAATGCCATGAGGGCCATCATTTCATGACCCGGGGCACGAGGACTACCCGATCAGCAGCTCGCTGTAGGCGGCGGCCAGCCGGTTCGGGTCGTGCCGGGGACTGCCGTCGCGGGCTCCGACATCCGCCATCACCACCTCGGCCCCCAGCGATGCGGCGAACTTCTCCAGGTGCCGGTCCGAGGCCGCGAACCGGCAGTCGGCCAACACCACGTCCAGCCGCAGTGTCGGGGCGTGTTCGGCCAGCAGCTCGATGTGCCGGGAGGCGCTGAACCCGTCGGTCTCCTCCGCGGCGGCGATGTTGAGCACCAGGATGCGGCGGGCCCTCGTGCTGAGGATGGCGTCGCGCAGCTCAGGCACCAGCAGGTGCGGGATCAC
The DNA here is from genome assembly GCA_030532575.1 of Propionibacteriaceae bacterium. Lineage (GTDB taxonomy): Bacteria > Actinomycetota > Actinomycetes > Propionibacteriales > Propionibacteriaceae > Arachnia. The sequence goes on along the minus strand of JAUNKV010000006.1, from coordinate 119,251 downwards.
CGAGGTGAACCAGGACCCGGGACCGAGCACGATGGCCTGGGCCTCCTGCACCGCCACCACCGCCTCCGGGTGGGCCGGTGGGTCCTCCGGCACCAACCTCACGGCCTGGACGGTGGCACGGGTCTTCGCGACGGTGGCCTGCCCAGCCAGGGTGCAGATCTCGTCCGGGGCCAGTGGGTCGAGTCCCAGCACCTCCGCCTCGATCTGCAGCGGCACCGCGCTCATCGGCAGCACCCGGCCCCGGGTCCGCAGCAGGTCCCCCACCATGTCGAGACCGGCGACGGGGTCGTCGAGCTGCTGCCACAGCCCGGCGATGAGCAGGTTCCCGATGGCGTGCCCGGCCAGCGGCCCGTCCCCGCCGAAGCGGGACTGCAGCACGCTGGCCCAGGCCCGCCCCGTCTTGTCGTCACCGCACAGGGCCGCCAGCGCCATCCTGAGGTCCCCGGGAGGCAGGCACCCCAGTTCGCTGCGCAGCCTGCCGGATGAACCGCCGTCGTCGGCGACGGTGACCACGGCGGTGAGACGGTCGGTGACGCGCCTGAGGGCGGAGAGGGAGGCGTACAGCCCGTGGCCGCCGCCGAAGGCGACAACCCGGGGCAGGGCGCTCAGGTCCTTCATTCCTTCCCCAGATCCCGGTGGAGAACGCTCACCCCGTAGCCGCGCTCCCGGAGTCTGCTGGCCAGCTCCTCGCTCATGGAGGTGGAGCGGTGCTTGCCGCCGGTGCAACCGATGGCCAGGGTGACCTGGCGTTTGCCCTCGACCATGTAGCCCGGGGCGGCGGTCTCGATCACCGCCAGCATCCGTTCCTGGAACTCCTGGGCCGCAGCCTGGCCGAGCACGTATCCCGCGACGTCCGGGGAGAGCCCGGTCTTGGGGCGCAGCTCCGGCACCCAGTAGGGGTTGGGCAGGAAGCGCACGTCGAAGACGATGTCGGCATCCACCGGCAGACCGTTCTTGAACCCGAAGGACATGATCGCCACGTGCAGGGTGTCGGTGGCGTCGGTGCCGAAGTGATTGGCGACCCGCTGCGCCAGCTGCCGGGCGCTGAGCCGGGAGGTGTCCACCACGATGTCGGCCTCGGCCCTGAGGTCGGCCAGCAGCCGACGCTCCCGCACGATGCCGTCGGTGAGCCGGTCCCCACCCTGCAGGGGCAGGGGGCGACGGTTGGACTCCTGGCGCTGGACGATCACCTCGTCGCTGGCCTCGATGAACATGACGGTCACCCGGTAGCCGCGGTCCTTCAGCTGCTGGAAGGCCTCCGGGATCTGGTCGAACTGCACCTTGGAGCGCACGTCCACCACGACGGCGATCCGCTCGGTTGCGCCAAGCCGGTCCACGAGGATGGGCAGCATCGCCGGCGGCAGGTTGTCCACCACGTACCAGCCGAGGTCCTCCATCGTGTGGGCCGCGGTGCGCCGCCCGGCCCCGGACATGCCGGTGATGATGACGATCTCCGGGAACTCCTGTTCACCCATGGGAGAACCCTAACGTTCACCGAGCCCCCTGGCCCCCAGCGCCTCGCCGGTTCGTTCCGCATGGGCCACCGCCCCCAGCACCACGGGGATGAGCAGGGCCACGATGTTGCGGGAGACCCCGCGGGCCCTGGCGGCGTCGCGGGCCTCCTCGAACAGCCCGATGATGTAGGGGATGGACCGGATCATGAGAGCCACCGTGAGGGCGGCCCGCTCCGGATCGACCCCGATGTGGCGCAGTGGCCCAAGAGCCGTGGTCAGGGCGTCGAGGATGTCGGTGGTGGGGGTGGTCAGGGTGAGCAGCCTGGCGGCAAGCACGGCGACGAGCAGGTTTCCCGGGGCAGTGACAGCGGCGTTGGCATTGCCGCTGAGCAGCTGGAACACCGCCAGGACCGCCAGCAGCAGCCACATCACCCAGCCGATGCGAAGCAGACGGCGCGGCCCGATCCCGGAGGTGGCCAGCAACACCACGGTGAGGGCGACCACGGCCAGGCTGAACCACCACTGCCGCACGAACAGCGGCGGCAGGCTCAGGCCGAGCATGAGCAGGTACTTGATCCCGATGTGGGTGCAAAACAACCAACCATCCCCCGGTTGGTGGATGCCGAGCAGGCTGGAGTGGACGTTCACGACATCGCCTTCTCGTACCAGGCGATGGTCTCTGCGGGGGCACCGTCGGCGGCCACGCGCCCGCCGTCGATCACGATCACCCGCTCGGCCTCGGCAGCCACCTGCATGTCGTGGGTGGACAGGATCACCTGCTGGGGCAGCTCGGCCAGGGTGCGGCGCAGCCTCACCCGGTTGCGCAGGTCGAGCAGCGTGGTGGGTTCATCGGCGACGATCACCGACGGTTCGACCGCGAGCACGCTGGTCAGGGCCACGAGTTGCCGCTCTCCCCCGGACAGGTCGTAGATGCTCTGGTGGGCCAGCCCGTCCAACCCCCGTTCGGCCAGCAGGGCCAGCGCGTGGGCGCGGCGCTGTGGGCGGGGGATGTACCTGCAGCTCAGCTCCAGGTCCTCGATGGGGCTGGACATCAGGAGCTGGGCCAGGGGGTCGGTGAAGATGAACCCCACCTCGCGGCGCACCTTCGCGGCGTCAGCGACGGTGTCGAGGCCGTTGACCGTGACCACCCCGGAGGTGGGGCGTCGCATCCCGTTGATGAGCCGGAGCAGGGTGGACTTGCCGGAGCCGTTGGCCCCGATCACCGCGACCCGCTGCTCTGCCAGCTCGAGGCTGATCCCCTCGAGCAGCACCTTCTCGGTCTCCCCCTTCATCACCGGGGGGATGACGACCGCGACCTCGTGGAAGTGGATCAACGCTGCACCAGCAGGCGCGGGAAGGCGCGGTGGACGGCGTAGGCCACGACGGCTGCGATGACGCTCTTGGCCGCGTCCCCCGGCCAGAACGCCATGTCGGTGACGAAGGCCTTGCCGAAGTCCCACTCCAGGGCACGCATCATGCCCATCACGCCGAGCGGCAGGATGATGAGGTAGCGGGAGGCCAGCAGCCCGAGGAAGAAGAAGACCGGGGTCGTCCTGGACAGGCCGCGACGCATCGCCCACACCGCGACGAAGCCGGTGAGCAGCGCGGCCAGCGGGAAGGCCAGGAGGTAGCCGCCGCTGGGGCCGAGCAGGGTGGCGAAGCCGGAGCCTCCCTTGGCGAAGATCGGCAGACCGGCCACCCCGACGGCGATGTAGAGCAGGACGGCGGCGCAGCCGCGCCAGGGCCCGAGGCACAGCCCCGCCAGGGCCACCCCCAGGGTCTGCAGGGTGATCGGGACGGGCCCGATGTTGAGGGCCGGGACGATGGCGAGCGCGGCGATCAGGGCCGCGAAGACACCGATGTGGGCCAGGTCAACGGCCTGGAAGGAAGTGGTTCGCTGGGTGGCAGCAGTCACGACGATCTCCTTGGGTTCAGGGTCGGGGATATTCAACACCGAGGATTGAACGGTGTTCAAGTCACCCCGCCCCATGCACACGGATCGCCGCCCCGGAGGGTCCCACCCGGCCCGTTCGTGCACTCTCCCATGAAATGAGCAACCAAACTGAGCGATTTCGCCCCGAGGCTCCCGCGCCACCCCCGAGGCAGACCAGAGTTGCCCACTCAGGCTCTGAATCGTTCCAATTCCTTGTGCCCCCGGGCCGAGGAGGCGAACGGAGGGGTCTGACGCCCCGGCGAAGCTGCTCCGGGCACCACCGACAGAAGGGACGATGATGTCAACATTGCTCAATCGACGCTCACTGCTGACCCTGACCGCTGGAGCGGTCGCCGGGACGATGGCCGCCTGCGGCGGCTCCTCGGGAGGCGGCGGCAACAGCGGCGGCGGATCAGGGTCGGGCGGGACCGGACGCACCGTCCGGGTCTGGTTCATGGAGGGCTCCATCTCCGATGCCGCCATCGCCCACCTCAAGGAGGGCTTCGCCGCCAAGAGCCCCGGCAACACCCTGGAGGTGGAGATCCAGCCGTGGGAGGGCGTGATGTCGAAGCTCCAGACCGGGCTGGCCTCGGCCACCGAGAGCCCGGACCTGGTGGAGACCGGCAACACCCAGTCCTCCACCTTCACCAGCGTCGGCGCATTCGCCCCCGTCGATGACCTCTACGAGGAGTTGGGCGGCTCCAAGCTGATCCCCAGCTTCGTCGACGCCGGGTCCTGGGAGGGGGTCAAGTACGCCCTGCCGCTGTACGCCGGGTCCCGTGGCATCTACTACCGCAAGGACCTGTTCGACATGGCGGGGATCACCCAGCCGACCACCCTCGACGAGTTCGCGGACTCCGTCATCAAGCTCAACCAGACCAACCCGGAGGGGACCGCCGACTTCTCGGCCCTGTACCTGGCCGCCGGGGACGAGCACTCCGTGACCTCCCTGTGGTTCGCCGGTGGCGGCGAGTGGGCCACCAAGGAGGGCGACAAGTGGGTGCAGCAGGTCTCCTCCCAGCAGTCCATCGTGTCCCTGAAGCGCATCAAGAGGCTGTTCACCGACGCCACGAAGTACGCCGTCGCCTCGCAGGCCTCCCAGCAGTCCTTCGACAAGTTCTTCAACGAGGGCAAGGTCGCCGTGCTGCTCGGCACCGGCAACATCACCGGCAAGATCGACCAGGCCCTGTGGGATGCGGGCAAGGTGGCCGTGATGCCGATCCCGGGCCTGAAGGCGGGCGAGGTGGGCCAGACCTTTGCGGGCGGCTCCACCATCGCCATCCCGAAGAACGCCCAGCACCCGGACCTGGCCAAGGAGGCCCTGAAGGTGATCTTCGCGCCCGAGTTCCAGAAGATGATCGCCGCCGACGGCTGGGTGCCCGGCAACACCACCTACGGCAACGAGATTCCCGGTGCCTTCGGTGAGATCTCCGCGGTCGTCGCGGAGCACTCGAAGCTCACCCCGAACACCCCGCAGTGGGGGGTCGCGGAGGGCCAGAACCTCATCGTCAACTTCTGGACCGAGCTCGCCCAGAGCGACGACGTCGAGGCGGTCGCGACCAAGTACGGCAAGCAGGTCGAGGACGCGCTGAACTCCTGACGATGAAGACACTGAAGCATCTGACCCCCTACCTGCTGCTGGTCCCGGCCGTGGCCTTCGTCCTGCTGTTCTCCGGCTACCCGCTGGTCAACCAGTTCATCCTGTCGTTCCACGACTTCGGGCTGGCCCAGCAGTTCGGGGCCCCGGCCGAGTGGATCGGGCTCAGCAACTACACCAAGGTGCTGAGCGACCCGTACTTCTGGTCGGTGCTCGGCCGCTCCCTGGCCTTCTGCGCCTGGACGGCAGGGTGGACGATGCTGCTCGCCCTGGGGCTGGCTCTGCTCATGCGCGAGGCCAGCCCCTGGGCCAGGACCCTGCTGAACGTCTCCTTCATCGTGGTGTGGGCGATGCCGATGCTGGCTGCGCTCACGGTGTGGCAGTGGCTCGTCGATCCGCACCTGGGGTTGTTCAACTTCGTGCTGGCCACGCTGGGCCTGGAGCAGTTCACCGGGTTCTCCTGGCTGGCCAGCAGCCCCTGGACCTTCCACCTGGTGGCCTCGACCATCATCATCTGGGCCTCCATGCCGCTGGCGGCGATCTCCATCTACGCGGCGTTGACGCAGGTGGACGACGCGCTGCTGGAGGCCGCCCAGATCGACGGCGCCAGCTACTGGAAGCGGCTGCGGCACGTGGTCTACCCGATCATCTCCCCCGTCGTGGCGCTGATCGGAATCCTGCAGATCATCTGGGACCTGAGGGTCTTCACCCAGATCCACGTGCTCCAGCAGTCCGGCGGCATCAGCACGGAGACGAACCTGCTGGGCACCTACGTGTACCAGGTGGGAATCTCGCAGAGCAAGTACGGCATCGCCTCCGCCATCGCGACGGTGATCCTGCTCATCACCGTCGTCATCACCGCCAAGTACATCCACATGCTCTACACCAAAGGAGACGACTGATGCGTCGAAACCGTCTGGCCAGGGCAATCGTCAACATCGTGGTCGTGGTGGCGGCCGCGGCGTGGGCGCTGCCGGTCTACTGGATGCTGAACTCGTCCCTCCAGCCGGAGCGTCTGCTGCTGACCACCCCGCCGCAGCTGTTCCCCGCGCAGCCGACGCTGGAGCACTTCCAGCGAATTCTCAGCGATCAGACGTTCTGGCAGGCGCTGGGGATGTCCCTTGGCATCGCCCTGATCCTGGTGTTCGCCACCACGACGGTGTCCCTGCTGGCGGCGCTGGCCCTGACCCGGTTCCGCTTCGTCGGCCGCAACACCATGATCGTCGCCATCCTGGTGATCCAGATGATCCCCGCCGAGGCCACCTTCTTGTCCCAGTACCGGATGCTCGACGGCTGGAACCTGCTCAATTCCATCACGGGGCTCTCCCTGCTCTACATCGCCGGGCTGCTGCCCTTCGTGGTGTGGATGATGCGGGGCTTCGTCGCGGGTGTCCCGCTGGAGTTGGAGGAGGCCGCGATGGTGGACGGCTGCTCCCGGCTGAAGGCGATGATGAAGGTCACGCTGCCGCTGCTGGCCCCCGGCCTGGTGGCCACGAGCGTGTTCTCCTTCCTGCACGCCTGGAATGAGTACACGCTGGCCCTCATCATCCTCTCCCGCAACTCCGCGATCACCCTGCCGCTGTGGCTGCAGTCCTTCCAGCAGGGGCTTCGGGGCTTCGACTGGGGCGGGGTGATGGCCGGGTCGGTGCTCATCACCGTCCCCGTGATGATCCTGTTCCTGCTGGTGCAGCACCGGATGACCTCCGGCTTCGTCGCAGGCGCCGTCAAGGGCTGAGACGATACGGATCGGCCCTGCCTTCGTGATGGGGCAGGGCCGATCCGTGCTCAGCGGGTGCGGTTCAGGGCAGCTTGTCCTGGCCCGGAACCTCGGCGGGCATCGTGAGCTTGGTGGTCACCTCGGAGGCCGGGGCCAGAGCGTGCTTCTCGAAGGTCTTGCGCACGTACTCGGCGGCGTCGATGTTGATGGGGCTCTCGGTCCACATCGCGTAGGGCAGGTTGAGGAAACGCTCCTGCTTGACCGCGTCCAGTTCCTTGGCGGCCGGGTGGTTCTTCAGGATTTCCACCTTCTCCTCGTAGGTCTGGCCCGGGTACTCGACGAAGGCGATGAGGTCGGGGTTGGCGTTCGCCAGCTTCTCCCAGCTGACCTCGACCCAGGTGTCGGCCACGTCCGCCGTCGCATTCACCCCGCCGGCGGTGGTGATGATGGCCTCCGGGGCCCCGAACGAGCCGCTGGTGAACACCGCATCCTTGGCGGAGTCGAAGAGGAAGACCACTGGGGCCTTCTCCGGCTTCGGTGCCGCCTCCAGCACCTTCAGCCGGGCATCCATGTCCTCGACCACGGCCTTGGCCTGGTCCTCGTGGCCGGTCAGTGTCCCGAGGTTGGTGATGTCGATGCGCACCGCCTCCCACGGATCGACGATGCCGCGCTCGGTGCTGCCCTCCTGCTTGCGGCAGGACTCGGTGAGCAGATAGGAGGGGATGCCCTTCTCACTCAGGATGTCGGGGGTGAGATTCTTGCCCTCGGAGAACCCGTAGCCCCAACCGGCGACCATCAGGTCGGGGGAGGCGGCCAGCACGGACTCCAGCGTCGGGTACTCCGGGGAGACCTCCTTCAGCTTGCCCACCGTCTCCTGCCCGTACTTGGCGGTGAGGATCGGCAGGTCACGGCCGATGCTGCTGACGGCGGTGATCTCGTCGACGGCCCCGGCGGCCAGCGCGAGGGCGATGATGTTGCCGTCGTTGACGTAGAGCTTCCTGGCCTGCGCGGGGAGGGTGAGTTCCTGCCCACAGTTGGTCACGGTGACCCCGGCCATCGTCTGCGAGGCGCTGGCGGCAGGGGAGGTGCTCTCCACAGCAGGTCTGCCGGGGGCGGAGCAGGCGCTGAGCGCCAGGACGGGGACGCTCAGCCAGGCCAGGGCCCGGGTGCGGCGACGGATCATTGTTCTTCCTTTCCTTGTGCGGGAGTTGGCACGAGGCCATCCATGACGAGGTGGGGCACCCCGTCGCCCTGGGCCGGGACCTGTCGGGCGCGCACGTTGAACGCGACCTCCAGGTTGTCGGGGGTCATGACCTCGGCTGCGGTGCCGACGGCGTGGATGCCGCCGTCGGCCAGGATCACCACCTGATCGAACCAGCCCATCGCCAGGTCGAGGTCGTGGATGGTGGCCACGACGGTGCGGCCGGTGCTGCGGATCACCTCCAGCAGGTGCAGCTGGTGGTGGACGTCGAGGTGATTGGTGGGCTCGTCGAGCAGCAGCAGCTCGGTGTGCTGGGCGAGCCCCTTGGCCAGCATCGCGCGGCGGCGCTCCCCGCCGGAGAGCTGGTTGCAGCGGCGCTCAGCCAACCCGGCCAGCCCCACCAGTTCCAGGCATTCGGCGACGATGCAGCGCTCCTTGGCCCCGCCGATCTGCCACGGCATCAGGTGCGGCAGCCGCCCAAGCGCCACCATCTCGGCCAGGGTCAGCTCGTCGGGCGGGGTCTCCTCCTGGGCCACGAAGGCCAACCTGCGGGCCCGCTGCCTGGGGCTAAGCCCCGCCAGGTCGTCGCCGTCGATCAGCACCCGACCCGCGGCGGCGCCCCGGATGCCTGCCAGCACCCGCATCAGGGTGGACTTGCCCACGCCATTGACCCCGACGATGGCGGTCATGGTGCCGGGCTCGACCTCCAGGTCGACGCCGGTGAGGATGGTACGCCTGCCGATGGCGCAGCTGAGCGATTCAGCCCGCAGCGTGGTCATGCCGCACCTCCGAAGCCGTAGCTGCGTCGTCCCATCACGATGAGGAACACCGGGGCCCCGATCAGGCCGGTCACCACGCCGAGCGGCACCTCGGCGGGGGCGACGATGACGCGGGAGGCGATGTCCACCCACAGCAGGAAGAACCCGCCGACGGCGGCCGCGACGGGGAGCAGGCGGCGGTGCAGGGAGCCGACGACCATCCGGCACAGGTGGGGGATCACCAGGCCGACGAAGCCGATCCCGCCGGACACCGCGACGAGCACCCCGACCAGGACCGCGAGCAGCAGGAACAGTCCTTGCCGAAGCAGGTTCACCGGCACCCCGAGGGCGGCTGCGGCATCCGGCCCGGAGGCCAGGGCGTCGCACCAGCCGCTACCGAGTAGGAGCAGCAGCAGGCAGCCGAGCACGACGGCGGCGGGCAGGGCCAGCCGGTCCCACTGGGCGCCGGAGACGCTGCCGAGCAGCCAGAACAGCACCGACTGGGCGGCACGGGGGTCGGGTCCCTTGAAGACGAGGAAGCTGGCGATGGCGGAGAAGGCCGAGGACAGCACCACCCCGGAGAGCACCAGCCGGATGGGGGTCAGCCCGCCCTGGGCCATCGCGACGAGGTAGACCGCCAGTGCCGCCCCCAGGGAACCGAGCAGGGCCCCGACGGAGATGGCCCACAGCCCGAAACCGGACAGCACACCGAAGGTGATGACCGCCGTCGCCCCGACCGCCGCCCCGGAGGAGACGCCCAGCAGGTAGGGGTCGGCCAGGGGGTTGCGCACCAGGGTCTGCATCCCGCAGCCCGCGATACCGAGCCCGGCACCAACGATGACGGCGAGCAGGGCACGCGGCAGGCGCAGCTCCCACACGATGGCCTCGATGGCCCGGTTGTCGCTGGGGGTGCCCGCCAGGCGGCTGCTGATCACCTGCCAGATGGCCTCGCGGTCCAGCTGCTCGGAGCCGATGTTGACCGAGTACACCACGCTGAGTGCGGTGAGGGCGAGGATGACCACGACGATGGGCAGCGCCAGGTACGCGCCCACCCTGCGGGCCGGTGTGACGTGAGCCAAGGATCACTCCAGTGTCCACGGGTCCGTACGCGAGACCCTCTACCGACAGTCGCGAAGCTGCGGTCTTCGGACTCCGGCTCACCCTCCCCCGTCGCCTTCCCGGGTCTCCCCAGTGGCCTCACGACAGGTTCGTCACCGTCACCGCTGCGCGTCAGTCCCGGATTCCCACCGGGTTCCCGTGCCAGCTTCACCGGCAGGCTATCAGATCGGGCCGCGCTACATTGATGGGAACGAGGAGGTGACCGATGCGAAGCCACCGTCACGCCATCTGGATGATCCTGGCCGCGCTGTTCACGGTGTCGGCCTGCACTGCCCCGGTCCCGGAGGTCGGGTACAACCCGCTGCACCCGGAGTTCTCCTCGGCCCGGGAGCTGTGGGAGGCCGCCGATCTGGTGCTCGAGGGCACCGTCACGTCCTCGACGCCGCCTTGACCTCCTCGGCCGATGAGGCGCCGTCGCCGATGGTGCACACCGTCCACGCGGTGTACGTCGAGCGCGTCTTGCAGGGGACAGCCCTCCCGCGCACGACCGTCGAGGTGGGCGAACTCGGCGGGGTGCACCAGGGCACCCGCTACACCACCCCAACGGGCATCCTGCTGGAGCAGAGGAAGTCCTACGTGCTCTTCCTGGAGGTCCACGACGACCACCCGGCCAGTTTCCTGAACCCCGTCCAGTCGGTCTACGAGAGGGAGGGCGACACCCTGCGCCCGCTGCCGGGCAACACCCTCCCGGCGGCAGAGGTGGGCGAACTCGGCTGACCCCCGTGTCGAGACCTGAGGGGGCACCGGGTGGCCCCTCAGGTCTCGGTGACCTCGCCGGTGGTGAGGTTGATGGCCTCGCCTGCTGTACCTGCGACCGCCTGGTGCACCGTCGCTGCGAGCTTCGGGCCGAAACCCGGCACCTTCGCGATCTCCTCGACGCTGGCCTCGCGCAGCTTCTTGATCGAACCGAAGTGGGTGACCAGGGCCTTGCGGCGCATCTCGCCCAGCCCCGACACCTGGTCCAGGGCCGAGGCCAGCATCGTCCTCGACCGCCGCCCCCGGTGGTGGGTGATCGCGAACCGGTGGGCCTCGTCGCGCAGCCGCTGCAGCAGGTAGAGCCCCTCGGAGGCGCGCGGCAGGATCACCGGGTACTCCTCGCCCGGCAGCCACACCTCCTCCAACCGCTTCGCCAGGCCGCACAGCGCGATCTCCCCGCTCAGCCCCAGCTCATCCAGCACCCTCGCCGCGGCCGCCACCTGCGGGGCCCCGCCATCGACGACGATGAGCGCCGGGGCGTAGGCGAAGCGTCGGGGCGCGCCCGTCGTCGGGTCGATCAAGAGCGGGCCCTCCCCGTCGTCGTCGCCGCCCCGCTCGTCGAGCAGCCTGCCCAGCCTTCGGGTCAGCACCTCATCCATCGCCCGCAGATCATCCGATCCCTCGAAGCTCTTGATGATGAAACGGCGGTAGTCCGACTTCTTCGCCAGCCCGTCCTCGAAGACCACCATCGAGCCCACCACCTCCACACCCTGGGTGTGGGAGATGTCGAAACACTCGATCCGAAGCGGCGGCTCGGGCAGGCCGAGCGCCTCCGCGATCTCCTCCAGAGCCGCGTTGCGGGTGGTCAGGTCGGAGGCACGCTTCGTGGCCTGCTGTTCCAGGGCCAGCTGGGCGTTGCGCAGCACCGTGTCCAGCAGCGCGCGCTTGTCGCCCCGGATCGGCACCCGCACCTCCACCTTCGCCCCGCGCAGCTCCTCCAGCACCGCCACCAGTTCCGGCTCGGCCGGGACCGAGCTCAGCACCAGCGGCGGGGGCTGGTTCCCGCCGTCGTAGAGCTGCAGCAGGAACGGCTCCAGCAGCTCCGCCAGGTCCCGGTCATCCGCACGGTCGGCGATCCAACCCCGCTCCCCCGCGATCCGCCCCGCCCGCACGTGGAAGATCTGCACCGCGACCTGCTGGCCGTCGTCGGCGAAACCCACCACGTCGCACACGGTGTCATCGGCAAGCACGACGGTGTTGCGCTCCCCGGCCTTCCTCAGGCCCGCCAGCTGGTCGCGCAGCACGGCGGCCCGCTCGAAGTTCAGCTCCGCCGAGGCCGCCAACATCTCGTGCTCCAGCTCAGCGACGATCTGATCCGAATCCCCCGCCATGAACCGGCAGAACCCCTCGGCGATCTCCCGGTGCTGCTGCGGCCCCACCCGGCCCACGCACGGCGCGGAACACTTCCCGATGTCCCCCAGCAGGCAGGCCCGCCCGGAGTCCTTCGCCCGCTTGAACACCCCGTCGCTGCAGGACCGCATCGGGAACACCCGAAGCAGCGCATCCACGGTCTCCCGGATCGCCCAGGCGTGCCCGAACGGCCCGAAGTAGCGGGTACCCCGTCGCTTCGCCCCGCGCCCCACGAACACCCGTGGGAAGCTGTCACTCCACGTGACCGCCAGCCACGGGTAGGACTTGTCGTCGCGGTACTTGACGTTGAAGCGCGGGTCGAACTGCTTGATCCAGGTGTACTCCAGCTGGAGGGCCTCCAGCTCGTTGGCGACCACCGTCCACTCCACCCGGGCGGCGGTGCGCACCATCGTCTGGGTGCGGAAGTGCAGCAACGCCGGGTCGGCGAAGTAGGAGTTCAGGCGGGAACGCAGGTTCTTGGCCTTGCCGACGTAGATGACGTTGCCGAAGGCGTCGAAGAACCGGTACACCCCCGGGGCCGTGGGGATGCTGCCCGGCCTGGGCCGGTAGCTGGCCGGGTCAGCCACGACTCACCGGGTCAGGCGACGATGCTTCGAGGCGTGCGGGCGCGCGGCCTCGGCCCCGAGCCGCTCCACCTTGTTCACCTCGTAGTCGGCGAAGTTGCCCTCGAACCAGAACCAGCGCGGGGTGCCGTCGGCATCCTCACCCTCCCAGGCGAGCATGTGGGTGGCCACCCGGTCCAGGAACCAGCGGTCGTGGGAGATCACGACGGCGCAGCCGGGGAAGTCCAGCAGCGCGTCCTCCAGGCTGGACAGCGTCTCCACGTCCAGGTCGTTGGTGGGCTCGTCGAGCAGCAGCACGTTGCCGCCCTGCTTGAGGGTGAGTGCCAGGTTGAGACGGTTGCGTTCCCCACCGGAGAGCACCCCGGCCTTCTTCTGCTGGTCCGGCCCCTTGAAACCGAAGGAGGCGACGTAGGCGCGGGACGGCATCTCGAAGTTGCCGACCTTGATGTGGTCCAGCCCGTCGGAGACGACCTGCCACACGTTGTCCTCGGCGTTGATGCCGGAGCGGTTCTGGTCGACGTAGCTGAAGCTGACCGTCTCGCCGATCTTGACGCTGCCGGAGTCGGCCTCCTCGATCCCGGTGATGGTCTTGAACAAGGTGGTCTTGCCCACACCGTTGGGGCCGATGATGCCGACGATCCCGGCGCGGGGCAGGGAGAAGGACAGGTCCTTGATGAGCACCCGGTCACCGAAGCCCTTGGTGAGGTTGTTGACCTCCAGCACCACCGAGCCCAGGCGCGGCCCGGCGGGGATGTTGATCTCGGCGGTGTCGATCTTGCGGAACCGCTCGGCCTCGGCCGCCAATTCCTCGTAGCGCTGGAGTCGGGCCTTGTTCTTGGCCTGGCGGGCCTTCGGCGAGGAGCGCACCCACTCCAGCTCCTTCTCCAGGATCTTCGCGCGCTTGGCGTCCTTCTTGCCCTCGATCTGCAGGCGGGCCCGCTTGGTCTCCAGGTAGGTGGAGTAGTTGCCCTCGTAGGGGTGCAGCTTGCCGCGGTCCACCTCGCAGATCCACTCGGCGACGTTGTCCAGGAAGTAGCGGTCGTGGGTGACGGCCAGCACCGCGCCGGGGTAGGACTTCAGGTGCCCCTCCAGCCAGTTCACCGATTCGGCGTCGAGGTGGTTGGTGGGCTCGTCGAGCAGCAGCAGGTCGGGCTGCTGCAGCAGCAGCTTGCACAGCGCGACGCGGCGGCGCTCACCACCGGAGAGCACGTCCACGATCGTGTCCGGGGGCGGGCACTGCAGCGCATCCATCGCCTGCTCCAGCCGGGCGTCGAGGTCCCAGGCGTTGTGGGCGTCGAGCTCGGTCTGCAGCTCCCCCATCTCCGCCATGAGGGCGTCGAAGTCGGCGTCGGGTTCGGCCATCTCCATGCCGATCTCGTCGAAGCGCTTCATCTTCGCCTTGAGGTCGGCCACGGCCTCCTCGACGTTCTCCTGCACCGTCCTGCCCTCGGTCAGCGGCGGCTCCTGCAGCAGGATGCCCACACTCGCTCCCTTGGCCAGCGCGGCCTCGCCGTTGTTGGGCTGCTCCAGCCCGGCCATCACCTTGAGCAGGGTGGACTTGCCCGCCCCGTTCGGCCCGACGACACCGATCTTCGCCCCGGGGAAGAACGCCAGGGTGACATCGTCGAGGATGAGCTTCTCGCCCGCCGTCTTGCGGACCTTCTGCATGGTGTAGATGAACTCGGCCACTGACTTCCCTTCGATTCGACCGTGGGCAAGTATGCCAGCTGTCTCCTACAGTTTCCGGATCAGCTGCTGTGCCTTGGTCAGTCGTTGCAGTTCGGCGGCCAGCGGCTCGACCACGTGGCTTTCCGCAACCTGCCCGATGGCCCGGTGGAGGCGACGGCGGGCGCGTCGCTCGGCTGTCCTGGCACCCAGTCCGATGAGGACGCGCCCGAAGGCTCCCAGCAGCAGCCCGAGCAGCAACCCGCCGAGCGACATCACGGTCGGGGTCGGTATCCGCAGGCCCCCTTCCGGCCCGATGGGGGCGGTCGGCAGCGGGGGCAGTCCGAAATAGGCCAGGGCCACGTTGATGCCCAGCCAGCCGAGCCCGAGCACCACGCAGACGATGAGCAGCCACTGCAGGATGCGCACCAGCCGCCACCAGGCGGGGATGCGCCTGGTACCCAGGTCGGTGCGCACCAGGGCCTCGTCCAGCAGGTCCGGCAGCTGCTCGACGCGACTGAAGGCAGCACGCTGTGCTACTTCGGTCCAGCTGGAGGACATGCCCCGGCTGGCCTCGTCGGCGAACTCCCGGAGCCCGGTGCGCAGCCGAGCCTGCGCGATGGCTCCCCGCCCGGGCAGGGAGCTTCGCACGGTCACGGGGCCGGGCAGGGGCTGCTCCTCGGCCTCCCCCAGCCGCAGCCTCTTCAGCGGGTCGGGGCGGAGCCGCCTGAGCCACGAGACCAGCGGCCACCCGGTGGCGAGCGCGCCCCGATGGATCATCCCCTGATGGACCGCCTGGACCACCTCCGGCACCCCGGCTGCGGCGGACAGTGCTGCCTCGAGGGCGGCGACGGCGCGCGGCGGGACCTGCCCCACCTCGCCCCGGCAGGCCTCGGCAAAGGCGGCTGCGACCTGGTCGAGGTCGGCGCTCAGCCGGGCGTGGGCTGCGCTCTTGTGGGCGGCGATCCGGGCCAGTTCCTGCCTCAGTTCCTCGATCCCCGCCCCGGTCCGGGTGGAGGTCGCCTGGCAGGGAACCCCGGCCAGGCCGTCGGCCTCGAGGAGCCGGTTCAGATCCGCCAGGCACTCGGCCAGGTCCGCCGGGGACAGCCGATCCGCCTTGTTCAGCACCACCCGCACCACCTCACGGTGCCCGGCCAGGGGGCGCAGGTACCCGGCGTGCACCGCGTCGTCGGCGTACTTCTCGGGGTCGAGCACCCACACGAACTGATCGACCAGCGCCACCAGGCGGTCCACCTCCTCGCGGTGCGCGGTGGCAACCGAGTCGTGGTCCGGCAGGTCCAGCAGCACCACCTGGCCGAGCCCGGGATCGGGCGCCGAGACCTCGTGGCGGCGCGGAATCCGCAGCCAGTCCAGCAGCTCGGGGTTGGAGGCCCCGAAGCTGATGGCCAGGGTCTCGGAGGTGGTGGGACGACGCACCCCGACCGTGGTGATCTCGGCCCCTGCCA
Organism: Propionibacteriaceae bacterium; assembly: GCA_030532575.1. GTDB lineage: Bacteria > Actinomycetota > Actinomycetes > Propionibacteriales > Propionibacteriaceae > Arachnia. The sequence goes on along the minus strand of JAUNKV010000006.1, from coordinate 103,651 downwards.
GGGCGTTGGTCAGCGAGGACTTGCCCGATCCGGTGGCCCCGGCCAGGGCGACGACGGTCTGCTCCCCAAGCCGCAACCGCTGACCCGCACGCTGTGCCAGCTCGAGGGATCGCGCCGTGAGCTCCGGCGGTACCCGCTGCTCGGTGAGCCGGGTCAGCTCCTCCAGCAGGTCGAGCCGCTCGGCCAGCGAGGCCATCAGAACCCCTCGGGGCGGGTGAGGGCGTCGAAGGCGTCGCCGCTGGCCGCCTTGAGGTCGTCGGCCACCTCGGTGAGCCGGTCGGGCAGCAGGTCGTCGAAGCCCAGGGTGGCGAGCCTCGCCTCGAAGCGTTCCAACTGCGTGGCGCACAGGTTGCCCACCCTGAAGTCCAGCTCCTGCTTCGCCTTGCCTGCGAGACGACGCACCGCGTCGTCGCCGAAGACCCCCTCCAGCAGGCGCTGCGCCACCAGCGAGGTGCCGCCCGCGATGCCGACCTCGGCGGTGGTGAGCCCTCCCGTGGTGGCGAACACCAGGATGATGAGGGCGGCCCCGAGCGCATTGGTGCCAAGGGCCAGGAACCGGGCCCGGAGGCGTTTCCCCTTGCCCTCGTCCTCGATCAGGCTGAGCACATCACTCTGCCAGGCCCGCACCAGCCAGGCCACCTCGTCGGCGAAGCCGGGTTCGGGGCGGCCCAGGTCGCTCGGCCGGGTGGCCAGAACCTGCCCCCAGGGGGTGCGGGCCCAGGCCTGGGCGGCCCGTTCGGTGGCTGCGACGGTGTGCTCGTGGATCAGGGCGGCCAGATCGTTGCTGATGGCCCCCTGGACCTCCTCGGCCTTCTTCGCCCCGGTGAACCATCCCGTGATCCGGTCCCGGATCGCTGCGATCCGCTGCTCGATGCCCCGCATGAGGTCGCTGGTGCCGACGAGGTCCTGCCAGCGGCTGAGCACCTCACCGCGCAGCATCGTGCCGTCGGAGGTGATCCGGGCGATCCCGGTGGCGGCGCCGTGGAACTCCTGGGCGGCGGCCTCGTGCAGGTCGGAGATGGCATCCCGCTGCCAGGTGGCGGCCCGGATCAGGCCGCGCAGCTGCGGGTCGAGGTGTCTGAGGGCTCCCCCGAGGGTCTGGACGGCGACGGCGTGACGGCGGCCACGCCCTGCGGTGAGATGTCCCAACCACTGCCTGAGCGGGGCAACGAGGTCTGGGGGCAGCATCCCGGAGGCGGGCTCCTCCTGCTCCGGGACGGTGAACACGTGCTGGGCCTTCAGCCCCCGATCCAGCAGCATCTGGTCCAGGTGGGAGGTGAGCTCGTGGGTCGCCTCAGGTGGGCAACGGTTCAGCACGACGCTGACGACGGCGTCACGCTCGGCCGCCTGCTGCAGGAGGTCCCAGGCCACGGCGTCGGCGTAGCGGGCCGCGGTGGTGACGAAGACCCACAGGTCGGCGGCGCCGAGGAGCTGGCGGGAGAGGCGGCGGTTCTCGTCGTCCACCGAGTCGATGTCCGGGGCGTCCAGCAGAGCCAGTCCAGCGGGAAGCTGCTCGGTGGCCACGATCTGCAGCGCCCGGGAGTCGGCCACCGGCTCGTCGCTGCGCACCAGGCCCGGCAGTACCGGCCCGGTGCGGAACCAGTCGCGGTCCAGGGGGTGGCAGATCAGCGTCGGGGAGGTGGTGGTGGGGCGGCGCACCCCGGAGCGGGTGACCACCGACCCCAGCAGGGTGTTGACCAGGGTGGACTTGCCCGCCCCGGTGGAACCACCGACCACGGCGAGCAGTGGGGCGTCGAGGCGTTGGGCGCGGGGCAGCAGGTAGTCCTCCACCTGGTGGCGCAGGGCCGTGACGGCGCTGCGCTGTTCGGTGACCCCCTCCAGGGGCAGCGGCAGCGTCGTCTCACCGAGCACCTGTGACAGGCGGTGCAGCGCGCTGGCCAGGTCCGGGGTGCTCACGAGTACCACCCCTGCTGCGGCTGGGCGGGGACCACGGCGGCGGGGCGGCGGCGCCGTCGAAGCGGTGGGATCACCTTCAGGCCGAGGGTTTCGGTGAGGGCCTTGGGGCGCAGCTCCTCGATCTGGTGGATCAGCTCGTGGCACCTGTCGTCGGAGCCCGGACCGACGGTGCCGCGCGTGACCTGGGCGCGGGTGTGGGCCAGCTCCGTGGCCAGGCGGATGAACTTGGCGGTGTGCCACCACTTCCGGGGGCCTCGGAGCAGGGCGGCGGTGAGCAGCTTGATGCGTCGCAGTGGGCTGGAGAGCACCACCACGTCGCGGTCCTGGAGCCAGCCCATCCGGCGCAGATCGGTGAGGCGGTGGTGGATGAGGCGGGTTTCTGCGAGGACGCTGAAGATCAGATAGAGCATCAGGACCGCCACCAGGGCCAGGGCCATGTACCACTGCACCTGCAGGTTCTCGATGGGGTTGAGGCTGGCCACCCCGTTGAACAGCATGTGTCCGCCTGCAGCCAGGAGGAACCCACCCAGTGGGGCGGTGATCCGCACCCACTTGCTGCGGGCACCGAGCGCGACGGCCAACCCGAGGGCGGTCATCATCGTGAACAGCGGGTGTCCGAAGGAGGTGTAGACCCCACGGAGCATGACCATGCTCATCACGGCCTGCTGGGGGTCCTCCACCTCGATGGTGTTCATCGCGTAGACGATGACGCGGCCGTAGTAGATGATGTTCTCCACGAAGGCGAAGCCGATGGCCGACAGCCCGGCCAGGGTGACGATGCTGAGCTGGGAGACGATCCGGGTGCGGTAGAGGATGACCAGCAGGAACAGCACCGTGGCCTTGCTGGCCTCCTCGATGAAGGGGGCGATGAAGATCGCGGGGCGGGTCCCGGCGTCGGCATCGGCCTGGGTGGTCTGCATCATCGCCCCGGCCCAGGAGTTGACGTGGATGCTGATCCAGGTGGAGGCGCAGCCCCCCCAGCCGAAGGTGAGCAGCCAGGTGAGGGGGCGTTGCAGCCGGAACCGGTCGAGCCAGACGAACAGCAGGAAGTAGACCAGGGCGGTCCACATCGCCCAGAAGGCGGCCATGCGGATGGCCTCGTTGTTCAGGCCGAGCGCGACGGTGCCGTCGGGGAAGGTCCGGTCCGGGTGCAGCAGCATGTACTGGGAGATCAGGCAGTAGACGTAGAACGGCACCAGGACGAGGGTGAGCCACAGCATGGGGCTGCGGAGCAGGCGTTTCCACCAGGGCCGGAGGGTGGCCGGAGGCAGCCCGGACAGCCACCGTCGCCGGTCCGCCAGCACGAGTTCGGGGTCGGATGCACCTGTGGTCATGATGCCCACCAGCCTACTGGGCCACCCGACCAAAGGCGACGGGCAAGCCCGAACTGGCACGACGCCTGAGTTGGACCCGTCGCAGCGCCCCAGGCAGGACTCGAACCTGCGCACGACAGATTAGAAGGCTGTTGCTCTATCCACTGAGCTACTGGGGCCGTGACTGCCATGAGTGTACGCCCAGTTCGCCGGATGGGCTTCATGGCCGGTTGTCATTAGGCTGTGTCCGTGAGCGATGAACTGGTGTGGATCGACTGTGAGATGACCGGCCTGGACCTGTCCAGGGATGCCCTCGTCGAGGTGGCGGTGCTTGTCACCGACGGTGAGCTGAACGTCTTGGGCGAGGGCGTCGATGTGCTCATCAAGCCCACGGACGAGGCGCTGGCCGGGATGACCGATGTCGTGCGGGAGATGCACACCGCCTCGGGGTTGCTCGACGATCTCGCCTCCGGCACCACCCTCGAGGAGGCCAACCGGATCGCGCTCGAGTACGTCCGCGAGTACGTGCCCGCGGCCCGCAAGGCCCCGCTGGCCGGGAACACCATCGGCACGGATCGCGCCTTCCTGGCCCGCGACATGCCGGAGCTGGAGGCGTGGGTGCACTACCGCAACGTCGATGTCTCCTCGTTCAAGGAGCTGGCGCGCCGCTGGTACCCGAGAGTGTTCTTCCAAGCCCCGAAGAAGCAGGGCAACCATCGGGCGCTGGCGGACATCCAGGAATCCATCGAGGAGTTGCGCTACTACCGGGAGGCGATGTGCGTCCCCGCGCCCGGTCCGACGACGGCGCAGGCGAAGCTCGTCGCGGCGAAGCACCGGGGCAGCGTCACCGGCCTCCCCATCCCCCCGAGCTGAGCGAGCACGAATCGCCGACAAAAAGCGCTGGCGCGTCACCACACGACGCCGAACCGTCCTCCCTCCGCGATTCCTGCCGCCCTCCCCCCACCAGACCCACCCGAGCACGAATCGCCGACAAAAGGCGCTGGGCCGTCACCCACCGACGTGACAGCGATTTTCACCGGCGATTCGTGCTCACATCCGACGCTGCCCCACACGCCTGATAGTTGAGGAATAAACTTTTCTGGCCTCGCGTTGTACTCCACGACACGAGACAAGGAGGCCCATCATGGGATACGAGCGCCTGATGAAGGCAAGGAACCACATCGACAGCCGTCGGTTCCGCGAAGCCATCGTCGAGCTCCAGGCCATCCTGGATGTCGAGCAGCGGCCCAGCGAGATCGAGGAGACCAAGGAGCTGCTGGCCCTGGCGAACTACAAGGCCGCCTACCTGCCGAAGGCCGAGCGGCTGGCCCGGGAGCTGATCGAGACCAACCCCACCAACACCTACGCCCACACCATCCTGGTGCGCTCCTTGGAGCGGCAGTCCCGCAAGGAGGAGGCCGCGCGGGCGAGGACCTTGGCCCAGGCCCTGGGCGCGGAGGTGTGAGGACGCTCAGCCGAGCAGCCTGGCCACCTCCAGCACCAGGTCATCACCACCACACGGACCGATGACCTGAACCGACAAGGGCAACCCCGCCGCCGTCCTGCCAACCGGCACGGCGACGGCGGGGTTGCCTGCCAGATTCCAGTACGAGGTGTGGGCGATGACCGACGAGGACAGCAGGTGGGCGCGGAAATACCCCATCTCATGCACCCTGCGGATGGGGCGTGGCGGCGTCGGTGTGACGGGGGTGAGCAGCACATCGAAGGCCCCGAACGCCCGGTTCGTCGCCTCCTCGAAGCGACGAGCACTGCGCTGGGACCACTCGAACACGGCCTCGGGGATGAGACGCCCCAGGGCTGCGACCCGCCGGGAACGTCGCTCCGCCCGATCCGGATGCTCGAGGGCCGCCACCTCGTCACGAACAGCACAGTGATACTGCACGAGGAAGGGCAGCACCGGGTTCAGCCAGCGCAGCGAGCCATGGTGGACGTCATGCCCGAGCACCTGGAGGCGACGCGCGGCCCCGGCGACGGCGTCGGCGACCTCCGGCGAGGGCCTGAGCCCGGGCACCGGCGAGGTGAGGGTCCAGCCGACGGTGAGGGTTGACGGCCTCTCACGTCGCACTGCGGTCGGGGCGAGGCCCCTGAGGGCCGTCGCCACGTCGTCGACCTCACGGGCGAGTGGCCCGTAGGTGCCCAGGTCGTGCCACAGGTGGGGCTGCGGGGCGGTGCTGACTCTCCCTCGGGTGGGCTTCAGTCCGACGATCCCGGTCCAGGCTGCAGGGATGCGGACGGAGCCGCCGCCGTCACCACCCAGCGCCAGCGGCACCATCCGCGAGGCGACGGCTACGGCGGAACCTCCAGAAGAGCCGCCCGGGGAGCGGGTGAGGTCGTGGGGGTTGCGGGTGAAGCCCCACTCCCCCGTGGTGAAGGCCGTCTGCCCGAACTCCGGCATGTGGGTCTTACCGACAATGACGGCCCCGGCTGCGCGCAGTCGCGTCACGACCTCGGAGTCGGCGGTGGCCGGGCTGGAGTTGCCGCGCCCGCCGAAGGTGGTGACCATCCCGGCGACGTCGATCTCCTCCTTGACGGCGACCGGAACCCCGAACAGCGGCAGCCGGGCAGCGACGAGAGGGGCCAACAGGTCGAGGGCGCGAGCGTCGTCCAGGGCCCGCGGATTGAGGGCCGAGAAGGCGTTCAGCCCCTTGTCACACTCCTCAATGCGAGCCAGCACCCGCACCAGGTGGTCGGCCACTCGACCCGGGGTCAGGCTGCGGGCGAGTTCCACCGCGCCGACGTCGAGCAGATCCATGCCCGCATCCTCCCACAACACGTCGATTTCATGTGAGGCGGCCGGATACGCTATCGTTGCCCAGTCGCCAATTCGATGGCGCATGGTGGGTATAGCTCAGCTGGTAGAGCACCTGGTTGTGGTCCAGGATGTCGCGGGTTCAAGTCCCGTTACTCACCCCACGAGGGGCCGAGGCACCGACGGCCCGCCCCTGGACCAGCTTCGATGAACCCCGTCATACGAGAAGCGCTACCACCTACTGCACCGTCCGGAGCACGAACCAGCAAGCCACCTCTCGTGTCAGTTCGGAAGGCACCCTCTAGATCACCGGATTCCGGTTGGGGTCGTCGACAACGGGATCAAACACCGCGAACCCGAGGCTTGCTGCGGCCCTGGCCATCTGCGCATCATGGGTGACGATCGTCACCTGATCGACACCCAGCCGCAACGCCGAGGCGATGTGCACCGAATCAGCCCCACCCAGCGGCGGATCGAGAGCGATGGCCTCGTCGATCAGGTCATCGGTGACAGCGATCAGGGCAAACTCGTCCAGGTACTCACTGGCGACCCCTGTCGCCAACCCGGCATTCTTGACGACCCGCAGCACCTCCAACTCGAGCATTCGCGACCCGACGAACCGATCACCGGCAGCATAGGCGGCTTCGAACCAACCTCGGGCTGCAACAGACCTGTCCGTGATCGCTCGCAGCAGCACTGACGAATCAACGAACCAGATGCGCTCAGCCAAGGTCATCGAACCGTGATCGCTCAGCATCGAGCACAGCGCCGAGATCCGTCTCGGCTGTCAGCGTCGGGAAACTCCTGACGGATCGGGGCGCAGTGCTTCGGGGGGGCTGGGCAAGCCCTGCGGTCAGCAACTCATCGAGTCGGTCACCAGATGCCTCGATCCTGGTGATCCGATATGCAGCACGCCCCCGACGCAGCACGATCACCTCCCCCTGGTCTGCGAGTCGCGTCACCCGGGAGGGATTCTGGTTCAGCTCAGTCAACGTGACCGATCTCACGGCCAAGATTCTAGCACTTCATTCTACTTCATGGGTCATTCGCTGAGAGACAGCAACCATCGAGAAGGGACCCCGATGATGGAAGTTCTCACGCACAGAGAGGTGAGAGCAATCCACGGGACACGGTGACCCGACGACTGGTGCACGAGCCGTTCAACCGACGGCCCGACCCTGAAGCAGCTTCAAGGAACCGTGTCACGTGAGGAGCGCCGCCACCTGCTGCGCTGTCCGCTTGGCCGAACTCGGGTTCTGCCCGGTGACGAGACGGCCATCAACGACCACGTTCGGCACGAAGGGCAGCCGCGCTTTCTCGTAACGAGCCCCGCGGTCCTTGGCCACCTGCTCGGCGTTGTAGGGCACGAGTCCAGCCACCCCTGCCAACTCCTCCTCACGCCAGGAGAAACCGGTCATCCGACGCCCGGCGATGAGCATCGAACCGTCGGAAAGTTGAGTGTTCAGCAGACCGCAGTACCCGTGGCAGACCGCAGAGACCACCCCGCCCCGCTCCCAGAGATCACGGGTGATCCGCTGCAACCCCTCGCTGTCAGGAAAGTCGTACATCACTGCATGCCCTCCGGTGAAGTAGATCGCGTCATACTCCTCGGCCTCCACCTGCCCGGGGCTCAGGGTGTGCTCCAGCAAAGCCATCCGCTGCGGATCAGCACGCCAGGCCTTGGCCGTTTTGTCGATGAGGGGGAATTTCAGAGCACGCGGCTCCAGCGGCGAGGCTCCACCCTCCGGGCTGACGATGGCCTGATCAAACCCGTACTCGTCAAACACGTGCCAAGCATGAGTCAACTCCGACAGCCACAGCCCAGTGGGATGCCCGGGAGCCTCATAGTGGCTGACGTTGGTGACCACGTGCAGAATTCGCCTGCTCATGATTGATCCTTCCCTTGCACCGGCCTGCCGGAAGCCCGATCACAGTGGCAGTTGCAGGTCATAGGCCAAGATGACAGCTCGCGCCAGTTCTGCCTCCTGAGCAGCGCTGAGGAACCCTACAGTGCGTCCGAGCAAGCCGACAGGGACGGTGACCACGTTGTCGAGCGCAACAACGCCATCATGGTCAAGACCGTTCTGCCGCCCCACGGCCACCTCACTCGACAGCCCTTTGATGGTGGACGTGATCGGGGCAATCGTCACCTTGCTCATGGCCGCGCGCGCCGCATCCCTGGTCAGGATGAGTGCCGGGCGAGTCTTGTCCAACCGCACCAAACAGATCTCGCGCATCACCTCTCCATCACCTGCACGTTGGCAACCGTCCATGCCACCAAGTCATCGAGCTCATCTCCCGCCCCTTGTTCCCGCAGGATCGCAGCATCTCGTTCAGCACTTCGCCGACGCACCTCGCGCTCCAACACCTGGGTCACCAGGGCCGCTCGACTGGGAGCTTCACCAGCCGCCACTGACTGATCAAGGAATGTCACCAGCTCTTCAGGGAGCCTCAGGGCAATCTGCATACTCATGCCCACAAGCATACCGACGCGCACCCCAAGGCGGGATGCACTCTGCATCACTCACAGACAGACGGTGACCTCGACGCTGATGTCGTCGCCCAGGCGGAGCGCCCCCATCATGGCGCTGTACGGCTTCAGGCCGAACCGGGACTGGGCGATCACCCCGGTCAGGCGGTAGGCGCCATCGGGTTCCCGCCTCACATCGAAACCCTGTGGCAGGGTCGCCCCGTGGATCGTGAGCTCCCCGTCGATCCGCCCAGCCTCCCAGTTGCCCGTCATCGCCGTCGAGACGAAGCTGACCTCGGGATGGGCCCTCGACTCCAGAATCTTCTCAGCATTGCTCTCGATCCTGCGCAGGTCGGTCTCGGTGAGTGGCTTGGCCCCACCACTGCCGCCGAGCACCCGCAGCGAGGCAAGCCCGGCCCTCACCCGGAGACGACAGCTGCCGGGTTCCTCCCCCAGCTCCAGCCGGGCCTCCCAGTCCTCCACCCTGATCCGCAGATCGTGCCCCATCCGGGCCATCGGGCCTTCACTGGTGGTCCCCAGCAGCAGTTCACCGTCCACGGGGCCAAGCTCACGGGTTCTGGTCATGCCCTCATCGTGTCACGACGACCTCGGTCCGACGCACCCACCCCACGGGTAGGGTTCAGGGACGGCGGAATTCCTGCCGACCACCGCGAGGAGGAACCATGCGCGCTGTCATCATGCGGGCCCCGGGCGATGTCATCGTCACCGAGGTGCCACGTCCCACCATCGAGGAACCGACCGACGCCGTCATCGAGCTTGCCGCCGCCTGCATCTGCGGCTCCGACCTGTGGCCCTACCGTGGCCACGACGCCGTGGAGAACCGCCCCATGGGACACGAATACGTCGGCACCGTGGTCGAGGTGGGCGACGCCGTCACCACCATCTCCCCTGGTGACTTCGTCGTCGGCTCCTTCTGTCTGTCTGACAACACCTGTGAGATCTGCACCTCCGGCTACCCCTCCCGCTGCGTTGCAGGTGGGTTCGCCAGCGGCACCCAGGCCGAGTTCGTCCGCATCCCCCTGGCCGACGGGACGCTGGTGGCCGTACCCGGCGGCCGCCCCGAAGACCCCGAGGTGCTGGCCGACCTGCTGGCAGCCTCCGACGTGCTGGGCACGGGATGGTTCGGGGCAGTTGCCGCCGAGGCCGGTCCGGGTAGGACCGTCACGGTGGTCGGCGACGGCGCCGTCGGACTGCTGGCCATCCTGGCCGCGAAACAACTCGGCGCAACGCGGATCATCGCCATGTCCCGCCATCCGCAGCGCCAGGCCCTGGCCCGCGAGTTCGGGGCGACCGACATCGTCGCGGAACGCGGTGCTGACGGGGTGGCCAGGGTCAAGGAGCTGACCGACGGCCTGGGGGCGCACAGCGTCATCGAGGCCGTCGGCACCCAGGAGGCGATGGAGCAGGCCATCGGGGCGTGCCGACCGGGCGGCCACGTGGGCTTCGTCGGAGTCTCCCACGACGTCAACCTTCCCGGCTCCCTGCTGTTCGGCAAGCAGATCCATCTGCTGGGCGGCCCTGCCCCGGTGCGCCGCTTCCTCCCCGAGCTGATCCAGCTGATCCTCGACCGCCGAATCCGCCCTGGCAAGGTGTTCGATCTGCAACTTCCCCTCGATGAAGCCCCGGAGGGCTACCGGGCGATGGACGAACGCCGGGCCATCAAGGTGCTGCTGACCCCCTGAAGGACGCACCTGGGGGTGGGTTCGCGGGGAAATCTCCCACGAACCCACCCCCAGGCAACTCACCCCGTGAGACTCAGCCCTTCGCCCGGGCGACCGCCTCACGAAGCTGACCGAAGACCCCCTCGAGGTCGGTCTCCTTCTGCGGCGAGACCTTCAGCACGCCGTCGGCCAGATCGGTGAACAGCGAGATCGAGACCTGCGCCCGCACAACGTGCTGGTTGAAGTTGGTCAGCACCAGACGAAGCTGCTCCACCCCGCGCACCCCACCGTCGGCACCGACACCGATGGCAGCCGACGGCTTGCCCCACAGCTCAGGACCGAGCCAGTCGATGGCGTTCTTCAGCCCACCCGGGACCCCCCGGTTGTACTCGGGGAACACGAAGATGAAGCCATCGCACTCGTTCATCGCATCCGCCCAGGCCTGGACCTCCCGGGTGGGGTACTGCCGCCCCGCGGCCATGGGGTGCTTCTCCCAGTTGAACAGCGGCAGCTGGTGATCCAGCAGTTTCAGGTGCACCAGTTCCATGCCCTCCGGCTGATGCTGTGCAACCCACTGGGCGACCTGCGCGGTGTTGCTTCCAGGGCGAGTGGCCCCCTCGATGACGCCAATCCTCATGGCACTCCTTTCGTCACGAACCACGTTACGTGATCTTTCAACAACTTTTGGCTGGCGCGCCGTTTCGCCCCAGCCACTCCCTCCTCAATGCCCTGCCGTGCTAGGTTGAACAGCGTTCAACGCAGCACGGAGGAGAGATCATGGACCTGAACCTACTGGCAACCGAGGTCATCGGCGGTCGCGCCGTCACTCTCGAGGAGGCCCTCGCCCTGCTGCAGCTTCCGGATTCCCGCACCCACGAGCTGGTGGCCGCGGCAGGCCGGGTGCGTCGCCACCACTTCGGCACCCAGGTGAAGGTGAACTACCTGGTCAACCTGAAGTCCGGGCTCTGCCCCGAGGACTGTTTCTACTGCTCCCAACGCCTGGGCTCCGACGCCGACGTGCTGAAGTACCGCTGGCTCAGCAACGACGACGCCGTCGCCGCGGCCCGGGCGGGCATCGAGGGCGGGGCGAAGCGGGTCTGCCTGGTGGCCTCGGGGCGCGGCCCGTCGAACCGGGACGTCGAGAAGGTGGCCGAGATCATCGGGGAGCTGAAGGCCGAGCACCCGGAGGTGGAGGTGTGCGCCTGCCTCGGCCAGCTGAAGGAGGGCCAGCCCGAGAGGCTCGCTGCCGCCGGGGCCGACGCCTACAACCACAACCTCAACACCGCCGAGTCGCACTACGACAACATCTGCACCACCCACACCTACGCCGACCGCACCGAAACCGTCCAGCACGCCCGGGCGCACGGACTCAGCGCCTGCTCCGGACTCATCGCGGGAATGGGCGAGACCGACGAGCAGCTCGTCGAGGTGGCCTTCGCCCTCAGACAGCTCGGGGCCGACTCCGTGCCGGTCAACTTCCTCATGCCCTTCGACGGCACCCCGCTGGCCGGGCACGCCGACCTGACCCCGCTGAAGTGCCTGCGCATCCTGGCGATGGTCCGCTTCGTCCACCCCGACCGCGAGGTCCGGGTCGCCGCCGGGCGCGAGCAGCACCTGCGCAGCCTGCAGGCCCTCAGCCTGGAGATCTGCAACGCCCTGTTCCTGGGCGACTACCTGACCTCCGAGGGGCAGGCGGGCCGGGCCGATCTCCAGATGATCGCCGATTGCGGTTTCACGGTGCTGGGACAGCAGGAGCCGCTCCCGACGGCGGACGTGCGGCCCACGATCCGGCAGCGAGGGGCCGGGACCACCGCCCCGGCCAACGCCTGACCGCCCGGTCCGCGCCGTCGATCAGCGAGGACGGAACCGGGGACCGTCGATTTCTCTTCTGGCCCCGGAGGCAGTATTGTTTGTCCTCGCGCAAGCACCACTAGCTCAACTGGCAGAGCAGCTGACTCTTAATCAGCGGGTTCAGGGTTCGAGTCCCTGGTGGTGTACTGGGCCGGGTCGTCGGCCCGCGCACCACTAGCTCAACTGGCAGAGCAGCTGACTCTTAATCAGCGGGTTCAGGGTTCGAGTCCCTGGTGGTGTACAGCGCAGACGCCCCGGGATGGCCCCGGGGCGTCGTCAGTTCCGGATCAGTGATCATCAGCCATCGCCGCGACGACGGCTGATCCTGGTCACGGTCAGGGCGAACAGGGCCACTCCCAGCACCGCCCCACCGAGCACCACCAGCCGGTCGGTGCGCCAGCCGTACTCGTCGTGAATCTGGGACTTGGCGGCCTCGAACTCCCCCACGACGAAGTTCTTGGCCTCACGGACGGTGCGCTTGGCGATGTTCTTCGGCTTGTACTCCTCCACCAGGTCCTCGGCTGCCGCGGACATCTCCGCGCGGTTCCTGGCCAGGTCGGCACGAATCTCCTCAATGGTGCGCTCTGTCCCATCACCCATGGCTTCACCTTTCAACAGCGGACAGCTCGAAGTCTAGCCCCATAGACTTACCTCCATGAGTGCACGCCTGACGCCCGGTTCCCCCGCCCCTGACTTCCAGCTTCCCGACGCGACCGGGAGCGAGGTCTCACTGGCCGACTTCGCTGGTGGCACCGTCATCGTCTACTTCTACCCCGCCGCCATGACTCCCGGCTGCACCACCCAGGCCGTCGACTTCACCGCCGCCCTGACCGCGTTCAAGGATGCGGGCTACGCCGTCATCGGCATCTCCCCGGACAGCGTGGAGAAGCTCGCGAAGTTCACCGAGACCTCCGAAGTTGGCTTCCCCCTGCTGGCGGACCCGGAGCGCACCACGCTCACCGCCTACGGGGCCTTCGGGAAGAAGATGCTCTACGGCAAGGAGATCGAGGGGGTGCTGCGCTCCACCTTCGTCATCGACGTGGACACTGCGGGCAAGGGAACCATCCGGGTGGCCCAGTACAACGTGAAGGCCACGGGACACGTCGCGAAGCTGCGTCGCGAGCTCGGTGTCTGAGCTCTTCCTGACCCTCAACGCCGAGGTCGGCGCCGGCGTCGATGTGGAGCTGGAGATCAAGCGGTCCCGGTTCCTGACCCGGCTGCGGCGGGTCACCACGGAGGCCGCGGCCCGCGCCGTCGTGGAGGAGCGACGTGCCACGCACTTCGACGCCACCCACCACTGCTCGGCCTTCGTGCTGGGTCCTGACGCCCGCACCGCGCGTTCCTCCGACGACGGGGAGCCCGCCGGGACCGCTGGCATCCCGATGCTGGGGGTGCTGAACTCGAATGGCCTCACCGACGTGGTGGCGGTGGTGACCCGGTACTACGGCGGGATCAAACTGGGCGCAGGTGGTCTGGTGCGGGCCTACTCCGATGCGGTGGCCCAGGCCGTCCAGGAGTGCGGCATCCGCCGGGTGGAGCGACGGCACCTGCTCGGCATCGAGGTGGACTTCGCCACCATCGGCGCTCTCGAGCAGGCGCTTCGAGGCATGGTGCTGCCCGGTGGGGTCGCGGTCATGGTGGAGGGCGTGGAGTGGGCCGAGTGCGCCCGGATCACGGTTGCCGTCCCGGCCTCGGCCCTGGCCGAGTTCGAGGCCGCCCTGGCTGCTCTGTCCTCCGGCACGCTGAAGGCATCGGTCGTCGGGGAACGCTGGATCGACCACGAGAAATGACCCCTCACGTCAGCCTTATGGCCGAAAGTACCCTCTCAAGTGGCGCCCCACTTCACCTTTGACTGAAAATTCTCAGGAACGGATTCAGCTACCCCGGAGTTGTGATGCATCGACACAGCAGGTTTCTCAGTGCTCTCGCGGTTTTCGGCGCCGTGTCACTGAGCCTGGCGGCCTGCCAGTCATCACACACCGACAGCACCTCCGCTGTTCCCGCTCCACCACGGCCCCCCGTCGTCACCGGAACCGACCAGCCACTACCAGAGGAACCACTGTTTGAGGAGACGGTGCCGCCGGAGCCATCCCAGGAGATCACCCCGGATGAGTCCCCCACCGCCCAGGACTCCACCGCGGAGGGCACGACCTCACCCACAGGACCCCCCACTCAGGCCACGATGGAACCAAGCGCGGTAGGCGGTGAAACTTTCCAGCAGCCCGCACCACGGCCCATCACCTCGGCTGAAGGGGAACCGTCGAGCCCGGGCGCCGTTGCAGTCCCCACACCCGCGCCCTCGGCTCCCGTGCCTTCCGCTCCGGCAGCCGAGCCTCCTCGCGCCGAACAGTCGACGGCCCAGTCGCTGGAGGCCTTCCTCGAAAGCTCTGGACTCACCGAGGCCCATGCCGCAGGCCAGGTGCCGGTGGTCTCCTCCGTCGCCGAGGCCCGGACCCTGGCCTCGGCGAGTGACCACATCGTGGTCAGCGACGGCACCTCTCACGTCGTGTTCGACAAGGGCGCCGCCTCAGAGGTGACCGAGACCTTCTCCGGCACGTCCTACGGGGCCCGGTTTCAGGATGCCGTGGAACTGATCGCCTGGGACATCCCCACCGATGCCGGGGAGACCCTGAACACGGCTGCTGCTCTCGCGGCGAAGAAGGGCACCAGGCTTGCACTTGCACCGTCGCAGACCTACCGGTACTCAGGCACCGTCAAGCTGCCGAGGAACCTGACCGGAATCGAAGGGCGAGGAGCCACCTTGACCCCCTCCGGGAAGGGCTCTTCCTCGAAGCCCGCCATCGCACTCCAGCTGGAGACCGAATCCACCGGAATGTCGCTGCAGGACTTCACGATGGACATGGCGGAGACCAGCCACGGGATCGGGGTGCAGGGCAACTCGGTGAAGGACCTCAGCATCCGACGCATCCACATCGCGAATGCGAACCATCGCGGGATTCAGCTCAGCGCGAGCGTCTCCGACATCGACAACGTGCTGATCGAGGACAGCCGCATCGACAACGTGACGGGCGAACCCGAGACCAAGGGGGTCGTCAACTCCATCGTGATCGAGGCCGTGCAGGAACAGGAGAACACCTACAACCGGAAATCGCCGTACTGGGACCGCTACACCGACACCGGCGGTGTCAACCCCCAGCGACTCCATGCCCGAAACATCCAGATCAGGAACAACCGGATCACCGGCGGATACTACGGCGTCGCATTCTCGGGGGTCTCTCAGAGCACCATCTCCGGCAACACCATCACCATGAACATGCGCAACATCTCGATGCAGAACAACAGCTCGGGCAACACGGTGCAGGACAACCATCTCCTGGAGGGCGGTTCCTCCGGGGTGACCATCGGCTACAACTCGGACAACAACGTGCTACGGAACAACACCGTGTCCTCCGGCAGGGCCTCACGGCAGGCACTGCTCCAGGCCTACCAGGGCAGCGACGGCAACCAGTTCATCGAGAACTCGATCACCATCACCGGTGACGGAAATCCACAGTGGCTGATGTACGCAGGCACCGACTCCCATGGAACCGTGTTCTCCGGCAACCGGCTGAAGGGCCGTGCCCGGAAGGCTGCCATCGGGGTCGAGTCGGTGTGGGACGCGACCTCGATCCTGAGCAGGGGCAGCAACCCCTACAGCTACATGAGCAGCGGATACATCCCCTCACCGGTCAACGGCGAGAAGGTGACGTACAACGGTGGGGTCGGGCCGTTGCGAGGGGTCTCGATCACCGGGAACAGCTTCGAGACCTCCAACGCCCAGGCACCGCTGGTCTACGTCGGGGCGGACGTCTCACGGGGCCGTCGCGGGGACAAGCGGATCATCGGTGATGTCACGGACCTCACCGTGTCCGGGAACACCGCGAGCGGAGCGTACTCCGAGAAGGTGGTGGTGCACGAGGGCACCATCGACGGCGTCGGCGAGGCGAAGGTCCAGTTCAGGGACGCGAGCTTCGGGCCGTCCTGACCCGGGTCAGCCCTCCTCGTGCTCCTTGGCGATGCGCTCCTGGTGCTCGCTGCACAGCACCTCGCTGGCGGCCAGCGCCAGTCCCCGGTAGGACTTCTCGTCCATGCTGGCCAGTTCGGTCTCGGTGCGGGCCTCCACCACCTGCTTCAGGGACTGCCCCTCGGTGAAGGCCGCGCAGGCCTGGTGCCCGGCGACGGTGAGCTGATCGTCGGTTGCTGTTCCCCGATCCACCCCGGCGATCTCCAACATCCCGATGAACACCGGCGCGGGGTCGCCCTCGACGTCCGGCGCCGGGGTCGAGGCCTCCTGCGTGTCCTCCGGAGTGGGGGCGTCGGTGGCGACACTCTCCTCCATCACTGTGGGCGAGTTGGAGGCAGGCATCGTACCGGGAGCCTCGGCGCTCCCTGAACACGCCGCCAGCGAACATGCGGTCAGCAGAGCGGCTGCGGGAGCCAGAAGTCTATTCACGTTGGTTCTCCGTTCGTCTGGGCCAAGTGTATGCACCTGCTGGCCGATCGGCCAGCAGGTGGCGGCCGCGGTGTTCTCTGCCATCCCTCGCCACCTGAGGCCCCATTGCGCCCGAGGAATGGCAGGATTCACCGCAAGCTTGGCAACCAAGGTTGACAAAACCATCTTTAGCAACGTAGGTTGACATGCATGGGGTCGAACGAGCTGACACACACCGCGAGTGACACCACGCATCCCACGGAGGGACTGCGCGCGGTGGCCTCGCTGCGGCTGCTCGTCGAGTCCCTGGAGTTCCAGCAGGTGGAGGCAGCCCTGCGCGCCGGATACAGCTGGGCCCAGATCGGTGACCTGCTGGGCGTCAGCCGCCAAGCGGTCCACAAGAAGTACAACAAACGGATCGACCCTTCGATCACCGTCCCGAGGAGGCGACAAGGATGAGCAAGTACACGCGCGCCATGAAGTGGTTCCGGGAGATGAGCATCCTGGCCGAGGACGAGCAGCGCCGCTCCCAGCACCCGGAGATCGACTCCGAACATCTCCTGCTGGCCCTGGTGGGCGTCGGTGGTCCCGTGAGTGACGCGCTGGCAGGACGAGGGGTCACCCTCTCCAACACCCGCGAGGCCTGCGAGCGCACCCATCGGGAGCGCATCGCCGCGCTCGGCATCGCGCTGCCGAAGGAGGCGAACCGCACGATCCCCGCCACGCCGTCGCGCGGGGACTTCAGATATCGCACGGGGCTCCGCGCCGCCCTGGAGAAGGCCGCGTTCCAGCCACAGCCGGATGTCCATCTGTTCCAGCACCTCGTCCAGGAGCCCTCCGGAAGGGTCGTCGAGGTGCTGCAGGCCCTGGACATCACACCTGAGAGCCTCGACTTCCCCGCCGTCGCACCCGCCGCCCCCGAGGGTCGTTTCACCTATCGTCGCTTCCTCGCCGCACCGCCCGCGACGGTGTGGGCGCTGCTGTCCGACCCTGCTCGCTGGTCCGAGTGGAGCGACCTGTTCTTCACCGATGCCGAGGTGGACCAGACCGGCGCGGTGCGGGCCCGAACCCGCGACTCCTCCCCGCGATGGAGTGAGCACCAGCTGACCATTGAGGAGCCGTCGGTGTCCCTCAGGTGGGACACCACCCTCCCAGAACAGCCGACGCGGGTCGTACAGAGCCTTCGCATCACCCTGGAGCCCCACCAGTCAGGCACCATCATGACCCTGGCCTTCGTGACGGCACAGCGGAAGGGCCAGGGGTTGCGGTACTGGCTGATGAAACCGATTGCCCGGCTGTTCGGCCCGATCCTGGCCCGAGGAACCCTCAGGGGACGGGCGGACAACATCTCCCGGGCCATCCGCTCCCGAGAGGTGCCGAAGAAGGGACTTGAACCCTCACGCCCGAAGGCACAGGAACCTAAATCCTGCGTGTCTGCCAGTTTCACCACTTCGGCCCTGCGACGACCTCGCCGAGGAGTCGTCAGTCTAGACGAGGCTCCCCGGGAACACTGAACCCTCAAGGCACGAACCGCCGAGAACCGACGATCCACCGTCACCAGACGACGCGCCAACGCTTTTCACCAGCGATTCGTGCCCGAAGAAGACCCGACAGGAGGAAGGGCACGAACCGCCGAGAACCAGCGAGCCACCGTCACCAGACGACGCGCCAACGTCTTTCACCAGCGATTCGTGCCCGAGGGGGCGCTGATGCGCCCCACCTGGAGCGCCGGGCCGGGGCGCCCACCCGGGCTGCTTCAGGGCAGCTCCAGCAGGTCCTTGGCGATCTGCAGGTCGGGGTCCTCGGTGCGGAAGGTCCTCACCCGGCCCGGGCCGCTCAGCCTGGTCTCGAAGCGGACGGTGACCCGACCAAGCCCCGTCCCCCACACCCAGCCCCGCCCCAGCTCCTCGTGGATCACATCGGCCCCGGGAAAGTAGCCGCGACCCCTCACCCCGGAGGTGTCCACCTCGACCTCGGTCGTGGTGGCAGCGACCTCGGCCTCCTGGTCGAACAGTCGTTCCTGCGCTGCACGGGTGAAATTGCTGACCCCGATCCCCAGCAGCCGCACCCCGTGGAGCACGTCCACCTCCGCCAGGAGTTCCTCCCCGACGGCGGCAATCACCTCTGCCCGGTCCGTCGCCCCACCCAGGGAGCGTGCCTTCGAGACGGTGGTGAAATCCGCCATCCGCACCTTGATCGACACCGTTCGGGCGAAGAACCCCGCCTTGGCCAGGCGTTCGGCCACCGAGGTCGCATCGCGCCGCAGGATGCCCACCAGCTGGGCGCGATCCGTGAGGTCGGTCGGAAAGGTGTCCTCGGTGGAGATGGATTTCGCCTCCCGTTCCAGCGCGACGGGGCGGTCGTCGCGGGCGTGGGACAGCTCGTGGAGGGATTCCCCCACCACCTTCCCGAGCTCACGCACCAGCACCCGGATGTCAGCTGCACGCAGCTCCTCCACCGTGGAGATGCCAAGGACCAGCAGCTTGCTCTCCGTCACCGGCCCCACCCCCGGGATGGCCCGCACCGCCAGCGGCGAGATGAAGTCCAGCTCCTCGCCCGGCTGGATGATCCGGTGGCCGTCCGGTTTGCACGCCTCGGAGCCCAGCTTGGCCATCAGTCTGCTGGAGCCCACCCCGACGGAGGCCGTCAGCCCGCCGGTGCGTCGCCTCAGCTCGGCCCGAAGCCACTCGACGTGCTCGGGCAGTCGCCCCAGGTCCCAGTCACTCTCCGCCAGATCGACGTAGGCCTCGTCGAAGCTCAGCGGCTCCACCAGCGGTGAGACCTCCCGCAGCAGCTCCATCACGACCTGTGAGGACTGCCGGTAGGCCTGGAAGCGACCGCCGAGGAAGGCGGCGTGGGGGCAGCGCCTCCTGGCCTCCGTGCCGGACATGGCCGACCTCACCCCGAAGGCCCGCGCCTCGTAGCTGGCCGTGGCGACGACCCCACGCGGCCCGGACCCGCCGACGACGACCGGTTTGCCGCGCAGGCTCGGTTTGTCGCGTTGCTCGACGGCGGCGAAGAAGGCATCCAGGTCGAGATGCAGGATGCTGGCCGTCGAACGCATGTTCCCATATTAGAGGGCTAATGGAGGGCGCAATGTGAAGACCCTGTCAAGGCGAATTTCACACCTGTCCCAAAAGCCGACTTCCCGGGCGTGGAACCGCTCTCACACCGCGCCTAGGCTGGCGCGCAGCCTTACACAACAGGAGTTCAGATGAGTCACACACACCTGTCCCGACGGTCCTTCGGCATGTTGGGTCTGGCAGCAGCGGCGCTGGGAGGTACCGCTCATCTCGCGCACGCCGAGGAGCCCACCCCCGACCGTCGTCTGGTGCCCGCCACCGGCCACCGTCTCGACTCGCCCGAGTACGCCCGTCTCTACGGCCCCGGCGTCCACACCATCACCTCGCTGGCGAACATGGTCGTCGGGGTCCCGAGCAAGGAGGGGGTCGCGCAGAAGCACGAGTACATCGCCTCGTACCGCTTCCGCTCCCTGCTGGAGGGCAAACTCGCCAAGGTTCGTCTCTACTGGCCCACCGGTGAGGGCTACTCCAACGGCACCGGCGGCACGATCCGGGTCCGGGTGCTGCCGGACGACGGCTCGAACGACCACCTTCCCGTACTGACGGCCACCCCCCTGGCGCAGTTCACCCACACCCCGCGGCTGACCTCGAAGGAGAGCAAGTCCATCCTCGACGAGATGGCCTTCAGCACCAGCACCACCGCCCTGGCCAAGGGACAGCTGTACCACGTGGTCTTCGACAACCTTGACCCGAATCCCGCTGCCAACTTCATCAGCGTGGACACCCAGAGCGTCCCCACCGAGGTGGGACGTCCGGCCCGCTGGCTCAACACCACCGACTGGTCCGCCCTGATGGGAACCCGCCCGCGCGGCAACCGGGGGTCCTACACCTGGACCAACCTCACCGAGATCGGCTCCGGCGGCAAGCTGTTCTCCCCCATCATGCAGCTGACCACCGCCAGCGGCACCAGCCAGGGCGTCTCCGACATCGAGTCGCAGAGCGTGGTGAGCAGGACCGACGATGTGAAGGACGTCCGCGTCTACCGGGTCGCCGCGGGCCGCCCCGTCCGCGAGTTGTTCACCCCGAGCGCGGACCGGCGGGTGACGGGCCTGTCCTTCGCCACCGTCGCCACCGCCGCTGGGTCGCTGCGTTGGCGCATCGTCCAGGACGGCAAGGAGCTGGCCGCTGGCCGCATCACCGAGTCCGAGTCCAGGTACAAGTCCTTCCAGCGGGGCAAGTCCAACCTGTCCAACTTCATGTGGTACGACGCGCCGCTGCCGAAGGAGCTGCTGCTCAAGGCCGGGCGCAGCTTCGCCGTGGAGTTCCACGCCGAGGGCTCCAGCCAGTGGTACTTCTGCGGCCACCGCAACGGTTCCGGCAACGGCTTCTCCTGGCCTGCTGCCTTCACCGACTCGAACGCGCAGCACCTGGCGGGCGGCCTGTGGGTCAACAGCAACCCCCGCGACCTGAAGCTACCCCGCAAGGACACCAACTGGCCGGTTGTGCTTCACCTGGCCCCGTGACCACCGAGGATGAGGCCGTCCCACGGCGGGGAATTCCCGCTGCGGGACGGCCTCACCCAGTTCATAGTGGTTCAGGGTTCAGCGGGCGCCGCAGGCGTGGGCCGGTACTGGACGAAGTCGTAGCCCTCGTGGATCTCGCGGCTGATCTCGGTCCATTCGTGGGCGGTCACGACGGGGAACGTCGTCGCCCCCTCCGGGCTCTGGTGGACGTGGGTGATGTCCAGCTCGGTCAGGTACGGCCAGGCCGCCGCGTAGATCTCACCGCCTCCCCCGACGAAGCAGGTCCGCTCCGGGGTGGTGGCCGCCAGCTCCAGGGCCTCCTCGATGGAGTGCGCCACCTCCACCCCGTCGTCGCCCCATTCCCGATCCCGGGTGACGACGATGATCCGACGATCCGGCAGCAGCCCCACCTGCTCGTGGGTGCGACGCCCGAAGATGAGGGTGTTGCCGGTGGTGACGGCCTTGAAGCGCCGGAAGTCGGCTGGAATGTGCCAGAGCATGTCCTGCCCTGACCCGATCACCCCGTTGTCGGCCACGGCTGCAATCGCGACGACCCGCATCGTGCTCCTCCTCACCTCGAGTCGATCCTAGCCTTCCATCACGTCCAGGATGCGCTGGGTGTGAGCATCGATCAGTGCGGTTCGGGTCCGGCCGCCCTCGGTGAAGGTGACCCGGATGTCTCCCCCACTGTCGGCACCCCGCAGCCGGATGGACTCGATCCCGGTGACATTCGGCCAGGTGTCCTTGACCAGCTCGGTCATCCGATCAACGAGCTGTGCACCGCCGAAATCCTCCAGGGAGGGCAGGTGGTACGGTTCGGTGACCAGCGCCTCGACGACGTGCAGCATCGATCCGCTGGTGGTGATCTGCAGCACTCGCCCGTCGTACAGGCTGACCTCCCCCTCCAGGCCTCCCGGCTGCAGCGACAGCCGATGCACCCCCGACACCCCTGCCGCCTCCAGCTCACCGATGATGCGCGGCCAGTCCTGCCAGGTGCTCATGGTCCTGACTCCCTCCAGGTCGCCCGGCGGCGGCTCCACCGGGACCGTCTCCGCGCCGGAGCTGGAGCTGTACGAGTCCACGCGCGCGCTGAAGAAGGCCACCCCCAGCAGTCCCAGCCCCGCCACCCCAGCCAGGAGCACCCCGCGACGGGACCGACGGGGCGGGGCCACGGGCTGTGGCAGCGACTCGACCGGGGTCTCGCGGCTGACGACGAGCCCCTGCAGGGCGTCGCGACACTCGCCGTGGGTCACGGCCTTCAGAATCCGGTCCTGCCTGAGCTCGAACTCCTCATCCGACAGCCGACCCTCGGAGTAGTTCTGGGACAGGATGTCGAGGTAGACGTCCCGTTCCTTGAAGGAGACGTGGAGGCTGCTCATACCCGGCATGGTCCTCCTTCTCGGCCTGTCTGTCCAGACCTGACGGGCAGACCAAGCCCCCGGTCAGACCCCGGGGCCGGTTTTCTGGACCTCGGTCGGATGGCCTCGGCACAATGGGGCAATGGTCGAGTTCTTCGGGGTCAGGCACCACTCCCCGACCGCCGCCCGTCTCATCCGGCAGCGGCTCCTCGACGCTCCCCCGCAGGCCCTGCTGGTGGAGGGTCCCACCGAGTTCAACCCGCACCTGGGCGAGCTGGCCGCGGAGCACAGGCTCCCGGTGATGATCTACTCATGGGCCCCGCTGTTCCCCGACGCCCCGGAGGGCAGCCCCGAGGCCACCATCCGGCGCAGCAGCTTCTACCCCCTGACCGATTTCAGCCCCGAGTGGGTGGCCATCCGCACCGCCTGCGAGCTGGGGGTCCACACCGAGTTCATCGACCTGCCGTGGCTGGCCTTCGCCGACATCGCGACGGCGGAGAACCGGCTGGCCGATCCCGCACCCACCCGACAGATCACAGAGCGGCTCCAGCACGAGTTCGGGGTGGATGACGTCTCGGCCCTGTTCGACGAGCTGATCGAGGTGGACCCCGAGCTGGACCTGGCCAGCCACCAGCAGAGGATGCGGCTGGTCGGGGAGCTGCTGCGCGGCGAGGAGGACGAACAGACGCGCCGTCGCGAGACCCACATGGCCTCGCGCATCCTTGAGGCCCGGGAGCGCCACGGCGACGACCTGCTGGTGGTGTGCGGGGCCGCGCACGTCGCCGGGTTGGAGCAGCTGCTGGCCTCGCCGCCGGAACCGGTGGAGGTCTGGCAACCGCCCGCCGACGACGACCGCTACGGCATCGCCTTGACCCCCACCTCGTACGCGGCCCTCGACGCCCTCGACGGTTACGACGCCGGGCAGCCCTCCCCCGGCTTCTACGACCGGCTGTTCCGGGACCGGGAACAGGGGCGGACCGACACCGCGGAGCACCTGCTGGCCGAGGTCGCAGCCTCCTTGCGTCAGGACCGGCAGTTCCTCTCCCCCGCCGACCTGATGGCGGTTCGCGTCACGGCGGGCGCCCTGGCCCAGCTGCGGGGGCATCCGCAGATCTGGCGCACCGACCTGCTGGAGGGGATCGTCTCGGCGCTGGTCAAGGACGACCGGGGTCAGGATCACCCGCTGCTGGCGGCGGTGCTGCACGTGCTGCGTGGCGACCGGATGGGGCAGCTCGCGGCGGGCACCCGGCAGCCGCCGTTGACCCTGGAGCTCAGGTCCCGGCTGGCCGCGCTGGGCCTGACCCCGGCCCCGAGGTCGCGCCAGGAGCTGGCGGACCTCGCCACCGACGACGGGCTGGAGCGGTCCCGGCTGCTGCACAGCGTCGTCGCCCTGGGGATTCCCGGATTCACCCTGCTGCAGGATGCGGCCCTGGACGCGGTGGAGCGGTGGCAACTGGTCTGGACCCCGACCTTCGAGGGTGGGCTGGTGGAGGCCGCCCGGTTCGGTGGGAACATCGAGCAGGCCGTGACGCAGCGGCTCCTGGCCCAGGCGGCGGACATCGTCGACGATCCCGCTGCCGCCGCCCGGCTGGTGCTGCGGGCCGCGCTGTGCGGGGTGGGGCAGCTGTCGGCCAGCCTTCAGGCCCGCACCGACACCCTGCTGTCCCGGGCTGTCTGGCTGCCCGGCCTGGGGGAGGCCGTCGGTGTCCTGATGCAGCTGTACCGCTACGACCCGATCCTGAGGGCCACGGGGCGCGCCGACCTGGGGCGGCTGCTCAGCACCGCTTTCGACCGGGCCGTCCGGCTGTTGGAACGCTTGGCCCCGCTGGCGGAGGGGCCTGCCCTGGAGGGGTTCAGCCATGCCATGCGGGCGCTGACCGACTGCGCGGAGCGGGTGGGCGATCAGCTCAGCTTCGATCTGGTCTCCTTCCACCAGGCCCTGGCGGGGGTGGTGCTGGATGACCGGCAGGCCCCGAGCGTGCGTGGCGCCTGCCTGGGCGCGCGGTGGGTGGCTGAGGCCCGCTCCGATGAGGACGAGGGCATCGCGGAGCAGGTGGCGGTGCTGGCGACGCCGGAGCATTTCGGGGACTTCGTCGCCGGGCTGCTGGGGGTGGCCCGGGAGGCGGCCCTGCGTCGCCCTGCCGCGCTGCTGCACCTGGACCGGGTGCTCACCGGGCTGAGCGAGGAGGGTTTCCTGGACTCCCTGCCGGGGCTGCGACGCGCCTTCAGCGGCTACACCCCGAGTGAGCGGGCCAAGGTGGCGGAGCTGATCCTGGGTGAGGACGCGGCGCTGGCCACCGTCAGGTTCTCCGGCTCGGCCCTGGACGCAGCGGGGATGGTCGCCTTCGAGACGGAGCTGGCCTGGACCCTTCGTCGTTTCCTGGGGGCTGCGCATGGATGAGCGGACGACCCGATGGCGACTGGTGCTCGGCGAGGGTTCGGAGGCCCTGGGCGACCTGGAGGGGATGGACCTGGCCAGGGCCGAGGCCCTGGACTTCCTCTACGACCGTGAATCCGGGGGCAGGCAGGGTGGGTCCGAGGCGTCGTCGCTGACTGTGCCGTCGTGGATCAACCAGGTGGAGACGCTGTTTCCCAGGCGAACCCGGGAGATCATCCAGGAGGATGCGCTGGAGCGCTACGGGATGCTGGAGCTGGTCACGGACAAGGAGCTGCTGGAGCGGGTGGAGCCCTCGGAGACGCTGCTGCAGGCGGTGTTGCGGACCAAGCACCTGATGAGCGACGACGTGCTGGCCTCGGCCCGGCAGATCGTCCGCAAGGTGGTCGATCAGCTGATCGAGAAGATGAAGCCACGAATTGTGCAGTCCTTGACGGGGAGACGGGACCCGCAGCGTCGCAGCTTCCACAAGGTCGCGGCCAATTTCGATCCCCGCCGCACCATCCGGGCCAACCTGAAGAACTGGTCGCAGGACCTGGGCAAGCTGGTGATCTCCGACCCGGTGTTCGCCTCCCGCACCCGCCGTCACGCCGAGAAGTGGCAGTTCATCATCGCGGTGGACCAGTCGGGTTCCATGACGGATTCGGTGATCCACTCGGCGGTCACCGCGTCGATCTTCCACCAGATGCCCGCGCTGCGCACCCATCTGCTGGCCTTCGACACCTCGGTGGTGGATTTGAGCGCGGATGTCGATGACCCGGTGGAGACCTTGATGAAGGTGCAGCTGGGCGGGGGTACGGACATCGCGCGGGCGGTGGCCTACGCGGAGTCGCTGCTGCACACCCCCCGTCGGGCGATGTTCGTGCTGATCACCGATCTGTTCGAGGGCGGCTCGGAGCAGGCCCTGGTGCGTTCCCTGAGCCGGATGGTGGAGGCCGGGGTGAAGGTACTGGTGCTGGGTGCCCTGGATTCGCGCGGTGAGGTGGGGCTGAACGAGGGCCTGGCGCGCAGGTTGGCCCGTCGCGGTGCGAAGGTGGCGACGATGACCCCGCACGATCTGGCCGCGTGGGTGGCGGAGGTGATCCAGTGAGCCGTCCGGATCTGTTGGCGCTGACCGATGCGGTGTTGGAGGACCTGACCAACAAGGGCACGGTGCGTCGCGCCCGCAAGGAGCTGGGGCAGGTGTCGTGCCAGCTCAGCGAGGAGGCCGACGGCGGGGTGACCGTCACGGGCGAGGACGACACGGTCTGCGTGCTGTTCGCGGATCGGCCCTTCGACCAGTGGACCTGCACCTGCCTGGCCACCCATCGGTGTCGGCACATCGTGCGGGCGGTGTTGGTCTACCAAGAGGCACAGGCGGGCGGCGTCGAGGAAGCTGAGGCTGAGACCGAGGCCACGGTTGAGGTCGTCGACGGTGCGGCCGAGCCGGTGGGGGCCTTCGATCCGGCCGAGGTGGGCGACGACGCCCTGACGGCTGCGCTGGGGGCGGCTGCGGTGCGCAGTGCGCAACGGTTGGCGTCCTCGGGGGTGCTGGCCCACGTCGGTTCGCACCGGGAGATCGCGGTGGTGCGGATTCATCACCCGGTGCCGGTGGCGGTGAGGTTCCTGGCCGGGGCGGATCTGGCCTATGTCCGCTGCACCTGCCACGACCCGGACCCCTGCGCCCACGTCGCCCTGGCGGTGGCGGCGGCACGGGGGCTGCCGTTCGGCCATTCGGGGCTGCGTTCCACCCCTGACCGGTGGGTACCGGATGCGGGCCTGCTGGCTGAGGTGCGGGATGCCGCAACAGAGCTGGCGCGGGTCGGCGCGGAGGCGGGGCACCGGAGCATGGCTGCCGTGTGGTCGAGGCTGCTCACGCGGTGCCGGGCCGCCGAGCTGCACCATCTGGCCGATCTGTTGGGGGAGGTGTTGGAGGAGCTGGCCCGCTACGAGGCCAGGCATCGCAGCTTCGATGCGTCCCGGCTGGTGCGGCTCGTCGCCGAGCTGCTGGCCCGGGCCGCGTCGTTGTCGAATCCCGATCCGGCCAGGGTGCCGGACCGGTTGGTGGCGGGAACCCCTGCGATTCAGACCCGGGTGGCCCGGTCGCGGCTGGTGGGGCTGGGCACGGAGTTCCTGGAGACCGACGACGACTGCCGCATGGTCGCGCACCTCGTCGATGCCCGCAGTGGGGCGCCGATGCGGGTGACCAGGCGGGTCAGCGATGAGCTGGGTTCGCCGTCGTGGCGGCTGGCGCGGGGCACCGTCGCAGGGATCGCGATCAGCGCCTGGGGTGGCGGTCAGGTGATGTCGCTGGGTGGGCGCATCCACGGGCTGGGGGATTTCTCCCACACCAACCGGTCGGCGACGGGACTGCCCGCAGGTGCCCTGGATCAGGTGCAGGCGCCCTTCCGGGTGGAGACCATCGCAGAGCTCGCCACTCATCAGACCCGGCTGCCTGCGGTGTTGGGGGATCGTGCGGCGGGCAGTGATCTGGCGGCCTGCCGGGTGAGCAGGGTGGTGGAGGTCGGGCATGATCCGGCGACGGCGTCGCTGGTGGCGGTGCTGCACGACGGCGCAGGGCAGCCGTTCCAGCTGCGGCTGCGGCGTGGTCGTCGTACCTTTGACGGGTTCCACGCCACGGCTGCCAGACTGTTGGAGTGGCAGCGTCGGCAACCGGCTGAGGCCCACGTCTCGGGCCGGTGGTCGTGGCATCTGGACAGCGCCACGGTGGACCCGTTCCTGCTGGTGGGTGATGCGGTGCCGCTGCAGCCGCACGTCGCCGAGCCGGTGGCGGACCCGCCGGAGTTGCCGATCTCGAGCTCCGATGGGCCGCTGACCAGCCCGGGGGCGCTGCTGGCGGCGCTGGACGTCCTGCTGGGTGAGCTGCTGCTGGCAGGTGCGGACCGCATCCTGAAGCGGGATCAGGCGTGGCGGGAGTTCATCGACCAGGCCAGGCGGGCAGGAAGCCACCTCGTCGTAGAAGCCGCGCAGGAGTTCTTGGACCGTGGCCCGGACAAGGCGGAGCGCCTGCTGCTGATCTCCGCCTTCGGCCACCCGCTGGCCTGACGTCCCCGCCTCCCGCAGGCCGGGCCGAGCTCCCCTTCCGCTGGTCGAATCGGGCCACTTTTCCACTGGTCAAGCCCTCCCCTCCGCTGGTCGAGCCGGGAATCCCGATGCGCCAGCGAGGGAATCCCGTGTCGAGACCCCGCAACCCTGCACAGGGACCCGACCCCCGCTCGCCCTCTTCGAGCACGAACCGCCGACAACCGACGGTTCACCGTCGCCAGGTGACGTGCGAGCGACTTTCACCGGCGATTCGTGCACACCCCCACCTCCCACACCACCCCGAGCAGGAACCACCGAGCGGGAACGGTTCGCCGTCGCCTGGCGCCGCGCCAACGTTTTTCACCAGCGATTCGTGCACACCCCCACCTCCCACACCACCCCCGGCAGGAACCGCCGACAACCGACGATGCACCGTCGCCTGGCGACGCGCCAACGACTTTCACCAGCGATTCGTGCTCACGAGGGATCGGGTCCAGGGGCGCCTTCACTCCGCTGGTCGCACCGGGACTCTTTCTCCGCTGGTCGAGCCGGGATTCCCAATGCGCTAGCGAGGGAATCCCGCGTCGAGACCCCGCGACCATCCGCAGGGACCCTACCCCCGCTCGCCCTCTTCGAGCACGAACCGCCGACAACCGACGGTTCACCGTCGCCAGACAACGCGCCAACGACTTTCACCAGCGATTCGTGCACACGAGGGGCAGGGCCAAGGGGCTCCTTCGCTCCGTTGGTCGCGCCGGGCCACATTTTCCACTGGTCGAGCCGGACGGCGGAGCTTGCGAAGCCGCCCGTGTCGAGACCCCGCAACCCTCCGCAGGCACCCGACCCCAGACCAACCCCGCTCAGCACAAGTCCCAGCACCGGATGCCAGAGGTCTCGACTGTCGGGCGCCGGGCGCCCTCGGCTCGACCAGCGGGAACAGGGAATGTCTCCCCTGTCGGGCACTGGACACCCTCGGCCCGTCCCGTGGAAGGGGGAGCTGAGAAAATTGTCAGTCCCTTCCTCTATGGTTCTTCCCATGCAGCGACGCCTCAGCCTCACCGAAGGAACCTCTGACAAGTTCTGGTACATCGACGTGGTCGATGACCTGGTCACCGTCCGCTACGGACGACGCGGCACCCACGGCACCACCAAGACCAAGCAGTACGACACCCCCGACAAGGCCCACACCGAGGCCGAGAAACAGATCGCAGCAAAACTGAAGAAGGGCTACACCGACGAAGCCAACGCCCCCACCCCCACCACACCACAGGCAGCCCCCACGCCGAAACCAACCCCCGTCCCGGAGCCCGAGCCGGAGCCGGTCACCGTCTCCGAAGCCAACCCTGACGACCTCGGCCTGCGCGTGACCCCCTTCGAGCTGGCCTACGACCTCAGCAGCGAGATCACCATCGAAGCCGACACCGAACCCTTCAACCCGGAAGCCGAAGCCGAACGCGCCGCCCGCATCCTCAGCACCCAGAAGTACACCGACTACTACGTGCAGGAACGGTTCGTCTTCTCCGAGCCGGTGTTCACCACCCTGCCCGGCCATGAGCGGCGGGCCTGGTGGAACAAGCACCTGAAGGATCTCAATGCCCAACGCCGGGCCAAGGACAGCTACCACCGAGGCATCGAGATGCCGGAGTGGGTCACCGTGGTGCTGCGGACGCCGTGGGAACGGAAGGCGAAGCCACTGACCCAGGACCTGGCCACCCGTTCCATCCATGCCCTGCTGGCGCGGCCGGTGCTGGCCTCCCGCTCCGAGGAGGAGCGCCGAGAGGCGACCGAGGCCCTGCCCTCACCCTTGCCCGCCATGATCAAGCAGAACGCCTACAGCATCTGGAAGGTCGACCGCAATGCTGCGGTGGTCAGCGCTGCCCTGGGCGCCTTGAACCCCGACGAGGTTCGCGAGCTGATGGCCCAGCTCCCCGACAACGTCCTTCAGGATTCCTACAAGGTCAGCGCTCTTCTCGGGCTGGTCCTTCCCACTCCCGAGGAACGAGTCGCCTTCGCCAAGCGCGTCAAGGCACGGCTGCTCTCCTGGCACGAATCCGTGCCGTGGCTGGTCGCCACCAGGCAGCACGGCTTCGATTTCCTGGTCCAGCAGATCAACAGCCACAACAAGGGCGTGGCCGAGGTTTACGCCACAACCATCGCCGAGGCCGCCCACGGTCCGGGTGTGGTGCCGTTGTTCTTGGACCTCCTGGCAACGAAGGCTGGGCCGGTCGCCACCGAATGGTTGAACTCCCACATCACCCAAGCCCTGAAAGCTCGCCTGTCCCCCAGCCAGGCCGAACTGTTGAAACCCACCCTGCGGACCCTCACCACCACCCAACTCCACGATTTCCTCCCACACACTTCTGGCGCGACCCGTGTGGTGGTGGAAGAACTGTTGGCTGAGGCCACCACCCCCGAACTCCCTGCCAACACCCCGTGGTGGGCAGAGGCAGCTGTCGGTCTGCCGAAGCTCCCTGCGCTGCCCTTCGACGCGGCGATGTTGCCGCCACTGGTCGTTGACGGGCACCGTCTCACCCCCGAACAGGTGACCCAGGTGTTCCAAGCCCTCAGCACCGACACCGACCATCCCCTCACAGCGGTGGTGCGTGGCCGTGCTGATGCTGCGAGCCGGGACCGTTTCGCCCTCGCGATCTTCCACGCCTGGCTCACCGCAGGTGCGGTGGCGAAACAAGCCTGGTGCCTCACCGCCACCGGCTGGCTCGGCGACACCCGATTCGTCACCGAGTTGACTCCGCTGATCCGGCAATGGCCAGGCCAGAGCCAACACCAACGCGCCATCAAAGGCCTCACCGCACTGCGTAATGTCGCCACCGACACAGCGTTGCAAGCAATCTCCGGGATCGCCGCGACAGTGAAATTCGCCGCCCTGAAGAAACGCGCCGGCGAAGCCATGGACGAGATCGCCCAACAGCGCGGCCTCACCCGCGACGAACTCGAAGACCGCATCCTCCCCGACGGCGGATTGGATGAGCGCGGCACACGGGTCTTCTCCTACGGCACCCGCCAGTTCCTGGCCTTCGTGACCCCCGACGGGAAAATCGCCGCCCGCCTCCTCGACCCAGAGGGCCACCCCACCGGCAAGGTACTCACCTCCCTGCCCGCGCCGAACAAAAGCGACGACCCCACCCTCGCCAAGGACGCGAAGGCCGCCTATGCGGCGGTGAAGAAGGACCTCACCACCCTGGTCAAGACCCAAACCACCCGCTTCGAACACGCCATGATCCACGACCGCCGCTGGACCCCCAGCGACCACGCCACCTTGATCGCACCCCACCCCGTCCTACGCCGCCTCCTCGCCGGGATCATCTGGACCATCCACGATCCCCAAGGCGCCCTGACAGCCACCGCCCGCATCGACGACGACACCCAACTCGTCGACACCAACGACGACCCCATCACCGTGCCCGAAGGCGGCAGTATCGGCATCGCCCACCGACTCGACCTCACCGACGAGCAAGCCAGCCACTGGGGCCACATCCTCGCCGACTACGAGCTCACCACCCCGTTCAAACAACTCGACCGCCCCACCCACACCCTCCCCACGTCACAAGGCGACAAACTCGAGCTGCAGGGCCTCCCCGAGACCAAGGTTCCAGCCACGAAACTCATCAGCGCCTTCACCACATACGGCTGGCAACGCGGGAACGCCTACGACGCCGGGGTCTACAGCATCCACTACCTCCCCGTCCCCACCGCGGACCTGACCATCGTCGCCCGCTACGACGACGGCCTATGGATGGGACCCCTCACCGAACAAGACGACCAGACCCTGACCGAGGTCTACGTCGTCCAAGGCATCCAGGACGCCAACACCCTCGGCTGGGGCGACACCTGGGACACCAAGAAACTCACCAAACTCCCCTGGACCCACATCCCCACCAAGATCACCAGCGAAGTACTCGCCACCATCAACCAGATCGTGAGCTGACATGACCGACATCCAACGTCCTCCCGCCGAGGTGCGCTGGGCCGATGAGTTGGCCCTGCTGCGGGAGCGGGACCGGGGCCGCCCCGTCGCCCCGGGCTGGCTGCTCTCCGCACGGTCGGTGGTGGAGTTCGTGCTGGGGGACGGCAAGGAGCTCACGCCGAAGTACGTGGGCCGTCGCTCCCTGGTGGAGCGCTGCGTGGTGTCGTTGGCCACCAACCGGGGACTGATGCTCATCGGGGAGCCGGGCACCGCGAAGTCGCTGCTCAGTGAGCTGCTGGCCGCCGCGATCTCCGGTGACACCTCGCTCACCATCCAGGGCTCGGCGGCCACCACCGAGGACGCCATCAAGTACTCATGGAACTACGCGCTGCTGCTGGCCGAGGGGCCCACATCGAAATCCCTCGTCCCGGCGCCGATCCACCGGGGCATGACCGAGGGCAAGGTGGTGCGTTTCGAGGAGATCACGCG
This sequence comes from Propionibacteriaceae bacterium, assembly GCA_030532575.1. Lineage (GTDB taxonomy): Bacteria > Actinomycetota > Actinomycetes > Propionibacteriales > Propionibacteriaceae > Arachnia. The sequence continues at coordinate 71,479 of JAUNKV010000006.1, read as the reverse complement.
CTGCGCCCCCGAGGTGCAGGACTCGCTGCTGTCGGTGCTCTCCGACCGCAGCCTCGCCATCCCGGAGCTTGACGCCGACCACCGCACCCTTCATGCCCGGCAGGGGTTCAACGTGATCGGCACCGCCAACACCCGCGACCGGGGAGTCAACGAGATGTCGGCGGCGCTGAAGCGTCGTTTCAACTTCGAGACCATCGGCCCCATTGAGGACCTGAAGGTGGAGATGGACCTGGTGGAGCGGGAGACCGACCAGATGCTCAAGGCCGCCCAGATTCCGGCCCGGCTGGGGGCGGATGCCGCCGAGGTTCTGGTGAAGGTGTTCCGGGAGCTGCGCTCCGGCAAGGCCGGGAAGGACGGCGTGGAGCGCCTCACCAGCGCGATGTCCACCGCCGAGGCCGTCTCGACGGGCATGGCGGCGGCGGTCCGGGCGGCCTGGTTCGGGGGCGAGACCCCGGGCGGCAAGGAGCTGGCCGAGGCCATCGTCTCCTCCGCCGTCAAGGACGACCCCGACGACATCTCCAAACTCCGGGCCTACAAGGAACGCCAGGTCAAGAACCGCCAGGGCATCTGGCAGGAGCTCTACCAGCACCTGCCGTGACGGTCACTCAGTGAACGAAAATCCCCGCTGGTCGAGCTGCGAAGCGGTGTCAAATGTCGAGACCCCACTGGAACTCAGGCCCAGCGGGGCTGGGGAGAACTGTTTGGAAGGATTGGTAGCAATGAAAGGCGCTCGGGGACAGTCACATCAGAAATGGAGACTTTGGCATGGTTCCCTGAAGGACCACCTCCGCTTCTTTCACCCCGATGCCACCAACTACGTCGTCCGCGGGGTCGGTATCTTCATCATCGTCGCGATCATGTATCCGCGTTCACGCTACCTTGGGGCAGCACTGATGGGAATCGGCTACGTCATCGCCGAGTTCCTCTCCTACTGCGTCGCCTTGGCGATCTACCATCGACGGCTGCGAAGGAAGTACCCCTGCCGCCCCGGGCCATGATGAGTCACACCGCGATCGGGGCCTTGATGACCGGGTGGGGGTCGTAGCCCTCCAGCTGGATGTCGGCCAGCTCGAAGGCGTCGATCCTCGTGACCTCCGGGTTGAGCACCAACCTCGGTAGAGCCCGGGGTTCCCGGCTCAGCTGCAGCTCCACCTGCTCGACGTGGTTGTGGTAGATGTGCGCGTCCCCCAGGGTGTGGACGAACTCCCCCACCCCCAGCCCCGTCACCTGGGCGACGAGATGCGTCAGCAGGGCGTAGGAGGCGATGTTGAACGGCACGCCGAGGAACACATCCGCCGAACGCTGGTACAGCTGACAGCTCAACCGGCCCTCGGCCACGTAGAACTGGAACAGCGCGTGACACGGCGGCAGGGCCATCTCATCGACATCCGCGACATTCCACGCCGAGACGATGTGCCGCCGGGAGTCGGGATTGGTGCGGATCGACTCGATCACCTGGGTGATCTGATCCACGTTGCGCCCATCCGGGGTGGGCCAGGACCGCCACTGGTAGCCGTAGACCGGCCCGAGGTCGCCGTTCTCGTCGGCCCACTCATCCCAGATCGTGATCTGGTTCTCGTGCAGCCACCCGATGTTGGTCTCACCACGCAGGAACCACAGCAGCTCCCCGAACACCGAACGGGTGTGGACCTTCTTCGTGGTCAGCAGCGGGAACCCATCCCGCAGGTCGAAACGCATCTGGTGCCCGAAGATGCTGCGGGTGCCGGTGCCGGTACGATCCGCTCGGTCCACCCCCTCGGCCATGATGCGACGCAGCAGGTCGTGATAAACCTTCATCGCTCCTCACCCACCCAGGCCAGGAACTGCCGAACCGCCTGGCCGCGATGACTGATGGCATCCTTCTCCGACGGGCTCAGCTCCGCCGAGGTCCGGTCCTCACCCTCGGGAATGAACAACGGGTCGTAGCCGAAACCTTCCGTACCGCTGGCGGTCTCCGCGATCCGGCCCGGCATCACCCCACGCCACAGCTCACGCCCACCATCGGGCAGCACCAGGGCCAGGGCGCAGACGAACCGGGCACCCCGACGCTGCGACGGCACCCCGTCGAGCTGCGCCAGCAGCAGCCGGTTGTTGGCCTCGTCGTCACAGGCCGGTCCCGCCCAGCGGGCCGAACGCACCCCCGGCATCTGGTTCAGCTCCTCGACCTCCAGCCCGGAGTCATCGGCCAGCGCGGGCAACCCGGTGTGACGTGCGGCGGCCTCGGCCTTGATGAAGGCGTTGCCCTCGAAGCTGCGCTCGGTCTCCTCCGGCTCCGGGTAGGACTCGAAATCCCCCAGCCCCCGCACCTGCAGCTCCAGCCCGGCCTCGGCCACCACGCGCTGCAGCTCCGCCAGCTTCTTGGCGTTGTTGGTGGCCAACACCACCGTCTCGATCCGGCTCATCGGTCCAGCGCCTGACGCTGCAGCCGGGTCAGCTCCGCACAGCCTGCCGCCCCCAGATCGAGCAGCGTGTTCAGCTCGTCGCGGGTGAACGGCACCCCCTCGGCGGTGCCCTGCACCTCCACGAAATCCCCCGACCCGGTCATCACGATGTTCATGTCGGTCCCGGCATTCGAGTCCTCCTCGTAGGCCAGGTCCAGCATCGGCACCCCGTCGACGAAACCGACGGAGACCGCCGCCACCGAGTCCTTCAACGGCTCCCCCTGCAGGGCACCCAGCCCACGCAGGTGCGCCACCGCATCGGCCAACGCCACGTAGGCCCCGGTGATCGCAGCGGTGCGGGTGCCACCGTCGGCCTGCAGCACGTCACAGTCCAGCACGATGGTGTTCTCCCCCAGCGCCTTGTAATCGATGACGGCCCTGAGCGCCCGCCCGATCAGCCGCGAGATCTCGTGGGTGCGACCCCCGATCCGGCCCCGCACCGCCTCCCGGTCCGAGCGGGTGTGGGTGGCGCGCGGCAGCATCGAGTACTCGGCGGTCACCCAGCCGAGCCCCGAGTCGCGCCGCCACCGGGGCACCCCGACGGTGACCGAGGCCGCCACCAGCACCCGGGTACGGCCGAACTCGACGAGCACGGACCCCTCGGCATGATCCAGCCAGTTGCGGGTGATACGGACTTCACGGAGCTGATCAGGCGCACGGCCGTCGAGACGATTGGTCATGGCCCCAAACCTAGCCGCTTCAGCGCACAGGATGCGCCTGCCACTTCGTGTGCAGGGCATCCTCGATCAGCAGGGCCAGCCAGTCCAGCAGCGCGGCGGTGTCCGGGGCATCGTCGATCTGCTCCTTGCTGGGCTCCACCAGCCGGTCACTGCTGCCGGTCAGCTCCACGTGCCACTGCACCCGAAGCGCCGAGAGCACCTGCACCCAGGCGTCGATGTGATCCAGCGGCACCTGGATGTGACGGCGCTCCCCCTCCCCCAGATCGGCCAGCACCACCCGGGCCATCCCGATCCGGTTGCGGGCCTGCCCCGCGACGGCCTGCCGACGAAACTCCTCGGCCACCGTCGCGTCCTGCATCACCGGCGGGAAGAAGCGCTGGAAGTCCAGCTGCTCCGTCACCATCCGGGCGGCCCGCTCCCCCGCAGCCATCTCGGCGGCCAGCTCCTCCAGCGGGTCCTCGGAGATCACATCGGGCAGCAGCAACTCCAGGTCGTTGGCGTAACGCTGCACCAGCACCCGCAGCAGACGTCCCCGGCCCTCGCTGGCGTGGAACACCCAGCGGGTCACATCTGCTCCATCGTCGCCCAGAGCGTGTAGTCCTGCATCGCCATCACGTCACGCTCCATCGCTTCCTTGTTGCCCATCGACACCACGGCCTTGCCCTCGCGGTGGACCTTGAGCATCAGCTCCTGGGCCTTCGCGACCGAATACCCGAAGTACTCGCAGAAGACGTGGGTCACGTAGTCCATGAGGTTGATCGGATCGTCCCAGACGATCGTCACCCACGCCCCCGTGGTCTGCTCCACCGGGGCGTCCAGGAGCGCTACTCCTCCCTCCGGCTGCTCATCGGCAGCACGCGGGACGCGGGGCGTGACGGATTCCATGCCGACATGGTACCCACCGTCCCCAATGGGACATCGTTTCTGGCCTTGGCCGGGCGAAATCTCCTACTGTGGAGCCATGACGACAGCCCTGCTGACCGATCACTACGAGCTCACGATGGTGCAGGCCGCCTTCGATGCGGGCACCGCGTGGCGGCACTCCCTGTTCGACCTGTTCACCCGCCGCCTGCCGGAGGGCCGCCGCTACGGCGTCGTCGCCGGGCTCGGTCGGGCGCTGGATGCCATCGACGACTTCCGCTTCGACGACGCGACGCTGGCCTTCCTGCTGGAGCGCGGCATCATCCGGGAGAACCTGGCGACATGGCTGGCCGAGTACCGCTTCAACGGCGACATCTGGGGCTACCCGGAGGGCGAGATCTACTTCCCCGGCTCCCCGGTGCTGTCGGTGGAGGGCAGCTTCGCCGAGGCCTGCATCCTGGAGACGGTGCTGCTGTCGATCTACAACCACGACTCGGCCATCGCAGCCGCCGCATCCCGGATGACGGCGATGGCGGAGGGCCGTCCCTGCGCGGAGATGGGTTCCCGCCGCACCCACGAGTGGGCCGCCGTCGGGGCCGCCCGCGCCGCCTACATCGCCGGGTTCTCCGCCACCTCCAACCTGGAGGCGGGACGCACCTACGGCATCCCGACGATGGGCACCGCCGCCCACTCCTTCACCCTCCTCCACGACAGCGAGGAGGAGGCCTTCCGAGCGCAGCTGACCGCCCTCGGTGTGAACACCACGCTGCTGGTGGACACCTACGACGTCGATGCGGCGATCCGCAAGGGTGTGGAGCTGACCGAGGGTCGTCTGGGCGCGATCCGGCTGGACTCCGGGGACCTGCCGATCATGGCGCGCAGGGCGCGGGACCTGCTGGACGACCTGGGGGCCACGGACACCCGCATCACCGTCACCTCCGATCTCGACGAGTGGCAGATCGCGGCCCTGCGTGGCGCCCCCGTCGACGGCTTCGGGGTCGGCACCTCCCTGGTCACCGGGTCAGGGCATCCGACCTGTGGGTTCGTCTACAAGCTGGTGGCCCGCGCTGACTCCGAGGACCGCACCGCGCCGATGGTGCCGGTGGGCAAGAAGTCGAAGGGCAAGAACACCCTGGGGGGCCGGAAGTTCGCGATGCGCCGTCTGGGTGAGGACGGCCGCGCGGAGGCGGAGATCATCGGGCTCGGCACCCCGCCGCTCAACGACGGCAACGACCGCGACCTGCTGGTGGACCTGGTGCGCGACGGCGCCCGCGTCGCCGAGTTCTCCCTCGACGACGCCCGCACCCGACACAGCGAATCGCTGGCGGAGCTGCCCCTGTCGGCGCTGCGGATCAGCCGGGGGGACCCGGCCATCGAGACGATCATCCTGGACGGCGCGGGGGCACAGACCACCAACCCGTACCAGGCCCGCCCGACGAACCCGACGAATCTGTGACCCGGGTAGCATCTGGGGCCATGCGTACTGCCCGGGATGGCTCCTCCCCCCGTTTCGAGATTCACCGGCCACACATCGAGGGCTCCCTGATCCGGCTGCCCTACCTCGGGGTCCGGGCCGACGGCACCGAGGTCCGTCTCGAGGAGCAGATCACCCTCCCGGCTGCGCTCGAGGGGAAGCCCGACGGCGTGGTCTCGGCCCTGCTGCGGCTGCTGTCACTGGCCGCGTCGCTCAGCTACTACAAGGCCTTCGCCCCGTGCGAGATCGTGGTGCCGGATGGCCTGGCCGCTGCTGAGCGGGACTTCCTCGCCCGGGTCACCGCCGGGGGGCTGGGCGAATTCGCCTACACCAACGACCTGCCCGAGGCCCTGCACCCGGCGATCCTCGGCCCCGAGCTGGAGGACCACCAGCAACGGGGCGCGGCTGAGGACCGCCCCGTCACCCGGGCCCTGGTGCCGGTGGGCGGCGGCAAGGACTCCATCGTCACCATCGAGGCGCTGCGCAGCTTTGGGGTGGACGTGCAGCTGATCGCGGTGAACCCGAAGCGCCCCCAGCACGACACCGCCGAGGTGGCCGGGCGTCCCCTCCTTCAGGTGCGCCGTCGGATCGATCCGCGGCTGCTGGAGCTGAACGCCGAGGGCGCCCCCAACGGGCACGTGCCCGTCACCGCCATCAACTCGCTGATCTCGCTGCTGACGGCGGTGGCGACCGACTGCGACGCGGTGGTGTTCAGCAACGAGGCCAGCGCCTCCTTCGGCAATGTCGAGTGGCACGGCCAGGTGGTCAATCACCAGTGGAGCAAGGGGATCGGCTTCGAGACCCTGCTGCGCGGCGTCCTGCCCGCCGGGGCACCCACCTACTTCTCGCTGCTGCGGCCCCTCACCGAGCTGAGAGTGGCGCGTCGCTTCGCCGATCACCGCGGCTACCACCCGATCTTCACCAGCTGCAACCGCGCCTACCGCATGGCCGCCGGCGAAGGGGCGACGTGGTGTGGCGAATGCCCGAAGTGTCGCTTCGTGTTCCTGATCCTGGCCCCGTTCCTGCCCCGCGAGGAGCTGCTGGCCATCTGGGGTGGCAAGGACCTGCTGGCCGATGAGTCGCAGCGGGCGGGTTTCGTGGAGCTGCTGGGGGCCGAGGGCACCCTCAAGCCCTTCGAGTGCGTGGGGGAACCCGACGAGTGCCGCGTCGCGTTGGCCCTGCTGAGGGAGCATCCCGATTGGGCGGATCATCCGGCGCTGGCGGCCCCGGGGCTCGCGGGGGTCACGGCCAGCCCGGTCGAGCTGGAGCGGGTGTTCGCCTGGCAGAGCGATGAGCACTGCCTGCCGGAGCGCTTCGAGGAGGTCACCCGTGCGATTTGAGGACCTTGCAGGCCGCGCCGTGGTGGTGTGGGGGGCCGGGCGCGAGGGGATCGCTGCCCTGGCCGAGCTGACCGGTCGCGGGATCGAGGCGACGGTGGCCGTCACCGGGTCCGGCACCCTGCCCGAGGGGGTGCCGGGGGCGAGCGGCGAGGACGGGTTGGCTGCGCTGCTGGCCGCTGACGTGGTGGTGAAGTCGCCGGGCATCCCGAAGACCTCCGAGGAGTTCCGGCGCCTCGATGCGGCGGGGGTCCGGCTCACCTCGCTGTCCGATCTGTGGCTGGGGGCCAACCATGCCCGGGTGATCGGGGTCACGGGCACCAAGGGCAAGTCCACCACCTCCGCGGTCACCACCCACGTCCTGGCCGCGCTCGGCTGGCAGTCGCGGCTGGTCGGCAACGTCGGCACCGCCGTGACGGGGCTGTTGGGCGAGGGTCAGGTGGCGGTGATGGAGGTCTCCAGCTATCAGGCGTCGTCGCTGACGGTTTCGCCGAGGGTGGCGGTGGTCACCTCGTTGTTCCCGGAGCATCTGCCCTGGCACGGTGGTTTCGAGGCGTACCGGGACGACAAGTTCAACCTGCTGGCCCACGGCCCGGAGCTGGTGGTGGTCTCCGACCTGCAGCCGGAGCTGCGGGAACGGGCCGCGCTGGTCGCGCCCGGGGCGCAGCTGCTGACCCCGGCCGAGCTCGGGTTGCAGGTCACCTCACAGAGCATCACGTGGCAGGGGGTCGGTGAGCTCGGCGCCGATGAGCTGCAGCTGCGCGGTCACCACAACGTCGGCAACGCGGCCCTGGCCCTCGCGGCGGCGAAGGCCTGGTGCGGCGACGACTTCGACGCGGTGGCCGCGCTGGCCTCGCTGCGGGAGGTCCAGCCGTTGGAGCACCGGCTGCAGGTGGTGCCGTCGAACGACGGCCGGACTTGGGTGGATGACAGCCTGGCCACCAACCCGCAGGCGGTGGAGGCGGCGCTGCGCACCTGGCCGGACTCCCCCGTCGTGCTGATCCTGGGCGGCTCGGAGCGGGACCTGCCCTTTGAACCGCTGATCGACTTCCTGGCCCACCGCCAGGCCCCCACAAAGGTGCTGACGATCGGCCCGGCCGGGCACCGCTTCGCCGACGAGGCCGCAGGTCGCATCCGGGGCCTGGTGAAGGCCGAGAACTTCGCCGACGCGATGCACCTGGCCCGCACCAGCGACCTGACCCGGGCCGTCGTCCTGCTCTCGCCGTGCGCCCCAAGCTTCGACGAGTTCACCGACTACCGGGACCGCTCCCGGGCCTTCCGGGAAGCCGCCCTGACCTGATTCTCTCAGCCTCGTGCAAGGCTCGTGCAAAGATGGAGGGCATGAGGATCACCCACGTCACGGCGCACAACTGGCGCAACTTCAAGAAGCTCAGCTTCAGCATCGGTGACCGGCTCCTCATCGTCGGCCCCAACGCCTCCGGCAAGTCGAACCTGCTGGACCTGTTCCGGTTCCTCGGTGACATCGCCCGCCCGGGCGGCGGCCTGGCCGCCGCCATCGATGCACGAGGTGGCCTGTCCAGAATCCGCTGCCTGTTTGCCCGAAATCATCGCAAGGGTGAGCTGGGCATCGAGGTGACCCTGCAAGACGGCGAGACCATCTGGCACTACGAGCTGGCCCTCAAAGGACGCTCGGGCGGTAAGAACCAGCCCCAGGTGGTGCGGGAAATCGTGAGGAAGGACGGTGAAACCCTTCTGGAACGGCCGGACCAGTTCGACGCCTCTGACCCCGACCGGATGCTGCAGACCCACCTGGAGCAGATCTCGGCCAACCAGGCGTTCCGCCCCATCGCGGATCACTTCGCCAAGGTGAGCTACTTCCATCTCGTGCCTCAGATCATCCGCAACCCCCAACTGGCGGGGGTGTTCAGCACCAAGGAATTCGGCAGCACCATGATCGCCGAGATGAGTGGGACGCCGAAACAGACGCGGGAAGCGTGGCTGCGCCGCATGGTCAAGGCCCTCAGGGCGGCTGTACCCAATTTCACGAGCCTTGAGTTGAAGACCGACTCCGCTGGGCATCCCCACCTGGTGGCTGGCTACCAGAACTGGCGAAGCACTCCCTCGGAGCAGAACGAGTCCGAGTTCTCCGACGGCACACTGCGCCTGATCGGCCTGCTGTGGAGCATCGTCAGCGCTCCGAACAACGGTGGCGTCCTGCTGCTGGAGGAGCCGGAGCTGTCCCTGAACAGCGCCGTCGTGCGTGTCCTTCCCTCCCTGCTGGCCGTGTCCCAGCGCAGCTCCACCATGCAGGTGATCCTCTCCACCCATGCGTCGGAGCTGTTGGATGACGAGGGCATCCACCCCGATGAGGTCCTGGTGCTCCAGGTGACCGATGATGGCACCGTCGCCCACCGGCTCTCGGACATCCCCGAGGTCGCCGATGAGATCGCAGCAGGGCTGCCGCTGTCCGAGACCACCGGGACCCTCTTGGCCCCAGAGGACCTGTCCGGCCTGTTCCTCGCTGCGAAACGGTGATGCGGCCATGCACGTCGTTGTGGAAGGCCGCTCCGACGAGGCGATGGCGCGTCGGGTCGTGGAACATGCTGGCGGCCGGATCACCAGTCTTCGTTCTGCAGGTGGCCGGACCAAACTCGATCCCAAACTGCTGAACTACTCTTGGGCTGCACGTGAGACCCCTTGGATCGTGTTCCGGGACTCGGACGGCCACTGCCCGGTGTCCCTGCGGGAGCAGCTACTGGCGAAGGTTCCCGAGAAATCCCCTGTTGCTGCTCCGGCTCGTCCACACCATGACGGAGGCCTGGCTGATGGCCGATGCCGAGGCGTTCGCCTCCTACTTCAAGGTGAAGCAAAACCGAGTACCCAGTTCTCCCAAGGATGTCCCCCAGGCCAAACAGACCCTGTTGGAGCTGTGCCTGCGCAGCCGAAGCCGGACCATCCGCGAGGAGGTGGCCCGAGAGGACCCGAAGCCCGGCCCCCTCTTCGTACGCCATCTGAACGAGTTCGCTGGTACCCACTGGAGAGTTGAGACTGCAGCCGAGGTCAGTCCCTCATTCCCTCACTGCAACGCGCCATCGCAGCCATCCGGGAAGTCCAGCTCCGCATCCCCTGAACCCACCACCGCGCCCCGTCGGAAACCGACCTCAGTGGTCGCGGAGAGCCTCCGCCAGCCGGGTGGGCAGCTCCGCGGCGAAGATCTCCTCCAGCCGGATCACCCGGCCGCTGGCATCCCCCAGTGGGACCCGCCAGTTCGGGTACTCGTCCATCGTGCCCGGCTGGTTCTGGGTGCGTTTCTCCCCGACGGCGTCGGCCAGGGCCGCGACCAGCACCTTGGCTCGGGTCAGCCCGAGGTAGCGGTGCAGGGCCAACATGACCTCGACGGTGTCGTCGGCCCGTTCGGGGTCCAGCACCTTGTGCTCGATCAGCCGCGCCACCCACATCTCCCGCTCCGCCCGGGCCGCCGCCAGCTCGTCGGCCAGCGGCTCGGTGAGGATGCCCAGCTCGTGGCGCAGCTCGACGTGGCCGCCCTCCAGGTAGCCCACCGTCGGGGGCAGATCATGGGTGGTGACCGAGGCCATGCAGTACTCGCGCCAGTGCTCGGGGGCCTGCAGGTTGCCCTCCTGGTCGTACTCCCACCACATCACCCCGGTGCCGAGGAGGCCCCGGCGGGCCAGGTACTGCCTCACCCACGGCTCGACGGTGCCGAGGTCCTCCCCCACCACCAGGGCCTGGGCGCGGTGCGCCTCCAGGGCCAGGATGCCGATCGTCGCGTCATGGTCATAGCGCACGTAGGTACCGCCCGCCGGTCCCAGACCCTTTGGCACCCACCACAGCCGGAACAGCCCGATGATGTGGTCGATGCGCAGTCCACCGACCCGGTGCAGTGCGGCCCGCACCATCTCGCGGAACGGCGCGTAGGCCAGCTCCTCCAGGCGGCGCGGGTTCCACGGCGGCTGCCCCCAGTCCTGCCCGGCCTGGTTGTACTGGTCCGGGGGTGCTCCGACGGTGACCCCCGTGGCGTAGACGTCACGCATCAGCCAGGTCTCGGCGCTGGACTCGCTGACCCCCACCGCCAGATCCGACAGCACGCCGAGCGCCATCCCGGCCTCCTCGGCTGCGCCCTGGGCGGCGGTGAGCTGCTGCTGCGCCGTCCACTGCAGCCAGGTGAAGAACTCCACCCGCTCGGCGTGGGTGGCGGCGAACTCGGTCGTCGCCTCGGAGCGCGGGTCCTGCAGCGGCTGGGGCCAATTTCTCCAGTCCGACCCGTGGTGCTCGCACAGCACGCTCCACGTCGCGAAATCGCGCAGGGCCTGCCCGGTGCGGCGCGTGAAGGTCGCGAAGGCAAGCTCGCGTGCCGGGCGTCGCCTGACCTGGAAGATGGTCCACAGGGCCGCCTTCTTCGCCTTCCAGATGGCATCCCGGTCGATGCTGACCCCGTCGCCCCGCACCGACTTGCGGGCCGCCTTGATGGCTGCGGCCTCCTCCCGGCCCAGTTCCCCGAACTCCTCGATGGCCTCGGGGCGGATGTACAGCGGACTCAGGAAACGTCTGCTGGCCGGAAGGTAGGGCGAGGGTTCAATGGGAGAGATCGACTGCGCGGCGTGCAGCGGGTTGACCAGCACGAAACCGGCCCCCTGCTCCCCGCCGGCCCAGGTGCCGAGATCGGCCAGGTCCTTAAAGTCGCCCATCCCCCAGGAGCGTTTCGAGGTGACGCTGTAGAGCTGGGTGGCATATCCCCAGACCCGGTTGCCCCGCATCCGCTCCGGGAAGCCGACGAAGGTCGGCACGACGATGACGCTGGCGCGGAAGCTGCCCTCCACACCGGTCACCTCCACCTCGTGGTAGCCGAGCGGCAGGTCGGTGCCGAAGCTGAAGGTCGCCTCGCCCCGCCAGGCACCTCGCACCTCGCGGTCCGGGGTCCAGTTCTCCAGCTGCCAACCGGGGCGCTCCTCGCCGTTCTCCAGCAGCAGTCGCACCTCCACCCCGGTGCCCGCCGGGACGTGCACGTCCACGGTGACCTCACCGCCTTGTTCCACGACGGTGCAGGGTTTCACCACCCGGAGCCAGGCCTCCTCATCCAGCCTGGTCAGCGCGGCTCGGCAGGCCTCGTCGGTGCTGGCGTCGACACCCATCGCGGCCAGCACCGCGACGACGGTGTCGCGGGAGATGACGGTGTGGTTGCCCTTCCAGTCCCAGAACTCGCGGGCGATCCCGACCTGCTCGGCCAGTTGGTGCAGATCATCGGACAAAGGGGTCACCGGGGCTCCTGTGGGTTGGGGTCTTGACCACGATGGTGCCTGCCACCATGTCGTGGAGGGTCTGTTTCCTGGCGGTGAACAGCGGCATGAGGTAGCTGATGAGACCGACGAAGGCCAGCAGCCCCATGCTCAGCACCTCCTGCACGACGGCGCGCATCACGGCCTTGAGGGTCTCCGGCCGCTCGAGCGTCGGCTGCTGTGCCGGAACCACCCTGATGCGCAGCACCATCTTGCCCGGGGTCGCTCCACGCCAGGCGACGAACACCGCCCGGTAGAGCATCCCCATCGCGGCCTGGGCCAGGCCTGCGCGCTGGAGGGCATCCATCGCGGCGGTCGGTTCGGGGGGCAGCTGGGAACGCCCGGAGGCCAGCACGAGGGAGACCTGCTCGAACCAGGCCACGATCGCCTCCAGGGCACCGGGAGCAAGCAGCTGGATCAGCAGGTATCCGGGGATCGCCAGCACCAGCCCGTCGATGATGACAGCTGCGAAGCGGGCCCACCACCCGGCGAGCCGGACCTCCCCCATGCCACCGAAGGCGGGGAAGTCGAGGCGCGTGGAGGGGCGAGTCACCGGGGACCACGAGGCCCCGTCCCAGTACCGTTCTGTGCCACTCCCGGCAGGGTCGGGATACCAACCGGCCGATGGCTGCGGCGAGGTGTGCTCCATGTCCTCAAGGATGCCATTGCCTGCTCACCGGTTGCCAGCGGGGAGCTCGTCGTGGATCGCCCCGGTCAACAACGACGCTCCCAGCGCCGCCGCGGTGGCGACCAGCAGCACCAGGAAGACCCAGCCCAGCGACGGCAGCCCGGCGGCCAGGAGCCCGGCGTGGACTGCACCGGCCGCAGCCGTCAGCAGCGAGTTGCCCAAGGTCTCGCAGACCTGCAGGGAGCTCGAGTTTCGGCCCTGCTCCTGGGGGCTGGACAAGGACATGGTGGCCACGGCGGTGCTGGACATCATCAGGCCCATGCCACATCCGGCGACGGCCCAGGCCAGCACCGCGATGAGGATCGGCACCTGGCTCCACACCATGAAGGCCGCGATCCCTGCGATCCCGATCAGCCCCAGCAGTGCGCCGAGGGTGATGATCCGGTCGCGTCGAAGGCGCAGCCAGGGCCTGGACTGGAGCCAGGAGCCTGCGCTCCAGCCGAGCGATCCGATGGTCAACGCCACCCCGGCCTGCAGCCCGTCGAGGCCGCGCAGCTCCTGGAGCCCGAGCAGCAAGAAGGCCTCGGTGGCGAAGAAGGACCCCGCCTGCAGGGCGCGGGTCGCAGCCATCGGGCCGAGCCCTTGATGAAGCGAGCGCACCCGCTGCGGCAGGACCTGTGGCACCGCCAGGGCCAGGCCGAGCACCGCCGCCACCCCGGCCAGGACGTTCCAGGGCATGGGCAGGGTGCCGGTCAGCTGCAGCAGGGCGGGGCTGGCCGAGATCACCGCGACGGCCCAGACGGGATTGCGGGTTCGGTCTGCGGCGGGCTGGAACCCGGCCTGGAGGCCTTTCAGCTGCGGGAACATCAGCCACGCGGCGGCCAGCAGCACGGGGATGCCGATCCCGAAGACCAGCCGCCAGTTCAGCTGCACCAGCAGCGCTGAGATCGGCGGCCCGACGAAGGCGGGCAGCACCCAGCACAGGCTGAGCCAGGACATCACCGTCGGGCGTTTCTCCCCGGGGAATCCCAGGGCGATCACCACGAACAGCGACAGGTTCATCGCTCCCCCGCCCAGGCCCTGCAGGAAGCGGGCCGCGACGAGGCTGAACACGTCGACGGCGCACATCCCGCCCACCAGGCCAAGCAGGAACAGCGCGAAGCCGGTGGCCATGGGGCGCAGGGGTCCGTGCCGGTCGGCGTAGGGTCCTGCCACCAGCAGCGACAGGAGCATTCCCATCACCATGCCGGAGAAGGCCCAGGCGTAGTGGGCCTCACCGCCGAGCGCGCGCATCACGTCGGGCAGTGCGGCGATGGCTCCCAGCATCTGGAAGGCCACGCCGAAGACCGCCAGGAGGATGCCTACGAGCAGTCCCGATCTGTTCGTGGGTTCTGTCATGTTCTCCACGGTTCTAGAATTTGGTTCCATGAGTGAACTTGCCCCCGGTTCCCAGACCGTCCTCGACGAGCGCACCGAGCTGCGGGACTCGGACGATCACGAGCGCTTCAGCCACTACGTCCCGAAGGACAAGCTGGTCAAGGCGATGGTCAACGGGACCCCCGTCGTGGCGTTGTGCGGGAAGGTGTGGGTGCCCTCCCGCAATCCTGAGAAGTTCCCGGTGTGCCCGGAGTGCAAGGAGATCTGGCAGTCGATGCAGCCCGGGCAGCCCGAGGGCTGAGCCAACTGATCAGTACCGGTAGTGCTCCGGCTTGAACGGGCCACTGACCGGCACACCGATGTAGGAGGCCTGGTCCTCGGTGAGGGTGGTCAGCTCCACCCCGAGGGAGGCCAGGTGCAGGCGCGCCACCTCCTCGTCCAGGTGCTTGGGCAGCACGTAGACCCCCGGCGGGTAGTCCTGGGGGCGGGTGAACAGCTCCAGCTGGGCCAGCACCTGGTTGGTGAAGGAGTTGCTCATCACGAACGACGGGTGGCCGGTGGCGTTGCCGAGGTTGAGCAGGCGGCCCTCGCTGAGGATGATGACGGCGTGCCCGTCCGGGTACACCCATTTCGCGACCTGGGGTTTGATCTCCACCTTCGTCACGTCACTGCGGGCGGCGAGCCCGGCCATGTCGATCTCGTTGTCGAAGTGGCCGATGTTGCCGACGATGGCCTGGTGCTTCATCCGGGCCATGTGGGATTCACAGATGACATCGCGGTTGCCGGTTGCGGTGATGAAGATGTCGGCCTGGTCCACCACGGATTCCAGGGTCGCCACCTGGTAGCCGTCCATCGCGGCCTGCAGCGCGCAGATCGGGTCGATCTCGGTGACGATGACCCGGGCTCCCTGGCCGCGCAGTGACTCGGCGCAGCCCTTGCCGACGTCGCCGTAGCCGCACACCACGGCGACCTTGCCGCCGATCAGCACGTCGGTGGCCCGGTTGATGCCGTCCACCAGGGAGTGGCGGCAGCCGTACTTGTTGTCGAACTTGGACTTGGTGACCGAGTCGTTGACGTTGATGGCGCCGAACAGCAGTGCGCCGTCGCGGTGCATCTCGTAGAGCCGGTGCACCCCCGTCGTGGTCTCCTCCGTCACGCCGAGGATGCCTGCCGCCAGGGCCTCGAAGTCGATCTCGCCCAGGCATTCCCTGAGGGTCGCCTTGACCACGCGGGCTTCCTCGGAGTCGTCGGGGGAATCGGCGGGCACGGCCCCGGCGCGCTGGGCGGCGACTCCTTCGTGGAGGAACAAGGTGGCGTCCCCACCGTCGTCGAGGATGAGGTTGGGGGCGGTGTCTCCGGGCCAGTCGAGGATCTGGCGGGTGCACCACCAGTACTCGGCCAGGGTTTCACCCTTCCAGGCGAACACCGGCACCCCCTTCGGGTTCTCCGGGGTGCCGCCGGGGCCGACGACGACGGCGGCGGCGGCGTGGTCCTGGGTGGAGAAGATGTTGCAGGAGGCCCACCGGACCTCGGCCCCGAGGGCCACCAGGGTCTCGATGAGCACGGCGGTCTGGATGGTCATGTGGAGCGAGCCCGCGATCCTGGCCCCGGCCAGGGGCTTGGTGTCACCGAAGCGGCGGCGCATCTCCATCAGGCCCGGCATCTCGTGCTCGGCGAGGGTGATCTCCTCGCGCCCGAAGGGGGCGAGGCTGAGGTCGGCTACACGGAAGTCAGTCACGCCCGGGAGTCTACGCCACCGTGCTTCTTCCGGCCGCGTCCGGCCTTCCCCTGCTGGTAGGGTCGCTGTGTCAGGATGATGCCGACTGGAAGCGAGTACGTCGTGGATTGGGCCGAGTTCGAGAAACATCTGTTCGATCAGCTCGTCACCCTCCCTGAGAGGGTCATCTTCATCATCGGTCCGGGGGAGAACCAGCGGCCCTACATCCAGTTCGCCGGGATTCATGCCTTCTCCGAGAATGACATGGACATCACCTGTGGTTTCCAGGACGACGTCGGGTTTGACCGGAAGTTCACGCCTGAGGAGGAGGCGTTCTTCGTCGAGTGCAATTTCGAGCGGCGCGGGGATGACCCCACCTACTGGGAGCAGGAGGTTCCTTGGCCGCCCAGCGGGCAGGCCCTGCTCAAGATGGTCCGAGGGTGCATGGTTCGGTTGCGTGATGTTGCTGCCGTCGCCTCTCCTGAGGAGTTGACCTACAGGTCGTGGAGGAACGGCGGGTATGGCATCGGGCAATTCCGGGAGATGACCTACCCCGCGGACCCTGACTTCGACCTGCCCGGGCTCTACCTCAGAAGGATCGAGTCCTGAGCGGAGAGTTCGCCGTCCACTGCGATGGCTGGGGTGAGGACACTCGGTTCTTCGAGTCCAGCGCTTCGCACGTGGCCCTGACGGCTCCTGTGCAGGCCTTCCTCGACGAGGCGTGGGATGCTCGCAGTCGCCCGTTGTTGCGTACCGGTCAGGACGCCCATCTCAGTTGGTTCATCTCCGATGAGTTGCGGCGGCGTGGCGGGCGGTGGATGGTCACCGATGCTGACGGCATCGACCATGATGCGCATTCTGGTCTGCCCGTCGAGGCCGCTGCTGCTTCTCGGGCCGCTCGGCTTCCTGTTGCGGATGCTGCCCCGCCCTCCTGTCTGGCGTTGACCTTTGATGTGAAGATCCGTGAGCAGGCCACCATGGCCACGACCTGTGGGCGGGTGGCGGAGTTCATGGTTGATGCGCTCGGTGGCGGGCAGCTCGCCGTCATGGACCCCACCGAGCCGCTCGGGCAGTACTGGTCAACCTCGGAGCTCACGGTGCGGCTCCGAGGTGAGATGCCGCTGAGCCGTCGTCACCTGGCCCGCTCCATCGACGGCGCGATCGTCAGCATCCAGGTCAAGCGAACGTCGGAGGGGATCGTCGAGCACACCCGAGGTGTCGTTCCTGTCCTTGGTCGGCAGGTCATCGACCAGGAGCTGACCGGGATGGTGGAGGAGGCCCTGACCGTCCTGAACTCCAGGTTTCGGGTCAACAGCGCCAGCAGCGCTGTGACGACCGTCGAGTTGCTGGATGGGCGCCTCGGGCACTGTGCCCGTCCCCGGAAGGCGGACCTTCCTGTCGCCCTGCTGTTCGGCCCTGCTCTGGTGCGTGATCTCAGGCTGAATCTCGAGGAGGTCGGGCAGCGGTTCCAGGCCTTCACGGTTGGCCTGAGCAAGGTGCCTGCTCTGGTCGTCCCGCTCGCTGAGGACCCTGGGCGGTACCGGGCTTTCGCAGAACACATTGATGGTGAGGTCTTCCGGGGGGTTCTGCGTGACGCCTTCGACTGGGATGCCCCACGGGCAAGGACTGACCGATGACCATCGAGAAGGTTCTCATCACCCCGCTGCCGCCAGACCTCGAGCAGGTCGTGACTGCTTTTGCAGCCTTTGTTCCTGAGGCCAGGCTGCTCGGCGAGACCTTCCCGGTCTCCCTGCTCTCCGAGGCTGACGAGCTGTGGTTCACCCTCCACGCCCCGCGTCGGATCGATCACGAAGCCGAAGCCCGCCTGCTGCTGGCTGAACCGCCGCCCCGCATCAGGTGGTGGACCGATGTCGCCCTTTCTGCTTGGCACCCTGAGCCGGGGCTCCTCATCATGAAGGCACTGGCCGAGTACCTTGATGGCTCCCTGCACGACCGGGCCTGAGCCAAGGACGTTCCGCTGCTCACGTCGGACTGCAATGCACCATCGAGCAGCCCGGGTCGTGACCTGGTGAGTGCACCCTGCTGCGCCCCCTGCCTGGACCCCATCTTCGGACTGGCTCCGCCTTTGTTCTCGTCGAAGACAATCTCATACCGCTCCGAACGAGGCCCACCCCGGGTCGGCGGATCAATATCCGGCCCACCAATCCCCACCTGATCCAACGTCCCCGACCCCGGCGACCTATGGGAACCAGGAGAGCCACCAGTCTCACCCACCAACACTCACCACCGCTCCTCAGTCCCATCAAACGTACTGAACTTACATGTGATGCAGTCAGGCCACAGAATGAACTCAGCATAGCCCTCCTCATGAAACTTCCAGATGAACTCAGTGATGTCCGTCATCACACTCCACGGCTCCCCCACACCCCACAAGCAGCCTCCACATACCGAGGAAAGAAATCAGCAACAGCCACATTCCCCGCCAAGTCGTCTCTCCAGTTCCTCACCAGATCAACAGAAAAACTGAAAATCTCGCCAGTCTCATCATCAAAGGGAGTCAACACCACCCGGGTTTCCCCCTCCTCCTCGTACATGTACCGGGACTCGAACTTGGTCGGCTGCCAGCCGAACTCTGCCGCCAAACCCGGGATGTCATCCATCCTCACCGGCGCAGGCAGCGACGCCAAACGTTCAATCCAATGCTGGGCGGTCTCGAAAGGAATAGCTCTCACAGATGTTCCTCCTCCTAGTCCGTGATGAGGTCGAAGGTGTCCCCACCATCCCAACGAAGACGAACCTCCGACCCAAGATTGAACTCCCCCGCCCGCAACGTCCCATCAGGGCGGGCATTGACAAACTGATACCGCACCACAACCTCACCCCGACGCAACGCCTCAAAAAACCCCGGAAACTCCCCCGCATCCCGCAACGCAACGAGCCTCTTGGCCAACCGCGAATCACCACTACTGGACAGCAGATCCCGCAAATACGGCAACGTGCCCTGCTGCGCCCCCTGCTTGGACCCCATCCTCGGACCGGCACCACCCGATCTCATCGAAGACGACCTCATACCGATCCAACACCCCCCGGCAACCCTCACCACCGCTCCTCAGTCGTATCAGACGTTGAAAACTGACAAGCGATCAGGGTGGGCTTCAAATAAATCTCAACATAACCCTCCTCATGAAGCTTCCAGATGAAAGAAGTCTCATCTGTCATCACACTCCAGGGCTCCCCCCACACCCCACAAGCAGCCTCCACATACCGAGGAAAATAATCCACCACCTCAACATTCCCAACCAGATCCTCCCCCTTATTTCTCACCAAACTGAAGAAGACATCAAAAACCTTACCAGTTTCATCATCGGCCGTAACCAATACCGCCCGGGTTTCCCCCCCCTCCTCGTACATGTACCGGGACTCGAACTTGGTGGGCTGCCAGCCGAACTCTACCGCCAAACCCGGAATATCCTCCATCCTCACCGGGGCAGGCAGCGACGCCAAACGTTCAATCCAATACTGGGCGGTCTCAAAAGGAATAGCTCTCACAGATGTTCCTCCTCCTAGTCTGTGATGAGGTCGAAGGTGTCCCCACCATCCCAACGAAGACGAACCTCCGACCCAAGATTGAACTCCCCCGCCCGCAACGTCCCATCAGGGCGGGCATTGACAAACTGATACCGCACCACAACCTCACCCCGACGCAACGCCTCAAAAAACCCCGGAAACTCCCCCGCATCCCGCAACGCAACGAGCCTCTTGGCCAACCGCGAATCACCACTACTGGACAGCAGGTCCCGCAGATACGGCAACGTGCCCTGCTGCGCCCCCCTGACGAGACCCCATCCTCGGCAAGCTGCCAGCTGATCTCGTCGAAGATGATCTCGTACCGATCCAATACCCCGGCAGCCCTCACCACCGCTCCTCAGTCGTATCAGACGTTGAAAACTGACAGGCAACCAAAGTCGGTTTCAGATAAATCTCAGCATAACCCTGCTCATGGAACTTCCAGATGAACGTGACCGGATCAGTCATCACACTCCACGGTTCCCCCCACACCCCACGAGCAGCCTCCACATACCGCGAAAAAAAATCCGCCACCTCAACATTCCCCGCCAGATCATCATCCCAGTTCCTCACCAAACTGAAGAAGACATCGAAAACCTTACCCGTCTCATCATTCGCCGTGACCAGAACCATCCGGCTCTCCCCCCCCTCCTCATACCTGTATTCATCGGCATCCTTGGTGGGCTGCCAGCCGAACTCTTCCGCCAAACCCGGGATGTCGGCCATCCTCACCGGCGCAGGAAGGGACGCCAGGCGTTCAATCCATGCCCGGGCGGTCTCGAAGGGAATAGCTCTCACAGCATGTCTCCTATTCTGTGATGAGGTCGAAGGTGTCCCCACCATCCCAGCGGAGGCGGACCTCGGAGCCGAGATTGAACTCACCAGCCCGCAACGTCCCATCAGGGCGGGAATTGACAAACTGATACCGCACCACAACCTCACCCCGCCGCAACGCCTCAAAAAACCCCGGAAACTCCCCCGCATCCCGCAACACAGCCAACCGAGCTGCCAACCGCGAATCCCCATTACTGGACAGCAGATCCCGCAAATACGGCAACGTGCCCTGCTGCGCCCCCTGACGAGACCCCATCTTCGGCGAGTTACCGCCCGATCTCGTCAAAGACGATCTCATACCGATCCAACACCTCCGGCAACCCTCACCACCGCTCCTCAGTCCCATCAAACTTACGGAATCTGCAGGAAACGGAGTCACGCCACGCGCCAATTTCAGCGTAAGCCTGCTCATGGATTTTCCAGATGAACTCAGTGATGTCTGTCATCACACTCCACGGTTCCCCCCACACCCCACAAGCAGCCTCCACATACCGAGGAAAGAAATCAGCAACAGCCACATTCCCCGCCAAGTCGTCTCTCCAGTTCCTCACCAGATCAACAGAAAAACTGAAAATCTCGCCAGTCTCATCATCAAAGGGGGTCAACACCACCCGGGTTTCCCCCCCCTCCTCGTACATGTACCGGGACTCGAACTTGGTGGGCTGCCAGCCGAACTCTACCGCCAAACCCGGAATATCCTCCATCCTCACCGGGGCAGGCAGCGACGCCAAACGTTCAATCCAATACTGGGCGGTCTCAAAAGGAATAGCTCTCACAGATGTTCCTCCTCCTAGTCTGTGATGAGGTCGAAGGTGTCCCCACCATCCCACCGAAGACGAACCTCCGACCCAAGGTTGAACTCCCCAGCCCGCAACGTCCCATCAGGGCGGGAATTGACAAACTGATACCGCACCACAACCTCACCCCGCCGCAACGCCTCAAAAAACCCCGGAAACTCCCCCGCATCCCGCAACACAGCCAACCTCCTCGCCAACCGCGAATCCCCACTGCTGGACAGCAGATCCCGCAGATACGGCAGGGTGCCCTGCTGCGCCCCCTGCCGAGACCCCATCTTCGGGCTGGCGCCGCCCTTGTTCTCGTCAAAGACAATCTCATACCGCTCCGACCGAGGCCCACCCCGGGTCGGCGGATCAATATCCGGACCACCAATCCCCACCTGATCCAACGTCCCCGACCCCGGCGAGCTATGCCCACCCGGCGAGCCACCAGTCTCACCCAGAATCACCCTGCGACCCTGATCCTCCAACGTCAGATGACCGCCACGATCACCAGCCCACTCCGACGCCTTCCGCAACTCCAACTCCGCATCCCCAGCCTTCTTGAGCAACTTCTGGTGATGCTCCAGCGCCTTGTACTCAGCATCGGTCAGGTCGGTGGCAGTCCTGAGTTTCTCTTCCAGTGTTTTGGCGAGGGTGCTGTAGCCCTTGGTGTCGACCTTGACCTTCGGGTCGGTCCTGGCCAACCATTCCCGGGCGAACTCGAGGGAATCCCGGGCCGCACTCCGTGCCCTCCGGGCCACCTCACGGACTTCCTGCCACGCCGTACTGGCCTGTTTGAACTCCGCCTGCCGGGCCGGATCATCCCAACCCCGCTCCGCAGGGGAACGGCTCCAGTCGTGGAAGTGGGTCACCTCACCGGTACCGGCGTAGGGATCCTCGGTGAACTTCGCCCCATCCACCGAGGAACGCAACCTGCCCTGATCATCCCGGAACGTGCCCTCCGGATCACTGGCATAGTGGCTACGCCCGTCGCCTCGATCCTCAGGCAACGGTTTGCCATGCTCATCCACGATCAACGGATTCCCATGACGATCCGTACGCACCGGAGTCTCAGAACTCTTTGGCCTATCCGGTTCCGGGCTCTCCGGTGCGTCATGACGTGGCGGGTCCACATCCCCCGGCCCATCAGCGGCCCGCCGAGGCACCACACCATCATCACCGTGACCCCCGCCAGCACTGCGACGGTGGCCACCACGCACCAGGTCCTCATCCACCACCGTCGCCAACCCGTGGGCACCCCACCTGCCCGGCGAACGGCCTCCCCCGTCGGCATCGGCCCCAGCCAGGGCGGCCCTGCCCCACCCATTCCCGCTGACCCGGTCCAGCCCCTGCCTCACCTCGGAGGCCAACATCCTGAGTTTGTCATCCAACGGACCCATCACCCGGTCCCACCCGGACCGGCCCCACGCATTCACAGTCTCCCGCACCCGCCGCAACGGATAACTGACCCGCTCCACCCCGGCCCCGAGAGCCCCCAGCACAGGATGCACCCCAGCAGGCAACCCCCTCTTGGCAAACCTGCCCACCCACTTCAAAGCCCCAAAGACTGGAACCAGCCCAGACAGCGTCTTCGCCGCCGCCCGATTGGGATCATCCACATACGCCTGGAAACCGTTCTCCCCCCGCAAGAACGCCTGATGATCCCACTGGATTTCCTCGCCCCACCACGTGAACAGCTTGTTCCAATCCCCCTTGTACTCATCACTCAGGTTGCCAGACAACACCTCCTGCGGCGTACCCCCCACCACCTTCAGATGAGTCCACACAAAGTCGCCCATCCCACTCCACGCCTGATGAGCCGTCTCCCAACTGTGATCCCCATACTCGTCATACCCCGCCAAACTCTGGATCCCCTCCACGGCCTCATCCAGCCTGTCCTCAACCCCGAACTTCCACGACTCCACGAAATGACGCGGCGCAGGCTCCCCCGGAGCACCCCACGGATACTCCTCCAACCGATCGAACTCCTTCCCCAACCCTGAAGAAGGAGCCACACACTCCAACGCCCCATCCAGGCCGATCAACCGCAGCGCATTCTCACACGCACAGATCTCATCCACCACTTGCCGATGCAACTGGTTGTACCCGGCCAACAAATCCTTGTTCCTCGCCACCGCATCATGATCAACCCGCCACCCCTCACCATCCGGGAACTTCTCCAACACCCCCGCACGGAACTCACGCGCATCAGCCTCCAGCGCCTCCAGACGAGGCTTGATCAACCGCAACGCCTCCGCATACCTCACAATCGGTCTCGACGCCTCCATCAGATCCATCCGAATCCGCGTCGCCGCCTCCACCGCAGGCTTCATCACCCCATACACCGCCTCCTGCTCAGGAGACTCATAGACATTCTGCAGCCCCCGCCACACCTTGTTCACCCCATGAACACGCTTCAAAATCTCCCAACCCAGACTGCCCAACGCCAAACCAGACGCCTCCACCCCATCAGGATCCAACCCCTCCGAACGACACACAAACTGACCCGGATCAATCAACCCATCACTCACGGCACTTCCTCCCCTGCCTGCTCCGCCATCCTCTCGAAGAACGAGAAGTTCCCTGTCTTCGCCGCCAGGAGCAGCTCCCCCTCCACAGCGGTGGCCCGGTCAGCCCGCACCTTGGCATCCATCTCCGCCTGCGCGTCCAGGTATGTGTTCGCTGCCGCCGTCACGCCAACGATCCCCGCATCCACGTGGTCGCCGATCGCCCGGAAGTTCTCCGCGTGAGCCTCAAGAATCCGCACCACCGCATCAGTGATACCAGCCGAGAGCTGCGGGCACCACGCCAGACCAGCCACCGCGGCATCCACCGCCTCCGGGTTCATCGCCTTCGCCAGCTCCCCACGAGCTTCCCGGGCGCTCTCCAGCACCCCCTTCACACCCGCTGGGTTGATCTTCCACTCAGACACCCGGTTGCCCTCCCGGCTCGGCCATCACGACCCTGACACCCTGCCACACCACGCCCGACGGACTCCACACCAGGCCCGGGCAATTTCCAGGAATGACCAAAAAGAGGACGGGCACTCCTGCTACGCCACCGTGCCGCGTCCCACACCGAGGTAGGCCGCGGCGTAGCGGCCCTGCTGCAGCAGGTTGACGTAGCGCTCCACGTCCGAGGCCCCCAGCTCCTCGTCCCCGGAGCTGACCCGGCACACCCGCACCCCGACGGCCTCGGCCAGCCGGGTGAGCCGCTGCGCGGCCCCGGCGATGTCGGCAGGCCCGAGATCGGCATCCAGCAGCAGCAGGCTGGGCCGCACCTCGGCCTGCCCCTCCACCGGATCGTTGAACACATCCCTGGGTGGGGTGCCCAGCAGCACTGCCTCCAGCTCGTCGGCATCGGCAGCCAGGGCAACACGCCCCCCGGAACGTCGCAACGCCTCAGCGATCCGACGTGAGGCCCGCCCCGCCAGCGCGGTACCACCCCAGATCAGCGGGAAGGAATCGGCCAACCCGATGGCCAGGTCCTTGCCCGGGTTGTCCCCGATGGGCCGCGACGGCGAACACATCCCGGCCACGCTGTCCGCCGCAGCCGCCACCAGCTCCACGTCCACCCCGGGCCCCAGCTCCAGCTGCCCCAGCAGCGCCAGCACCGCGATCGCCGCCGCCATCGGGTCGTCGGCCGGGGTGGGCAGCCGCGTGGTGAGCGACCCGGCACCGGCCGCCGCCAGGGCCGAATCCGCAGGGGCCGCGACGATCACCGTCGCGCCACGCCTGACCGCCTCCCCCACGCACCGGACCTGCCAGGCATGGGCATCGTGGGAGCCGAGCGCGACCACCAGGTCCAGCGGCCCCACCCAGGCGGGCAGCGCCGGGCCCGGCCAGGCCATGAACGGCACCGGGCAGGCGGGCTCCAGCACCGCCCGCACCAGCCGGGCCTCGGCCCCCAGCACCAGCACCCCGCGCGGCCGGTCGGCACGGGTCAGCCGCCCCACCGGCTCGGTCCCTGCGGCGCGTCGAATCCGGGCTCCGGCCGTCGCCAGCCACCACAGCTCCTCCACCGCCTCGAGCCCATCGGCCTCCAGCCGCGAATCATCGAACCAGGTCTCGGACATGACCACCTACCGGGTGCTGCGGGCCTGATCGATCACCAGGACCGGGATGCGGTCCTTGACCGGGTAGGCCAGCCCACAGGTGGCCGCGGTGCAGACCAGCTCGTGGCGGTCGTAGTCGACGGCGAACTTCGAGTGGCAGGCCGGGCAGGCGGCAATGGCCAGGAACTCTGCCGACAGCTCCATCGAACCTTGACTCACAGCTGTTCTCCTTGCTCGTTGTGCTCGTTGCGGACGATCTGCAACACCTCGTCGCGCAACGCCGCCATCGTCACGGCATCGCGCGCCTCCACGTTGAGCCGAAGCAACGGCTCGGTGTTCGAGGGCCTGAGGTTGACCCACCAGCCTGCCACAGGATCGGCGACGGTCAGACCGTCGAAGGTCTCGACCTCCCCCCGCCCGGCGAAGGCGGCCCGCACCCGATCCATCATGGCAGCGTGATCGGTGACGGTGGAGTTGATCTCCCCGGAGCGGTGGTAGCCGTCGAACCGGGCAGCGAGCCCGGACAGCGGCTGCCCTTGACCGCGCACCAGCTCCAGCACGTGCAGGGCGGCCAGCATCCCGGTGTCTGCCCCCCAGAAGTCCCGGAAGTAGTAGTGCGCGGAGTGCTCACCACCGAAGATCGCACCGTGCGAGGCCATCAGCGCCTTGACGTGGGTGTGCCCCACCTTGGAGCGCACCACCTGTCCCAGCTCCCCCACCGCGTCGGTGACGGCCTGGGAGGTGATGGCGTTGATGATGATCGTCCCGCCGGGTTCGCGGGCCAGCTCGGCCAGGGCGATCATGGCGGTCACCACCGACGGGTCCACCACGCCCCCCTGCTCGTCGATGATGAAGCAGCGGTCCGCGTCGCCGTCGAAGACCAGCGCCAGGTCGGCGCCATGCGCGGTGACGGCAGCCTGTGCGTCCACGAGGTTCTCCGGCTCCAACGGATTCGCGGGATGGTTGGGGAAGGAACCGTCGAGCTCCAGATGGAGTCCGATCAACTCCACATTGCGCCCAGCCAGCACGGCGGGGGCGACGGCCCCACCCATCCCGTTGCCAGCATCCACCACCACCTTGAGCCTGCGCCCGGCCCCAACCGGCACCAGCCGCTCCAGGAAGGCCACGTAGTCGGCTGTGATGTCCCGGACCTCGTGGCCGCCGATCACCTGCTCGCCCAGCTCGATCCCCCTGGCTCGCTGCCTGAGATCGACGGTGAAGCTCGTGGGCACCGGCGCGGCCCCCGGCAGGCAGAACTTGATGCCATTGTAGGCCGCCGGGTTGTGGCTGGCGGTGAACTGCACGCCGTGCATCCCGAGCTGTCCGGAGGCGAACCAGAGCTGATCGGTGGAGGTCAGCCCGACATCGACGATGCTCGCCCCGGCGCGCCTGGCACCGTCGGCGAAGGCCGCGGCCAACTCGTCGCCCAGATGCCTCATGTCGCGGCCCATGACGATGGAGCGCCCGGCCAGGTCCAGCTCCGCGACGAAGGCGGCCCCGAGCTGCCTGGCCCCTGCCAGGTCCCACTCGGGGCTCTGGCCCAGCACCACCCCTCGGATGTCGTTGGCCTTGAAGATGTCGTCAGCAAGCATCGTCGTCCTCCACGTTCATTCGACGGCGGGTAGCAGGCGCAGATGCCTGCCCGGCCTGCCGGGGGCCGGGGGTTCTGGCGGGGTGATGGGGGGCGAGGGCGGGTCGTCGTCACGCAACCCGATCTCCCTCACCGCGTTCGCCAACGCGACCAACTCGTCGTCGGTCTCCTCCTCCCGGCGGCGCGGGTTCAGCGGCAGCCGGATCACCTCCCAGCCGGAGGGCACCGAGGTGCGGGCTGCGTGAGTGGCACACAGGTCGAACGCTCCCGGTACGGGGGTGGCGGCCAGCGGCCCCAGCACAGCCGTGGAATCGGCGTACACGTAAGTGAGGGTGGCGACGGCCGGTTGGCCGCACGTGGATCGGGAACAACGGCGCACCAAAGAAGATTAACTCCTGGATGACTAGAGTGTGCACATGCCACGCAGCCGGGACCGACACGAACGAGGCCTGAGGGGGCCGCTCGCCCTGCCCCACACCTGGGGCAGAACCGTCCCGTTGCACCGGCCACGACGCACCGAGTACTTCAACCAGTGCGTGACCTGGGCACTGGAGGAGATCTCCCGCGTGGACCCGCACGCCCTGGACGGGATCATCGTCGGGGTGGAGGATGTGCCCCTGCTGCGGACCGCCTGGTCCGGCGACCGGGTGCCGATGTCCGCCGCCCTGGAACCAAGCCGGGGTCGCCCCGCCCAGATCGTGATCTACGAGCGTCCCCTGGAGCACCGCGCCTCCAGCCGAAGCGCGTTGCGTTCCCTGGTCCACCGCACCATCGTCGAGCAGCTGAGCGCCCTCACCACCCGCCCGCTCAGCGACTTCGTCGGCGACGACCCCGACTGGGAGGACTGACCCCGGCCTCTGGCCATCTCCACCGCCGACCATCACCGCCGCCCCTCGAAGCACGAATCGCCGAGAACCAACGGTTCACCGTCACATCGCGACGCGCCAACGCTTTTCATCAGCGATTCGTGCCCGAAGCGCACCCCAGGAAAAACAGGTAGGAATCGCCGAGAACCGACGGTTCGCCGTCGTATCGCGACGCGCCAGCGTTTTTCGCCAGCGATTCGTGCTCGAAGCGCACCCCAGGAAAAATCAGGCACGAATCGCCGAGAACCGACGGTTCACCGTCGCATCGCGACGCGCCAACGCTTTTCACCAGCGATTCGTGCCCGAAGCAGCGTGGCGGTTCACAGCGCAAGCCGCCACCGCAGGCCGGGGTCCAGCTCCGGCCTTGATGCCTACCGTCAGCGCAGGGCCTACCGTCAGCGCAGGCCGGGGTCCAGCTCGGCCTCGACGGGGGCCGCGTCTCCGCTCCCGGCAGGTTGCAGCGGCGCCACCCAGGTTCCGGCCTCTCCGGTGGCCACCACCGCGCCGAACATCTCCGACGACGCCCGGACGGTGACCGACTGGGCAGCGTCGGTGGTCTCCGGGAGGGCCTGGGCCACGGTCATCCCGGCCCCGACCTCGACCGTGCCGACCTCACCGTCATCGACGACCAGACTGGCCGTGACCGGCTCGGCACCCGGGTTGGTCAGCTGCAGGGTGCCGCCCGGGGCGACGAAGCTGACCAGCTCCGCCCCGGCCCTCACAGGCGAGACCTGCGCCCCATCTCCCTGGGCCACCGCCAGCCCGGCCAGCACCTCCACATCGGAGTCCACCCGCAGGGCAGCCGCCTCACCGGCCAGCGCCCCCTGCAGGGGAACCACGACGGTGGAGTGCCCGGCAATGGTGACCGAGTCCCCACCGTCCGGGGTGTAGGCGGGCGTGGTGCCGTAGGCGGTGAGCCGCACCGTCGCGCGGTCATGCCCGGGATTCGCGAGCACCACCGAGGCCTCCGGGACATCGGCCATCACCCCGGGCAGCCAGTGCGTGGTGGCGGCCTCCGCCGGGATCGCTGCCGTACCGCTGGTGCTCGTGGTGGTGAAGGCCACGACGGCGGCCCGGCCCCGGCTGGCCTGGAAGGACACCCCGACGGGCGTGGCCTCCGAGGTCAGCACAGACAACGCAATGGTCTTCTCACCGTTCGGGCCGAGCGCGATCCCCCTGGCCCCGAGGGCCTGGATCTCACCGTCCGGACCGAGCAGGGTCAGGTCGATGGCGGCCTCCGAGGCGTCCGGGTTGACGATCCGAAGCACCGTGTTGGCCGTGGCCGGAAGCGAGATCACCCCCCGCGAGACGGGACGGATGCACGGGGTCAGCGTACGCACCGCCCCACTGCCGGACAACGCCCCGCCAACCGGCCCCGCCGTGCCCTCGGCGACCACAGGCGAGTTCTGCCCGGTGAGCACCACGCGCTGGCCCGGCTCCGGGGCCTCGCCCAGGGTGCCGACGGTGTTGGTGCCCGTGACGTGGACGTCTCCCCCCTCCTCGGTCGGGATGCACACCACCTTCGCGCTGCGGGTGGTCTCCACCGTCGTCACGCGCGGCAGTTCCGCCGGAGTGAGCAAGGTGACGGCGAACAGCAGCGCCGACAGCACCACGAATCCGCCGAGGGTCTGCACGATCCTGCCCATCAGTCCTCCACTCCACGTCGGGCCGAGGCCGCACCCCCGGCCGTCGGGGCAGCCAGGGTCAGCAGCGCAAGCACCACGAACAGCTGCCACCCGAACGACAGCCAGGTGGGCCGCAACCCCCAGCTGAGCGCACCGAAGGCCCCGGCCGGAACCACGAAGGTGGCCTTGGACTGCTCCGGCCCCGGGGCCAGGGCCTCGCCTGCCACGCTGGCCTGCCAGCGGCCATCCGCCACCTCGGCGAGCTCCAGGACCCGCTCGACCTGCGAGGCCTTCACCTCGGCATCTGCGACTGGAACGCTCTCCTCCCCCTCCAGGATGCTGGCCCGCGACGGCAGCCCGACCACCGTCCACACCACGGTCTGCTCATCCGCCGGGTTGCGGGTCAGTCCGGCGGCATTCCCGACGGCGGCCAGCTGCTCCGCGCTGAACCCCTGCATCCACACGTGGCTGATCGCGACATCCGCCAGCCGCGTCGCCAGGTCCTCCGGGGCGTCACCGCCGCCGAAGAGCTGGACCAGCGCGGCGTAGTCCTCCTCGAAGGAGCCGACCGCGCTGCGCTCCCCAGAACCCCACCGGGGCTGATTGGCATCCACGACGTTCCAGGTCAGCCTGCCGTCGGCAGCGCTCCGGATCATCAGCACCCGGGTCTGCCGGGTGGAGGTCATGACCTTGCGCACGTGGTCGGGCAGGGCGGAGTGCTGGTTCGTCACCGGTCCGGAGAAACCGAACAGCGCCCACACCACCAGCACCATCCCCGAGACACCGCTCAGCGCCCCGAGCACGACACGGCGGTCAAGGCGCGGCTGCTCCTCCTCAGCGCCCAGCACGACGAGCGGGGCCAGCAGCGCCGCCACCGCGAGCAGCGCCCAGCCGGACAGCAGCGCGCGGGCCTCTCCGCCGCCCACAGGAACCACCAGCCGGGACAGCAGCGCCCCGACCATGAGCGGGATGCCGAGCCCACCCAGCACCCACAGGCGTTTCCGGAGCGATCCCAGCCGCATCGTCGCATACAGCGCCACCAGGGTGAGCACCCCGAAGAAGATGACATTGACCAGCACCGGGAACCCCGAGGGCAGGATGCGGCCGAAGAACAGGGCGATCGCCGGGGGCGAGAAGGCGGGCCAGGCCAGCGGGTCCGGCCCGGTGAGGAGCCTGCCCGGCCAGGTGACGAGGGTGGGCAGCCACGGGGCCAGGAAGGCCAGCGGCAGCAGCACCAGGATCAGCACCTCGACCAGACGGTGACGCTCCCTGACCACCCAGACCGTCCCGGCGATGGCCGCGAGCAGCCACAGCACCGGCCACGCGGAGGCACCCACGAGCAGCCAGAAGGCCGCCCCGGCCGGGGCCCGCAGCCGTTCCGCCCCCACCGAGTCGTCCGTGTGGATCACCACGACGGCGCGGGCCAGCGAGGGCAGCACGATGGCCAGCAGCATCCCAGCGATGTCCCCCGCCGTGACGAGGCCGAGCAGCAGCGTCGCCCCCGCCCACACGGCGGCCAGCGTCGCAGCCGCGCCCTGCGGCAGCTCCAACCGGCGCAGCAGCGAGTGGGCCGCCATCGCGGCCAGCAGCGGGGCGACCAGCAGAGCGATCACCACCAGCACCTGCGGGCTGCCGAAACTGAGAAAGGACAGCGTCGCCCCGATGAGCAGCCACGGTGCGTTCGCCCCCGAGCTGCCCACCACCGGGCTCAGCGCCTGCGACCAGGCATTTCCCAGCGAGGTCGGGGCGGGCAGCAGACCGCCGCCGAAGATCTCCCCGGTCCCGAACAGGGTGCGGGCCGCGAGCACCCCGGCCAGCACCAGCAGCACGGTGAGCAGGGCCACCGGGGTGAACACCCGGCTGCGGGTGGTCCCACCGGCGTAGTCGTCGCCGGTCATCTCGTCGATGCTGATCCCCGACTCCTGGCTGGCGAAGTCCCGGTACCGCTCGGCGATGCCGTTGCCGACCTTGTCGAAGGCGTTGCGGATCGCCCAGTGACGATGTGGCAGCAGCGGGGAGACGTCCCGGGTCATCGCCACGCTGCGGGACCTCAGCTCCCTCACCCGGTTCTGCTCGGCGGCGAACCGTCGGGCGGCGCGGAGTTCCGCCCCGGCCAGCCGTGGCGACTTGAGCAGCAGGAAACCGAGCGCCCGGAACCAGCTGCCGACGACCAGCCCCCCCTTCCTCCGGGGATGCGGGCCACGGGCCGCCACGACGCGCAGGGCCGCCAACCGGTCGCTCTCGTGCGGGTCCTCGGCCCCCACGGTCTCGCGCAGCCCGATCATGCCCGCCTGCCGGTGGTTCAGCGCAGCCTCCGGCCAGGTCAGGACCCTGAACCCGGCCTCGTTGGCGCGCCACCCCAGATCGAGGCCGTCGCGGTGGAAGGGCAGCTCCGGGGCCAGCCCGCCGAGCTGACGCCACACCGTCCCCTTGACCAGCAGCCCCGCCGTCGAACCGCCCAGAACCTCCTGGGGCTGGTCCTGCCCCTGGTCGATGTCGCCGTCCTCGACGGTGCTGACCCTCCGCCCCGAACGGCTGATGGTCTGCCCGATCTCGGACAAGGTCTCGGGATAGTTGCGGCGACGCGGCTGCAACAGCTTCGGGAACACCAGGTCGGCCCCGGTCAGCGCAGCACCACGCAGCAGCTCGTCGAGCGCATTGGGCATGGGGGTGGAGTCGTCATGGAGCAGCCAGATCCACTGCTCGTCCCCACGCAGGGCATGGGCCACCGCCTGCCCGAAGGTCCACCGCGGATCGCCGGTGAGGACCGCGTCGATCGTGCCGACGGCGTGGGCCTGGTCCAGAATGGCACGCGAGGTGTCCTGGGACCCGTTGTCCACGGCGATGATGCGACCGGGCCGAGGGTAGAGCCTGTTGAACGAGCGCAGCTGACGGTTCAGCCAGTCCTCGGCGTTGTGCACCACCATGACAGCGACGACCGTGCTCGGATCGATCGGATTGGGGATGACGTCATCCGGTTCCTCCTCGATCCAGGACCACAGTTCGGCCGCAGAGCCTTCGGAAGTCAAGCGGAATCCTCCTGGTCAGTGGCCCCTCCCCTGGCGGGAAAGGCACCCTCGACGATAGCCGAACCGCGGGTGCCGGGCCAGATGACCTCAGATCGCCTGCCGCTTCAGCTTGCGGCGTTCCCGCTCCGACAACCCGCCCCAGATACCGAACCGTTCGTCGTTGGCAAGAGCGTACTCGAGACACTCGGCCCGCACGGTGCAGTTGGAGCACACGCGCTTGGCCTCGCGGGTCGAGCCACCCTTCTCCGGGAAGAACGCCTCGGGATCGGTCTGTGCGCACAGGGCATGCTGGTGCCACGCAAACTGATCGTCAGCCCCCGCCGTGAAATCCCAGATGTTGTCCATGCCTCCCCCTTTCATTCACAAAATTACACACGTGCAGTTCTAACAAGTCAAGCTCGATCGGCGAGTCGGCTTGCACCCGTGCAACTTTGCTGGCCAGTGTACGCGCTCGCTCAACCCTTGGTGGCTCCCTGGGTCAGGCCGGAGACGATCCACCGGCTGGCCAGCGCGAACAACAGCATGGTGGGCACGATGGTCATGACCGCGGCTGCCGACATCGGACCCCACTCGATGTTGAAACTGGAGATGAACCCGTTCAGCGCCGTCGGGACGGTGCGCGAGGAATCCGCGTTCAGCAGCGTCGTGGCCAGGAACAGCTCGTTCCAGCAGTTGACGAAGTTGAAGATGTAGGTGGCGATGATGCCCGGGGTCATGGCCGGCACGATCACCCGCCACAGTGCCCCCAGCCGCGTCAGGCCGTCCACCATCGCCGCCTCCTCCAGGCTGTCCGGCACATTGTCGAAGAAACCCCGAAGCATGATGGCTGAGAACGGGATGGTCATCGCCACGTAGACCAGCACCAGCCCGAACCGGGAGTCCACCAGCCCCAGGTTGGTGAACATCTGGTACAGCGGCCCCAGCGCGATGAAGGCCGGGATCATCTGGGTGATGAGGAAGGCCACCAGCACCGCACCCCGTCCCCGGAAGTGGAAGCGGGACAGCACGTAGCCGCTCAGCAGCGCGATCACCGTCGCGACGGTGGCAGCCGCCGAGGAGACGATGAGCGAGTTGCCCAGGTAGGTGCCGAACTGGGCGGCCTTCAGCAGTGACTCGTAGTTCTCGAGGCTGAACTCGCGCGGCCAGTACCGCACCGGGTACTCGGCGATGTCCCGGGCCGGTTTCAGTGAGGTCAGGGCGATCCAGTACAGCGGGAACAAGGTGATGAGCAGCCACAGCGTCAGCCCCGCCACCCGGATGCCGCGCAGCCACAGGGGGTCCTTGCCGATCATGTCCGTGCCCTCCTGGACAGCACCATCAGGTAGAGCCCCGTGAAGCACAGCAGCACCGCCATGACGATGAAGCCCAACGCGGAGGCGATCCCGTAGTCCCCCTGCTGGGTGAACTGGATCATCCAGGTGGTGGCGATCTGGGTGCGGTTGCCGGGGCCGCCGCCGGTCATGGCGTAGATGATGTCGGGGAAGTTGAAGATCCAGATCACCCGCAGCAGCACCGACAACACCAGGGTGCTGGCGATGGTGGGGATCGTCACGTGGAACAGTGTGCGCCAGCGCCCGGCCCCGTCGATGGCGGCCGCCTCGAGGATTTCCTCGGGCACCGACTGCAGGGCGGCCAGGATCATGATGGCGAAGAAGGTCACCCCGTACCAGACGTTGGCCACCACGACGGCGAACATCGCGAACTCCGGCTTGGCCAGCCACGGGATCGGGGCCTGGCTGAGGCCAAGACGCATCAGCAGGTCGTTGATGACCCCGAACTCGGAGTTGAACATCCACCGGAACAGGATGCCGATCAGGAAGCCGGAGACCGCCCACGGGTAGAACACCACGGCCTGGTAGAGGCCGCGCAATGGGAAGCGACGGCGCAGCCCCAGCGCGATCAGGAAGCCGATCAGGAACTGCGGCACCAGGGAGCCCACCACCCAGACCACCGAGTTCCACATCGTCGAGGAGAACACCGGGTCCTGCAGCAGGGTGGTGAAGTTCTCCAACCCGATGAACGGGGTGGAGGTGAGGTCCCACAGCGACCAACGCCTGAAGGCCATCTCGCTGCCACGGAACAGCGGGAAGTAGGTGAAGACGGTCACGAACACGAACGCCGGGGCCAGGAAGGCCAGGATCGTCCAGGCCGTGCGCCGTCGGAATCGACGCCCACCGCCGGGGCGGCCGCTCACCGCAGCCGCCCCGGCAGGGCTCGTTGAGGGGGTGGGCTGCATCACCCGGCCCACTTCTCGGTCCAGTACTGGTCCCAGCCCTTGAGCAGGTCAGTGGTGCTCATCTCCCCCAGCAGCACCTTCTGCAGGTCCGTCTCGGAGCGCTGCATCCACTCGGTCCACCACGCGGAGCTGCGGGGCTCGGTGACCGCGATCCAGGTCTCGGGGGCGGAGGTCATCGTGACGTAGGCCGCCCACGGGCCGGTCTTGAAGAACTCGTCCTCCCCGGCTGCGGTCAGGATCGGCACCAGGGAGTTCTCCTTCGCGAACCTGGTCGAGGCCTCACCGGAGAGGAACTTGACGAGCTCCAAGGCCTCGGCCTTGTGCTTCGAGAACGAGGTGACCCCCCACCCGGCCGTGGCCATCGGCCAGGCGGCCTTGCCGGTGGGGCCGAGCAGGTTCGGGGCGACGTTCCACTGCTCCGCGGTGAGGGAGCTCTCCTTCACCACCGCGATCACCTCGGGGTCCTGCAGCAGGAAGGCGGTGGAGCCGTTGGTGAAGCCCTGGACCATCTCCGGGTATCCCCAGGCGACGGAGGACTCCGGGGAGCCCTTCTTGAACAGCTCGATGTAGGTGTCCAGCGCGGTCTGCGACTCCGGGGTGGAGAAGATCGTCTCCCCGCTGGTGACCTTGTAGGCGTTGGTGACGTCCAGTTTGTCTGCGTTGTAGGCCTCGAGGATGCTGAGCACCTGTCCAGCGGAGTTCTTGCCTCCCCTGAAGGCGTAGCCGTAGCGGTTCTGGCTGGGGTCCTGGATCTTCTGCGACTGCTCCAGCAGGTCCTGCCAGGTCTTCGGCGGGCCGTCGAATCCGGCCTCGGCCACCAGGTCGGTCCGATAGAACAGGCTGAGCCCGTAGAAGCCGTAGGGCACGAACCAGGTCTTCCCGTCGGCGCTGGTGGCTGCGGTCCTGGCCTGTTCGGTCATCGCCTGCATCCCCTCCCAGCCCTTCAGGTCGGCGGCCATGTCGTGCAGCCAGCCGTTGTTGCTGAAGGGCCCGACGGTGAGGTCACGGACCTCCAGCACGTCCACACCGGAGCCGGATTGGAGCATCTGCTGGATCTTCGCATCGGCCTGGTCGGTCGGCGGCGAGACGAGTTCGACGTCGATGTTGCTGTGCTTGGTCTCGAACTCCTGGATCAGGGAGTTGAGCAGGGTGGTGCGGGCCGGGCTGGTCAGCGACTCCACCATCGTGATCTTGACCTTGCCGGAGTCGGACTCCTTGCCGGTGCCGTCCCCGGCGCAGGCGGTGAGGGTGAGGGCTGTGGCCAGAGCGGCCGCAGCCAGGGCGTGGATTCGTCTCATGCTTCCTCCTTGAAGTGAACACCATTGGGTGGTTGATCCCCCTGGTCCTGCCGGGCCCAGCGGTGGAGCAGGGGGAACCCCACGGTCGCCAGGTGATCGAAGTCCTCCTTCACGGTGTAGAGGTGGGTGCTGAAGCGCAGGTAGCCGCGTCCTGCGAAGCTGGTGAAGGCGAGCGCGACCCCGCTGAGGTCGCAGAACGGGATGCGCAGCGCATCGGCCTGTTCACGGGAGCTGCCGAGACGCCCGGGCAACCGCACCAGACGCATCGGCCCGACGGGTTGCCCGACATCGGGGATCGGGTCAGCGACGACGCCGTCCAGAGCCTCGGCCAGCCGCGCCTGCCCGGCATCGGCCAGCTCGGCGGCGCGCCGTCGGATGGTTTCCCAGCCGACCTGCTCCTCCAGGTGGCGCCAGGCGAAGGGGGCGACGAGCCAGGCCGTGAGGTCGAGGGTACCGAGGTGGTCGAAGCGTTCGGGGAAGCCGAGCCCGGCACCCCAGGAGTCGATGACCGGGTGCAGGCGCTCGCCGTCGCGGGCCACCAGCACGGCAGCCCCACGGGGGGCGCAGGCGAACTTGTGGAGGTTGCCCACCCAGAAATCGGCCTCGCGGCACACGGGCTCGGCGAGCACCCCGGGCGCGTGGGCGCCGTCGACGAGGCTCAGCACGCCCAGCTCCCTGGCCAGGATGCAGATTTCGGCGACGGGAAGGGCGCGGGCGGTGGCGGAGGTGACCTGGTCGATGACGAGCAGCCCGGGGCGGTGGCGCTCCAGGTGTTCTGCGACCAGCTCGACCACCCGGTCGGCAGGCGCGGCCAGTGGGATCGCCACCTCGTGGGCCCGGCCTCCACTCCGCTGGGCCAGCCGACGCGCCCCGGCCGAGATCGCCCCGTAGCCGTGGTCGGTGACCATGACGTCCACCGGTCCGGTCCCGATCAGGGAGTCGTGGACCGCGCTGGCCCCGGCGGAGGCGTTGGGCACCAGGGCGAGCTGCTGGGTGGGGACCTGCAGGATGTGGGCGATCTCGCTGCGGGCGGCTGCGATCTTCTCGGGGAGGCCGGAGAACCAGCGCACGGGGTTGGCCTCCATCTGGCGGCGCAGCCGTTCCTGTTCGGCCTGAACGGCCACCGGCACCGCCCCGAAGGAGCCGTGGTTGAGGTGGCGGACGGCCCCGTCCAGGGTCCATCCGAGCTCCGCCCCGTCGCGCGGTGGTTCGTTGACTGGCATCACTGCACCTTTCCTGTCGGACAATTGGAGCACAAAATCCCTGAGCAACGCTAGGTTTTCAGGAAAATTTTTCTCTTTGTCAGACAATCGCCGTTGTCGGCGGGGCTTGGCATGGTTTGCTTGGTCCATGAGCACTCGGGATTCGGTGACCGCCGTCGAGACCGCCCGGCAGGGACTGTGCCGGATGATCGCCACCGGCGCCCTGCGCTGCGGCGACCCGCTGCCCAGCGAGGCAGAGCTCTGCGAGCAGCTCGGGGTCTCGCGGAGCTCGCTGCGGGAGGCGCAGCGGATGCTGACGGTGGCAGGCGCCCTGGAGGCGCGTCCGGGGAGTCGGTGCACGGTCTCGACGATGGGGCCGGGCGAGATCCTGCAGGGCCTGGAGATGGTGATCCCACTGCTCCCCCTGGACCGGTACCTGGAGCTGCTGCCGCTGCGCGAGGTGCTGGAGGGTCACGCGGCGGCCCAGGCCGCGGCGCGTCTGAGCGACGCCGGGCGCGAGCACGTCGTCGCCCTGGCCTCCCGGCTGGCGGCCCTCGACCCCGGGCCTGAGGCCCAGCAGCTGGACAACGACTTCCACGCCGCCATCGTCAACGGCGGCCAGGACCCGCTGATCGCCACGCTGCTGGAGATCATGCGACGGCGTGGCCGCGACTACCACGTCTTCGAGGACGAGGCCCACCGGGAGCTCAAGGCCGTCTCGGACACCGCGCACCTGAGGATCGCCGCCGCGATCCAGGCCAAGGACGCCGAGGGCGCGCGCTTCCTGGTCATGGAACACGTGAGGGTCACCCGGACCTGGCTGGAGGGCATCCGCCCCGGCCCGGTCCTCTTCGAGACCTGAGCGGATTCGGACCACTGCCCAGGCCGGTAGGGTCCTGCCCATGAGCTCTCCTCGGGTCGGCACCGTCTACGGCATCTTCGACCACCGTCACCAGCGCTGGGGGCTGGCCCAGCTCGTCGGGATGGAGGCACGCTCCAAGTCGTGGCTCAGCCTCGACCACTTCGAGCCCGAGCTCCCCGAGTCCCTCGACGGCATCAGGCCACTGCGCGCCCACCGGTACAGCTTCGACGGGGAGACCGCGGTCATCACCTCCGACTCCCGCGTGCCCCACTTCTTCCGGGAGCTGGGCTGGCTGCCGCCGCTGGTCACCGACTGGCCGCTTCAGTGGGGCGCGTTCTTCGCCAGCGACGCCCGGCACGAGTGGCTGTGGCAGCAGCGCGGCGGGCCTCAGGTCAAGGCCGAGCTGGGTGAGCGCCCCGCGATGCTGACGCTGAACGGCACCCGGCAGCGGGTCCCCCGCGGCTGGATCAACGACGAGGTGCTGGACGCCCCGCTGGAGGAGCTGAAACAGCTGCGCTGGGCGACCGGGATCACCCTGGAGCGCCCCTACCCGCACCTGATGGAGCTCATCACGGCCCTGCCGCTGCTGCATCAGGTGCGGGTGGAGGTGGAGCTGCCCGGGTTGCAGCTGCCGCCCCAGGTCGATGAGTTGGAGCTGAGTTTCCCCGTCCCCGTCGAGTGGGACGGCCCGTGGCTGGAGCTGACCGCGCCCGCCCCCGTCGCCATCCCGGGGACGACGGACCTCACCCTGACGGGGGAGCACTTCGACCTGGCCGAGCTCGCCAGCACCTACCCGAGGCTGCACCAACTCACCCTCCAGGGCGCCCCAGCGATGGTCGCGAACATCGAGGCGCTGTCGTCGTGGCCGGAGCTGCGTCACCTCAGAATGACTGATTGTTTCGGCTTCGACGCGCTGCCCGAGCTGCCCCAGCTGGAGCACTGCTACCTCAGCAGCATCCCCGAGACCGCTGGCCGGGCCGCACGGCGCACCTACAAGGGCCGCGAGACCAGCATCCGGCAGCTGCGCACGCCGGAGTGGGTGGCGGAGAACTGGCACAACCCGTTCCGGGAGTGGACGGGTTCACAACATCGCTCCTCCCGGTACGCCACGCGCGCCTTCACGGCCTGGAAGCAGCAGCGTCGCCGTCTCCTCGACGCGGCCCAGGAGGCGCAGCCGGAGACCTGGCAGGAGCGGGTCGCCGAGGAGCTGCGTGAGGCGGCGGCCCAGTTCCACACCTGGAACCGCAGCGAGTGGGTCGAGACCGAGGAGCGCGAGACGATCTTCGAGGCCTACCGCCACCTGCTGACGGAGATCACCGAGGCGCGGGCGCTGGACGTCGAGGCCGCACTGGACGCCTTGGGCGCGGCCATGTACCGCCTCGGCCTGTGACCGAGGGCACCCTCAGCGCATCGCCGTGACGAGGAAGTTCACGATTTACGCAACGGCGGCGCCGTCGAAATGAGTGGATTTAACACAACACCGAGCACTCAAAACCCTAGCCAGGGCAGGTTTCACTTGCTTGCGGAGGCGAGATTTCGGGTTTAGCGTAATTCCCATCAGATGCACCCAGACGAAAGGTCCCACGATGTCCGCCATCACCGCTCTCAAGTCCTGCAGCACCTCCACCTGCGCTTTCAACAACGACGGCTGCACCGCCTTCGCGGTCACCTTCGACGGCAAGTCCGCCTGCACCACCTTCATCACCCTCGACGCCCGCGGCGGCCTGCCCACCGCTGACGGCCGCGTCGGCGCCTGCCAGCGTCTCGAGTGCGTGCACAACTCCGACCTGATGTGCACCGCCGAGGGCATCGAGGTCGCAGACGCCGCCTGCACCTCCTTCCAGGCCCGCTGACGCCCAGGCCCATCCGGGCACCCGTCTGAAGCACACCGGCCGCAGTCCCCACAGGGGGCTGCGGCCTCTGCTTTCTCCCGACACCGCACCCCGAGGCTCCACCCCGAACGTGGCACCCCGCCCACCCGTCGAGCACGAATCGCCGGCAAAAGACGCTGGGACGTCACCATGCGACGGCGAACCGTCCGTCATCGGCGGTTCCTGCCCGGTGGGTGGCGGCGGTGAAAGAAGCCCCGGACCGGGGCTTCGGGCGTCAGAGACCAGACGACAGGCATCGGGCCGCGACAACATCGACGAGGGCCAGGCGCGGCCACCCTTCCTCAGAGCGCGCTGCTGATGTCGGCGACCGCCCGCTGGAGGGAGGGCAGGTCCGTCGGCCGGGAGTCGAACTCGACGAAGACCGTCGCGGTCTCCTCGGCCCCGATGTGCATCAGTGTGACCCCGGTGCGGTCCACGTCCACGCAGGACACCTTGTCCAACAGGTGCGCACAGACCTGCGGCCCCGAGGGACGCACCGTCGCGGTCCCGGGAAGCAGGCCGAGCCGCACCCCGGTGCACCAGCGCTTCAGCACACCCTGCCCCAGGCTCGCAACCACATCGTGCACCGCGAGATCATCGGCGGGAAAATCGGGAAGTTCGCCCCCCAGCTCCTGCCAGGGAACCGAGACGGGGCCGTTGTGGTCGTGGACCAGGACCCGATCCACGCTCACCAAGCCCACCCGGGTCCCCTCCAGCTGGGCCAGCTCCGCGACCCGCTCAGGCAGCCGATGCCCCTCGATCAACTCCGCGCGTCTCTCCCGCCCCAGCAGGGCCATCCTGCCCAGCATGTGACAGGAGCTGGCGACCACGTTCAGCATGGTGTCGCAGGAGTGCCGCACCATGTCGATTCGCACGTCCAACACGGTCCCGTCCGGTATCCAGAACAGCTCGTTCTCCATCGCGGGCCACAGCGCAACCACGATCTCGCCGTCGGTGGTCAGCCCGTGGGCCACCATGTCGTGGCAGAGGTCCAGACGCCATGCTGTCACTGAGCACGAGGCCCCACCGGCCAGCATCCGCCTGGCCAGGGAGACCGCCCGGAGGCCCGGTGCCGCATCGCGGCGAACATTCGGGGTGACGCCCATCGCCCACCTTCCCGCTCGATAACGTAAGGCAAGCCTACGCTATTTCCGGCGAGGGCCCTCACCCGGGTCAGGACAGCGAGACGGGGCCGCCGCAGCGGCCCCGTCCCACCGGTTGGTTCAGCCCTTGACCGCTCCTGCGGTCATGCCCCGGACGAAGAACCGTTGCATGGCCACGAAGACCAGCAGCGGCAGCGCCATCGAGATGAACGCGCCCGCCGTCAACAGCTCCCAGCCCTGGCCCTGCGTGCCCAACATGCCCTTCAACGCGACGATGACCGTCTCGTTCTCGGGCTTGAGGAACAGCAGCGCGATGAGCAGGTCGTTCCACACCCACAGGAACTGCAGGATCGCGAAACCGGCAATCGCGGGCATCGACATCGGGAACACCAGGCGCCAGAACGTCTGGTAGTGGGTGGCCCCATCCATCTTCGCCGACTCGATGATCGAGCGCGGCAACGTCGTCATGTAGTTGCGCAACGTGTAGATCGCCAGCGGCATACCGAACCCGGTGTGCAGCATCCACACCGCGACGTACTGGCCCGCGATGTTCAGCCCGCGGGGACCGAGCAGGTCCAGCATCGGCTGGAGGGCCACCTGCAACGGCACGACCATCACGGCGACGATCGTGACGAACAGGAAGTCCTTGCCCTTGAACTCCAGGAACGTGAACGCATAGGCCGCGAAGGCCGCGAACATGATCGGAATGATGGTGGCTGGCACCGCGACCGCCAAGGCGTTGACGAAGGCCATCGCCATGTTGCTCTTGTCGAACACCCCGACGTAGTTCTGCAGGGTGAAGGCAGGCTTGAAGATGGCCTCCCACCACCCCGAGGAGTTGATGTCATCGATGGGCCTGAAGCTCGTCACCAGCAACCCGATGGTCGGCAGCAGCCACAGCAGACACAGCAGGGTCACCACGATGATGCTCACCCAGCTGCGCTTGTGAGTTGAATCGACAGCCTTCATCGCTCCTGCTCCTCACGCTTGAAGTGACGCACCTGGTAGACCAGCACCGGGATCACGGCCAGCAACAGCAGCACCACGATGGCCGACGCCTTGCCCGCGTTCTGGTTGACGAACAACTCCTGGAAGAACAGGTTCGCGATCACGTTGGTCTTGTAGTTGCCGTTGGTCATCACGTAGACGATGTCGAAGATCTTCATCACCATGATGAACACCGTCACGAAGACCGTGATCATGGTGCCCTTCATCTGCGGGATGATGATCTGGAAGAAGATCTTCAGCTCCGACGCACCGTCGATGCGGGCCGCCTCCAACGTGTCCTCCGGCACGTTCTTGATGGCCGTGGACAACAGCACCATCGCATAGCCGACCTGCAACCACACCACGATCACCATGAGCAGCAGGCTGTTGAGGGCTCCGCCCTCGTGCTGCATCCACGGCTCGGGCTGACCACCCAGCGTCGCGACGATGGCGTTGAGCAGACCGATCTGCTTGTCACCGGACTGGTAGTCGTAGATGAACTGCCAGATGGTGGCCGCGCCGACGAAGGAGATCGCCATCGGCAGGAAGATCAACGCCTTCGACAGCTTCTCCCCACGAGGCGACAGCCGATCCGCCAGCACGGCGACGATCAGACCGATGACCACCGTCGAGGCAGGCACCAGCAGCAGCCACAGCACGTTGTTCCAGATGGTGCGCAGGAACTCGTCCGAGCTCAGCACCGCCTGGAAGTTGCCGTACCACGGGTCCAGATAGGCCGTGGAGTCCGCATTCGCGAAGGAGTAGTTCACCGTCTGGATCGTCGGGTACAGCAACACCAGACCGATGGTGAAATACGCCGGCAACACGTAGGCGTACGGCATCAGGAACTGCGACAGCCGACCCGGCAGCCCGTTGATGAACAGGTTCATGCTGGCGAAGAACATCAACGACCCGCCGATACCGAAGACCATGGCCAACAGGGCCTGGATGATCTTGTTCACCACCGGGACGCCGAGGCTGAACCACTCGGGGTAG
Source organism: Propionibacteriaceae bacterium (assembly GCA_030532575.1). Lineage (GTDB taxonomy): Bacteria > Actinomycetota > Actinomycetes > Propionibacteriales > Propionibacteriaceae > Arachnia. The sequence goes on along the minus strand of JAUNKV010000006.1, from coordinate 28,848 downwards.
TAGGCCAGCGCCAGGAAGGCGTTGCCGACGAACCACCCGATCAGCACCATGCCCAGCAGCCCCATGCACGCCCGAGGCCAGTTCGCGGGGGTTCCGCTGCGCCTCACCTCGGGGGATCCGGTGACCTTCGTCACCTGCTCGGCTGACGTACTCATCACTTCGGCCAGGAGTTCTCGATGTCGGTGGTCACCTGTTCAGCGGTCTTCGCCCCGCTCAGGAAGTCCACCATGCCGGTCCAGAACGATCCACCACCAACGGCGTTGGGCATCAGGTCGGAGCCGTCGTAACGGAACACCGTCGCGCTGGTGGCCATGTCCGCGATCCTGCGGGTGGTCTCGTTCGGGTAGTTCGAGACGTCGAAGGTCCGGTGCGGGGACAGCCAGCCGCCCGCCTTCGCCCACTCGGCACCGAACTGGTCGCTGGTGAGGAACTTCATCACCTCGATGGCATCCGGGTCATCGCCATTGAACAGGCCTGCGATGTCACCGCCACCCAGCATCGGCTTGCCGTCGTAGCCACCCTCGTAGGGCGGGTACGCGAAGGTGCCGACGGCGTTGTCCAGGTCGTCCTGGGTGGCTTTCGGCAGCATGGAGGCCACGAAGTTGCCCTGCCGCATGAAGTAGCACTTCGCCGGGTCCTCGAAGGCCGGGTTCATGGTGGTGCCGAAGTTGGTGGCCAGGATGCCCTGGGCCCCGCCGTGGACATTGCCCTCGGTGAGCGCGATCCTGCCGAACTCCTCGAAGGCCTGCACGATGCGCTCATCGTTGAAGGGGATCTGGTGGCTGGTCCACTGGTCGTAGACCTCGGGGCCGTGCATCCGGAGCACGATCTCCTCGATCCAGTCCGTGCCCGGCCACCCGGTGGCGGCATCGGACTCCACACCAAGACACCACGGCGCCGTACCCCGGCCCTTGATCTGGTCGGAGACCTGGGCCAACTCCTGCATCGTCTGCGGCTCCGTGCTGAGCCCCAGCTCCTTGTAGGAGGCGGGGTACCAGACGATGGACTTCACGGCCATGCGCATCGGCGCCCCGTAGACCCGTCCCTTGTATCGGGCCGCATCCAGGAAGCCCGGCACCAGCGTGGAGTCCAGCGCGTCGTAGTCGAGGTAGGTGTCGATCGGCTGGACCGCCCTCTCAGCCGCCGCCTCCAGCAGGCCACCCGGCTGCGGGTACAGCCCGATGTCCGGGGTGTCCCCCGACTTGATCTTCGTCTTGATCAAGGTGGTGAAGTCGTCGCTGTTGGCGTACTCGACATCGATGCCGGACTCGGCCTCGAATTTCGCCAGCGACGCCTCGAAGGCCGCCTTCTCGTCGCCACCGAAGGCTCCGAAGATGGTGACCTTCTTGTCACCATCCGTGGTGCCGCCGCTCGCGACCCATCCCTCGCCTCCACTGCCCTCAGCATTCTGCCGCTTCGGGTCCTGCAGGCATCCGCTCATCGTCAGGGCCAGCACCACTGTTGCCGCCATGACGCCGCGCCATCGCAACCGGCTCATCATTCTCCTCTCGGACGTCCCCTCCGGGACCTTCCGACTGAATCTACCGGTCCTCGGGGGCGTTTGGAAGAAGAATCGAGGAAATCCCCGCCCCAATTCCCAAGCCTTGATGAGACCAATTCCCAACAGGCCAGGTGCGCGACCACATGACCTGTATGAGAGGGTCGGCCCACCTGCGGACTCAGCGTCGACGCTGCACCTTGACCCGGGTCCTCGCGGCGACCACCCCGGCACGCCTGGCCTTCTCCTCCTCCAGCAGACGACGCTGCTCCTCCTGCTGCTCCAGCAGCGCCTGCTGATCCAACCCCGAGCGCAGCATCCCGAAGGCGATGAGCGCAATCGCCAGCGAGATCCACGACGGCCAGCCCAGCACCAGCGGCAACGTCACCACCGTGACGACATCGATGCCCTTGATGAGCGAGAACATCAACCCCGGCGGCACCGCGCCGAAGCCCGTCGTCGCCACCAGCGGACCGCCGTAGTTCGCGGGCTTCGCCGTGACCCAGCGGACCGCTGCGAGCAGCCCGGCCGCCGCGGTGAGCAGGGCCTGGGTCACGCCCGTGAGCCCATCCACCGAGCTTCCCCCGACCACCCCGAGGAAGGCCGGGGCCACCGCCGCCGCCCACAGCAGGGCCAGGACCGCCGGAACCACCATCGTCGCCTGCCTGAGTGCCGCAGGGGCGAACGGGAAGCAGCGCTGCAGACCCAGGGTCCGGGTCAGCACCCGCATCGAGTTGCAGAACCCGATCAGGGCCGCCATCAGAACCAGGGCCGAGACCGGGGCCGCGACGATCCCCATCCCCAGGGCCTGGACCGCATAGGGCACCAGCATCGACCCCAGCCAGAACAGCAGCGGACGCGGATTGCGCCACAACCGCTGCACATCACGCATGATGAGCGCCTTGACCCCGAGCCCGCTCCCCCGCGTCGGACTCACGTACCCCTTCTCCCTGGACCGGTACTGCACCAGGATGTCCCGCACCAACGCCAGATCCAGGGCGAAGGCCGCCCCCTGCATCCCCGCGATCAGCGAAGACCCGGCGACGAGCCGCTGCCTGCGCAACCGCACCAGACGCACCCAGGCCAGCCCCAGGGAAACCGCCCCCAGCACCACCCCGAGCCCGGCAACGATCCAGGCGAACTCCACGCCCCACGCGGCGACGACCCCTGCCGACAGCCTCCCCGTCGCGATCAGCACCAGCAGCGACAGCGTCGCGAAGGCCAACAGCCCCGTCAACCACAGCAGCACCCCGGTGATCCAGCGACGCTCCGCCCCCTGCTCTGCGGCGGCGAAGGCCACCAGGGCGAAACAGCCGAGTCCGGAAGCCACCGACCAGGTGAGGATGCCGGTGAGGTCACTGCCGACCAGCGCCGCCACCAGCGCCCCCGAACCAGCCCCCACCAGCAGCGCGAGCAGCGTCGAGGCGATCAGTCGGCCCTGGAGGAAGCGACGCCTGCTCACATCGCCGTCGAGAATCCAGAACCCCTCCGCGGCCGAGGCAACAACCGGCCCGAACAGCCTGGCGGCCATCAACGCAAAGGCCAGGAAGGCCGCGGTGGCGGCCCAGGGCAACAGGCCACGGGAGGCCAGGCAGGCCTCGGTGTCACACACCGCGACGGTGCGCTGCGCCTGCAGGATCGAGCTGACCAGCATCGCCCCGACCAGCACCAGCGCGAAGACCATGACGTAGGCGTCGCTCAGCGCCTGGAGGAGGTTGCGATCCGCACGGCCGTGCCGCCAGTCCCGCACCAGCAGCCGCAGCTGCCGCTCATCGACGGTCCCGATCTCGCCGAATCGCTCCCTCATCGCTCCCCCAGCCTGACCTCGCGCGCCCCGATCGCCTCCAGCAGCGACGGCTCATGTGAGGCCAGCACGATGGCGAGCCCATCGCGCAGCTCCTCGTGCAACCGCTTCCCCAGCCAGGCCACGCCCTCGACGTCGAGGCGCTGCTCCGGTTCGTCGAGCACCAACAGCCGACGGGGCCGCACGAAGGCGGTGGCCAGGGCCAGCCGTCGCCGCTGACCCGAGGACAAGGTGGCGGGCAGCTGCCCGGCCTGCGGCACCAGCTGCACCTCCTCCAGGATCTCGTCCACCAGGTCGTCCGGGTCCACCAGGCCGTGGGCACGCGCCAGCAGGTCAAGGTGCTCCACCACGCTGAGATCGGGGAAGAAGTCGAGATCGTCGATGACGGTGGCGACATTGCGCCGGATCTCAGCGTTGGACTCGCTCATGCGCACCCCCATCACCTCAACGGTTCCCTCATCCGGCCGGTCCGCCCCGACCAGACACCTGAGCACCGTCGACTTGCCCGCGCCGTTGCGCCCGGTCAGGGCCACGGCCTCACCCGCCGCCACCTGGAGGTCGAACCCCTCCACGATGGTCACGGGACCATAGGCCTTCTTCAGTTTTGCCACCTTGAGCACGATGTCCTTCTTCGCCACGGCGTCCATTGTGGACCATGCGAGAGCTGGGGGCCGATCACGACCCCGCCCGGTGGACGAGGTAGTATGGCCGGAACCACCAACGGAGGTAACCATGAGCGGAACTTCAAGCGTCCATCCCGAGGCCACTCTTCACCCGAGCAAACTGGAGCTGCTCTCGCAGTGGCTGCCCAGCCAGTGGTGGTTCGACGGCGACCCCACCGACCTGGAGCTCGTCACCCGATTCCGCTTCGTCGACCCCGACGGCGAGGTGGGGCTGGACTGCATGTTGGTCCGCTCCACCGATGCGGTCTATCACATCCCCGTCACGTGGCGGCCCCGTCCCCTCGACGGCGGGGCACTGATCGGCACCCTTGACCACTCGATGCTGGGCACCCGGTTCTGCTACGACGCCCAGACCGATCCGGTCTACCTGAAGGAACTGACCCGGGTCATCGTGGAGCAGGACAACGACGCCGACATCGTCGCGGAGGGCTCGACAACGCCCCTGCCGAAGAACATCACGGTGTTCGGCAGCGGCCTGGTCGAGGGCGAGACCAGCGGCTACCCGCACGTGATCCACAAGCTGACCAGGGAGCCCATCAACGATGTCGTGGGCCAGCTGATGGGCCAGTGGAGCCTGGGCGGACTGAAGCGCTCCGACCTGCTGGCCGTACTGCACTGAGGAACAGTCCTCCCCTTTGCCCGGTCGCGATAGGCTGCTCCCCATGCAGCAGACCAGGGCGGACCTCGACAAGATCAGTGCTGAGGTCCAGGCGATGTTCGACGGCGTGGCCGAGCGCTACGACCTGCTCAATGCCGTGCTGTCACTGGGACAGGAGAAACGGTGGCGCCACCACACCCTGGCCGCGCTGCAGCTGAAACCCGGGGAACGGGTGCTGGACCTGGCTGCGGGCACCGGCACCTCGTCGGTGCCCTACCAGCTGGCCGGGGCCTCGGTCTTCCCCACCGACTACTCGATGGGGATGCTCCAGGTCGGCAAGAAACGCCAGCCGCAGCTCAGCTTCGTGCGCGGCGACGCCCTGGCCCTGCCCTATGCGGATGGCTCCTTCGACGCGGTGACCATCAGCTACGGACTGCGCAACGTCGAGGACACCGCAGGCGCCCTGCGCGAGATGCACCGGGTGACCCGACCCGGCGGTCGCCTGGTGATCGCTGAGTTCTCCACCCCGGTCCAGCCGTGGCTCCGCCTCGCCTACGTCCACGGGGCCTTGAAAGTGGTTCCCGTGGCCGCGAAACTCTCCAGCAACCCCGTCGCCTACAGCTACCTGGCCGAGTCGATCCTGGCCTGGCCGAACCAGCAGGAGCTGGCGGAGCTGATCGCCGGGTGCGGCTGGCGAGACGTCGAGCACAAGAACCTGACCGGCGGCGTCGTCGCCCTGCACCGGGCGCGGAAATGACCTTCCTGCTGGATCCCTACGCCGCCCGCAGCTGCCCGGTCAAGACCTTCAACGCCTTCGACCCGACCACGGCAGGCCCCACCGAACCACTCGACGAGTCGCTGCGGGAGGCCTTCGGCGGCGGCACCGAGTACCGTCAGAGCGTGTTGGCCAGGATCGCCGCCGGGGACGAGGTGGTGGACCTGAGCCTGGCCCATCACACACAGGAGGCGACGCTGGCCGCCATGGGGGACCGGGTCCCGGTCGTGATCGGTGGCCGCCTCCCCACGGACGTGGCCGGGCACCGGCGCGGCCACCCCGACCTGCTGGTGCGCGGCGACGACGGTTACTGGCCGGTGCGCATCAAGCCGTACCGGGTGTTGGAGAAGCAGTCCCGGGGCGGGGCGCTGCGTCGCTCCTCCTTCACCGATCCGACGGCGCTGCGCCCACTGCCGAACCTGCGCTACCGCACCTACCGGGAGGGGGCGCTGCTGGAGCTGGCACACCTGTGGCGGATGCTGCAGGCCTGCGGTTTCGCCGCAACCACCCCGTTCGGCGGGGTCATCGGCAGTGACGACCCCTCCGGGCAGATCACCTGGGTGCCGCTGGACTGGCGGTTCCTTCAGACCTTCTCCCGCACCTCGCCGTCGGGGTATCGGCTGCGCTCCGCGCTGGAGCGCTACGACCACGAGCACGGCTTCCGCATCCACGTGGCCACCGAGGCGATGCAGCGGGTCACCGACGACGACCGCCCACCGGTGGTGCGGCCCATCCGGGTCGCCGAGTGCGAGTGGTGCGCCTGGTGGGAGACCTGCCGCCCCCGGATGGACGACGACGACCTGTCACTGCGGATCTCGAAGACCCCTCTGGACGTCCGCGAGCTGCAGACCTTGATGGGGCTCGGCATCACGACGGTGAGCCAGCTGGCCGAGGCCGACATCGAGGCGCTGCTGCCCCACTACCTGCCACTGACCGCGCACCGGGACCGCTCGGAGGCCCGGCTCAGGCAGGCGGCCCGTCGCGCCAGGATGTTGGCCAAGGGGGTGAGCCTGGAGAAGGTCTCCCCGGACCCCATCGGGGTGCCCCGCTCCGGAGTGGAGATCGACCTCGACATCGAGACCGATGATCGCGACCGCACCTACCTGTGGGGCGCGCTGCTGACCGACCGGGGAACCGGTGAGCAGCAGTTCCACCACTTCGCCTCCTTCACCCGGCTGCGCGACGACCAGGAGATCGAGCTGGCCTCGCAGTTCGCGACCTGGCTGTTGGAGCGGATCGCTGAGCACCCCGACCTGAAAGTGTTCCACTACTCCGACTACGAGGTGGTGCACCTGCGTCGGCTGGCCGAGCGCAGCAACTCCCCCGTGCTCCGTGAGCTCTGCGGCCTGGTCAAGGAGCACTTCGTGGACCTGTTCGAGCTGGTGCGCGACAACTTCGTCGGCGTCGACGGCCTGGGGTTGAAGGCGGTGGCCACGAAGGGGGCCGGGTTCGCATGGCGGGACGAGGAGCCCGGCGGGCTGAACTCCCAGCTGTGGTTCGCCACCGCCGTCGGGGCCCCGGATCCGGCCGCCCGGCAGGCTGCCAGGACCCGGGTGCTGGAGTACAACGAGGACGACGTGCAGGCCACCTGGCATCTCAGGCAGTGGATGCAGGGGCTCGACGATGGGACCCAGGTCACGCCTGCATAGGACCTGAGTCCTACTTTGGGGTGATCCCCCTTGCCAGCAGCGCTTCAAGGCGCTAGCTTCAGCCGCACAGGAGGAAGCATGGGCGCTGACGTCGAGGCCTCGGGGCCTCTGGTCGTGATACGGGACCTGAGCAAGGTCTACCGGGTGGGGACCTCGCGCGTGATCGCACTGAACCACGTCGATCTGGAGATTCCGCGCGGCAGCTTCACCGCCGTCGTCGGCACCTCCGGGTCGGGCAAGTCCACCCTGCTCAACATGATCGGCGGCCTGGAGAAACCCACCGCCGGGGAGATCTGGGTGGATGGCCAGCCGTTGCACACCTTCAGTGAGCACAAACTGGTCACCTACCGCCGCGAGCAGGTGGGGTTCATCTTCCAGTCGTTCAACCTGATGCCCCACCTCACCGCCCTGCAGAACGTGGCCCTGCCGCTGTCGTTCCGAGGCATCCCCCGATCCGAGCGGGAGCAGCTGGCCGAGAAGGTGCTGGTCACCCTGGGGTTGGGCGACCACCTGTACCACCTGCCCACCCAGCTCTCCGGCGGCCAGCAGCAGCGGGTCGGGATCGCCAGGGCGATGGCGGTCAGCCCGAAGCTCGTCTTCGCCGACGAGCCGACCGGGAACCTGGACTCGCGCACCGCCGAGGCGACGCTCCGACTGTTCCGCCGCGTGATCCGACGCTTCCACCAGACCTGGCTGATGGTGACCCACGACGCTCACCTGGCGAGCTTCGCCGACACGATCGTCTCCATCACCGACGGCCGCATCTCCGACATCTCCCACCAGCACCACGACGACTCCGAGGAGCCCGCATGAGATCCCTCCGTTTCCTGGCCCTCATCCTCACCGCGACGATGACCCTGCTCTCCCCCACCCTCAGCCGGGCCGACGAGCCGGGACGCAAGGACAACCCCGGGGCCTCGGCCCGGGAGTCCTCGCAGCCGAGGGAGACCACCACCCCCGGCACTGGGGGCGGGACCGGCGGCGCGGACACCGGCGGGGGTGGCAGCACCAGCCCGGCCGGGGTCTCGGTGCCGCGCGTGATGCTGGAATCGGTCGTGCCCACCCCGCGCACCGTCCCGGCCGGGTCCTCCTTCACCCTGAGCTACACGCTGGTCAACCGGTCGAAGAAGACCCGGGTGAGCAACCTCAAGGTGACCCTCACCCAGGCCGAGGGGGCGTTCCTGCCCGCGAACGGCTCGTCGTCGGCCTTCATCGCGGCGATCAAGCCGGGCGGCTCGGTCAGTCGCGACATGGTGTTCTCGACGCTGCCCACGCTGGAGCATCGGCCCTATGCCATCACGATGACCATCGAGTACGAGGATGCCGAGGTCAACGCGCACTCCACCACCGAGACGATCTCCGTCCCGGTGGAGCAGCCGACCCGGGCCGACACCTCCAGCATCACCCTCTCACCCAACGAGCTGTTCGTCGGGGAGGAGACCACCGTCACGTTCAGCCTCAACAACCTCGGCAAGTCGAAGATCTACAACGCCAAGGCCAGCATCGCCGAGGGACAGGGGGTGGCGGCGAAGGAGCAGTTCATCGGCTCGGTGGAGCCCGGGGCCTCCAGCAACGTGGAGCTGCTGCTCACCGCAACCGAGGAACGGGAAGAGCCGGTGACGGCGGTCATCAGCTTCGAGGACGCCACCGGCACCGTTGTCACGATGGAGAAGCAGCTGGAGCTGCTGATCTCGGCGGCACCGATCCAGGAGGGGTTCACCCCACCCACGGAGCCAGAGGAGAAGACCCCCGAGCCCACCACCCAGGGCAGCGATGCGTGGCTGTGGTGGGTGGGAGGCGGCCTGGCCCTGGCAGCAGCGCTGCTGATCGCGAGCCTCACTCTGCGTCGTCGCGCCATGCAGCGTCGGGAGCAGTCCGCCGATCTCGACCTGCTCGACGACACCCCGCTCGTCGGCTCGGACCTGTGAGGCTGCTGCCATGAGGTTCGGCGACCTGGTCGTCACCAGTCTCACCTCGCTGTGGCAGCGGAAGGTCCGCACGTCGTTGACGGTGCTGGGGGTGATGATCGGGACCATCTCCGTGGTGGTGATGATCTCACTGGGGCTCGGCCTGAAGAAGTCGCAGTACGACCACATCGAGTCGCTGGGTGGCCTCAAGGAGGTGCTGGTGGAGAAGAGCTTCTTCCCGGGCCAGGGCCAGGACAAGAAGCTCCCTCGGATGGATGACCGGCTGGCCCAGACCTTCGCCAGCTACGACGGGGTGTCGCACGTGATCCCGATCTACTGGACCTACATGACGGCCAAGGTGGGCAAGTACCAGGCGGATGTCCAGGTGATGGCGGTGCCCAGGGCCTCGCTGGCATTGCTGGATCTGGACGTCGTCACGGGCAGGTCCCCGTCCTCGGCACGTCTCGAGGTGCTGGTTGGGGATCAGATCCCTGAGTACCTGACCACCAGGAATGGCAGGGAGGCGTTCCTCGACAGCGGCAAGGACCTGATCGGCCAGGAGGTCAGCCTGGAGTTCTACGACGATGGATTCCAGGGCGAGGAGCAGCCGAAGGGGCCGCCGAAGCTGAAGCCCCTCCAGGCGAAGGTCTCGGGCACCCTCAAGGGCTCCTCCGGTTCCCGTTCGGATGTTTCCGGCTCCCTGGTGATGGAACTGGAGGCCCTGCAGCAGGAGATGGAGAAGCAGAACCGGGGCAGGGCGCTGCCGGAGCAGGAGACCAACAGCCAGGGCAGGCAGAAGGGCACCTTCACCTACTCGGTGTTCAAGATCATCACGAAGGACATCAAGGACACCGAGGCCGTCCTGCTCCGGCTGAAGGAGGAGGGGCACCAGGCCTTTGCCCTGATCGACTTCATCAAGGAGACCGAGAAGCAGCTGGTGCAGCTCCAGCTGATCTTCGGCGGGATCGGGGCGATCTCCCTGCTGGTGGCGGCCATCGGCATCGCCAACACCATGATGATGAGCGTCTACGAACGCACCCGGGAGATCGGCGTGATGAAGGTGCTGGGGGCGAGTCTGCGTGACATCCGGTTCCTGTTCCTCATCGAGGCCGCCGGGATCGGGGTCATCGGCGGGGTGCTCGGGATCGTGGGAAGCCTGCTGGCCTCGGCTGCGCTCAACAGCCCGGCCGGGGCGGAGCTGTTGGCCCCGGCCCTGGGCATGGGCGGCGAGCTCTCCCCTGAGTTGTTGACGCTGTCGGTGATCCCGCCGTGGCTGGCGGGGGCGACCTTGGCCTTCGCCGCCGTGATCGGCACCGTCGCCGGGCTGCTGCCCGCACACCGTGCCACCCGGCTGAGCGCCCTCGACGCCATCCGCTCGCAGTGAGCGGGGCCACGGCTGGGTCCCGGGCCAGCACCAAGTGACGCGGTTGCTTGCGTGACGTGCAGATGTCAACGCTGCCAGAAAAGTACAACGGCGATTCGTGCTCGCGTGCTGGGCTCGCATGTGTCGGGAGTGTTGGCCGGGATTCAGGTGACCCCACCTGCTCGCACACCAGAAGGTTAGGTTCACCTCACCAAGCAGGTAGGCTGAATGCACCCGACCCCAGGAGCAGACATGCCCCGTCACACCCGGCGCCCCCGCACCGCCGTCGTCCTCAACCGGGAACGACTCGCGCCCAACATGGTGCGGCTGCGACTGCGCGCCGACGACCTCCAGGCCACCGAGCTGTCCTTCACCGATTCCTACATCAAGTTCATCCTGCCGCGCCCGGGCAGCGGCCTGACCTGGCCGTTCGACCCGGAGCAGGCGCGCGAGTCCCTGCCCGCCGAGCAGCAGCCCGTGCTGCGGGCCTACACCATCCGCGCCTTCGACCCCGATGCCGCCACCATGACCGTCGATGTGGTGACCCACGGCGACGAAGGGATCGCCGGGGTCTGGGCGACGACGGCGACCCCGGGCGAGTCCGTGGGTTTCGTCGGCCCGGGCGGGGCCTGGAAACCCAGTGGGCCGTACCAGCACTTCGTCCTGGCAGGCGACGAATCAGCGGCCCCGGCCATCGCAGCAGCCCTCGAGGCCCTGCCGGAGGGAACGACGGCCACGGTGTTCCTGGAAGTGGATCACCCCTTCGAGGTTCCGCAACCCGAGGGCGTGACCACGCACTGGCTGATGCGCGGCAACGCCCTGCCCGGTGATCCGCTGGTGCAGGCGGTGCGTTCCCACGAGTTCCCCGCCGAACCCACCGGCTGGTTCGTGCACGGGGTGGCGGAGATGGTCCGCGACCTGCGCCGTCACCTGTTCGTCGAGCGAGGAGTGCCGCGCGAGGCGGTCTCCATCTCAGGCTACTGGCGGCGCGGCATGACCGACGAGCAGTGGCGCGCCACCAAGAAGGAGTTCAACGCCCAGTTGGAGGCCGACCTGAATCCCTGAGGCGGGAACTGGACAGGCCCCAGCCGAGGCAGGAGACTGGAACGGTCCACCTCCACGCTTGAGTGAAAGAGCCACCATGGGCACCGAGACAGCCTCCCCTGATCGTGCCAGGCGCACCCGCCGTCTTCTCCACGCGCTCAGGGCTCGTGGCTCGGCCACCCTGGCCGAGCTGGCGAAGGACGCGGGCATCTCCCGGCCGACCGCGAGCCTCATCGTCTCCAACCTCGAGGCAATGGGCCTGGTTGCACAGAGCGCAGTCAGCATGGGGGCAGGGAGACCAGCGGCCCTGTACTCCTTCACCGCGGCCCATGGCTTCGTGATCGCCCTCGACATCCAGCGCGATGCAGTGTCCCTCGCAGCCGCCTCCATCGCAGGCACGGTGCTGCACACCGAGGTGGTGGAGCTGGTGGAGCGAGACCGTGAAGAACGTCTGGTCGAGCTCGGCCAGCATATCACCGACCTGACGGACTCACTGACCCCACTGCATGGTCGCCCCGTCTGTGGGTTCGCAGCCACCACGGGCATCGTCGACGGCGACGGCGTGATCCTGCGCAGCTACTCCGTCCCCCAGTGGCAGGCCCTGCCCCTGGCGCAGCGCCTGACCGAGCTGACCGGTCTCCCCTTCCGTGTCGACAACGACATCAACTGCGCCGCCTACGGCGAGTTCGCCACCCGCGCCACGAAGGGGCGGATCGGGATGTCCGACACGATGCTGCACATCCGTCTGTTCGCCGGTTTCCGCACCGGCCTGATCCTGGGCGGCGACATCCACCGCGGGCACCACTGGCACGCCGGGGAGGTCAACGACACCCTCGACGGCGAGCTGCGGGCCCGACTCGATGCGGAGACCGAACCCGTCAACTGGCCGCTGCGTGCCGCCTACACCATCGGCACCGTCGCCTCCGCCATCGACCCGACCCTGGTGGTGATCTCCACCACCGACCTGCTGGATGCGACCGCAGTTGACGAGGTGTGGGGCCACCTCAAGGCGATGCGGCTGCCCACCGCGCCCCGACTGGAGATGGAGCAGGCCGAGCTGGAGGGAGCTGCGTCCACCATCGGGGCGCTGTCCCTGGCCCTGCGTGACGCGGAGTCCCACTTCCTCGGCGCCACAACCCCCCATCCTGTCTCGGTCAACGGCCTGGAGCAGGTCATCGCAGCCCACCGCAACCACACCGCCCGCCGCAAGGCCGAGCCCCATCGGCACGCCGTCGTGGTCTCCGAACCACTCCGGGTGGGGGTGGTCGGGCTCAGACCTGACATGCGGCTGGCTCGACACGCCGAGTCCGAACAGAACAGGGCCGTGATCGTTGGCGCCTGTGATCCTGAGCCCACGGCGACGACTCAGGTGCAGCAGCTGCTGGGCAGGCAGCCGGAGTCCTTGCCGGTGTTCACCTCGGTTCGGGAGCTGATCGAGTCCGGGCTCGGTGCGGCCTTCGTCTCCGGTGACATGTACGAGACGGCGGCCCCGGAGCTGTTGGAGGCCGGCATCCCGGTCCACTTGGCCGACCCACTGGTCGGCAGCATCGATGGTTGCACCCGTACCCTCGAGGCTGCCCGGAGCAGCGGTACCCGGCTGTACGCAGGTCAGGTGGCGCGGCACACCCCGCGCATACGTCAGCTGCGCGAGCTGATCCTGGCAGGGGCCATCGGCGAGGTGCAGGCCGTCAGTTGCCGCCACCTCGGCGAGCGTGCGCTCACCTCCGATTTCGACGCGATCCACTGGCTGGTTGGCTCCGAGACCACCGAGGTGACCGCGATGGGCTCCCTCCCGGAGGGAGCGGTGATGACGACGATGCGGCTGCGCTCCGGGGTGATGGCCTGTCACCAGCGGTTCCGGCTGCTCCCTGAGGAGTGGAGCGGCTGGAGCATCATCGGCTCGGCGGGGCGGCTGGAGAACTTCCGCGACGGCGCAGGCGAGGGGATCCGGCTGTGGCGGCACCATGACGACGCGGCGGAGGCCGAGCAGTTCCCGATCCCGGAGGACGACGACGCCGAGGGGGCCTGTGTGGCGGAATTCCTCCGCCACGTGCGCGACGGCGCCCCCACCGTCACCTCCCCTCCGGGCGCGTGGTACGCGAACGCCGTCGCCATCCAGGCGGCCGAGAGTCTGGCTGAGGGTTCGACGCCTCGCCGCATCCCCACCCTGTCAGCAGAGCTGCGGGACCACTTCTGATTCTGAGCGGGTGCGCACAAAGAAGACAAAGATGCTATTGTGTACACATGAACACGGTAACCAGCGAGGTCTCTACCCGCGAACTGCGAAGCCAGCTCTCCGATGTCCTCGGACGAGCCATGTACGCAGGCGAACGCATCGGCGTCACCCGGAACGGCAAGCTTGCCGCTGTCGTGATCGGGGTCGCTGACCTGGAAACGCTCGAGGAATTCGAGATGGCACAGGATGTCGCCGCCTACCGGGAAGCCGTGGCGAACGACGATGGGCAGCGGATCAGCTTGGCCGACCTTCGTGACGAGTTGGCCAGATGAGCTACGAGGTCGAGTTCACCACCGCGGCAGCTCGCCAGATCAAGAAACTTCCACAACCAACCCAGAATCTCATCCTCGACGCCATTGAAGAGCTTGCCGAGGACCCCCGACCTCAAGGCTCTAAGAGGGTGCGCGGGTAGGAGGGGTCGTCACGAGGATCGTCATGGTGGCCACTTGGCAAGGCGGACGACGAAGATCGCACTGGAGCGTGGCAGTCGAGGAGGACAACGCAGCCAGGGGGTCACCAGGGCGACCGCAGTAGATTCCGCCTATTCGCGGACCCTCTAAGAAACTGGTGAGCGAACTGACCGCATGGCGCATCAGGGTGGGCAACTACCGCGTCATCTACGACGTCCTTGACTCCCAGCTCACCGTGACCGTCGTGAGAGCAGCACACCGACGAGAGGTCTACAAGAAGAGGTGACCCGCCTGTTCCAGCACCCCTACAGCGCGTACCTGCTCGCCACGGTGTTGATGGCCGGGGCGAAGTCCACCTCCCGGTCCTCGATGCGGAAGCGGTGGCGGCCCAGCCTGCTCGTGGCGGGCAGCGGCCCCAGGTAGCGGCGCAGCTCGTCGCGTTCGGGACCGGTGAGCCAGGCGGGTGGGTCCGACAGCGCCCGGAAACCGGACAGGACGGCGGCGTCACGCAGCCACTGCATCTGCTGCTCATCCAGCAGGTTGCGGGCGTGCCGGGCGAAGACCACGTCCGGGTCGAGGCCGATCAGGCCGCGCAGCCACAGCCGCTCCACCCCGTTGCGCAGCGCGTTGAAGGCCGCCGAGTCCGAGGGGTCGTCGGAGGCGTAGTTGGTCCACATCGGCGCCACGTCGGAGCCGGTACGCACTGCGTCCAGCACCCCCAGCGACGCGATGATCGGGGCACCGGAGCCGAGCAGGAAGACCTCCTCCCCTGCCGCCTCACGGATGGCCTGGATGGCACCGCGGTAGACCGCCTCCCTGTCGCTGGGGATCGAGTGCTGGCCCGGCACGGCGGCGGCCTGCAGGAAGTCCAGCTTCAGGTAGGTGTAGCCCCAGTCCACGACGGTGCGGACCAGCTCGGCCAGGTACTCGAGGACATCGGCGCGGGTGCAGTCGTAGGTGAAGTACCGCGAGCCCCAGTTCGTGCCCGCCGTCACCAGCTCCCCGGAGGAGTCGGTGAGCAGCATCTGGCGACGCTCAGAGAAGGCCTGCGAGCCGGGCAGCACGATGAACGGTGCCAGCCAGAGCCCGGGCCTCAGCCCGAGGTCAGCCGCAGCCCGGGCCAGGTCCGCCATGCCTTCCGGGAACTTCTGGTTGGGGCTCCAGTCGCCGACGATCCGCTGCCAGCCGTCATCGAGCTGAAAGGTGTCGAAGCCGAGCCCCGGCAGCTCGGCCAGCACCTCGTCCATCTTCGGGCGGGAGATGTCCTCGTAGAAGGAGTACCACGACGACCACACAGTGCCGGGGTCACGGTCCCGGACCCCGTGGCGGGCGCCCAGGAGGTCCCGATAGCGCTCGAAGACCGCCAGCTCGGGTCCCTCCAGCAGCACCCACAGCCCCGGGTTCCCGGTCTCGGTCCAGCCGCTCAGCACGTCGAGGTCGGCGTGGAGGCGCGGGGTGTCCCCCTCCAACGCCCCCAGCAGCACAGCGTGCCGACCGTCGCTGACCACCAGCATCCACGACGAGTGGTGCCGCAGCGGATCGTCCCAACCGTCATCGTCCGCAGTGATGCGGCGCTCCTGGTCCGTGATCCGCAGCGGCGGTTCCGTGAGCCCACGCCACCCGGCCGGGGACCACGAGTTGTGTCCGCTCCGGTAGGCCTGGGCCTCCTGTGGCATGTCATGGAGCAGCGCCACCCGGGGGGCTCGGAACCACGTCTCCGCCACATCCGCAGGACGGGGTACCCACGACGGGGCGGCGATTGGGGTACTGGTGGTCAGCATCGGTCTCCTCACCTGTCTACTCGTGGAGCGCCTGGGCGTCCTGGTTGGCCTTGGTCAAGGTTTCCTTCGGGTCAGCCCCTTGGGCGATGGCGGCCATCGCGTCCTGGATCACCTTGTTCATCTCGTTGCCCTTGCCGAACAGCGGCACCCGATAGGTCTCCCCCGCCTCAACCATCTCCAGGAACGGCGTCGGATCGTAGCCCTGCTGCTCGAACGCGGTCATGGCGATCTTCGTCGACGACTTCAGCGCCGGGAACACCCGGGCCCCCTCGGCCACCTTGTCCTGGCACTTCGCCGAGGCCAGGTAGGACACCCAGGCAAATGCCTGCTCCGGGTGTTCGGTGCCCGACCAGATGGCGTCGGAGAGCCCATTGGCTGCGGCGAAACGCCCCTTGGGTCCTACCGGCAGCTTCGCGAACGCGAACTTCACCGACGAGTCCTCGCCCAGGTAGGACGCCATGGTCCAGGAGCCCTGGACGGTGGAGGCCGCCGTGCCGTTCTGCATCACCGCGTCGGTGCCGAGCGACGACTGCTGGTCGAAGCGGGGGGCCTGTCCATCATTGATGAGCTGCTGCAGCCAGGTGGCGGTGGCCACCATCTCCGGGGAGTCGTAGTTGAACTGCGTGGGCAGCCCCTGCTGGTCGCTGTAGGTGAAGCCGTTGGAGTGGGCGAAGTTGCCCCACCCGTTCTGCCCGATCGCACCGTCGCCCCATTCTGGGTAGTACCCGTAGGTGGTGACGTTGTTCTTGTCGAAGGCGGGGTCGTTGGCGTTGCGGCCCTGCGCATCGACGGTGGTGGCACGGATGAACTCGCCGAAGGTGCCGCCGTCGGTGGGGTTCCAGGTGAGGTTGTTCATCCTCTCGGCATCGAACCCTGCGGCCTCGGCCTTCTCGACGTTGTAGAGCAGCCCGACGGCGTCCCAGTCCTTGGGCAGCCCGTAGCGTTTCCCGTCCAGCACCCAGCGCTCCGGGAAGCCCTCGGTGTACTGGCTGAGATCGATCCCGGCCTTGTCGATACGTTCGCTCAGGTCCAGGATCTGGTTGTTGGCCACGAACTGGGGATAGTAGGACACCTGGTTGGTGAACACGTCCGGCGCGTCCCCGGAGGCAATCTGGGTGGTGAGGTTGGTCCAGTACTGGCTCCACGCGGTCTGCGTGATCTCGATGCGGATGTTCGGGTTCGCCGCCGTGAAGTCGTCGGCGCACTGCTGGTAGAGCGGAAGCTGGGTGTCATCCCACAGCCAGTACTGGAGGGTGACCGGCCCGTCTCCTCCTCCCTGGTCCCCGGGGGCGCTGCACGCCCCCATCCCGACGGCGAGGGCGAGCGCCCCCAGAACAGCTGTGGTCCTGCGCAGTGACATGTGAATCTCCTTTGGTTCGTTGGGTCACATCGGGCAACTACTTGTTCCCCGAGAAGCTGAGGGATTGGACCAGCTGTCTGCCCAGGAAGACCAGGACGAACAGGGCGGGCAGCACCGAGAGGGTGGCTCCGGCCATCAGGCCGGTCCAGTCCGGGGCGGTGTTGGGGGACTGCTGCTGGAAGACGCTGAGGCCGACGGAGAGCAGCCGGGTGTGTTCCTTGCGGCCCACCACCAGTGGCCACAGGTAATCCTTCCACATGCCGACGAAGGTGATGAGCACCATCGTGGCGATGGGTCCGATGTTCATCGGCACGGCGATACGAGCGAATCTGGCCAGTGGTCCGAGGCCGTCGAGCATCGCTGCCTCCTCGACCTCGATCGGGAGCGACAGGAAGAACTGGCGCAGGAAGAAGATGGCGAAGGGGGACATCAGCATGGCGGGCAGCATCAGACCCGCCATGGTGTTCATCAGGTGCAGGTCGCGGATCAGCGTGAAGTTGGGCAGCAGGGTGAAGATGCCCGGGATCATGAGGCCACCGATGACGATGAGGAACAGCATGTCGCGCCCGGGGAACCGCAGGCGGGCGAAGGCGTAGGCGGCCCCGGCACAGACCAGGGTCTGGATGACGGCGATTCCACCGGCGTAGATGAGGGAGTTGAGGGTGTGGAGGGGGAAGTTGATCGAGGCGCCACTGCCACCGGCGGCAATCGCCTCCTCGCGGGAGACCAGCCCCAGCACCCGCTGGAAGTTGATCCATGTCGGGTGGGAGGGCCACAGTTTCCCGGAGTCGGCGACCAGCTCGGTTGCTGGGGTCAGTGCGGTGCGGACCATCCAGTAGAACGGGAAGGCCGTGACCACCAGGGCGATGATGAGCATCACCCAGGCGACGGCCCGGCCGGGTCTGGGCATCCTCATGCCAGGTCCGATCTGTTGGCCCGCAGCAGCCGGAGCTGCAGCAGGGTGAGCAAGGCCAGCACGACGGCCAGCAGCAGGGCGATGGCGGAGGCGTAGCCCATCTTCAGGAAGTCGAAGGCCTGCTGGTAGATGTGGTAGTAGATCACCCGGACCTCGGGGATGGGGTTGTTGCCGTAGCCCACCTGCACCAGATCGAACACCTGGAAGGAGCCGATGAGCGAGACCACCACGACCAGTGCGATGACTGGGCGGATCAGGGGCAAGGTGATGCGGAAGAACATCGTGGTCTCGCTGGCACCGTCGATGGCCCCGGCCTCGTAGTACTCGACCGGCACCTGCATCATGCCGGCGAACAGCAGCAGGGCGGTGTAGCCGACACCGGACCAGACGCCGATGAGGATGATGATGTTCAGTGCGGCATCGCTGTTGTAGAAGGTGAAGTTGACGAGGAAGTCGAGGCCCAGGGCCTCTCCGAGGCGGTCGAGCATCCGCTTGAGGTAGCCGACGTTGGCATCCAGCAGCCATGCCCAGATGAGTGCGATGGCCACGCCCGGCACCAGCCAGGGCAGCAGCAGTGCGGCCCGCACCCAGGTCCGGGTGCGCAGACGTTGCATGAGGGCGGCCAACAACATCGCCAGGCCAAGCGTGACGACGATGCTACCGAGCGCGAAGACCACCGTGATCCGCAGGGACTGCCACACCTGGTCGTCGCTCAGGACGGCCCGGAAGTTCTCCGCCCCGACGTATCGCCCCTCGCCCAGCAGGTTGTAGTCGGTGACGGAGTAGCCGAAGCCACGGATCGCCGGGCTGATCCAGAACACCAGGAAGCCGACGAGGGCCGGGGTCAGGAGCACGACAGCGGCGGCGGTGTGGCCCCGAGCTGCCGGGGCGACGCGCCGTCGCGTGTGGGGAACCGCATCGGTTGCGGCTGGAGCAGTCATCTGGGGCCCCTCCATCTCAGGACCATTCCCAAGGATGCTCTGTATTGAAGCATCCCTTATTTCTTAAGTCAAGGGGTTGCGTAAGGGGGGATCCTGTGGTGGACTGGTTCCATCTCTGGCCACAACGGCGTCGCTGCTGGAAGCGTGCGACACCGGTCATACCCTGAGAAAGGCGAGACATGTTGAGACTGAGACTACGCACCGCAGCCGTGCTGGCGGCTGCCGCCCTGACCCTGTCCACCCCCCTGACCCCCACGAAGGCCGATGACCAGACGGGCTGGCAGCCCCTGGCCACGACGGCAGCCCGCACCGACAACCCCCTCAAGGGATTCATGCCGTTCGGCGACGAGGTCGGCGACAACGCTGCTTCCTTCCCACACACCATGGAGTGGTTCTACCTTCCCCTCAAGGCCGTGGTCAAGGGGGAGAAGACCTACGACTGGACCGAGTTCGAGACCAAGCTGGAGGCCATCAAGGCCAGAGGCCACCAGGCCGCGTTCCGGTTCTACCTTGACTACCCGAAGAAGGAGACCGGCGTTCCGGACTACCTGCTGGGGCCGGGTGGGATCGACCAATCCCGTACCTACACCGTCTTCGAGAACGACAACATCAGCTTCTCCCCCGACTACGAGGACCCCCGCATCCAGGCGCTCATCACCGATTTCGTCGCTGCCTTCGGCGCGAAGTACGACGGCGACCCGAGGATCGGCTTCATCACCACCGGCCTGGTGGGGTTCTGGGGCGAGCAGCACACCTGGCCGATGAACGGCGAGGTCAGCCAGGACAACCCGAAGGGCGAGAACTGGATGCCCGACCGCCAAGTGGAGCTCAGCTTCTACCAGGCCTGGGACCAGGCCTTCGACAAGACCCGGCTGCTGAACCGTCAGCCAGCGGCGGACCTGGCCCAGATCGATGTCGGCTTCCACGACGACTCGTTCGCGTTCTCCACCCTGCCGACCATCGACTGGCACTTCATGAGCCGGATGAAGCAGGCCGGGCTGGAGGAGCTCTGGAAGACCAAGCCGATCGGCGGCGAGGTCTACCCCGGTATCCAGCTGTGCCTGTTCGACCCCGCGAAGCCGTGTGAGGAGAAAGGGGCCAAGCCGGAGAACTTCGACGAGGCCGTCCAGGGCACCCACGCCTCCTGGTTGATCAACCACCGGGCGTGGTCCCCCGGCTTCACTGGTGAGCCCTTGGAGAGGGCGAAGGCCGCGCACGCCTCGCTGGGCTACGACTTCGCCGCGACGCAGGCCAGCATCACCACCGAGGGCGACAAGGCCACGGTCTCGCTGCGCGTGACCAACCGCGGCGTGGCGCCGTTCTACTACGACTGGCCGGTGGAGTTCGCGGTGCTGGACGCCGACGGCAAGGTGCTCTCCAGCACCACCGTCGATGCGAACCTGCCGAGCCTCCAGCCGAAGGAGACCGCGGAGTGGACCGCGACGCTGCCCGCCGAGGTCGGCACCGTCGTGGTCCGAATCCCCAACGTGATGCCGGGTGGGGCGCCCATCAGGTTCGCCAACACCGGGCAGGATGCCGACTTCCCCGGTTACCTGACGGTTGGCAGCATCACCACCAAGCAGTCCCCGAACCCGGTGCCGTCGGCCCCGGCCACCCCGAAGCCCGCTCCCGGGCTGCCGAAGACCGGGATCATCGCCACGCGGTGATCCCACATCGGAGACCGCCCATCTCCGATGCCCCCGGCGAGGGTACCCAACGACCCTTCGCCGGGGGCTCCCTTTTTCTTGGGTCTCAGAGCACAGCGCCTGGGCGGTAACCGGCAGCCTCCGGGTGCTGGGCGACGACCTCGGCCACCTGCTCGGCGATGCGCGCCACCTGGGCCCCTGCGGTACCGGCCAGCTCCAGCGGATCGGTCACCAGCGCCCCCAGCTCGTCGCGGCCCAGGTGGAGGCGGTCATCGGCGGCCAGCCGGTCGAGGAGATCATTGACGGCCAGTCCCTGCCGCATCTCCAGGGCGACGGCGACGGCGTGCTCCTTGATGGCCTCGTGGGCCTCCTCACGCCCCACCCCCTTGCGGACCGCCGCCATCAGCACCTTGGTGGTGGTCAGGAACGGCAGGTAGCGGTCGAGTTCAGCCGCGATCACCTCGGGGAAGGCCCCGAAATCGGCCAGCACGGTGAGGAAGGTCTCGAACAGCCCGTCGAGGGCGAAGAAGGCGTCGGGCAGGGCGACACGGCGCACGACGGAGCAGGAGACATCCCCCTCGTTCCACTGGTCGCCCGCCAGCTCCCCGACCATCGCGACGTGTCCACGGAGGATGACCGCCATGCCGTTGACACGTTCGCAGGAGCGGGTGTTCATCTTGTGGGGCATGGCGGAGCTGCCGACCTGCCCCTCCTTGAAACCCTCGGTGACCAGCTCCAGCCCGGCCATCAACCGGATGGTGGTGGCGAGGTTCGACGGGGCGGCCGCGGTCTGCGCGAGTGCCGTGACCACCTCGTAGTCGAGGCTGCGGGGGTAGACCTGCCCGGTGGAGGTGAGGACCTGGGCGAAGCCGAGCTCAGCGGTGACCCGTCGCTCCAGCTCCGCCAGTGCCTCGGCGTCGCCACCCAGCAGGTCGAGCATGTCCTGCGCGGTGCCGACCGGCCCCTTGATGCCGCGCGCCGGGTAACGGTTGATGAGCCCGTCGAGGCGACGGTGGGCGACCAGCAGCTCGTCGGCGGCGGTGGCGAAGCGTTTGCCGAGCGTGGTGATCTGGGCTGCGACGTTGTGGGAGCGCCCGGTGATGGGCTGCTCGGCCCAGGTGACGGCCAGGCGCGAGAGGTTCGCCAGCGCGGCCACCACCCGGCCCTGGATGATCCGCAGCGATTCCAGGACCTGGTACTGCTCGATGTTCTCGGTGAGGTCCCTCGAGGTCATGCCCTTGTGGACGTGTTCCTGCCCGGCCAGGGCGTTGAACTCCTCGATGCGGGCCTTGACGTCGTGGCGGGTGATGCGCTCCCTGGCGGCGATGGAGGCCAGGTCCACCTGCTCGACCACGGCCTCGTAGGCGGCGATCACCTCGTCGGCATCGGCACCGCCGAAGTCGACGCCGAGGTCCCGCTGGGCGCGAAGCACCGCGAGCCACAGCCGTCGCTCCGCGATGACCTTCGCCTCGGGAGCCCAGATGGCGCGCATCTGCTCGGAGGCGTAACGGGTGGCCAGCACATTGGGAACGCTCATGGCCCCAACTCTATTGGCTCACTCGTCGATCCGGATGATGTGCTCGGGGCCGAAGAAGACGGTGTCGCCGTGGGCCAGCCCCACGATGTGATACGGGTCGTTGTCGAGGGTGCCGGACGTTTCGGGCATGCTGACAGGTCAACGTGCGGATTACGTACTATACTTTCGTCGTACGAAATCCTGAGGGACGATGATGCGAGTGTGAGTACATCCAAGGGTGGCCGAACGACCCCCCGAGATCACCGAGGCAGATGTGGTCACGGCGTTCGAGCAGACTCTGCGTTCTCGCGCCCGCGACACCCACCCGATCCAATGGGTGGGTGTTGGACTGGATGCGCAAGGGCGGCTGCTGGAGTACGTCGCAGTTGAGAACGAGCCCCACGGCTGGCCGGTGTTCCACGCCATACCGGTCACGCAGAAGGTTCTTGCTGAAGTTGGACTACGGAGGTGACAACATGAACCAGTACACCGATGTGAACGGCACTCCGTTCACCGATGAGGACATCGAGCGCTGGGCCGGGGTGACCGAGTCCGAGGAGGGCTACACCGGCACCCATCTGGGGCCGTCGATTCCTGGCCGCCCCATCAGCATCGGAGTTCAGGCACGCCCGTTCACGGTGCGCCTCGACGCCGTACGGCGGGCAAAGCTCGACGAGGTGGCCCGCCTACGCGACACCACCCCGTCGCAGCTGGTGCGTGACCTGATCGATGCTCTTTGAGAGGGTGCGAGACGGACAGGACCATCCCCGCCGCCCAACCCACGCCCCCTCACCACCATTGGTTCAGCTCACCCGTCGATCTGGATGACGTGCTCGGGGCCGAATGCGACGGTGTCGCCGTGGGCCAGCCCCACGATGTGATACGGATCGTTGTCGAGGGTGCCGCTGTATCCGTCGCCCTTCTCGGTGACCTGCACCCACATCCGCTCGACGCGCACAGCCCCTGCCGCATCCGTGCCCCGGAAGACCAGTTTCACGAGCGCTCCGGGCTGCAACGTGTGCCGCTGCTCGGCTGACGGCAGCTGGAAGGTCTCGGGGGATTCGCGGTGCAACTCTTCCCCGTTGTCGAGGGTGTAGGCGGACATGCCCGCACGCTATCGCACCAAGGCCCTCGCTGCTTTCGGACCTCGATCTGCTGATTGTCGGCATTTTTGACCGTCATGCGTCGTAGGATCGATGCAGTCGCGACGTCGTCGTCAAGGAGGTCCCATGTCCGCTTTCCTCTCACGACTGCTCGGCCACACCGACCCTGCCAGGCGTCGTATCGGCGTGGCAGCGCTGGTGGGGTTGATCGCCGGGATGTTCTCGGCCATCGTCAAGTTCGGCTGGGAGGTACCGTTCCCGCCGCGCACCCCGGACCGGGATGCCACGAATCCGCCGCAGACGATGCTGGAGCTGTGGTTCGGGATGAGCCCGGAGCAGTCGCACACCCTGATCTTCTTCAACGGCAACCCGAGGCCCATCTACTCGTTCATCGTGCATTTCGCGTTCTCGGTTGTGATCGCCCTGTTCTACTGTGTGGTTGCCGAGTACTTCCCGCGCATCAAGCTGTGGCAGGGTGCGGTTTTCGGATTCCTGGCGTGGATCTTCTTCCACGTGCTGCTGATGCCCGCCACCGGCCTGGTGCCGACCCCGTTCCCGTGGGTGGCGGGCGGCCAGACCTGGGATGAACACTTCTCGGAGTGCTTCGGACACATCCTGTGGGTGTGGTCCATCGAGGTGGTCAGACGCGACATCCGCAACCGGATCACGCATGAACCCGACGCGGAGGTACCCCTCGCGGAGGCCACCCGCTGAGGGGAGCACAGGCTCGACAGGCGCCGGAGCTCACCCACGGGGGTTCCCACAGCGTGAAATATCATGGTGACATGGCTGCCACCCGGAGTCCCAGAGGGCCTGTGCCACATCAGCAGTGGTTGGCCCACGTCGCGGCGACGTGCCGAGGAACGGTCCTCGACCTCGGGGCTGGCAACGGCACTCTGGGACGGCTGCTACCTGCCATGACTCGATGGATCGCACTGGAGCCCCACCCGACGAGCAGCTTGCGCAGCCGTGTTGCGGAGCGTTCCGGCTCCCGGCTGCTGGCTGCTCCGGCCGAGGCCATCCCGCTCGAGGACGCCAGCGTCGATGTGATCGTGTGCGCCACGGTGCTGTGCTCCGTCCATGACCCGGCACAGGTGCTGCGTGAGGCGCATCGAGTCCTCACACCGGAAGGTGTGATGCATGTCAGTGAACACGTCGCAGCACCTGCTGGAACGTGGGCCCGGCGCATCCAGCGTCTCGCCACCCCGCTGACGAAGCTCCTTGACCGTGGGTGTGACCCGTGCCGGGACACGACGACGATCCTCGAGGCAAGCCCCTTTCGTGACGTCACACTGACACAGGCCAGGTACCCGGGACTTCTTGGCCAGATCGGACCCCTGATCCGCGGCACAGCGTCGTGATGAGCGTCCCTCCCCTGAACACAGGGTGTCGCGTCGTCAGATGTCCTCATCCATCAGGGCATGGACGTCCTCACTGGTCAGCCGGTGACCCGGTCGGCGTCCGAGCTGGCTGAACTCGCTGGTTGTCGGCTCCCTGTACTCGTCACTGATCCTGGCTCCTCGACGCACCAGCGTGGAGACGGCCTCACCCAAGGTCAGCTGCTCCCGCTGAGCCAGCTCACGGGCAGCAACGGTTGCCGCATCGTCAAGCATCACTGTGATTCGTCCCATGCGTTTCCTCCTGCGAGCTCAGTGCGGGACGCCGATGTCCGAGCGGTGGAAGCCGTCCGCGTAGTCCACCTGGGCCAGGTGCGCGTAGGCCTGTGTTCTGGCGGCCTCCAGGTCCTCCCCCAGCCCGACGATGCCGAGCACCCGCCCGCCTGAGGCGACGAGCTGTTCTCCCTCCATGCGGGTTCCCGCGTGGACGGTCCAGGCCTGCTCGGTGTCGGCTGGCAGCGCGATGGCACCCCCTGCGGTAGGGGTGCCGGGATAGCCCTCAGCCGCCTCGACCACCACGACGGCGGCACCGTCGCGCCAGGAGAGCGGGGGCAGTGTGGCGAGCTCGCCCCGGGAGGCCGCGCCCAGCACCTCGACCAGCGGAGTCTCCAGCAGGGCGAGCACCGCCTGGGTCTCGGGGTCACCGAAACGCACGTTGAACTCCACCACCCTCAGCCCCCGGCTGGTCAGGGCGAGCCCGGCGTAGAGCAGCCCCACGAAGGGGGTGCCGCGACGCCTCATCTCGGTGAGCGTCGGTTGGATCACCTCGGCCATGATCTGCTCCACGAGTCCTTCGGGGGCCCAGGGCAGCGGACAGTACGCCCCCATGCCGCCGGTGTTGGGGCCAGCATCGCCGTCGCCTGCCCGTTTGAAGTCCTGGGCGGGCAGCAGCGGCACGGCTGTCTCGCCGTCACAGATGGCGAACAGGGAGACCTCCGGGCCGTCAAGGTGCTCCTCGATGACCACCGTCCCACAGGCCTCCGCGTGGGCCAGGGCGGCGTCGCGATCGGAGGTGACGACGACCCCCTTGCCCGCGGCCAGGCCGTCGTTCTTGACCACGTGTGGCGCCCCGAACTCATCGAGCGCGGCCTCGGCCTCCTTCGTGGTGGTGCAGACCCGGGCGGCCGCCGTCGGCACCCCCGCCGCCTCCATCACCTGCTTGGCGAAGGCCTTGGACCCCTCCAGCCGGGCGGCGGCAGCCGACGGCCCGAAGCACGCGAACCCGGCCTCCCGCAGGGCATCGGCGACCCCGGCGACGAGCGGGGCCTCCGGGCCGACGACCACCAGATCAGCCGCGAGATCACGCGCCAGGGCCACCACGGCCTCAGGATCGCTGGCATCGACACCGTGGCAGGTGCCGAGCCCTGCCAGGCCCGGGTTGCCGGGCGCGACGTGAAGGGTGCAGTCGGGGGCGAGAGCCCGGCCGAGCGCGTGCTCGCGCCCGCCGGAGCCGAGAAGCAGAACAGTGGTCACGCCGTGAACTCTAATGGACCCGCCTCATGCGTAGGGTGGTGCCATGAAACTGCTGCGTCTGCTCGTCGCTGTGCCACTGCTGCTGCTCGGGGCCTGCACCTCACCTCCGAAGCTCAGCGAGGAAGAAGCCCTGCAGCGCATCGAGCAGTGGGCCGCCACGTCCGATTGGCAGGCAGAGTACGAGGTGACCACACGGGATGACATCATTCCCCCCTCCGTGGTGGGGGCCCGGGTCAGCGTCGAGGTGGCTGATGCCACGGCCGCCAAGCGCTTCTTCTTCGAGTTCAAACAGCTGACCGAGCACATGGAGCATCCCCAGTACCTGGAGGCTCACATGACCTGGCCGCAGGACGATGGGAAGGTCGAGTTGCAGCTCGACGCCCACGACAGCGACAAGGTCACCCACCAGCTGTGGGGCTGGGCCACGGCCCCCTTCCCCGGGACGTCAACGGCCCGACGCATCGGTTTCACCGACCTGGCGAAGGTGGAGGATGCCGCACGGCATCTCAGGAAGGCAGGTTCGAGGACCATACCGGTCGAGGAGTTGACCTACCACGATCCGGTGAACTTCGCATCCGCCGACGATCTGCCCGAAGACCACAAGCTGGTGCTTCGCACCTCCGAACCCGAGCCCGATCTGGTCTCCTTCGTGGGCCCCGGTGACCGGCATCGGATCCGCTCCCAGCAGGACGCCATCTCACGGCTCTCCCAGGCCGGGATCACACCCCAGCGCTACCAGGAGTACGAGTACTGGCTGGGAGATGTCAGCCTCGACGAAGCCCGCCGGGCCCTGGACATCCTGGGCACAGCCGATGTCGTCCATGCCGACCGGTTCACCCTCAACTCCGCTCCCGCCCTGAAGGAGTCCTACCCGCTGCTGGAGCAGCTGCTGGCTGTTCCCGGCGTCGAACACGTCTCCATCGGTGGCACGGTCGAATTGACAATCGCCGTCGAGCACTGCGCAGAGGCCATCGCCTCGATCCCCGACGTGACCGAGCTGGTGGTCGAGTGCGCCGAAGGGGGAAAGACCGTGGTGAAGGCTTCAGGGCACGGCTCCGAGCTGAAACGAATCCTTCCGACGCTGCGCGAGGCCCAGAGGCACGGCATGGTGGACCTCCGGTGGAGTGACTTCGCCCCTCGCGGGGTGACCCTGAACCCGGAGGCCACCGAGGCCGACTGGGAGGAGGGTTTCCGACTGCTTCGCACCCTGCCCTGGCCTGGTACCGCAGTGATTCTCTTCCGCATCGACGGCCTCCCGGAGGCCGAGCTGTACCTGGAGTCCACCACCACCGGTGAGGCCACCCACTCTCGCCGTACCAATGACGAGGTTTGGGACCGCGTCATCGCGGCCTGGAACGCCAGCCGGTGAGCCCCGGCGAGCTCGGTCGGCAGGCCCTGGGGAGCCACGTCCACGACGCCGACCCCGCCGACCTGCCCGGCATGATCCAGCTGGCCGCTGCGTGGTTCACCGATGGGCCGGATCGGGGACCCGACGGCGGGTCCTGGCGGGTTCGTGCGGCGGTGCGCGAGCCTCAGGTGCCGCATCTGCGGCTCGCCTCGGGGTGGGAGTGCCTGGCCAGCGACGTCGTGGCCTTCCAGCACGATGGGCGGAGGTTGCTGGCCCAGGTGAGTCAGGACGACGACATCCGCATCTGGGACCCCGAGACCGCCCGGCTGGTGCGGCGGTACCCCTCGGGGAGCTCCGACGCCGAGCTCGCGGCGGCCTGCTTTCCGGGTCCCGACGGGCGGACCCTGCTGGCGACCGGTGGCTGGGATCGGGTGATCCACGTCTCGGACCCGACGACGGGCACCCCGGTCGGCAGCTGGTCGGGCCACGAGGGGCCGATCTGGAAACTGGAGACCATCCTCGACGAGCCTCCCCGCGTGGTGAGCTGGAGCGAGGAGGATGGCACCCGCCGCACCTGGGACGCCTGGAGCGGGGAGCAGCTCACTCTGTCACCGTTCGCCCAGGATGACCCCTTCCCCTGGCCGGTGACCGCCTCCCTCGCCTGCCCCGATGGCCGTGAGCTCACCGTCCTCGGCGATGACGAGGGCTGGCTCACCGTCGCATTCGACGGTGTGGAGACCGCCGAGTTCCAGGTGGGGCCTCAGGATTCGGTCCACGGGGTGGCGGCCTGGCTGGATACTGCTGGCCAGCCCCGGATCGCCGTCGCGACGGAGTACGAGCTGCGGGTCGTCGCGCCTGACGTCACGCTCCGGGAGGTGTCGGAGCGGCACACGGAGCCCGTGGTGGCGGTGGCGGGGACGAGGGAGCTGCTGGGCACGGTCTCCCACGACGACACGCTGCGGGTGTGGGACATCGCAACGGGTCAGCAGCTGCAGGAGCCCGTGGC
The DNA here is from genome assembly GCA_030532575.1 of Propionibacteriaceae bacterium. Taxonomy (GTDB): domain Bacteria; phylum Actinomycetota; class Actinomycetes; order Propionibacteriales; family Propionibacteriaceae; genus Arachnia. The sequence continues at coordinate 394 of JAUNKV010000006.1, read as the reverse complement.
AGTGGAGATGCCCCACCCTGCAGTGTTGCGGCACGACGGGAGCCGCTTCGTCCTCTCGGCAGGTCAGCTCGGGGAGCCGGACCCGTTCCCGGAGCGACGGTGGTCGCTGGAGGGGCAGGAGATCAGCGAACCCCTGGTGGGTCTGGACGCCCTGGATGGTCGGCTCGTCGCCGGGTGGCAGGACGGCACGGTGACGATCCGCGATGCCGACGCCGAGCCGCGCTTCCTGCACCTCGGTACCCGGCTGAACGCCGTCGCCGCGCTACCGGATGGCGGTATCGCGGTGGGGCTGCGGGACGGCTGGGCCATCATCGATCTGATCCCCTCCCGCTGATCGAGCTGGTCTTTCTCCGCTGGTCACACTGGGCTCTTGTCCGCTGGTCGAGCTGGGCTC
>JAUNKV010000028.1 GCA_030532575.1 Propionibacteriaceae bacterium | reverse complement strand
CTACCTTGCCAGGTGCCCACCATGACGATCCTCGCGACGATCCCACCTCACCGCGCACCCTCTTAGCGGTCGGCACTGACAATTTCTCCTCCGGGCGCGTCCGCTGCTGCGTGCCCCTGTGACCCTGCGTCGAGCTTCGGAATCGTTCATCCGGTCATGTTCTTTCGCCTCATCTCCCGGTGGTGTGGTGGGGAGGGGGTATCGTGCTCTGGCATGGGAGCTGGACACTCGCACAACCATGAGGACCTGGATCGCGTCGAGGTCGGGACCAGGGCGCGGACCGTCCTGGTGGTGTTCCTGGCGGTGGTCGGGGTGCTGGCGGTGGCCGGGATGATCTGGCTGTGGCCGAGCGGCAAGGAACTTTCCACTCACATCAGCCGGATTTCGGATGCCCCCAACTTCTCGTATCAGCAGGCCCGGATCACGGGGATCGAGCAGGGGTGTGAAGGGGGTTCCAGCCATGTTGCCTGCGCCACGGCGACGGTGGAGCTGACCTCCGGGCCGGAGGCCGGGCAGCAGGTTGCGGTGCCGCTGCAGGGCCCCCAGGCCCAGGCGGGGTTGCGCGCGGGTGATGACATCACCGTCGGTCGGGTCAAGACCCCTGACGGGTCGTTGCTCTACAGCTACGCCGAGGCGTCGCGGCTGCCCTTCATCATCGTGCTGGCGCTGCTGTTCGTGGCGGTGGTGGCGGCGGTTGCCCGTTGGAAGGGGTTGTTCGCGCTGCTCGGGCTGGGTATCGCGGGGGCGGTGCTGATCGGTTTCATGCTGCCCGCCCTGCTGGTCGGCAAACCCGGCATCATCGTCGCGATGGTCGGGGGCACGGCCATCATGTTCGTGGTGCTCTACGTGGCTCACGGGGTGTCGATACGCACCTCGACGGCGTTGGCGGGGACCCTGCTCGGGGTGGGGGTCACGGCGGGGCTGGGCGCGGTTTCGGTGGAGTTGGCCCGGCTGGCCGGGTTCGCCGAGGAGAGCGACTTCGACCTGGCCAGTTTCGCTCCCAATCTGGACTTCCGGGAGCTGCTGATGGTTGCGATCATCATCGGGGGCCTGGGGGTGCTCAACGACGTGACGATCACGCAGAGCTCGGCGGTGTGGGAGCTGAGGGCAGCGGCGCCGTCGATGAGCCGTCGTCAGCTGTTCGCCGCGGGGATGCGGATCGGCCGCGACCACATCGCCTCCACCATCTACACCATCGTCTTCGCCTACGCGGGAAGCGCCCTGACGGTCCTGCTGATGCTGTACTACAGCAACGAACCGGCGCTGCAGCTCATCAACAAGGAGCTGTTCGCCGGCGAGATCATCCGCACCCTGGGCTCGGCCATCGGGCTGGTGCTGAGCGTCCCCATCACGACGGGGATCGCGGCCCTCACCGTCGCCGGTCCGAAGCAGGACGAGCCCCTACCCGCGACCGTGCAACCCACCTGATCCGCCTGCCTCAGGGCATTGTTCACGCCGCTTTTCCGCTGGCCGAGCCGCGATGCGAGCGTGCCGAGACCCCTGGCATCCGGTGCTGGGACTTGAGCTGAGCGGGAATCTCGCGGGGTCTCGCCTCGGGGTCCTTCGCTTCGCATCAGGCCCCCGGTGTGAGCAGCGGGTGGAGGTTCTCGCGGGTGTCTCAGACAGGCATCAGCAAGTACCGGATCGCTGAATGGTTTCAATCCGCTTCAGCCCCCTGCCGCTGGTCGAGCCGGACCGCGATGCGGTAGCGAGTGGGCCGTGTCGAGACCCGGTGACCCTGCGCAGGGACCCGACCCCCAACCAACCCCACTCAGCCCAAGACCCAGCACCGGATGCCAGAGGTCTCGACTGTCGGGCGCTGAGCGCCCTCGGCTCGACCAGCGGGAAAAGAGTTCTCGCGGGTGGTTCAGACGAGGATGGTGGAGCGGGATCGGGGCCAGGGTGTTTCAATCCGCTTCAGTTCTCGCGGGTGGTTCAGACGCCCATCAGAGTACTCTCGGTTGGGGTGGTGAGTTTCAATCCGCTTCAGTTCTCGCGGGTGGTTCAGACGCCCATCAGAGTACTCTCGGTTGGGGTGGTGAGTTTCAATCCGCTTCAGTTCTCGCGGGTGGTTCAGACATAAGATCGATCCCCTGGATTTGGCCGGTAGGGCGTACGTTTCAATCCGCTTCAGTTCTCGCGGGTGGTTCAGACCGGCTAATCAAGGACGAAGGTGTCCACCGTCTGGACGTTTCAATCCGCTTCAGTTCTCGCGGGTGGTTCAGACGACTCTGCAACGAGGCGTACCTCGCGAAGTTCGGGTTTCAATCCGCTTCAGTTCTCGCGGGTGGTTCAGACAGGCCGATGGCTAGCATGATGGGCATGGAGGAGGTTTCAATCCGCTTCAGTTCTCGCGGGTGGTTCAGACTCCCCTATGCCGAGACCACGCCCTTGGCGGACGTTTCAATCCGCTTCAGTTCTCGCGGGTGGTTCAGACATAGTCTGGCCCGACGACTGGGTCGGGCGCGAAGGTTTCAATCCGCTTCAGTTCTCGCGGGTGGTTCAGACCGGGAGGCCCTTGAAGCCCTGCTGGGCTTCAGGATGTTTCAATCCGCTTCAGTTCTCGCGGGTGGTTCAGACGTCTATGCTGAGGGGCGGTGACGGCAAACCAGTTTCAATCCGCTTCAGTTCTCGCGGGTGGTTCAGACTTGGGGAGGCTTTGGCCCATGTGGGGCTTGGTGAGGCGTTTCAATCCGCTTCAGTTCTCGCGGGTGGTTCAGACCTTCCTGGTGGGGTTCGGGGTTGGGTTGAGAGAAGTTTCAATCCGCTTCAGTTCTCGCGGGTGGTTCAGACTTGGCCCGACGACTGGTACAGTCGGGAGGGCTCTAGTTTCAATCCGCTTCAGTTCTCGCGGGTGGTTCAGACCCTACCCTCCGGGAGGGCCAGTTGACAAGGACCTCCGCAGGGGGTTTGCACACCAGAGGGGTCTCGGGCGTGTCGCGGAGGCCCCTGGAGGCCCGAAAACGGGTGTTTGCGCTTGTCAGGCGGCATACACACTTGGGGCCGTTTGCAGGCTTCCCGGGACCACCCTGCCGTGGGGGTGTCGCTAAAACTTGCATCACATCACAGCGTAGTGGAGGACCCGGGACGGGGGTTCGGCCTGGCCGATGCAGGAGACGTCGTTCCAGCAGCCTGCGCACTGCCGGATGATCCACAGCGAGTCGGTGTCCTCGTCGATGATCTCGGCTGCCCTGGTCTTGATGTGGTCGAGCTCCTCCGAGGTGGTGTTCAGCAGGAACACCGAGTACTGGATGCGATCCCCGAGGGCCTGGAGCAGAGCCGCCAGCTGGGCCCGCCGCTGATCCTCGGACACGTCGTAGGCCGCCAGATGGGTCACCGCCATGCCAGCCCCGTCCACTTCTGCGTCGGGTCCATGATGGCCGCCCGCAGCCGCTGGGCCTGCCGGTACAGGTGGTGCCGACGGGTGGCGCGCACATCGTCGAGGGCCCCGGCCACGTGGGTCAGCATCCGCTGTTCGAAGGCCGCGATCATCGCCTCCCGGCCAGCCGCCGTCAGGTACACCCCGCCCTTGCCCTCCACCTCGCGGCCGTGGGCTGTGGTGAGGGTGCCGCGACGGGCCGCGGTCAGCACCACGTGGTCCACCACCAGCGGCCGGAACTCCTCCATCAGGTCCAACGCCAGGCTGGGTCGGGTGTCGTGGTCGGCGTGCAGCACCCCGATGTCCGGATCCAGCCCCGTCGCCCGGATGGCGGTCACCGCCTCACCCAGCAGCAGTGTGTACAGGAACGACAACGCCGCATTCATCACATCCCGCGGCGGCTGGCGGGAACGCTCCGTAAACGCCAGGTCCGGCGGCGCCAGCGCCCCGAACCGAGGCCAGTACGCCTTCGCCGCCGCACCCTCGAGCCCCATCAGCTCGTCGCGGGTGTTCGCATCCGGGATCATCCGGGCCAGCGCCTGGATGTGCCTGGTCACCTCGGCGGTCCGCTCCGCCTCGTTGCGTTTCGAGAACTTCCGCAGCAGCGTCACCTGGTGGCGGAGCTTCGCCGCGACCACCTCCCGCGCGATCTCGGTCTCCCGCGGCGTGCCGTCGATCAGCAGCTGAGCCAGCAGGCGGCTGCGCCGGGCAGGCCAGGAGTCGTTGACGATGGCCCCCATGTAGCTGCCCCGCCGCGATGCCAGCAGGATGTCGACGTTGTTGCGCAGTGCCCAGCTGCGCGCCCACGCCGACACCCCGACGGAGCCGAAACACACGATCCGCGCGATGTCGCTGACCGGGGCCGAGAGCAGCTCACGGCCATCCAGCACCACCTCCACGCGGCCCTTCGACACCTGGATGCGGCTGCCCTGCCGGGCCACGTACAGCACCTTCTTGTCCGGCTCCTGGATGCGCGACTCACCCGTCGCCGGTGGGTAGCGCGGCCCGAACTCCTCCCCCAGGAACGCGAACCCGTCCTCGAAACTCGTGATGCCCGTCTTCTCAGCACCCAGCTCCATGTTGATTCCCTCCAGCACAGTGGTGGCGATGCGCAACGCCTCGGCGCCGTCGCCGGGGTCGTCGAGACCGACGACGAGATCGTCGGCGTAGCGGATGACCGGAAATCCGGCATCCATCAGGGCCTCATCCAGTGGGATGAGGGCGAGGTTGGCCAGCATCGGCGACAGGGCCGCGCCCTGCGGCAGGCCGGGGAAGGCGATCACCCGGCCATCGGGCAGGCGGGTGGTGCGCGCCAGCAGCAGCCCGACGACGTGACGGATGGTCGGGTCGTCGATCAGGGCGTCGAGCTGGCGAAGGATGAGGTTCACCGGAAGCGACGGGAAGCAGTCGCGGACGTCGGTGCGCAGTACGTGGGTGCAACCCTCCTCGCGGAGACGCACCACTTCGGCGACGGCGTCGGCGACCCCGAGCCCCGGGCGGTAGCCGTAGGCGCTGCACCCGAACAGCGGGTCCAGCCTGGGGGACAGGTGCTCGTGGATGGCCCGCTCCACGACCCGGTCCCGGACCGGCGGGATGTCCAGGAAACGCTGCCCGCCCTTCTTCGGGATGGTGACCCGGGTGAGTGTCCGTGGCCGGTATGACCCGTCGGCCAGCTCGGCACCCAGTGTGGCGAGCTGTGTTTCGACGTCCTCGGCGAACCGCTCCACCCCGGTGCTCAGCTCCCCATCCTGGGCGTCCTTCTTCAAGACCCGCTCCCAGGCCCGAGCCAGGGCAGCAGGTTGCAGACAGGGTGGTGGTTCGGAGCGGGGAAGAGCCTCGGTGCTCATCATGTCCTCCTCGACGGTGTGGATGGTGGTTGTTCTGGTCATTCCGCTGGGCGAGTCCCCTGCCCCTGGTCGAGCCGTGATGTGTCAGCGAAGGTGTCTGCTCATTCCGCTGGTCGAGCCGGACCGCGATGCGGCAGCGAGCGGGCCGTGTCGAGACCCGGTGACCCTGCGCAGGGACCCGGCCCCCAACCAACCCACTCAACCCAAGACCCAGCACCGGTTGCCAGAGGTCTCGACTGTCGGGCGCTGAACGCCCTCGGCTCGACCAGCGGGAAAAGAGTTCTCGCGGGTGTCTTTGACCTACCCCTCAGATGGGCCGGTTGACAAGGGCCTCCGCAGGGGGTGTGCACACCAGAGGGGTCTCGGGCGTGTCGCGGAGGTCCCTGGGGTCTGAAAACGGGTGTTTTCCCTTGTCAGGCTGCATACACACTTGGGGCTGTCTTTGCTCATCCCGGGACCACCCTGTTCGGGGGTGTCGCAAAACCGGGGTGGGTGATCTCGAGGACCCCGGCGCCCCAGGTGGTCTTGGCTCCCACCCCGATGAGTTCGCCTGCCTGGAGCAGCAGGTCGATGAAGGTCCGGGTCTCCTCGTCGCCGGTCGCGACCCATTCGACCTCCCCGACCGCCAGCGCGACGTCCCGGCCCCGGCCGTTGCGGCCCTCCCGCCAGCGGCGGGTGGTGATCTCGGCCCGGGTCGGGGCGACGGCCCGGATGGCGTTGCGCATCGAGGCTGCATCCGGCTCCCAACCCCACGTCTCGGCCAGGCGACGCCGGATGCTGCCCAACACCGCATCAGGGGCTGGCCACGGCATGAACACATCTCCTCGCTTGAATGTCACCCCGGCAGGGAACCGGAGCCGCCACTGCCTGCTCGGCCGCCCTGACAGGGAGAGCAGAGCGGTGGAGCCGAGCTCCTTGAGCCCGGTCACCAGCACCGCCACCTGTCCCAGACGCTCTGCGCGCCCGAGGAACAGGCGCCGAACCAGAACGGCCGACAGCTCCTCCCGGAACACATGCACGACGATGGTCACGGTGTCGGGGGAGGACCGCCGCCAACGCACCGTGCAGCTGTGTGGCCCGTGATGGGGTTCCCCCACCGGATCGAGGGCACTGCTGTGCAACCACGAGGAGATCAACGAATGAATTCCCGCGGGGGAGGGGCTCAAGGAGTGCTCCTGATCCGGCACCGTTTTCAGCGTCACCTCCCAGCGTCGCACCCGTCCCTGCGGCAGGGCGTTCCGATTCGACGGTGCGACCTCGCCCCGATGGGGAAGCAGCCGGATGGGGGCAGGCGGAAGCCCGCCCCCGGCTGCGATGAGAGCGGACCCCATCACTCCTCCTCGTGTTCGGGCAACCACTGGCGGCAGAGCTGCATCTCCTCCGAGTGGGAGGGGAAACTGCCGAGCCCTTGGCACCCCACCAGCACGTTGCGGTCATCCCGGACCTCACCATGAGGGAAGAAGAAATCACTGCGACGCGCAGCCGCCGCGCTGATCCGGGAGACGATGAACCCCGTCCCCTCCTCGGGAAGGGGCAGCCCTGTGAGGGCCCCTGCCTCCAGCCGGGTGTGTGGCACCTCAACCCCGTCCAGCTGCAGCGGAGGCAGCGAGACTGGGTGCTCCTCCTGGCGAACCCAGGGGCGCTCCTCCGCCCGCTCCCAGACGTGGACCGGCTCACCCTCCTGGTACAGCGTCACATCATGCGGTGTGAGGTTCACCAGGCGGCTGATCCCGACGTCGCTCGACCCCTGCGCGAAGACCTGTACCACGGGGTGCTTGCTGCCGGAGGCTGCTGTGAACACCGGAACGTATCCGTCCGGTCGCCCATCGGTGTGATGAGCGAACTCGTAGACCTTGGCCATGAAGGTGTTGCAGTGGCGCGCCGTCAGCGCAACCAGCGGTACCGCAGCGGAGAAGCTGAGATGCAGCATCTCTTTTCCGACTTTTGCCAGCTTGCGGAGCACGTTGCCCAGCGATTCTGCCAGTTTCCCGCCCTCCCCAGGGGGCACCCAGGGGTTGCGTCCCCCCACGGCCTGAGGCCCCACCACGTTGAGGATGACGATGGGGGCCCCGCCCAAACGCGCGGCCAGCTCGGCCACGGGCTCGGGGTTGTGGCGGCCAGTCGACAGATGCACCACGATTCCCCGGCTGAGGTTGGCCCCCTCCAACAGAGCCTTGAATTCCTCGGCAGAGGGAAGCTGATCCAGATTGATCGGTGCAGCCTCCGCCTCGCCGACCTTCATGTGAATCGAGGAGCTCACCGGTTTCTCCTTCTCGAACTCCGAGCTCCAGACCTTCCCCGGATCGTAGGCGTCCTGCCAGGAGAACTCCTTCAGGCCACGTGCATCCGGCAGCGACGCCCCGAGCGCCCAAGCGATGCTCGGATGGCAGCCCCCTTGGAAGGTTGCCTTCTTGACACGCAAGCTTTCCAGCAAGCTTCTTGGGAAGCCCGGCGGATGGTCTTCTTCTTGGGCGACCAGCTTCTTGTCACCTGAGTCAGCTTCGCGGTCGGAGGGAGAGGGTTCCTGATGGCCTGCTTCTTGGACGGCCATCTTCGTGACTCCCCTGTTGTGGATGGAATCGATGAGGACCGGCAAGGTCGCCCGCAGGCAGTGGTAATCCAGCTCTGCCGGAATCTGGCTCCTGGGGTCCTGTCTCATCCTGATGGTCAGGTCAGCGCTTCGCCGAGCATCCCGTGAGGCCTCCTCGCTGCTCGGGTCCGGACGGGTCTGGACCGCGATCCGCACCTCCTGGTCCAGCAGGTGCGGACGTCGGGCGCGAAGCCGTTGGCGCAGCAGGTCTCGCAGCAGCTTCTCAAGCTGCGAGAAGGCTGAGGCATTCCGGGTCTGCTCCAGCAGGGCGTACTGTTTCGCATTCTGCAGCAGATGATCCGCAGCCCGCTTCCGGGTCAGCAACCCCTTCTCGATGCGTCGACGACGCGAGGAGGTCCTGGCCTCGGCGGTGAGCTTCAGGAGCCGGTCAGGGGCTCCGACGTCGAACCGCTTCCCGCCCGCAGCGTCACGGATGGTGTTGATGACGTAGAGGCGGAACCGACGGGGATCGCTGCGCTGCATCTCCAGGAGAATCGGCACTTCGTGGTCGCGGACGAAAGCGCTGTTGCCCAGCTCCGGGGTCACGATGAGAATGCCCGCGCTGATACCGTCCTCCATCGCCTCCTGGATGGACTGGGCCACCTCACCCGCAGGGAGGTCTGCGAGGTCCCGCCACGGAATGATCCCGCCACACCTCAGGTAGGTCTCCACGAAGTTCGCCAGCTGCGTGCCGTCGCTCTGCCGGTACGAGATGAACACCGGCCCATCACGACGACCGAGTCGCTTCCCGATGCGGGTCAAACTGCGACCACTCATCCCGCCTGCTCCTTCCCGGCCGGCTCGACGGTGAAACGCCCGTACCCGGAGCTGGTCATACCCCCGAGACCGAGCTTGGTCAGGCCGAAGGTGAGGATGGTCATGGCGGCCTCGGCCCAGTCCCCACTCTCCGGGCAGTCCAGCGTCACCAGGAATCGGGTGCCCTTCGGGACCACCAGGAACTGGATCGGGACCGGCTCCTGGGAGTCATCGGGGGCCTTCCCGCCCTGCGACGAGTAGTACTCGCCCGCGTGTGGGGTCATGACATCCAGCTCGAACAGTGGCTTTCCCTCCTCGGGCAGCAGCCAGCCGTCGTCGAAGTTCACATACCCCCGGGAAGCGGTGGTGCCGAACATCACCTCCGACTCCAGCTCGCTCAGCCCGAACCGGGCCGCTGCGCGCAGGGCCAGTCCCTTGAGGGCCGACCCGGGCAGGTACGGCACCCCCCAGGTGCCGTGCAGGGTCAGCCCGTTCTCCACCGGGGAGAAGTTCCCGGTCCCGATGGCCAGGGAACTGCTCGTGGTCACCCAGCGCTGCGCCACACCGGGCAGGTCTGCCGACAATCGCGCCCAACGCGCAGCAGCCACCTCGTAGCCACCCGGTGAACACAGCTCGGTGAAGTGCTGGAGGTGATCCAGCCAGGTCTTGCCCTTAGGAGGCGGTTCGACGGTGGCCAGTGCGATACCGGCGTGGGAACACCCCTTGACATCGGTTGCCTCCATCACGCAGCCTCCCCGTCGTCCTCACTGCCGGATTCGACCTTGAGGATGGACACCGCGAAGCGACGCATCATCGCCCAGGTGTGCAGCACCTCGTGGGTCCACTCCATGAGTTTCAGGGCATCCTGCTGCCGGGTCAGGGTCGCGACGACGTCCGCATCACCCAGCCTCAGGACTCGGGCGAGATCCGACAGGATCGCCTGGTGCGCCTTCGCGCGGGGGTCCTTGCCCTCGCTCTTGCTGAGGATGAACAAGGTGGCGGCGAGCAGCCCGCCCTGCATCACCATCATGGGGAAACGGTGGCACAGCCGCCCGTACACCGTCGCCTCCTCGCGGTTCAGGCGGGAGCTGACCAGATTGTGGGCCAGCCTGATGCGCTGCTGGGACAGGGTCTCGATCATCATGCCTCCTTCGCGGCCACGGCCAGCGCCAGGCCACGCCCGACGGTGCCCTTGCCGCCGACTCGTCGCAGCTGGCGGGAGCGGAAGGCATCGGCGTCGGCCCTGCGGCGACAGATCACGAAGCTGGTCAGCAACGACTCTGCCGGGATGCACTCCTCCCACCACAGGGCACCATGCTCCACGGTCTTGGAATCCGGGTTGAGCCGCACGTGCGGGGAGATGTCCAGGCTGGTCTCGCACAGGAACGAGAACACCTGATCGCTGACCACGCAGAGCCGGTCGGTGACGGTGCGTCGATCCGCCTCGGCCAGGCCGCCCAGGAGGATGTCCGCATACCGCTGCAGCTGCTTGACGGAACCCTCCCTGGCCAGCTGGTGATCCCGGAGCCTCACGTGCCCCCCGATCACGACAGCATCGGGGGCGATGATCCCGGCATCGCTCACCGAGACCTGGGGCAGTGCGCCCTGCCCTGGCAGCAGCGACTCACGGTCCCGGCGCAGCCGGTGCAGCACGATCGGGCAGGTCACCAGCGCGAAGGTGCCCTTGAAGGAGGGAACCGCCAGGGCGAACAGCCGCGCATCGGTGAAGGTCACATCACCCTGCTGCTCCGTGGTGCCGTAGCGAGCGTTGGTGGTCTCGTCGTACACGCCGTCACGGAAACCGCCCTTGATCCCGGAGGCCGGGAGGATCGGGAATCCGGTGGCGGCCTCACGGGCCACCGGCAGATCGACGAGGCCGCCGCCGTCCTGTCCGGTGCCGACGTGCAGCGGCGTGATCGCCTGCCAGAGAAGGTTGAGGGTCACCTGTTCAGTCATTGTTCTCACACTCCCCACACAGCGACGCCAAAGCCGTCGCGGCGGTCTTGTTCGTTGTCAGAGATGCTTCTCAGCCACAGGGATGACAGCTCGTCGTGGCTGAGGGGCCGATCGAGCTGGATGAAGAGGACGCTTCCCGCAGGAACCAGACGGCGGGCAGGTTTGGGGCCGCGCGCTGCATGGTCCCAGCCGCTGAGTGCCTCCGGGGCCCCGATGGCGGCGGCGACGAGGCGAGGGTTGGCCGCAGCCAGTGGCGAGTCGGTGAACAGCCACTGCGGACGCCAACCGTCGGTGAACATCGCCGGGGTGGTGAGGATGCAGCGCAGGAGCGTGGCCCGGGTCAGGGCGTCCGCCAGCTCCTGATCGGGCAGTGGCAAGTCCTCCTGCAGGGTGCTCAGCACCACGGGGCGGGCCTCACCGCCCAGGTGGGCGATCCCCATCGGATGCTCCGAGGAGTCCACCACCAGCTCGAACTGGGTCAGATCGGTGCTGGAGCGACCGAGCTCCCAGGCCCGGAACTCGACGGTGAACAGCATCCCCTCCGCAACCGCACGGCGTGCGGGGTCGATGGCCACCTGGACCCGCTCATCAACCGGCGGGTGCGGCTGACTGGTCGGGATCACTGTGCGCCCCTTCAACCACGGCAGCACATCCGACCACGCCCACAGGTCGTACCCCGGAACCGGTTTGCTCGTGGAGTCGTCGCCCAGCAGGGCCAGACCGGCAGGCAGATCACTGCCCTCCCCGTCGGCCAGGGTGATGGGGGTGAGCTTCGAGGTCCGAAGCCTCTCACCGTCGTCGTGGACGACGGCGTCCCGCGGGGCGGGGAGCAGGAACTCCGACACCTCACCCCTGCGGACCCGCAGGCCGTGGAAACCGATGGAGACACGGCGTGCCTGCTCGAGGATTTCCGGTTGGGTCCAGTCCCAGCCCTGCCGGGTGCCGTGGGCAGTGCGGATGAGTCCTGCCACCACGGAGGGTGGCGGCAGGATCGGGCCGCGGGCGCGGCTCTCATCCGAATCGGCGGCGAACGGCCGCCCGTCACGGAACAGCAGCGGGGTGAGACTGGTGACTGCGGTCAGTTTCATCTGTCTCCCTCCTTCTCCTGGATGGTTCCGGCGAGGAACCGGGCCATGGTCAGCTCCTCGGCGATCTGGGCGAGCATCTTTGCCGGTTCCTCGTCGTCCAGGGATTCGGCGATGAACCGGATCAGCTCGGCCTTGGCGTCGTCGCTGTCCTGGGTGCGCTCGATCTTGCGGTTGATGACCCGCTCGGCCTCCCCCGCGAGAGCTGCTGCGGGAAGCCCGGAGGGCCAGCCGATGGCCAGCTGGTGCAGCTCGTAGGGCAGCCCGGCTGGCAGGTGGTCCAGGGCGAAGTGCCGCTGCCAGTCGTCAAGCCGCAGCTCCGCCCAGCGGCGAGTGATGCTCCGTGGGAAACCACCCCGGGTGTGGATGGCCACGCAGACCGCATCACGCAGTCGCTTGGCCTCCTGCTCGGCTCGGCGGGCCCGTGCCAGCCCTGTGCTGAGTGGCTCCTTGTGATGGACGACGGCGATGCCTGCGGACAGGGTGGACTCGTCGTTCAGCGTCGCCTTGAACTCATCCGCCAGGCCTTGGGTGACCGCGAGCGCCGTCGTGACCGGCAGGAAGGCCATCACGTCGTCACCGCCGCAGTACACCGGCTGGCCAGAGGCGCGGAGTCGCTGCCGGGCGCTGGCCGCGAACTCGTCCAGTTTCCTGCCGATGGTGCGGTGCTGTTGGATGCCGTCAGTGCCAGTGGCGAGGCGTCCCAGCAGCTGCCCCATGCGGTCGCCGTCGGCCACGACGATTGCGAAGTAGGCGTAGTCGGGCGGGGTGGTGTCGTTGTCCCGGTCGCCATCCCGGGTGGGGGAGTCAGTGGCGTTCGGGTCCTTGGCGCGTTGGGCGAGAGCACGGGTGCTGAGCACCTTGTCGCCTTCGGTGACTCCCTTGATGCGTTTGAGCAGGGATACCGCATCCAGCGATTCGGTGTTCTTCAGGAACAGGGGGCCTTTGGCGAGAGCTTGGCGGTGTTCCTTGCCGGGGCGGCGGATCGTCGGTAGGGACGGGTCCAGGGGTGATTTCGGCAGCCCGCGGTCATCACCCGTCGCGGGGGTGAAGTCCCGGGTGGCCTTGCGTCCCCGCAGCAGGAGCTCCACCCGCTGCCTGGCGGTGCCGTACTCCGCGCGGGACGCAACGGGGACCCAGGCCCCCATCACGGTGAGGAAGTCGCGGATCTGGCGGTCACCCCGGTCCAGGTCCAGGCCTTGGCGTTGGGCGTCGTCCAACCGGCCCGTGTAGGTGCGCCAGGCCTGTACCAGGTGGTCGCGGGCGGCTTTCTCGGCTTTCCTCAGGGCGGTGGCGGGGTCGTCGCCGACGAAGGTCAGGATGCGGTTGGCCCCACCTCCGCTCGGGTCCTGTGGGAAGACGCGGTCGGCGTCGTCGAAGGTTGCGGCGGCCGCTCCCACGACCTCGAGCAGCAGTTGCGACCCGGCCCACAGGTCGGCGGTGCGGCGGGCGGCAGCGATGAACTCCTGTACCGGGCCGATGTGAATGGCAAGCAGATGTTCAGTCATGGGGGAACTCTCCGATGGGGAGCAGGCGGAGGCCTTCGGTGCTGTTCAGCCCGCGCCAGACCTGGTCGATCCGGTTGCGGTCGCGGCTGTTCGGGGCCTTGAACTGGTAGGCGACTGGCCAGAAGGTTTGTCTCTCGGGCGTGGCGGCGCTCGGGTCGGCGACGGCCTTCACGACGACGGGCGAGGCCAGACGGCCGCGAGGCTTGTGTCCTTTGCGTTCCTGGGCCTTGAATTTCTCGAGCATCCAGAACCACGCCTTCTCGGCGGAACTCTGCCTGGGGCCGACCAGCCATGTGCTGGGGAGCAGGGAGTAGCGGTGGTTGTGGCGGGCGTCGTCGGGATTCCCGAAGAGGGCACGGGTCTCGTGGTACTGCCGCAGGGAGCCGAAGCCTCGACGGGTGCGTCGCCCCACCCCGCCGAGGAGACTCCAGGCCCGGATGGCGGGGGCGACGGCTTGTCGCCACACGTCCTCGTCGCAGGTGGCGGTCACCTTGAAGGGGAAGCGATGGAGCCCCTCCACCAGAGCCTTCCCCCTGTCGAACACGCCGTAGCCGCCATAGGTGATGCCCTCCTGCCTTGCCAGGCGCCTCAATTCCTTGTCAGACAGTGGTTCGGCGGGTTTCAGCAGCTCGACGGTGATGTCCACCCTGGAGGGGGAGCCGTGTTCGGAGGCCGCGCTGCCCCAGATGCGGGACTCCGCCTGGAACAGCTGGGGGAGGGAGCTGAAGCGGCCACCGTTGAGGGCCCGCCACCAGAACCGCAGATGCCCGCGGACGGTCCGGGCCGTCACGGGATGGTCCGGGTTCACCTGCGTCGGCCGAGGTGACCCACCGAACATCGGGGTGATGGTGGAGAGCGTGATCGGGTGTTCCCTCGCCTCCTGCTCGGACCACACGTCCGAGGGCTTGAGAGCCGGGGGAGCAACCCCCGGTGGCTTCCGTGCCATGTGCACTCCTTCCAAGTCTGTTCGTCGCTTGCACCTTACTGACGGACAGACCGCAGGAAGGGGCAGGGCGGTACCGTGGTGGGTCAGGAGGTGAGGATGGCGACGACCCCAGTTTTTGCGACACCCCCACGGCAGGGTGGTCCCGGGAGTCCCGAGAACAGCCCCAAGTGTGTATGCGGTCTGACAAGGGAAAACACTCGTTTTCGGGCCTCCAGGGGCCTCCGCGACACGCCCGAGACCCCTCTGGTGTGCAAACCACCCGCAAAGCCCCTTGTCAACCGACCCTCCCGGAGGGTAGGGTCTGGACCACCCGCGAGAACTGAAGCGGATTGAAACCAGAGCAGCCAGAGCCGCTCCGGACGGCGAACGGTCCGGTCTGGACCACCCGCGAGAACTGAAGCGGATTGAAACTTCTCGGCTTCCGTCAACATGCTGAGACCCTCCTGTCTGGACCACCCGCGAGAACTGAAGCGGATTGAAACATCTTGTCGCCCCAAGCCACGACCTTCACGCCCTCGTCTGGACCACCCGCGAGAACTGAAGCGGATTGAAACCAGCTGACCGGCAGCGGTCAACCGGAGCGTCGATCCTTGTCTGGACCACCCGCGAGAACTGAAGCGGATTGAAACCCTCCCACGGCGCTTCGACAGCATCAAGGTCGAGTCTGGACCACCCGCGAGAACTGAAGCGGATTGAAACCAGGTCTCCCGGTATTGGGAGACTCTGCACCAGGTCTGGACCACCCGCGAGAACTGAAGCGGATTGAAACAGGGGGGGTGATCCACTGTTGAGTTGTCGCTATGCCCGTCTGGACCACCCGCGAGAACTGAAGCGGATTGAAACGAGCCCACCCTCGGTCAGCACCCCGTCCCATGCCCGTCTGGACCACCCGCGAGAACTGAAGCGGATTAAAACATAGCTCTTCGCCATCCTCAAGGATGGTGAAGTCTGGACCACCCGCGAGAACTGAAGCGGATTGAAACAAAAGTCAATGACCCGGTCGTGATGTGCGGTGAGTCTGGACCACCCGCGAGAACTGAAGCGGATTGAAACGAGTTGCTGATGATGGTCTGACCTCCCTCGCGTCTGGACCACCCGCGAGAACTGAAGCGGATTGAAACTCGCCAAGGCCCACATGAGCCAAGGCGCTGCCAAGTCTGGACCACCCGCGAGAACTGAAGCGGATTGAAACATTGTTCTAGTCTCGAAGTCTGTTACGAAGAGCGCCAGTCTGGACCACCCGCGAGAACTGAAGCGGATTGAAACCTCCTCCCCGGCTTCGGGGGCCACCCGAAGCACCTGTCTGGACCACCCGCGAGAACTGAAGCGGATTGAAACAGCTGCTCGAGGACGACCTGGACGGCCGCCGGTCTGGACCACCCGCGAGAACTGAAGCGGATTGAAACGTGCTGTGGGTCTCCCACAGCGGATAGAGTTCCCAGGTCTGGACCACCCGCGAGAACTGAAGCGGATTGAAACTCCTCTTTACTCATGGCCTTCACGCCCTCGCGAATGTCTGAACCACCCGCGAGAACCCACTTCCCGCTGGTCGAGCCGAGGGCGTTCAGCGCCCGACAGTCGAGACCTGGTGAGGTGCCCGCTCAACTTGAGCCCCTGCACCGTGTGCCAGAGGTTTCGACTCGGGCGTTCTCGCAAGCTCGTCCGCCCGGCTCGACCAGCGGTGGGGGCGACGCGGATTGAAACGCCTCATCCTTCAGTGTCTGCCACAGCATCGGTTTGGACTACCCGCGAGACCTTTTTCCCGCTGGTCGAGCCGAGGGCGTTCAGCGCCCGACAGTCGAGACCTCTGGCATCCGATGCTGGGGCTTGGGTTGAGCGGGATCGGCTGGGGGCAGAGCCCCTGCGCAGAGTCACCGGGTCTCGACACGGGCCGCTCGCTGCCGCATCGCGGTCCGGCTCGACCAGCGGTGGGGCTGAAGCGGATTGAAACGACTGCGCAACAGTCTTGATGGCTCGCTCGGATGTGCCCAGTCTGAACCACCCGCGAGAACTGAAGCGGATTGAAACAGCCAGCGCCCACATTCCAGGCACTGGACCCGCCCGCCCGTCTGGACCACCCGCGAGAACCTGCTTCCCGCTGGTCGAGCCGAGGGCGTTCAGCGCCCGACAGTCGAGACCTGGTGAGGTGTCCGCTCAACTTGGGTCCCTGCACCGTGTGCCAGGGGTCTCGACGCGGGCGTTCTCGCAAGCTCGTCCGCCCGGCTCGACCAGCGGAAGAAGGCCCGGCTCGACCAGCGGGCAGGGGGTCGGTGGACGGTCGTGGTGACGCCGGTGTCGGAATTGTCAGTGTCAGTTGAGAGGATGAGGTGTGGCCAACACTGACGGATCGAAGGACAGGGCTCCTCGGCGCCTCAGCCTCGAGGAGGTCAGGCGCCTTGCCCGCATCCTTCGGGGTGGGCGCGGCCTCGACGGCAGCCCCCTGCCGTTGCGCGATCGCATCGCTCGGGTCGGGGCACGCTTCCGCAACCTCGGCTCAGAGAACCGTAAGCAGACACAGATCAGACGCTGGATCGGGCCGGGAACACTTCTTGTGCTCTTCCTCGGCCTCATCGTCCTGTTCGGATCTGGCCTGCCCGACACCTGGGGAGGGTGGGGTCATGCCCTGTTCTGGGGCACCCTCGCCATCGGATGTGCGACGGTGTGGAGCTGGCACCGCGCCCTGCAGGGCGACCGACACCGGGCCTTCTGGCTCCTCGGTGCGCTCTCCTTCCACGTCGTCCTGCTCGGTGCTCTCTCCATGCGTGACTGCTTCACCGACCGGGTCCCCTTCATCGGTCCCGTCTACCACTCCCTGCTGCTGTTCACCGGCGCCACCGGCGCCGAGGGCTGCGCCACGGTCACCCTCGGCACCCAGCTGGCCGAGATCGGCGGGATCACCGTGCTGTCGGCAGCCGTCTTCACCATCATCAACGAGATCAGCTCCGACCCCATCGCCCGCTTGCGCGCACGCTGGGCCTCCCGCGTCATCCTCGTCACCGGGCTCAGCGACGACACCCTCCCCGTCATCCGATCCCTGGTGGCCGACTCCGACCGCTCACTCGTCGTGGTGGCTGAACCCAACCCCGACCACCCCCTGATCCACCAGGCCCGACGCTACGGCGCCCGCGTCATCAGGCGCGAGATCAGCACCCGCGCCACGGACCTCAAATGGCTCACGAAGCTGTGCACATCCCGGGGCAAACACGTCTCCCTGCGCCGCGCCTACCTCCTGTCCTCCGACGAGCAGAGCAACCTCGAAGCCGCCCAGGTGATCCG
Organism: Propionibacteriaceae bacterium; assembly: GCA_030532575.1. Taxonomy (GTDB): domain Bacteria; phylum Actinomycetota; class Actinomycetes; order Propionibacteriales; family Propionibacteriaceae; genus Arachnia. The sequence goes on along the minus strand of JAUNKV010000028.1, from coordinate 20,174 downwards.
CGACGTCCTGGCCAACCTCGACCCCGCCTACCGCGACGAACACCGCGCCCCCACCCGGCTCATCGTCCGCATCGACCGCTACCGCCCCGCCCACCACCACGCCGCCCAACAGACCAGCTGGTGGCGCATCGACGACCAGAACCCGGCCGACCAGAAACCGGACTTCAGCCGCGGCCCCCGTGTGTTCGTCTCCACCCTGGGCCGCACCCAGGTCATCGCCCACGCCCTGGCCGAACGCCTCGCCACCCGCGGCAAACCCGCGCAGCTGCTGATCGTCGGAGAATCCGACCTCGCCCACGCCTTCGACGACGAATGGCGCCTCCAGCGCGCCTCGGCCGAACTCCTCCTGGGCAGGATGACCACGAACCAGCCCTGGCGCGACGACCTGGAGCGACGCGCCAACCTCCCCGAGCCGGATTTCCTGGACGAGCTGCCGGATGCGGACCAGCTGAGACAACGCTGCACATCCGGGCGGGTGAGCATCCTCCTCACCCAGGAACCGGACGAGACGACACGCTCCCACCTGGAGAGCCTCGCCATCGAGCTGGCAGGCCAGCCCATCCGCATCTTCATCCCCACCACCGGGGTACGGGGCCTGGCACACACCCCGCTGCTGGGCTGCCTCCACCCCTTCGGTCCCAGCCTCGGCGGCGCCGTCGTCAACCCCGAGAAGGACACCTCCACCCAGCCCACCCCTCTGCACGGCGTCCCGCAGGACTCCTGGTTCCGGGCCGCGAAGCTGGTGGCCGACTCCTACGGCATCGACGGGCAGGAAAGCAGCTGGGCCAGCCTCACCTCCACCGACCGTGACAGCAACTTCCGGGCCGCATGGAGCCTGCTCACCTGGCTGGCCGAGCTCGGCCACACCTGGTCGACGACCCGGCCCCAGGACCACCAGCCCCCGAGCGACGACCTGCTGGACCTGCTGGTCCCCCTGGAACACCTGGCCTGGATGACCTTCAAACACGACACCGGCTGGGTCGGATTCGACGGGGCCAGCAACGACAACTCCCGCCTGCTCAACCGACTGTTGCACCCCCTGGACGACCTCGACGAGGCCCGGCGACGCGACGCCGTCGAGGGAACCCGCAAGAACCTCCGCGGCCTGCTGGGCATCTTCAAGATTCTCGGCTTCCATCCCGTCCCACCGCAGGAACCACACGACCACTGGTGGCGCCTGCGCCGCGCGGGCACGATCCAGCTGCTGGAGACCCTGACCGCGCCCAGAACATGGACCGACGACAACGGCAACGAGCTGCAGGCAGCACCCGGCGACCTGTGGATCGCCGACGACACCACCCCACCCAGCAGGGCACGCAGCATCACCCCCAACCGTTTCCACGCCACCCACCGGCACCTCGAGGGCAACCGGTACCGGCGCACCGGCGAGTTCAAGGCCAGGATCGCCGCCGTCGGGGAACAGGTGACCTCCACGGAGGGCCCCCAGACCGCCGGGGCGGACTCCTGGGTGATTCACGACCCCGACGGTGGCAACAGCTGGATCATCACCTCGGCCGACCTGAACCGGGGCTACGTCGCGACAGGCCCCTGGCCGGGGGAGTAGACCTCCAGTCCGGCATCGGCCAGGATCGCCGGGATGGCCCGCGCAATCCTGAGGTCGTAGTGCTTCAACCCCTCATCCATCCGCTCCCACGGCACCGCCCACTTGTGGTCCGGGCGCCCGTGTTGTCGCTCGTGGATGGCCCAGCGACGGTGCTCCAGCTCGCCCAGCCGCGCCACGTGCGGCTCGATGTCCACCCCACCCTGACCGGTGCTGCGACGCCACGCCAACCCCAGTGCGGCATGGGCGACGGCGCACCCCACGACGGTGGCCCGGTTGCTGGCCCTGTCGAACTCGCTCAGCTCCGCCCACAACAGCTCCGCCAGCGGAGACCCCGACGCATTGCCGGTCTCACCACTGACCTCCTGGTAGGCCAGGTGCACCTGCGGGGCCAGCAGCTCCACCAGCTCAGGGGTCAGCAACGCATCCCCGGGGGCACTCAGCGCCATCCCGGAACGCACCACCAACACCGGCAGCCGCGCCGCCACCTCCAGCGCCGTCAACCACGACCCCGGGGTCCGCTCGATCCCGACCACCACCAGCAGCTGCTCCGCCATCGCCGCCAGCTGCGACGGGTCCAGCAGCACCACCTCCGATACCCGGGAGTGACGTTGCCGCACCTCGACGCCTGCCGCGCCGAGAACTCGCGACGCGGCCTCGGCCACCGCCAGGAACTGCCGCCGGGTCCGCTCATCCTGCCCATCCCAGCCCGGCGTCTCGTGGGAGATGCCGGAGAACAACGGCTGGTCCGGGGCGGTCGCTGCGGCATCCGGGGCCGACAACCAGGCCGCGTCCTCGAACAGCAGCCGGGCCAGCCGGAGGGTGGGGTCCTCCGGGACCTCGGCTGCGCGTGCGCGGGCCTTCGCGACGGTGAACACCGTCACCCCCGCGGGGCGTGGCCAGGCGATCTCCCCGGAGAGCACCACCGCCACCCGCGCCCCCGACACCTCTGCCGCCACCGCCCGGGCAGCGGCCAGGGCCTCCCCCTCCGGACCGGCCGCGACGTACACCGTCGGCCCGGTGCAGGTCCCTCGCTTCGGCTGTGGTGGCCGCCACTGCTCCACCAGCGACGACACCGCCGCCACCAGCGCCGAGGGGTGAAGCGGAGCCTCCAGGTGCGTCGCCGCGCAGCCACCCCGCCACCCGACGGCGATCTCGTCGGCCAGACGACGCGCGACGGGACAGTCCCCGACCACCACCGGCGGCGGGGCGACCCGCTCCACCGGGTACGGCGGAACCGCCGCCAGCACGTCGCGCACCAGTATCGGGACCCAGGCCCTGGCCGTGACCCCGGGCTGCCCCGCCCACAGATCGGCCACCTGCTCGTCGGCGAACAGGGCCGTCACACACCTGTCCGGGTGCTGTTCCAGATGCGTGGTGAGCAATCGCGCCACCTGGTCGTCGTCGTGACTCCACAGGACCTCACCGTGGCTGGCATGCTGTGACATGAATCCAGTGTGACACCGAACCAGAGGAGCAGCTCTGATGGGGGACGAGCGGGCACGCCCGGTGCTCCAGATCATCGGCGACGGGATGCAGGGGCGCTGGCTCACCTGGCGCTGGAGCGGCCCGGAGCATCCGGTCGGGGTGCGACAACTCCCTGACCCGCACAGTGTGCTGGAGCGTTTCCGCGCTGCCCTCCCGGCAGACGGCGCCACCCTGGCCGAGCTCAACCTGGATGGCCCCCTGACCTGCCCGGAGGCGGAGCTGGAGCTGATGCGATCCCTGGCGACGGTGCTGCTGCCGGAAGAGCTGCTGGAACAGCTCCGCACCTGCGACGAACGGATCCAGGTGCGGGTGATGCCCAGCCCTCCGCTGGCCCAGGTGCCGTGGGGGCTGCTGCCCATCGACGGTGACCGTCGCCTCATCGAGGTGGCGGACATCTCCTGGATGGGACCGATCCTGCCGCGCGACATCGGGGCCGAGCCCGAACCCTCCCGCCACGGCGACGGCCCAGACGTCATCGTCGTCGATCCCTTCGTCGCCGGTCAGGGATTCGTGCACTCCACCAGACCCCGCGCCGAGGACTGGGCACACCACCCCGAAGCCCAGCTCCTCGGGCGGTTCACCCCCGGAATCCTCGAGGAGCACGAGGTGCTGGAGCGGATGGACGACGCCTCCGGGCTGCTGCTGATCGGCCACGTCAGCCAGGAACCCGGCCACCCGGGGGAGACCTCCTTCAACACCGCGCAGGACAGGCTGGGGGCGAAGGACGTCATCTTCAGCGACACACGGGTACCGCCCAGGGTGGCGATTGTCGCCTGCGCCTCCGGGGTGGATCTGCAGGCCTCCGAACCGCTCGGCCTGGCCACCGGCCTGCTCCTCAAGGGCGCCGAGGTGGTGCTGGGGACGCTGTGGGTGCTGCCCACCGAACACGCCCTCGGCCTGCAGGCCGCGGCCGCGGCCCCGGCTTTTTGTGAGCTGGAGCGGGCCTTCGACGTCGCGAGGCACCACGACGACCCCGTCGCCGGGCTGTGTGGATACCAGCGGGAGCGGCTCCGGGCGTGGCGGGAACAGGGCGGGCTGCGGAACTCGCCGATCCTGTGGGGAGCTGCGATGGCGCTCACCGCACCCAGGCAGCGCCACCTCGGGGTGGTAGGGAAGTCACAGGAGACGACAGACCTCGGTGCCGCCGAGCTGTGACCGCGCGCCGTCGATGTGGATCAACTGGGGCAGCCGCCGCAGCGGCACCTGGACCACGTGGTTCCCGGGGGAGTGGTCACCTCGACCATCCGGGGTCACCACCCCCGCCAGGCGGGAGGCGATGATGAGGTCCGCGGCGAGGTCGTCCCGGCCAAGTCGGTGGGCCAGTTCGATGGTGGCGGCGAACGGCGGGTTCTCGACCCGCTTGCGCCAGGTGGAGCGGTGGGAACGGTGCCGCATCAGGTGACGCTGTTCGCTCAATCCGTTGGCGGCTGCGACCAGCAGTTCCAGGGCCTGCACCGGTTGGGAGTCGGTCAACAGCAGGCCCAGCTCGCAGCGGCAGCGGGCCTGCCAGAGCTCGGTGCCCTCCAGATAGGTCAGGCGGGCCAGGGCTCGCCGCAGGAGCCGCGCCGCCGTCGCATGGACTTCGGCCTGGCCGTGGGCCAGCACCGTCCCGGCGGCAACCAGTTCCAGGGCCTCGGTGCGTTCCTTGCCGGGGATTCCGTGGAGGCGTCGCGCTGCCTCCTGAAGGAGCTGGGCGTGGCGGGGCGGCAGGGTGGGCAGCCGTTGGAACTCGGCGATCAGCTCGGCGACGCTCGGGCCGTCGGGCGTGGTGCGGGTCAGGGGTGTTGTCCCGGGGTGGGAAGGCGACGGCCAGGTGGTCAGGGCCTGGGCCAGATGGCGTTCCTGGCGGGCTTGGAAGGTCAGCTGCCAGTCGTCGAGACACGCGGCGCGCAGCTGGTGCAGACGGACCAGCATCCGATTCAAACCTGATCCCTGCCGTAGCAGCTCCTCGGCTTCGGCGAGGGTGTCCAGCGCCTGATCGATGCGCCCGAAGCGGTGCTCGTGCCCGGCGCGGACCAGCAGGAGGGCGGCCCGTCGTCGCGGGGGCAGGTCCGAGGCGACGACTTCCCGGGCCAGTTGGTCGGCGTCCAGGATGTGTCCGGCGCGGCTGAAGGCATCCAGCAGCAGGATGCGGGTCGCGTCGAAGCCGTGGTGGCCGTGGTGGGGGCGTTCCTCGGCGAGGGCGTCCAGCAGGCAGGCGATGGCCTCGGACATCTCGCCTCGCCTGAGGGCGGCCTCGCCGAGCAGCTGCCATGCCCAGACCGCCACCGTCGGGTCGGGGTCGTCGCCCGGGTGGGTGAGTGGTTCGGCGATCTCCCGGCAGGTCTGCTCATCGCCCAGGGCGAGGGCGGCGCTGGCCTGGGCGAGTCTCGCCAGGGGCGCGAGGTCGGCGGGCGCGGTGGGCAGCGAGGCCAGGTACGTCGCCTGGGATGCGGCGTCCAGCGCGCGTTGCAGGTCGTCGCCCAGGCTGCGGTGTCGAAGCACCCGGGAGAGGCGGATGAAGCAGGTGATCCGCTGCTCGATGGGGGTACCGACGGTTGGCAGGAGCAGTTGCCGGGAGGCCAGGCGGATCGCCTCGTCGAGGTCGCCGAGGTGGTCGGCGTCGATGATGCGCTGCTCCAGGGCTGTCATGCCTGCCTATCCTCATGCCTCATGACCACGTCATGTCATTTCAGGGAGTTTTCGGGTATGTCGTCGACACAACGCACAACTGACCCCCGGAAAGTCTATCGACGCAGCTGGTCTCGGGTCTCCATGAGGGCGAAGCCCAGCAGGTTGAGGCCTCGCCAGTTCTCCGGGTTGTGGACCTGCTCGTTCTTCGCGCCCATCCCGATGCCCCAGATGCGGTCTCGGGGGCTGGCCTCCACCAGCACCCGGTCGCCGGTGCCGAGCAGGAAACGCTTCAGCTCGGCGTTCTGAGAGAACTTCGCGATGTTGCCCTCGGTCACCAGCCGGAACCGGTGCTCCTTCCAGACCTGCTCGTCGAAGCCCCGCACCTGGCGGCCGAGTTTCTTCGCCTGGTCGGGGTGGCTGGCGGCGACGATGCGGGGCACCATCTCGTCGTCGCCGAACAGCCGGGCCTTGCTGGCCATCATCCAGTGCTCGGCGGTGGCGTAGGTCACGCCGTCGATCACGAACTTCGAGGCCCACCACTGGCTGAGGCAGCTGGCGGTGATCTCTCCGCTGGGGCTCGGCCGGTGCCCCCAGAAGAAGAGGTATTTGAACGACTTCTTCCGTGCGCACTCCCCGCGCAGCCACTCGATGCCGTACATGGACCCTCCAAATAGTGTGAGAGTGACAGTATACAGGGATTGCGGGGTGCGCTGTCTCCGGGTGGCGCCAGGGTCGCAGGGTTTTCGATTCTTTCGTTTTGCGCTAGGGTGGTTGGCATGGACACGGCAACCAAGGTGGGTCACGCGACCGTTCTTCCACCGGACGACCTGGAGCCGATGCTCGACCTGTCGCAGTTCCTGAGCCAGGTCAGCGAACCAGCGGTCCTCGTCGGACCCGATGGGCAAACGGTTCCGCTGCCCCTGGAGGCCTTCGAGGTGCTCTCCCGGGTCGCTGATGCCATGCGCCACGGCAAGGCGATCACCGTCGCCCCGGTCGATCAGCTCCTGACCACCCAGGAAGCAGCCGACTTCCTCGGGGTCAGCCGTCCGACGGTGGTGAAGCTCCTCACGGCAGGGCGGATTCCGCACACCGCCCCGGGAATGGGGCGACACCGACGGGTGCGGCTCGCTGACCTGCTGGAGTACCAGAGAGCCGCCAGCGCAGATCGACGAACAGCCCTCGACGCCATGACCGTGGACGCAGCCGATGCAGGCCTCTACGAGGAGGACTTCGACTACTCCGACGCACTTCGCAAGGCACGTGGGAAGAAGGAATGACCTCCAGTGGCCCGCTTCTCGCCGCCGTCGCCGCCCGGGGCCGGGACCTCGCGGCCGAGTTCGTGGAGCTCGCCAGCCAGGGCGAGGCCGTGCGCTTCCACCTCGGCGACCTCTGCGCCCTCATCACCCACTTCGACCTGCCCCTGCCGACGGCGGCAGGGTTCTGGGCCGCCTGGGCGAACACCCTCAGCGCCCCGCCCCCGGACCTCGCCCGCTGGGTCATCGCCGCTTGTCAGGTGCCGAACACCTTCACCGGGAGGCCGCTGTTCAGCACCCCGGGCGTCATCGCCCCCGAGGCGCGGGCAGACGTCGCCCGCGCCCTGCTGGAGCCGGTGCGTCGCGGCGAGAGGAGCACGGCACAACGCGCAGTGGCCCACTGGATGACCGAGCTCGACCTCACCGGCGAACTGCCCGGGCTGCGCGCCGAGCTGCTGGGGCATCTTGCCGAGGCCGACGATGCGATCGTGCGCCTGGCCGTCGATCACCTCCTGGACCACCTCGACGACGACGAGCTGGCCCGGCTGACCCGGGACGTGCTGCCCCGACGGCCCCTCGCCCCGCGTCGAAAGGTGCTGAAGGTCTTGTCGCGGCTGGACACGGCCCCGCTGGAGGTCGTCGAGACGGTGCAGGCCCTGGCCGAGGACAAGGACACCGCCTGCCGGGACCTCGCCCGCGACCTGCTCGCCCGCTGGGGCGACGGCGCGCGGGAGGCCGGGGTCGTGGGACTGTGGCGGGAACCCGCCGGGACCACGCCCCGCCCACTGGCCATGACCACCCCCGACGAGCCGGAGTGGACCGCTTGGGCCCAGCTGCGCGGCCTCGACCCCACCCTGGACCCCCTCAACCAGATCGGCGACGGCTGGCCCGGCAGCCGGAGCGGCCGCGTCCAGCATCCGGACCACCTCACCCCGGCGGAGCTGGAACGCTGGCTCGCCGCGGTCGTCGCTCTCGCCCACACCGACGGCCTGCCCGAGCTGCACCGCCTCACCCGCACCAGCACCGTCGATGAGCTGGCGGAGCTGTTCGGCAACCCGGACCACTCCGACCAGGGCCGCCCCGACGTGCTCTCCCGGCTGACGACGCTGCGACTCCAGGAGGCGCTGGAGCGGCTGGGCGAGGTCCCCTGCCTGCTGTCGACCCCCAGCCACGAGCGGATGCTGCTGGGCTGGGAGGAGTTCGCCGGGCGCATCACCCGCCATCGGCAGGCCGGGGTGGCGCTCGGCCCGGTGGACGTGGCGGTGGCCCTGGGGAGGCTCGACCCGGCGACGACCCCGGACGACCTCACCCTCTACGACGCCCCCATTCTCGGCAGGCAGCACAGCCTGGCGGAGGTGCTGGAGGCGTGGCGGGAACCCCGACCCCCGGCCGACATCCGCACCCTGGGACCGGCGCGAAGGTCCATCGCCGGGTGGGGAACCCCGGCCCGGCCCCAGCTGGAGATCGCAGGGGACCCCGCCCCGGGGCACGCGACGCTGGGGGTCAGCTCGGCCTGGTCGCAGAGCTACCAGCCGAAACGGCTGTCCCGGCCCTGGACGCTGCAGCTGCTGCCGCAGGCCACCTCGCGCCCGGGGGTGCAGCTGCTGCAGCTCGTCACCTCCCGGGGCACCCCGCCGCGCGAGCCACTGCTCGCGGTGCTGCAGGTCGCGGCCCGCATCGACCCGCTGCTGTGCTTCGCGGCCCTGGCCACGGTCTCGCAGACTGCGCGCCCCGACGTCGTCGCCGACGCCCTGTTCACGGCCTGGGACGAGGGCCGCCTCGACCCTTCGGACCTGGCCCGGGCGTGGTCGTCGCCGCTCGCCGAACACTGGATGCTCAACCCGAGCCGGGTCGTCGCGATGGCCGAGATGATCGCGGATGCGGGCGGCCTGGCCCTGACCTGGCCGCTGCTGGTCGCCGTCGCGGAATCCCTGGCCGGGGCGGAGAAGCGACCGGCGGTGACGGGGGCGGTGCTGGAGACGCTGCTGCGCTACCGGGCGGAGGTGCCTGGCGTCGTCGAGCTGCCGCGGGTCGCAGCGCTGGCCGCATCCAAGGGCGCGACGAAAGCCCACCGGGTTGCGCGGGAGGTCGTCAGTGCTGTGGGGTGCGTCCCTCCAGCACCCAGGTGAGGAATTCCCGCAGGTCCCCGGTCTCGCCGTCGCGGCCGCCGCGCCCCACCTGCAGCGACGGGCGGGTCGCCTCCAGCTTCACGCCCTTGAGGCGCGCCATGAACCCGCCGGGCACGATGAGCACCTGGTAGCCGCCGTCGGTGTCAATGGCGATGGAGCGGTTCTGCCTGAGGTACCAGCCGCGCTTGTCGGTGCGGACGGTGTGCCCGTCGAGGGTGGTGGCCTGCAGCGGCACCGGGTCGATCCCGGCGGCCTGCGCGTCGCGGATGAACTGGTCGATCAACACCTGCGCCCGGGACGCCTCCAGCTCGGCCGCCTGCTCCGCCAGTTCCAGGCGACGCAGCGCGTCGGCCCTCCGCTGTTCCCGATCATCCATGGGACAAGCCTAGAGCCGGTCGGGAGGGGAGCTATCCTTGTCGCTTCGACGACGGAAGGCGTGCAGATGTTGAAGGGCCGCAGCTTCACCAAGGAGACCGACCTCACCCCGGCCGAGTGGCTTGCGCTGATCGACCTGGCGGCCGAGCTGAAGGCGGAGCGTCGCGCCGGGCGGGAGAGGCAGCGGCTGTTCGGCAAGAAGGTGGCGCTGCTGTTCGAGAAGACCTCCACCCGGACCCGCTGCGCCTTCGAGGTGGCGATGCTGGAACAGGGTGGGCACACCACCTACCTGGACCCGGCGGGTTCGCAGATCGGGCACAAGGAGTCGGCGGCGGACACAGGCCGGGTGTTGGGGCGCTGGTACGACGGCATCGAGTACCGCGGGTTCGCGCAGCACACCGTCGAGACCCTGGCCGCACACGCGGGGGTGCCGGTCTACAACGGGCTCACCGACGACTGCCACCCCACCCAGATGCTCGCCGACCAGCTGACGATGATGGAGCATTCCGGCAAGCCGCTGGCGGAGACCTCGTGGGCCTTCGTCGGGGATGTGCGCAACAACATGGGCAACTCCAACCTGATCTCGGCGGCGATGGTGGGGGCCGACGTCCGGCTCGTCGCACCGAAACAGCTGCAGACCAGCGACGAGGTGCGGGCGCAGGCTGAGCAGATCGCGGCGACGACGGGGGCCCAGATCACCATCACCGACGACATCGCCGAGGGGGTGGCGGGGGTGGACTTCGTCCACACCGACGTGTGGTTGTCGCTGGGGGAGCCGAAGGAGCTGTGGGCGGAGCGGGTCGAGTTGTTGCGGCCCTACCAGGTGAACGCGGAGCTGATGGCGGCGACCGGGAACCCCGGGGTGCGTTTCATGCACTGCCTGCCGGCCTTCCACGACCGGAACACCAGCGTCGGTGAAGAGGTGTTCCAGCTCACGGGACTGGATGCGCTGGAGGTGACGAACGAGGTGTTCGAGTCACCGGTGAACATCGCGTTCGACCAGTCGGAGAACCGGATGCACACCATCAAGGCGCTGCTGGTGGCGACCCTGGCGGACTGAGCTGGGCCTTCCCGCGGATACGCTCTCAGCCCTTCCGGCTGGCCAGCAGCTCGGCCATCTGCTGTTGCCGCTCCACCAGCTCGGCGATCTGGGTCTGGTAGAGGTCCAGGAAGGTGCCCTCGAGTACCGTCTGCTCGCCGTCGGTGACCTCGACCACCTCGTCCAGCACCTCGCCCGCCCTGATCCGCAGCCCCCAGACGCGGTCAGCGTCGCCGTCGATCTTCAGCAGCGGCAGCACATCGGTGACTCCCCAGTCGAGCAGCCACTCCCAGGCCTGCGAGATGGTGGCCCACTGCGGCAGGGTCTCGTGCTCGATCCCCAGCAGCACCAGGCCGCGCCAGAAGGTCCAGGCCGGGGCGATGTCGAACTCCTTGCCGGGCGGCCAGACGTCGTCCTTCGCGACGATGAACAGGCCGTTGGTGCGCTGGCAGAACCTCACCAGCCACTCGGGCAGCTGTGCCCCGACGAGGCCAGCCACCGCCTGGACCGCCTCGTCGCTGGCGGGTTCTGCAGCAATGGGCTCGAAGGCGTTCTCATCAAGGGGATCCAAGATCTTCCAGATCCGCTCGTGAAACTCCTCGAACTGCATGGGCTCTTCCTCACCGCGCACCCTCTCAGCCTACCGATCCTCCGGGGTGAAGATGTCCTCGATCCGCAGCTCGAAGGTCGCTGCGATCTGGAAGGCCAGGGGCAGCGACGGGTCGAAGCGCCCCTTCTCGATGGAGATCACCGTCTGACGGCTCACCCCCAGCAGGTCCGCGAGCCGCTGCTGCGACAGTCCCTGCGCCTGCCGCAGCTCAGCCACTCGGTTCTTCATCCGCGGAGCTTCTGGATCAGGTAGGAGATGCCGAAGCAGGCAACCATGAACACGGCTCCTCCGGAGAAGGCGTTGGAGATCGCATCATGATTCAACCAGCGAGCCGCGATGGCTCCGACTCCACAGGCCCCCAGGGTCGCGTAGAAGCCATCCGAGGCGGCCTTGTTGAGCCAGGTGCTCTCGATGGAGGCCTCCGGGTTTCGTTCAGCCCCCTCCATGGTGGAACGGTCAACGATGAGGGTCGCGATGAGGGCGACGGCGAACGGGGAGATGAACATTCCGAAGATGAGGCCCGCCACCCACCACAGGGGGTCATTCTGGCTTTCCGCCATCTTGTCCACCAAGCCGTAACCGAGCCCGATGGCCACCCCGGCCGGGATGGCGATCCGCATCGTCGGGACCCCGCCGAAGCGCGACCGGCCCCACTGGAACTGCTGCTGTTTCGACATCTGAGTCTCCTTTCCCACGAGCAGTGTGTACAGGAGACTTTACAGTCAAGCATCCTTGACAGTCAAGTGAGCTTGACAGAAGTCCGGGTGGCGCGTCGCAGTCCTTTCGTCCGCTGGTTGAGCTTCAGCGCCCCAGCGCCCGACAGTCGAGACCCCTGGCACCCGGTGCTGGGACTCGCGCCGAGCGGGGTTGGACTGGGGTCGAGTCCCTACGCAAGGGCACGGGGTCTCGAGCCGGGACTCCCTCGCTGTCGCATCGGGACTCCCGGCTCGACCAGCGGAGAAACAGTCCGGCTCGACCAGCGGAGGGCTCGGCCAGCGGGGGTGACCTACCCCCGCTGCGACCGGATGGTCTCGATGATCGACGGTCGCAGCTCGGCCACCGAGATCACCCGGTCCACCGAGCCGACCTCCACCGCCCGGTGGATCGAGTGGACGGCGTCGAACTCGGCCGCGATCTCGCCGATCTTCTCCGCCCGCACGCTGGAGCGCACATCCTCCAGCTCCACCTGCAGCCTGGCCCGCTCCTCACCGACGGCCTCCCGCAGCGCGGCCTCCAGCCCGGCCACCCTCGGATCAGCCGCCGTGCGCTTGGCGACATCACCCGCGAAGACCACCGCCGCCGCCGGGGCCCCGCCCAGCACCGACGCGAACGACCCCTCCAGGGCCAGCACCGTCATGTTCGGGTTCAGCTGCTTGCTGAACACCACGAACGCGCCCCCGTGGTACCGCGAGATCACCACGAAGACGATCGGGCCGTCGAAGTTCACGATCGCCCGGCCGATCTCCGCGCCGTACTCCAGCTGCAGGTTCCGCATCGACTCCGGCGAGCCGTCGAAGCCCGACAGGTTCGCCAACACCACCAGCGGCCGGTTCCCCGACGCCGCGTTGATGGCCCTGGCCACCTTCTTGCTCGACCGGGGGAACAGCGTCCCCGCCGTGTACGACTCCGGCCCATCCGACGGCGGGAACCCGGCCCTGACAACGGGCTTCGACTCGATCCCGATGAGGCACACCGAGTCCCCGCCCATCCGGGCATCCGCCACCACCGCGGTCTCCGCGTCGGCCATCCCGGCCCACCGCTCCGTCAACGGCCCGTCCGCATCCACCACGGCCCGCATCACACTGCGGATGTCGAAGGGCTTCTTCCGGTCCGGGTTCAGCTCGGCGGAGAAGATCTCCCCCACCGTCGCGAACTCCGAACCCGGCATGGCGTGCGGCGACGACGAGACGTCCCGATCCACCGGGTCCGACGACGGCGACCGCCTCACCCCGACCTCACCGGGCGCGACATGGGTTGCGTCGTAGTGCTCCATCAGCACCCGGAACGCGCCCGGCAGGTCCTGCGCCCAGTACTGCGCCTGCCCGTTCGGTCCCATCACCCGGTCGTAGCCACCGATGCCGTGGTTGTCCTCCGCCGAGACCCCACCGGAGTAGTCCAGCGACTGCTTGCCCGTGAGCACCATCGCCGAGTCCGGCGTCATCACCAGGATGCCCCGGGTGTGCATGAGCATCGTCGCCTCGGCCGCCCAGTAGGGCTGCGCCCCGACGGTGATGCCCGCGATCACCATGTTGATCTCGCCCCCGGCCTGGGTGAACTCGACGATCCGCTTCAGCGCCCCGCCGACCCAGTCCATGTTCTCCGTGCCTGAGGTCATCGACACCCGCGCCCCGGAGCTCAGCGCATACCACTCGACGGGCACGCCCAGCTCGTCGGCCAGGTCCAGCGCCGCGATCACCCGGCGACACTCCGCCTCCGCCAACGCGCCGAGCCCCTTCGTCGGGTCCCCCGCCAGCACGATGCGGGTCACCCCCTCGGGGTGCAGTGCGGTCGGGGTGGTGACCCGGGCGCAGATGATCCCGGCGGTGTTGCCACCGAGCGGCCGGGTCACCGGCACCAGCCGATCCCCCTCGAGGTCCAGCTCGACGACGTTGCCGCCGTCGCCCGCCAGGGTCGCGCCCAGCTCGTACGGGTAGACCAGACCCCGACTGCGGGCCCGCAGCACCTTCGCCTGGTAGTCGTCCAGGGGCTGCAGCGGCGAGGTCGGCGGCTCGGTGATCTCCACCCCGACCTTCCCGGACAGCAGCCGGTGGAACCGCACCGCCAGCTCACGCGGCTGGCCATCGACGACGAAGGTGCCGTGCACCACCACCTCCTCGATCCCGGTGGCCTCGGTCAGCGGGGTGATCCGGTGCTGCAGGTGCTGGGCCTCGCGCGGGTCCAGCTGCAGCACCGGCCACACGTGCACCCACACGTGGTTGAGGTGGCCTGCGCTCCTCCTGACCCGTCGGATCGACTCCAGGCAGTGCTCGATGGCCCGTTCCACGTAGGGCACGGCGACGACCCGGCCACCGTCGTCGCGGACCACGGCCTCCTGCCTCACCTGGGCCATCGCGATGTAGCGGTGATCGCTGGCGTTGCTCTTCGCGTGGGCCGACAGCAGCAGCACGTCGTCGGGGGCGGGCATCCGCTCCAGGTCGAACTCGCTCAGCCGCCACAGGTCCAGCCTCCTGGCGACCATCGGGTGGTGGTCGCGGATGACCTCGTCCTCCACCAGCCCCTCGCCGCGCCGGAGTGTCACATAGGTGATCTCCCCGCCCGGTCGACACAGCGCCACCACGACCCGCCGCACCGCCTCGGGCAGCCAGACCAGCCGGGTCCGCAGCTCGGGCTCGTCGCCGTCGTGGGCCAGGTACAGCTCCACCACGACGTCCTCGCCCCGGGCGTGCTGGGTCACCAGCTCCGCGACGGGGCCGCCCGCGCCGAGCTCGTCGCTGCTGCCCACCGTCGAGATCAGCTGCGAGGTGCGCCCGTCGACGGTGTACTCGCCGACCAGCACGGGCCGCCCATCGACCTCCTCGATGCGCGGCTCCAGCCCGAACGGCTCGTAGTGCTTGCGGGCCAGTACCTCCAGCATCGGTTCCGGGCCGCGCACCCCGTCGGCCAGTCGGACCGCCAGGGTGACGTCGTTCTTCTCCGGCACCGCGACGAGCCGGGCGATACCCTCGGCGTAGTCGGGGCTGGTGGGGTCGGCAGCCAGTCGTGCGACGTCGTCCAGCATCTGGCTCCAGATCTTGGCGCGCTCGGCCTGCACGACGGGCTCGTCGAACCAGCGGAACCGCACGGAACGCGCCAGGTCGGCCATGAAGGGGTGGCGCAGCTGGGTGGCCTGCTTGAGGCGTTCCAGGTGGGCGCGGGCGCGGGTGGCGCGGCTGCCGGTGGGGGCGGGCTCGGTGAACCAGCGTTCCAGGATGCCCTGGATCAGGCCGAGCGCGGCGCGGTTGTCCTGCTGGGCCAGGAAGGTGCGGAAGACGGCCTCCTCCAGCCGGGGGCTGCGCTCCAGCTCCGTCACGCCGTGGTGGGCCAGTGCCCGGGCCAGGCGGGTGACGAAGGTGGCGGGCAGTCCGGCACGTTCGACGTCGAGGGTGGTGAGGAAGGTGTGAAGGTGCTCCCGGTCGGAGTGGACGCGCAGCTCGGTGCTGGCCTGCTCCCCGGCGGGGCGGTTGCGGCCGAGCTCGGTGACATCGGCGAAGGTGGCCAGCAGGTCACACTCGGCGGCGAGCACGTCCACCCCGTCGGCCAGGGCGTCGGTTCGGACCTGCAGGTAGTGCTCCAGCATTCCGGGGGTGGGGTCGAAGCCGAGGATGACGCCCGACAGGTCACCCAGCGCCTCCCGCCAGGCGGCCTCGGGGGTGAGGCTGCGCGGCACGGGCAGGGTGAGTGGGGCGGTGGCGGCCTCGTCGCTGGTCTCGCCGACGGCTTCGAGCCGGAGCAGCGGGGCCAGGCCCTCCACCTGGGTGCCGGGTTTGACCAGCACCTCGCGGATGCGGGCGGCGAAGGGGGCGGTGATCGCGGTCTCCATCTTCATGGACTCCAGCACCACCACGACCTCCCCGGCGGCCACCTCGTCGCCGACCGCGACGGGGGTCGCCACGACCAGCGCGGGGGCGGGGGCGCGTACCACGCCGCCCTCGTCGCGGGAGATGCGGTGGGTGACACCATCCACCTCGACCAGGTGGATGGGGCCGTGGGTGGCGACCAGGAGGCGATGCCGCTGGCCCTCCACGCGGATGCGGGAGTGCAGCGCATCGAGGTGTTCGACGGTGACGCGGACCGCGCGGTTGCCGTCGTCAACCCGGAATTCCTCCCAGCCGATGCGGGAGACGGTGAGCTGGTGGACCTGGCCGCGAAGCTTGAGGTCGATGGTGGCGGTGGCGTCGTGGGCGACCTGGGGGCGGCCGCCGCGGGCGGTGTCCAGCAGGCGCCGTACCTGCTGCCGTTCGGTCTCCTGGTAGGCCTCGATGGCGGCGGCGACGAGCGCGATCTCGCTGTGCCGATCAGCGATGAGCCCGCCGTCGGCCCGGGTGCGGTCGATCCAGGAGGTGTCGGCCCAGCGCACCCCGTCGGCGCCGGTGACCTCCGGCTGGTCCAGCAGCTCCAGCACGAAGGACTTGTTCGTGGCTCCGCCCGCGATGACGACGCTGGTGTCGGTGAGTGCCCGACGCAGCCGGGCCAGCGCCTCGTCGCGGGTGCGGCCGTGGGCGATGATCTTGGCGATCATGGAGTCGAAGTCGGCGGGGATCTCATCTCCCTCGGCGACCCCGGTGTCGATGCGCACGCCGGGGCCGCTGCCGAAGCTGAGGCGTTCGATGCGTCCCGGGGCGGGGGCGAAGTCGCGGTCGGGGTCCTCGGCGTTGAGGCGGGCCTCGACGGCGTGACCGGCTTCGGTGGGGCGCTCGCCCAGTGGTTGCCCGGCGGCGATGCGGATTTGTGCCTTGACCAGGTCGAAGTCGCAGGTGACCTCGGTGATGGGGTGTTCCACCTGGAGGCGGGTGTTGACCTCGAGGAAGGCAAAGGTCTGCTCCTCGGGCTGGTACAGGAATTCGACGGTTCCGGTGCCCTTGTAGCCGACGGCGACGGCGAGGCGTTCGGCGGCGGCGCGCAGCTCGTCGGTCTGGTGGGGGCTGAGCAGGGGGGAGGCGGATTCCTCGATGATCTTCTGGTTGCGGCGCTGCACGGTGCAGTCGCGCACGCCGAGCGCCCAGGCGGTGGTGCCGTCGGCGATGAGCTGCACCTCGACGTGGCGGGCGCCGGTGACCAGGCGCTCCAGGAAGACGGTGCCGGAGCCGAAGGCGCGTTCCGCCTCGTCGCGGGTGCGCTGGTAGGCCTCGGCGAGGGCGTCGGGGTTCTCGACCAGGCGGATGCCGCGCCCGCCGCCCCCGGCGGTGGCCTTGAGCATGAGGGGGTAGCCGATGCGTGTCGCGGCCGCGAGGGCATCGTCGAGGGTGTCGACGCCGCCGCCGGACCAGGCGGCCACGGGCACCCCGACCTGCTCGGCCAGCAGCTTGGAGCCGATCTTGTCGCCGAGTCGTCGCATGGCCTCGGGGGAGGGGCCGATGAAGGTGATGCCGAGGGATTCGACGAGTTCGGCGAAGTCGGCGTCCTCGGCGACGAAGCCCCAGCCGACCCACACGGCGTCGGCGCGGGCCTCGACGAGGACGCGGGCCAGCAGGTCGTGGTTGAGGTAGGGGCGCTCGGAGGCGGGGCCGAGCGGGTAGGCCTCGTCGGCCTTGCGGGCGAACATGGCGGTGCGTTCGGTGTCGGTGTGGAGGGCGATCGTGGTGATCGGCTCGGTGCCGGATTCGGCGTTGAGGTCGCGGACGGCGTGGATCAGGCGCATGGCGGCCTCGCCACGGTTCACGATGGCGATACGTCGAAACATCGAGGTCTCCTATCCGGTGTTCCCCAGACTCTTGCAGGCGAAGGGGGCTGCTGGGAACCCCGTCGACATGGATTGCAGGGTTCACACCATCGGATGGGGGCCGGATTTCAATCTCGGGCAGAAATCTTGTGGGGAGTCCACAATGCCCCCGGGTGACGTCGGGCCCGGGGGTGCTGGTTGGCTCAGACGAGTACTGCGATGGTGGCGTTGGTGGTGGTGAGGATGCCGACTGTCCAGAACAGGGCGGCAGGAGCCTGGCCGTGTTGCTTCTGCCGGGCGGCGGCGATGCCGAGGGCGGCGCCGATGAGGAGCAGGATGACGAGCTTGGTGCCGACCTTGGCGTAGTTGAGGGGGTTCTCGAGGCCCCAGGGGGCGGCCAGGGCCAGGCCGGTGACCAGGGCGATGGCCAGGCCCCACTGCATCGTGGTGGAGATGTACAGGCGGCGGTTGAAGGCCAGGGCGGCCCACGGGCCGAGCAGCAGCGCGAAGCCGATGAGGTGTACGACGATGACGATTCCGCGCAGGACTTCCACGGGGTTCCTCTCTTCTGCTCTTCTGCGTGCGCAGGCCTTCCCCGCGCTCTGGCAGGCCCATCCTAACTTGGGGACAGGTCGTCTCCAAAAATTGCTTCGCTCGGATCGGTCGGCGGACGAGGAGGGCTGAGCCGTAGTATCCGCCCCATGAGCGAGTTCCAGACGTCCAGCGACAGCCCTCACATCACCGGGGAGGAGCTGGCCGGGGTCGTCGCGGCGCTCACCGCCGCCCACCCGGACCGCGACGGTGCCACATGGCTTCGAGCCCTCCACCCGCTGGTCGAGGCGGCAGGCCCGGGCGTCCCGACCCGGGCGATGCTGTTGGCCCTGCTGGAGGCGGCGATGGTTGCTCAGGCGCCGTCGCTGGATGAGTCCTGGCGTCGCATCACCCAGCCCCCGGAGCTGGAATGGCCGCCCGCAGCGGCGCCGTCGCCCGGGGAGCAGGACCCGACGGGGCACGCCCAGGCCCTGGCCGTGATCGCCTTCCAGGCCGCCGAGCTGCACCGGCTGGCCGAGGCCGGGCAGCTGGGGGAGGTGCCGAACGGCGTGGTCTCACCCACCGGCAACGCCTGGTGCAACGCGACCTCCCATGCCCTGCTGGAGTGTGGGGCTGCGGCTCTGGAGGACCACGACCTCACCGTCGTCTGGGGGTGGCGGCTGCTGGCCCAGCTGCTGGAGCTCGGCCGAATCTACGAGTGACCTTGCAGGCCCCGGCCGTCGTCTGCCATGCTGGTCGGCGGTGCCGAGACGGTGCCCTTCAATGAGAGGTCGGATGATGGAACGGATGCAGAGCCCCACCGGGGTGCCGCAGTCGTTCCCCAGCGCTGCCATCCGTCGCCTCGATCCGGCGAGGAATCGCTGAATCCCGGGGTCCCCGCCCTCTCGTTGCCACCCATCTGATCCGCCGTCGGGCGAGAGGTGTCGGTGTACCCCTGTCACGAAGAATCCACGAACAGGAGTAGAACCATGTCCACCTTCCCGGTGCCCCTGGCCGGCACCGACAACACCCTGATGTGGGCCGACGAGGCCAGCATCGAGGAGGCCGCGATCCGGCAGCTGCGCAACGTCGCCCATCTTCCCTGGACCCACGGGCTGCGCGTCATGCCCGATGTCCACTACGGCAAGGGCGCGACCGTCGGCTCGGTGATCGCGATGCACCAGGCGGTGGCCCCGGCGGCCGTCGGCGTTGACATCGGCTGCGGCATGACCGCTGTGCGGACCAGCCTCAGCCCCGAGCAGCTGCCCGACGACCTGGCCGGGCTCAGGCACGCTCTGGAGCGCGGCATCCCCGTCGGCAATGGGCAGCACCGCACCCACTCCCGCAGCATCGACCGGCACCAGGACCTGGGACGCAGGTTCAAGGAGATGTCGAAGGGCTTCGACGGACTCAAGGTCCATGACCTCTCCCGCCGGTTCGGTGAACTGGAGGGCAAGGCCATCGCGCAGGTCGGCACGCTCGGTGGCGGCAACCACTTCATCGAGCTGTGCTCCGGCGACGACGGGCGGGTGTGGGTGACGCTGCACTCCGGGTCGCGGGGGATCGGCAACAAGCTCGCCCTGGAGCACATGGAGGTGGCGCAGTCGCTCAGCCACAACAAGGGGCTGGTCGACCGTGACCTGGCGGTGTTCCTCAGTCACAGCCCGCAGATGGAGGCCTACCTGCACGACCTGTGGTGGGCGCAGTCGTATGCGCTGCTCAACCGGGATGTGATGCTGGCCAGCGTCTGCGACGAGATGAGGCAGCGTATCCCCGGCATCAGTTTCGACGAGCCGATCCGCTGCCACCACAACTACGTGGCGGTGGAGACCTACGACGACCTGGAGCTGATCATCACCCGGAAGGGCGCGATCCGCGCCGGGAAGGGCAACATGGGGGTGATCCCGGGCTCGATGGGGACTGGCTCGTACATCGTGCGGGGGCTGGGCAACGAGGCGTCGTTCCAGTCGGCCTCCCACGGGGCGGGCCGGAGGATGTCCAGGGGTGAGGCGAAGCGTCGGTTCACCGCCGAGGACCTCGCGGCGCAGACCGCCGGTATCGAGTGCCGGAAGGACGCGGGCGTCGTCGATGAGATTCCCGGGGCCTACAAGGACATCGACGAGGTCATCTCCGCCCAGTCGGACCTGGTGGAGGTCGAGGCCAGGCTGCAGACCCTGCTCTGCATCAAGGGCTGAG
>JAUNKV010000005.1 GCA_030532575.1 Propionibacteriaceae bacterium | reverse complement strand
GCAGGCTGAGCGCTGCAACCACTGTGAGAGTGGCGAGGAGTTTTTTCATCCTTGATATGGCTTCTCCTTGGGAACTTCTTGGGGAGGAGGCTACACCATTCGCGAGGGGAGGACAAGGCCTTGGGGAGATCTCTGGTCAAAGGTTATCTACTGCTCCGGGTGGGGCCTCACGGCAGTGAGGTGAGTGCATCGATGACCTCCTTCAGGGGTCGTAGGCCGTTGTCGTTGATGCGCTGGGAGATCGCCGAGGGGGAGACCTGTTCGCGCTGTGCGGCCGCCAGGTTCGGGGTGCCTTGCACCAGGTCGCGCCAGGTGCGGCGGGTGGCCTCGCTCAGCTGGGTGAGCTCGGCGTCGACGAGGCGCAACAGCGGGTCGGCCAGCGGGTTCGCGACGGCGCGCTGATCGATGAGCGCGGTGCGGGCCGTGCGATGCCCGGGACGCCGTGAGATGGCCTCGGCGCGTTCGATGGCCTCCCTGGCGTTCCACCAGGCCGAGCCGTCCTGGATACCGCGTTCCGCATCGATCACCTGGACCTCGCCGCCGCCCAGCCCCACCCGAAGTTCTGCCGTCCCGAGCAGCTCGTCACGCAGCCACAAGGTGGCGGCGACGGCGTCGCCGAGGGTGGCGTAGACGCCCTGGAGTTCGTCCCCGACGGTGACCCGCAGTGGGTCGAGGGCGGGCACGGCAGCGTTGGTGGCCGTGATCGCGGCCAGGATGGCGTCATGGACGGTGGCGCGGCGGGAGTCGCGGGATCGCACGACGTCGCCGAGCAGCGCCAAGCATTCAGGAAAAAGCTGAACTTTGCCCATGTGAAGATTCTAGCTTCACTTGCTTCTCGGCGAATGAGCGGTCACGAATCGCTGATGACAGACGGTTCGCCGTCGTGTGGTGACGCGCCAGCGTTTTTCTCCGGCGATTCGTGCTTCCCGCTGGTCGAGCCGGGCTCCCGATGCGGAGCGAGGGAGGCCGTGTCGAGACCACTGGCACACGGTGCAGGACCTGGCACCGAGCACGAACCGCCGAGAACCGACGGGTCGCCGTCGTGTGGTGACGCGCCAGCGTTTTTCTCCGGCGATTCGTGCTCGAGGTCCGGGTGGTGGCGGGGTGGGGCAAAAATGTCGGACCCGTCTGGAACAGTGGGTGCATGGACACCATCGTGTGGAGCGTCATCCTCGTGGCAGGTTTCCTGGCCGCCACGCTCGGCGGGACCCCGGTGATCCGGGGGCTGTTCAAGCTGGTCGACTGGCAGACCCAGCGGGCCGCCGTCCGACGTGAGGCCGCAGTGGCGGGCAGTGGTGGCCCGGAGCTGGTGGACCTGAGGTTGGAGAAGGCGGGCCAGCAGATGCCCGGCGGGACCTGGATCGGCCTGCTGGAGCGGGTGGGCATCTACGCCTGTGTCGTCGCGGGATTCCCGGCGGGGGTGGCCATCGTGCTGGGGGTCAAGGGGTTCGGCCGCTACCCCGAGCTGAACACCCCCGACGCGGCGAAGAGCGAGCGGTTCATCATCGGCACCCTCGGCAGCATCCTGTGGGCCGGTGCCTGGGCGGGGGTGGTGCTCTGGCTTCGCAGATGACCACTATGGTGGTGCCACCAGCTGGAAGGAACCACATGAAACACCTTGTCGTCGGCGCATACGCCGCACTACCTGCCGAGCGTGCCGATCAGGAACGCCTCTATGATGAGCTGGCCGGGCGCGGGCTGGCGCACGCCCTGGAGATTCCCTTCGCGGACAGCCTCCACGCCGATCCCGCGTGGTTCGCCTCCCAGCTGCAGGGGCGATTCACCCGCTCCGTGCTCACCGCCATTCCCGGCACGATGCAGCGGGTGTGGCGTGACGCCAGCTTCGGGCTGGCCTCCCCGGATGAGGAGGGCCGTGCCCGCGCCGTCGCCTGGGTCACCGGGATTCGTCGCGCCGCCGAGGAGCTCAACGAGCGCACTGGGGAGCAGTCCATCGCCTGGCTGCACATCCACTCCGCCCCCTCGGTCATCGCCGACGGCGCCGCCTTCGCCCGCTCCCTGACGGAGCTGGCCGAGACGCCGGGCTTCACCGCCGAGCTGGTCATCGAGCACTGCGACGCCCACGACCCGGCCATCTCGGGCGAGAAGCGCTTCCTCAGTCTGGAGGCCGAGCTGGAGGCGGCCCCCGGCTTCGGGTTCGCGGTCAACTGGGGTCGCTCCGCACTGGAGGCCCACGACCCGGAGCGCCCACGGCGCCACGTCGAGACCCTGGCAGCAGGAGGCAGGCTGCGCGGGCTGATGTTCTCCGGAGCCGGAGCTGCCGACAACCAGTGGGGCAAGGCCTGGGCGGACCTCCACCTGCCGCTGTCCAGCGACGAACCCAGCTCGCTCATGACCCCGCAGCGGGTGACCGACTGCCTGGCCGTGGCAGGGGAACCCGCCTACGTCGGGGCGAAGGTCCAGGTCCCGGCCGTTGCGGATGTCGAGGCCCGATTGGGGATCATCGCCTCGGTCATCGACCTGCTGCGCTGAACCGGGTGGTGTCTCGGGGATCGGCCCGAGATGATCGCAGCGGATTCCGCCCTGTCTGTGCGCTCTTTCAGGCAGTCTCGTGGGCGAGCACGGTCTTGCCGACCGTCGTGCCGTCGCGCAGTGCGGCGAGCACCCGTGGTGCGTCCTGGATCGGAGCCTGCTCGGTGAGGTGCACGGTGATCTCGCCGGTGGCCACCAGGTTCAGGGCTCGACGCAGGTAGGAGCCGACCAGATTCGGATCAGCCGCGGAGAGGGCGCCGAGGTTGAACCCGAGAACTCCGATTTCGCCGAACCACAGCGCATTGCTGCTGATCTCCTGATCTCCAGCTTGGGCTGCGTCCCCGACGGCGAGAAGTCTGCCGCCCAGCCGCAGCAGCCCCAGGCTTGTCCGGCGGCTCGGACCGGAGACGGGATCTGCGATCACGTCGAACTGGCCCAGCTTTGCGCTGTCGATCTCGGTGCGAAGCCAGACCTCGTCATAACCCAGGTCGAGTGCAGCCTGTCTTTTCTCCTTGCTGCCGACGACCCCCACGACGCGGTCAGCGCCGAGGGTGCGGGCGATTTGCCCGAACTGTGACCCGAGCCCTCCCGCGGCAGCGTGGACAAGCACATGGTCGCCGGGGGCCAGGTGAGCGATGCGTTCGAGTGCGATCAGGGCGGTGGTCGTGTTCGACGGCACCACTGCTGCCAGGGCAGGGTCCATGCCAGTCGGCAGTGGCGCCACGAGTCCGGCCTGGGTGACGGCAACCTGCCCGTACCCGCCTCCATCATTGATCGTCAATGCCGCAACCTGATCGCCGGGTGTGAACCCGGTGACTCCCTCGCCGAGCGCACGTACCCGGCCGGAGACCTCGATCCCCGGCACCCAGGGCAGGGGAGCAGGAACGAGCCCACCTGCGAACAGGGCTTCGACGTAGTTCGCCCCAGCGAACTCGACGTCGAGTGCGATCTGTCCCCGTTGCGGCTCGGGAGTGGGGACCTCGTCGTAGCGCAGTCCCTCAGGTCCGTCGTAGCTCATGATCTGTACAGCCTTCATGCGCTGCCTCCTCAATGTAAGTAACCTGAAAAATATCAGGTTGCTTATATTAAGGCAAGGGGTCGTGTTGATGGATCACGGGGTCCCTGCCGGGTTGGGCTCGGGTGGATCGAAGTGTCCTTGCCGGGCTCGCTACTTAGAGGGTGCGCGGTGAGGTGGGATCGTCACGAGGATCGTCATGGTGGGCACCTGGCAAGGCGGACGACGAAGATCGCACTGGATCGTGGCAGTCGAGGAGTTCAACGCAGCCAGGGGGCCACCAGGGCGACCGCAGTAGATTCCGCCTATTCGCGGACCCTCTTAACGGAGGGCTGAGGGTCCTCCTCGCTGGAGTCGCCTCGCAGCGAGGCGGTGGCCCGACGCAACAGGTCGCGCAGCTGCGTGCGTTCCGCATCGGTGAAGGCTTCGCCCAGGCGCTGCTCGATTGCCCGCGGGGCCTCGTCTGCCCGCAGGGCCAGAGCCTCGCCCGCAGGGGTCAGGGAGACAACCAGCATCCTGCGATGCACCTTTGAAGGCACCCGGGTCACGAACCCCTTGGCTTCGAGCTTGTCGAGTGTTTGCCCCATCGTCTGCGCTGTGACCGCCGCGACCCGCGCGAGCTGAGCCGACGATTGCTCGGGCATGTAGTACAACGACATCAACACCGCGTACTGCGCCACCGTCAAATCGAACGGGCGCAACGCCTCGGACTTTGCCGTGAGCAGTGCCTGCTCCGCCGTCTTGATGTGCGACCCGAGCCGGGCAGCAGAGTCCTCGGCGAACTCCTCCTCGCCACGGCGAGGGTGTGGCAGGTGGAACGAGGAGGTATCCGTATCAGTCACGTCACCAGCATAAAAGGGCGCGTGGCCCCTGGCGGGATGGATTTCAGGCAGGCGGAACGACGACCCGTCTCCTGCGTGTGGGTGGGTTTCGCCTGACTCGGCCCAGACGCCCTCAGCCCCGCTTGAGGCGGGCGCGATCCTTCTGGCCCAGCACCACCTTGCGGATGCGCACCACGGCTGGGGTCACCTCCAGGCACTCGTCGGCGGCGCAGAACTCCAGCTGCTGCTCCATCGACATCAGCCGCGGTGGGATGAGGCGCTCCAGCTCGTCGCCCGTCGAGGAGCGGATGTTGGTGAGCTTCTTCTCCTTCGACGGGTTGACGTCCATGTCCTCGGGGCGCGGGTTCTCGCCCACGATCATGCCCTCGTAGACCTCGGCGCCGGGGCCGACGAACATGGTGCCGCGTTCCTGCAGGTTGAACAGGGCGTACGAGGTGACCACGCCCGTGCGGTCGGCCACCAGCGATCCCGTCGGGCGGGTGCGGAAGTCACCCGCCCACGGTTCGTAGCCCTCCGCCACGTGGTTCATGATGCCGGTGCCGCGCGTCTCGGTGAGGAACTCGGTGCGGAACCCGATCAGCCCACGCGCCGGGACCAGGAATTCCATGCGCACCCAGCCGGTGCCGTGGTTGACCATCGTCTCCATGCGGCCCCGACGCAGCCCCATCAGCTGGGTGACCACGCCCACGAACTCCTCCGGGATGTCCACCGTGAGCCGCTCGATGGGCTCGTGAACCTTTCCGTCGATGACCTTCGTCACCACTTGCGGCTTGCCCACGGTCAGCTCGAAGCTCTCCCGGCGCATCATCTCCACCAGCACCGCCAGCTGCAGCTCACCTCGGCCCTGCACCTCCCAGGTGTCGGGGCGTTCCGTCGGCTTGACCCGGATGGAGACGTTGCCGATCAGCTCCTGATCCAGCCGGGCCTTCACCAGCCGGGCGGTGAGATTCTTACCGGACTTCCCGGCCAGCGGCGAGGTGTTGATGCCGATCGTCATGGAGATCGACGGCTCGTCCACGTGGATCAACGGCAGCGGCTTCGGGTTCTCCGGATCGGAGAGGGTCTCCCCGATGGTGATCTCCGGGATACCGGCGATGGCGACGATGTCCCCCGGCCCCGCCACATCGGCGGGCACCCGCTCCAGTGCCTCGGTCATCAACAGCTCGGTCAGCTTCACATTCGTCACGGTGCCGTCGGCCCTGCACCACGCCACCTGCTGGCCGCGCCGCAGCTCGCCCGCCACCACCCGGCACAGCGCCAACCGGCCGAGGTAGGGGGAGGCGTCCAGGTTGGTGACGTGGGCCTGCAGGGTGGCACCCTCCTCGTACGCGGGGGCGGGGATGTGCTCCATGATGGTGGTGAACAGCGGCTCCAGGTTCTCCGAGTCCGGCATCCGGCCGTCCTCGGGCTGGGTCAGTGAGGCCCGCCCGGCCTTCGCCGAGGCGTAGACGATGGGGAAGTCCAGGCCGTCGGCGGCGTCGTCGTCGAGCAGGTCCATGAACAGGTCGTAGGTCTCGTCCACGACGGCGGCGATCCGGGCATCCGAGCGGTCCACCTTGTTCACCACCACGATGAGCGGCAGCTTCTTCGCCAGCGCCTTGCGCAGCACGAACCGGGTCTGCGGCAGCGGCCCCTCGGAGGCGTCCACCAGCAGCACCACACCGTCCACCATCTCCAGGCCGCGCTCCACCTCGCCGCCGAAATCGGCGTGACCCGGGGTGTCGATGATGTTGATCGTCACCTCCTGCCCATCGGCCATCCGGTGACGCACCGCGGTGTTCTTCGCGAGGATGGTGATGCCCTTCTCCCGCTCCAGGTCCATCGAGTCCATCACCCGGTTGTTGACATCCGAGCCTTCCCGGAAAGCGCCGGACTGCCACAACATGGCATCCACCAGCGTGGTCTTGCCATGATCGACATGGGCGACGATCGCGACGTTGCGCAGATCGGAACGGATGGGCATACGGACTCCTCGGGTCGGTTCAGGGCCGCCGAACAGTGTAAAACACCGGTCTGCACATCATGCGATGCGCAGACCGGTGCTCTCGAGGTATCAGGCCCCCAGCAGAGCCCGTTGCTTCTCGAACAGCTCCTTGGCGACCTCGGGGTCGGGCGGGGAGCTGCCATCCAGGCCGGTGACGAGGATCACGACGCTGGTGTCGGAGACAACACCGGCGATGTAGTAGGACTGCTGGGCGATCTTCTCCTCACCGAGCGTCGACTCGGTCACGTGTTTGACGGCGTAGGCCCCCTCAACGCCTTCAACGGTGACCTCGGCCACCTCCTGGGTCTGCTGGACGGTGATGCCTCCCGCGGTTGCCGTCACGGTGGGGCATTTCATCACGTGCTCCTTGAAAGCCGGGGCGAAGGAGTTGTCGGCCAGGGTGACCGAGCCGACCAGGACGGCACCCACCCCGGCGGAGGCCGCCTTGGTCTTCGGCAGGTCCTTGGCGTTGCACTCAGCGGGTTCGACCTCTGCCCCCTCCTGGACGGCACCGAAGTCAGTGAGGTGGGGGACGGCATTGAGCGTGATCCCCGCGTGTTCACCCACCAGGAGTTTCCCGTCGAACTCGGAGGAGGGCTGAGCGTTGTCGGTGCCGCCTGCATCGGTCCCCTGGGCGGCTGGGGAGCTGTCCGACTGGGGGTCGGTGCCCATCGGGGTGCCCTCCGCCATCGAGGAGTTGTCAGCCGCCTGCGGCGTGGCCGACCCCTCGGTACTGGGGGCGGGGCTGCCGGAGCAGGCACTGAGTGTCAGGGTCAGGGCGGCCACCGAGGTGACCGCGAGTACTGAGAACTGGGCTTTCATGGATCCTCCTGTTGGGTTGATCCCGGTCAGTGTGTCATGCCCCGGGGTCACCCCAACGCTGCCGCGGCCTCCCTGGCTGCCTGCGGACTGGTGGCCTGGACGGCGGTCCGCGCGGCTGCTCGACACTGCTCGAGGGTGGTTCCGGCCAACGCGGTGCGCACCTGCTCCAGGGACTGCACGCTCATCGACAATGTCGTGACGCCGAGCCCCACCAGCACCGGAGCCAGGTCCGGCATGGCGGCGGCCTCGCCGCAGCAGGAGACAGGCTTGCCCAGCTCGTGGCCTGCCTCGCCGATGGCCTGGATGAGTCGTAGCACCGCCGGGTTCCACGGGTCCTGCAACTCCGGCACCCCCGTCGCCATCCGGTCGATGGCCATGACGTACTGGGTGAGGTCGTTGCTGCCGATGCTGGCGAAGTCCACCTCAGCCAGAATCTCCCTGGCACACAACGCGGCCGCCGGGACCTCGATCATCACACCGACGTGCCGCAGCCCGGCGGAGCGTGCCAGCGCGGCGAACCGGGCGGCCTCGTCGGGAGTGGAGATCATCGGGGCCATCACCCACACCTCCGCCCCGCTGTCCTGTTCGGCCAGCGCGATGGCCGCCAGCTGCCGCTCCAGCACCTCGGGTGCCAGCGCCTGGGTGCGGAAACCACGGATGCCCAACGCCGGGTTCTCCTCACCGGGGGCGGTGAGGAACGGCAATGGTTTGTCGCTGCCCGCATCGAGGGTTCGCACCACCACCTTGCGGTCGACGAATGGCGCCAGGACCTTCGCGTATCCCTCGGCCTGCTCGGTGATGCTCGGTTCCTCCCGGCTGGCCAGGAACCCGATCTCGGTTCGGAACAGTCCGATTCCCTCCGCACCAGCACGCTGTGCCACCTCGGCGGCCCCGGAGGAGGCGACGTTGGCGTACAGCCCGACGGCGACCCCGTCAGCGGTGCGGCCCGGCGCGGTCAGCGGCGGGATCGTCGCCGGGGCGGTCCGGGCCCCTGCCCGCTGGGCCTCATCCGGGTCCACCAGCACCTCGCCGGTGTCACCGTCCAGTAGTACCGTCGTGCCGTCGGGAATCCCGAGTGCATCGCTCACCCCGACCACAGCCGGGATGCCCATGCTGCGGGCCAGGATGGAGGTGTGGGAAGTGGGGCCGCCGTCCACGGTGATGATGCCCAGGCACCGTTCAGCGTTCAGGGTCGCGGTGTCTGACGGGGCCAGGTCCTGGGCCACCAGGATGAACGGTGCCTCGCTGACGGGAATCCCGGGCAGGGGTCGGCCCGTGAGGTGGCTGACCGCGCGGTCGCGGATGTCGATGAGATCGGTGACTCGTTCCGCCAGCAGCCCGCCGCTGGTCTGGAATTCCACCACGATCTCGGAGACCGTCTGCCACAGTGCCGACACCCCGCCAGCCCCGTCCACCCCGACCCGGTCCAGGGCCCGCGTGGTCAACATCGGGTCGCGCGACAACATGGCGCTGGCCCGCAGAATCTCAGCCACTTCTGTGGCTGCCCCTTCGGCCTGGGATTCGTAGCCCACGGCAGTGGTCTCCAGGGCTTCGGCCAGGCGACGGCGTTCCTCGGGGATCTCGTCTGGCGACAGCAGGAAGTCCTTTGGGGGTTTGGTGGCGGGGCTGGTCATGATCCGGGCGGTTCCGACCACCCGGCCAGCACTGACCCCCTGCGGGCCGGTGGCGATGGGGACGGGCTGCTGCTGGACGGCGGTGAGCTCACCGAAACCATCGTGGATCAGCGCGACCACGGCGGCCACCGCCTCGTCGGCATCGGGACCAGCGGCCTCCACCCACACCCGGTCCCCCTGCCGGGCGCCCAGCCCGGCCAGGGAGACCGGCGAGGTGCCAGAGGCCTCCCGGCCGTGGCAGAGCAGCCGCAGTTGGCAGTTGAATCCGGAGACCGCCGCCACCACCTGGGCCACGGGACGCACGTGCAGGCCCGACGGGTTGACCAGGGTGGCCGAATCCTTCGCGGTGGCGGTCCAGGCGGGGGCCTGGGCTGTCGGGGCCGGGGGCTCCTGAGTGCCCAGGGCTTCCTGTTTGGCGGCCAGGGCGCGGCTGGCCTCGGCGGCGACCTCCTCCAGGTCCGCACCCGTCGCGGCCTGCACCACTGCGGCCAGGAGTCCTTCCACGAAGGGGGCCGCGATGATCCTCACCTGCTCCGGGTCGGATTCGATGAGGTCGAGGGCGAGTTCGGCGCTCAGTATCGCCGAGCCGAGATCGACGAGCACCACCACGCCCGCGCCCCGGTCGGCCGCCGTGATGGCCTCAGCGACGGCGGTGGCATCCGTGCCGAGCCTGCCGTCGCTGGTCCCGGCGGCCACCAGGACGGCTGGCTGTTCGCCGTGGACCATCTGCAACGACAACTCGACGGCGGCATCCGCGAGGGCACGGCTGTGGGAGACCGCGACGATCCCGACCAGGCTCATGGGCTCAGCCCTCCTGCAGCGCGTCGGCCAGGGCCTGGAACATCAGCGCCGTCGAGGTGGCGCCGGGGTCCTGGTGCCCGGCTGAGCGTTCCCCGAGGTAGCTGGCCCGGCCCTTCGTCGCGACCATCGGGATGGTCGCCTCGCAGCCTGCGGCGGCGGCCTCAGCGGCGGCCCGGGCAGCTGCCTGGGCGCCCTGTTCGACGGCTGCGGCGAAGGCGTCGACGGCGGGGGTCATGGCATCGATCATGGTCTTCTCGCCGGTGGTGGCCTTGCCCCGGGCGATCACCCCGTCGAGGCCCGCCCGCAGCGCATCGGCGAAGGTGTCGGCCAGCACCGCGTCCTCCGGCAGCCCCTTGCCCAGGCGCAGGAAGAAGGTGCCGTACAGCGGGCCGGAGGCGCCCCCCACGGTGCTGATGAGGGTCATCCCGGCCTTCTTGAACAGCGCAGGCAGCGGCTCGGAGGCGTCGAGCTGGTCAACGACGGCGCTGAAGCCACGGGTCATGTTGGCCCCGTGGTCGGCGTCGCCGATGGCCGAGTCCAGGGTGGTCAAGGTGGTGGTGTGCTCCGCCAGGAGAGCGGAGAACCCCTTCAGCCAGGAGACGAGCTGGTCGCGGTGGATCATCACAGCCCCCACCGAAGCCCAGCGGTGTTGACGGGGGCATCCCACAGCGACAGCAGCTCGTCGTCGACCTCCAGGATGGTGACGGCGCAGCCCGCCATGTCCAGGCTGGTGATGTAGTTGCCCACCAGGTTCCGCGCCACGGTGACCCCGGCCGTATCGAGGAGGGTCTTGACCTCGCCGTACATCAGGTACAGCTCGATCAGGGGGGTGCCACCCATGCCGCCCACCATCACGATGGTGCGTTTGCCGGTGAAATCATGGTCGGCGAGGATCGGCTCGACGAGCTGGCGGGCGATGTCCTTCGCCGTGCCGAGGGGCTCCCTGCGGCGTCCCGGCTCGCCGTGGATGCCGATGCCGATCTCCATCTGGTCCTCGGGCAGGTCGAAGGTCGGTTTGCCTGCGGTGGGCACGGTGCAGGAGGTGAGCGCCATCCCCATCGAGCGACCCTGCTGGTTGACCTTGTTCGCCACGGTCAGCACCCCGTCGAGGTCACGCCCTTCCTCTGCGGCGGCCCCGACGATCTTCTCCAGCAGCACCGTCAGGCCCACGCCGCGCCTCCCGGCGGTGTAGAGCGAGTCCTGGACGGCGACGTCGTCGGCGATCACCACGGTCTCGACCCGCACGTCCTCCTCGGCGGCCAGCTCGGCGGCCATCTCGAAGTTCAGGACGTCGCCGGTGTAGTTCTTCACGATGTGCAGCACACCCGCCCCGGAGTCGGCGGCGAGCGTGGCGGCGTGGATCTGGTCCGGGGTGGGGGAGGTGAACACCTGGCCGGCGCAGGCGGCGTCCAGCATCCCGACGCCGACGAATCCGCCGTGGAGGGGTTCGTGGCCGGAGCCGCCGCCGGAGACCAGCGCGACCTTGCCGGGGCGGGTCGGTTCGGCACGCAGGATGACGCGGTGCTGGTGGTCGATGCGCACGCGGTCGTCGCTGGCCTCGATGCCACGCAGGGCCTCGGCGATGACGTCGTCGGGGGAGTTGATGAGCTTCTTCATGAACCTGCTCCTTTGCGGGGTGGATTGCCATAGATGCTGGCCTGAAAAGCTGCTGGGTTCAAATGCGGCCTCGCGGGCTGCACGATCGTGAAGCCGAGGCAGGGAAGGCCTGCACCAAGGTGCACGGGGGCTACGGGTAGACTGCGCTGGTAACGCCCCGGCCCAGCTGGGGCTTGTTCTGCGTCCAGGAGGATTCAATGCCTAGTGTTGTCGTGGTCGGAACCCAGTGGGGTGACGAGGGCAAGGGCAAGGCGACCGACCAGCTCGGCGACCGTGTCGATCTGTGCGTGCGCTACTCGGGTGGCAACAACGCGGGTCACACCCTGGTGGTGGGGGGCGAGAAGTTCGTGATGCACCTGCTGCCGTCGGGCATCCTCAACCCCGGCACCACCACCGTCATCGGCAACGGGGTGGTCGTCGATCTGGACGTGCTGGCCGAGGAGCTGGAGATGCTGTCCTCGCGCGGGGTGGAGGTGCCGCATCCGCTGATCTCCGCGAATGCGCACATCATCACCGAGTACCACAAGGTGATCGACAAGGTGACCGAACGTTTCCTCGGCAAGCGGCGGATCGGGACGACGGGGCGCGGGGTGGGGCCTGCGTACTCGGACAAGGTCAACCGGATGGGGATTCGCATCCAGGACCTGTTCGACGAGTCGATCCTGAGGCAGAAGGTGGAGGCTGCGCTGGAGCAGAAGAACCAGCTGCTGGTGAAGGTCTACAACCGCCGCCCGATGGAGGCCGATGGGATCGTCGCGGCCCTGCTGAAGCATGCCGAGGCCATCCGGCCGCACGTCATCGACTGTGGCCGGTTCGTCAACGATGCGCTGGACCGGGGCGAGGTGGTGCTGTTCGAGGGGGCGCAGGCGCATCACCTGGATGTCGATCACGGCACCTACCCCTACGTCACCTCCTCCAATCCGATTGCGGCCGGGGCCTGCACGGGGGCTGGGGTCGGGCCGACCCGGATCGACCGTTCCATCGGTATCGCGAAGGCCTACACCACCCGGGTGGGGGAGGGGCCGTTCCCGACGGAACTGCACGACGAGGACGGCGAGCGGCTGCGACAGGCCGGGGGCGAGTTCGGGGCGACGACGGGGCGGCCGCGTCGTTGTGGCTGGTTCGACGCGCTGGTGGTGGAGCAGGCCACGAAGCTGAACGGCTTCACCGACATCTTCCTGACCAAGCTGGACATCCTGTCCGGCTGGGAGACCATCCCGGTGTGCGTGGCCTACGACGTGGACGGGGTGCGCCACGACAAGATGCCGGTCACGCAGTCGGAGTTCCACCACGCCAAGCCGATCTACGAGGAGCTTCCGGGCTGGAGCGAGGACATCTCCGGCTGCCGCAGCTTCGACGAGCTGCCCGCGAACTGCCAGGCCTACGTCCGCCGCCTGGAGGAACTGATCGGTTGCCGCATCTCCGGCATCGGGGTGGGGCCTGGCCGGGAGCAGTCCGTGGTCATCAACGACCTGATCTGATCGGGGGTGCGGTGCTGGCCCGGATGACGAGCTCGGTGGGGATCACGACGTGACGGCTGCCGTCGCGCGGTCCGCCGTCGAGCTGTTCCGCGATGAGATCGATCATCGTGCGGCCTGCTCGATGGAAGTCCTGTCGGATGGTGGTCAGTGGCGGGAAGGAGTACTCGCTGACCGGGAGGCCGTCGAAGCCCACCACCGAGATGTCCTCGGGGACTCGCCGTCCCTTCTCGTGCAGCGCTCGGATGAGACCCAGCGCCACTTCGTCGTTGGCGCAGAAGACCGCAGTGACCTCCGGGTCCTCGGCCAGCTGCAACCCGGCACGGTATCCGTCGTCAGGTCCCCAGCCCCCGGGTACCGGTTCGGGAGCGCGGATGCCTGCCTCCTCGAGCCGACGGTGCCATGCTGCGGCCCGGATGGCAGCGGACTGGGAGTCCGCGGGGCCGTTGACGTGATGGACGTTCCGGTGTCCCAGATCCAGTAGATGCCCGACGGCATCCCTGACCCCTTGGACCTGATCGGCTGATGCGGAGGGGTAATAGCCGACCAGGGCTGAATCGGAGGAGGCGACGGGGAGCCCGGCCGGGAGCCCGAGATGTCGGTAGGTTGCGGTGCCGGACTGGACGATCACCAAGGCGTCGATCGGCTGTTGGGCGAGTCGGGTGAGGGCATCGTGCACCTCATCGGCCTCAGGGTGGGTCACCTGGGACACGATGGCGGCGTAGCCGAGGTCGCGGGCGGCTTCCAGGACGCCGCTGGTGGTGAAGGACTCCCCGGTGCGCTCGATCTGCTGGGTGAGCACGCCGATGAGCTTCAGGGAGCCGCTGCGTAGTGCGCGCGCGGCATGGTTGGGGGAGTAGCCGAGCTGATCCATCGCGCGCTGGACCTTGGCGCGTGTGGCCTCGCGTACCTGGCCGGAACTGCGGGCAACGCGCGAAACGGTCTGGGAGGAGACCCCGGCCAGCCGGGCGACGTCATCGATGGACGGCGCCTTGTCCCGATCCTTCCGCACACCCATGTGGCGACGATACCAACGCGGCCTCGGCAGTGTGCTCCCCGAGCGGGCCCGAGAACCCTTGATGTTTACGTTGCCATAGCGTCTTTGTGGCTAGATTCGCTGGGTTTTCAACATAAAAATCCTTGTCAAACAGGTGGCGCTGAGGAGATTCGAGGTCTAGAATGTTGACGTCGCCATCACGGTGTCACGGTGGGCATCGTGATAGAGGACACCCACCTGCTCCTGCTCTGGATTGGAACAACGACGATGACTGTTCCCCGCCATCACGAGGACCTCTCGATGCTCCACGAGCACACCCTGCCTCCGAGGGCCTACTACATTCCCACCTCGGTCGGTGCGCCCTTCGACCCGTTGCGGCGCGAGGACTCCGACCGCTTCCAGTCGCTGAACGGAACCTGGCGATTCCGCTACCACCCATCCATCCATGACGTCACACCGTTCTGGGAGGAGGAGGGGTGCTTCACGACGATCCAGGTGCCGGGTACCTGGCAGTTCCAGGGCCACGACTCGCACCAGTACACCAACGTGCGCTATCCGATCCCGCTCGATCCGCCCCACGTCCCCCACGACAACCCAGCAGGCGCTCACCTCACCGAGTTCGACTACGAGATCGACCCCGCGGCCCCCACCTGTACCCTCGTCCTGGAAGGCGTGGACTCCTGCTGCTACGTCTGGTTGAACGGCGTTTACGTCGGCTACAGCCAGGTCTCCCACGCCCCGGCTGAGTTCGACATCACCAGCCATCTCGTGGCAGGCACCAACCGGCTCGCCGTCCTGGTGCTCAAATGGTGCGACGGCACCTACCTGGAGGATCAGGACAAGTTCCGAACCTCCGGCATCTTCCGGGACGTGTACCTCCTCAAACGCCCGGAGAACGTGCTCCACGACTACTTCGTCACGACCACCCTCCAAGACGGCGCCGCCCTGGTCGAGGTGAGGGGAAGCTTCAACAAGGTCCCGGTTCCAGTGGAGTTGGAGCTCACCGACGCAGCCGGGCACGTCGTCGCAACCAGCACCCTGGATGAGCTGATCGATGAGGACGGCTTCACCCACCGGGCGAGGATGGAGGTTCGCTCCCCGCACCTGTGGAGTGCCGAGGACCCCTACCTCCATCACCTGAGGATCACCTGCCCCCGGGAGACCATCCATGACCGCGTCGGCATCCGCGAGGTGACCACCGAAGGGGCGGTGCTCAAGATCAATGGTCGTCCCGTCACCCTGCGTGGCGTGAACCGTCACGACTCCGACCCCGAAACCGGTCCCACTGTTGGCGTGGCGCACATGCGCCGGGATCTGCAACTGATGCGCGAGCACAACATCAATGCCGTCCGCACCGCCCACTATCCCAGTGACCCGCGCTTCTACCAGATGTGCGACGAGTACGGCTTCTACGTCATGTCGGAGGCCGACAACGAGAGCCACGGAACGCAGACCCAGTTCCTGGCCGACGACTCGTGGCCCAACGTGGTGGAGCACTGGAACGCGCGTATCGCCAACAACCCGGACTGGGAGGCCGCCACCTTGGACCGGGTGCGGCTGTGCGTGGAGCGGGAGAAGAACCGCCCCTGCGTGATCTCCTGGTCGGCGGGAAACGAGTGCGCCTACGGCTCGACCTTCGAGGCCGCGCTGCGGTGGCTCAAGCATCGCGATCCCACCCGGGTCACCCACTACGAGTCGGCCTTCTATCGTTCCCGGGATCGCCGCTACGACTACTCGGACATTGATCTCTACTCCCGGATGTACCCGTCCCGCGAGGAGATCTGCGACTATCTCGCCGGTGACCCGGACAAACCCCTGATCCTGGTCGAGTACTCCCATGCGATGGGCAACGGCCCCGGCGACCTCGAGGACTACTGGGAGCTCATCCTGGCCGACTCCCGTATCTGCGGCGGATTCGTCTGGGAGTGGTGCGACCACGCGGTGCTCGACGGCTTCCACAACGGCAATCCCCGCTACCTCTACGGAGGGGACCACGGCGAACTGGTGCACGACGGCAACTTCTGCGTCGATGGTCTGGTCAGCCCGCACCGGGTCCCACATCCCGGGTTGAAGGAGCTGTGGAACGTGCATCGCCCGGTCCGTGTGGTCGGCTTCGATCCCGTGCGGGGTACGGTTCAGGTGCGCAACGTGCTCGACTTCCTGGACCTGGCCGAGCAGGTGGACATCGGCTATGAGCTGACCCTCGACGGGGAGCTGATCGATGCGGGGTCGCTCTGCCTGCCCGAGGGCTTGGCCCCGCACGATGTCACCCAGCTGGAACTACCTGCATCGGTGCGGGAGGCGGCAGCCCTGCGGGGAGGCTGCTTCCTCACGCTCACCCACCGGCTCAATCACGACCGCGACCCGCTGGTTCCGCGCGGCCACCTCCTTGGGTTCGACGAGCTCCGGGTGCCGACGGCGGATGAGCGGAATCAGCGCGCGGTGGAGATGCTGGGGCTGGCACCCGCAGAGGGGCCGCTGGAGGTGGTCGAGGAGCGTTCCCGGATCGTGGTCACCGGGTCCGATTTCCGGTACGCCTTCTCCCCGCACACGGGCCTGCTGGCCCAGGCGGAGGTCGCTGGGCAGGCCTGGCTCACCCGCCCTGTGGAGGTCAACATCTGGCGGGCCCCCACGGACAACGACCGCCACGTCGAGGTGCAGTGGCGACGCGCCCGCTACCACCAGGCCGAGGCGCGTGCTCGTTCCTGCCAGATCACCCGGCGTGACAGCCAGGTCGTCATCACGGCGCAGTTGGTGCTGGTGGCGCCGTCGATTCAACCGATCATGCAGCTGGAGGTGACGTGGCGGATCGACGCCGCAGGGGTGATCGACCTGCACCTGGCGGGCAGACGCGCTCCGGAGTTCCCGACCCTGCCGCGTTTCGGGGTGCGGCTGTTCACCCTGCCTGAGCTGCAGGAGGTCACATACTTCGGCCTCGGACCGCACGAGAACCATGTGGACAAACGACGCTCGGTGCGGCACGGCTGGTACGCCGCTCAGCTGGATGAGCTGGGGGAGAACTACACCAGGCCGCAGGAGAACGGCACCCGGGGCGACTGCGAGGTGATGACGTTGCGTTCCGATGAACTGGCCCTCACCGTCGCCGCGCAGCAGCCATTTGCGTTCAACGCTTCCCGTTTCACCCAGGAGGAGCTCACGACCAAGCGGCACGACTTCGAGCTGGAGCCGAGCGGCTCCACCGTCGTGTGCATCGATGCGGCGCACGCCGGGGTCGGCTCTGCCAGCTGCGGCCCAGAGCTCGCTCCCCGCTACCGCGTCGATGACCTGGATCTCGATCTTTCACTACGGATGCTGCCTGAGCGGCTCCACTGAGCGCAGGGCCACCCCTGCGCTCGCGACCTCACATCCACCTGTCAGAAAGGAGAACACCGTGAGTGGTGATGTCGCTGAGAAGAAGTACCTCAAGTGGTACAACAAGGTTGGTTACGGGAGCGGGGACATCGCGGGCAATGTCGTCTACGCCTTCCTGTCCGCCTTCGTCATGATCTACCTGACCGACAGCATGGGGATGCAGGCCGGGGTGGTTGCGACGCTGATGATGCTGTCGCGCTTCTTCGACGGTTTCTCGGACTTCGTGTTCGGGGTCCTCATGGACAAGACCCGAACCCGGATGGGCAAGGCCCGCCCCTGGATGTTCTGGGCCTTCTTCGGGTGTGCGGCGATGATCGTCGCCGTGTTCGCGATCCCACCCAGCCTCGGCATGACCGCGAAGTACGTGTGGTTCTTCATCGCCTACACCCTGCTGAACTCGGTGTTCTACACCGCCAACAACATCGCCTACTCGGCCTTGACGGCCCTGGTGACCAAGAACGTCAACGAGCGCGTCCAGATGGGCTCCATCCGCTTCGTGTTCGCCTTCGGGACCAGCCTGGCCATCCAGGCGGTGACGGTGGAGGCGGTGCGCATGATGGGTGGCGGTGCCGAGGGATGGCGCGCCGTCGCCATCGTCTACGCCCTGATCGGGCTGGCCTCGAACACCCTGGCCGTGTTCTCGGTCAAGGAGCTCTCGGTGGATCAGCTGACCGATGGACGTCCGGAGACCATCGAATCGCGGCCACCCATCCGGGAGTCGCTGAGGCTGGTGGTGCGGAACAAGTACTTCATCCTGCTGGTGGTCATGTTCATCACGATGCAGCTGTACGGGGCGCTGACCGGCATGGGGATCTATTTCATGACCTATGTGCTGGGCAACCCTGACCTGCTGGGTCAATTCGCGGCGGCGATCAACATTCCGCAGATGGTCGCGCTCATCGCGCTGCCCCTGATCGTGGCGCGGGCGCGTGGCATGTACCGGGTCAATCTGTGGGGCTATGTCATCGCCGTGGCGGCCCGGATCGGGGTCATCATCGCGGGCTACATGGTCAACGTTCCGCTCATGCTGGTGTTCACCGCCATCGCCTCGCTGACGATCGCTCCGGTCCAGGGCACACTCACCGCGCTCATCGCCGAGACCAGCGAGTACACCTTCCTGAAATCCGGCAAACGCATCGACGGGCTCATGTTCTCCTGCACGTCGCTGGGAACGAAGCTGGGTGGTGGTATCGGGACGGCGCTCACCGGCTGGCTGTTGGAGGCCTCGGGCTATGTCAGCTCGACGACCGGGGGAGGCGACACGGTGACCCAGCCGCAGTCCGTGATCGACATGCTCCACGTCACCTACCTGTGGTTGCCGATGTTGGCCTGTGTGCTCATCCTGGTGCTGGTGTCCCGGCTGGACGTGGAGAAGCAGAACAAGCTCCTGCGGGAGGCGGCTGTCGCTGAGCAGCAAGCCTGAGCAGCTCTGCTGGCACGGTCCGGGCACTGTCGGCTTTTTGGCGGTCATGCTGGCCTCCGGAAGAGTGAGCCGGAGGGCTGAGGAGCTTGTGAGGGGCGGGGAGTGGGGACATGTCCGAGGGCCTCGGCTGGACCAATTTTCAAGGACCCTTTCAAAACCTCGGGAGACTTTGTTAGGTTGGCTGCATAAGAGGGCTCGGCCGTGGGGGAGGGTTCAGCTCATCCCCCAGCGACTGGTCGAGCTTGACCAGATGGAACTGAAGTCGAACTCCCACAAGGAGTGTCCATGTCCAATCAGCAACACATCAACCGCCGTGGTTTCCTCGGAGCCGGTGGCCTCGTCGCCGCCACAGCCCTGGGTGTCGGAGCCCTCGGTCTGGGAGCCTCCCCGGCTCGCGCCGACCTGAGGGGTGCCCACAAGTTCGAGGATCAGGGCCGATTCCAGAGCTACAGCTTCAACACCTCCTCCGTGGAGACCCGCTTCCCCGGCCAGCCCTCGGCGAGGGCCACCGTGCTGCTGCCCGACGGGTATCACACGAGCGGGAAACGCTATCCGGTGCTCTACCTGCTTCACGGTGGTCTCGCGAACTATGAGCAGTTCCGGGGTATGGACATCGAGGGCCTCACCGCAGGGAAGGACATCATCGTTGTCATGCCCGAGGGCGGCTTCGCCGGGTGGTACTGCAACCCGGCATCGACCAGCATCACGGTGGGGCGTCGTCACTGGGAGACCTTCCACATGAACGAGCTGATCCCGTGGGTGGACGCCACCTTCCGCACCCACGCCGAGTACGCCGGACGCGCGGTCTCCGGCTTCTCGATGGGTGGCTTCGGAGCACTGAAGTACACCGCGAAGTACTACGGTCACTTCGCTTCGGTGAGCTCTCACTCCGGCCCCGCCAGCCTGCGTGAGCCCTTCGATGCGATTGCGGTGGCCCACTACATCAATGGAACTGGGATCGGCGACTCCGGGCGCCCAGTGTACGGCGTTCCGTGGCGTGAGGACCTGGTGAGTGCGGACAACCCGGTGGAGCGGATCGAGAGCTACCGCAACAAGCGGATCTTCTTGGTGGCGGGCACCGACCGCAGCGCCCTGTTCAACGGGAAGGCAGAGTGGAACGAGCTGCAGGAGCAGCAGGTTGCAGATGGTCAGCGGCAGTTCGGTGCCTTGCTCGACCAGGCGGGTATCCCGCACACCCGCTACGAGGAGCCCGGCGGGCACTTCGTTCGTCAGCACCGGCTGCAGGAGGACATCGACGGCATCGTCGCCCACCTGAAACCGGCCGCGTGACCCGCTGAGAGGCTGACCGGACCCGCTGCAGGCGCATCACGCACCTGCAGCGGGTCCGTTTTTCAGCTGAGCCGT
The DNA here is from genome assembly GCA_030532575.1 of Propionibacteriaceae bacterium. Classification (GTDB taxonomy): domain Bacteria; phylum Actinomycetota; class Actinomycetes; order Propionibacteriales; family Propionibacteriaceae; genus Arachnia. The sequence goes on along the minus strand of JAUNKV010000005.1, from coordinate 109,118 downwards.
CGGGCCTCGGCCCGGAACTCCTCGCTGAGGCTGGCGTCACTGGCGATCACGGCGGCCCGGCGACGCCAGGCGCGCGAATGCGGGTTGGCCACGCCATCCCACAGCCGGGGACGCCCTCCGAAGGCGATGGCGATCTGCACCAGGTTCCGCAGCAGCTTCGGGTTCACCCCGGCTGCCTGGTCGCACAGCGTCGCGACGGGGGCGCTCGCCAGACGTGCCCGCCCCACTGCCACGCCCAGGCAGGTCCGATACTCGGCCCCGGTGCTGGTCATCTCCTCCCAGAGCGGCTCCAGGTCCTCGCTGCTGCCGTACCACCCCAGCAGCGGTACCCGTACCAGGTCGTCCCAGGCGGCGAAGCTCTTGCGGATGTGGGCGGCGAAGTCCTTCCGGGCGGGATGTTCCGACTCTGCCAGGGCGATGCCGAGGGCCACGACGGCGGGTACGCAGGCAAAGGTCTCGCCCGAAAGCTGGGTCACGAACCGCTCCTGCCAGCCCTCGACCAGAACATCGAGGTCTTCGGTCGTCAACGCCTCGGCATCCATCACCCGCCGCAGACACAGCCCCAGGGCCACGCCCTTGATCTCGGGGGCGCGGAACTGCTTGCGGCACCATTCCACCTGGCCGGGACTCAGCCGGGGCTGGACCTCGAACCAGTGGCGGGCCTGGGGATCAGCCAGGTCGATACCCGGCCACTGGGTTGCCGACCACACGGCGTGCTCGGCCTGGTCCCAGGCGTCCAGCAGCTCAGCCGCCAGTGGGGAGTCCGGGTGCAGTGGATCGGAGGCGACAGCGGGGTAGTAGGTGCGGGCCGCTGGCAGCTGTTGCAGGGCGAGCCCCACCCGCATCCAAATGGGTGTGTCCTCGTCGCGCATCCGGGCGACGGCGGCGGCGAAGAACTCATCGGAGCGGGAACACTGCTCCTCAGGGGTGAGCTCGGCACTGACCACTCCCACGGCGGCTTCACCCCACACGTTCGGGGCAAGCTCCACCTCAGCGGCCCAGCGGGCTGCGCTCTCGGCGGGGGTGCATCCGGTGAGCTGGGCATCGGTGACGATGAACTCGTGGACCGACTTGCCCTGGGCGGCCCGCTGCCGCAGGGCATCAGCGTTGAACTCAGGGCCGGGGTCAGACATGCATCAACCCTAGCCTCTCAGCGGCTCGGGTGGGCTGTTTTCGGACACAAGGGAGGGTGCCCGACCAGCAGTTTCTCGAATCCAGATCCCTATGGGTTTACAAGGAATTGGCCCCCTGGCGGACACCCTCTGCCCTCCACTCTACCCGATCCACGACGAAAAGGTGAATCGTCGTCCGCGACCTCACGAGCTGCGACGGAGGAGGGCTGCGAGTTCGTCGCGATGCTCCGGCAGCGACGCGCCGTGCAGGTCCTCGATGATGCTCTCGATGTGGGCCAGCACGGTGGGGGAGGTCTCGGCGTAGTGTGCGATCTCCCGAAGTGGCCAGGCCACCGTGTCAGGAATGGTGCCATGCCGTCTGCGGAGTCGAGCGTTGCCCTCCTCATCCCCCAGGTACTCCGCCGGTTCCCTCCTGGTCACCAGCACCCGCAGCACCCGGTGCAGCTCACCCAGCACGTCCCGAGTGGTCGTCGGGTCGTTCACGCCCGGTGACAGAGCACGATCCGCGATGTCCACGAGCTGCCGGAGCCCGAAGTCGGGGTCCTGGGTCATGGTGCGCTCCGAGCCGAGGGTGACCTGTGAGTTGATCCGGGAGGCCACCTCATCGTCGACCTCCCCGAAGACCTGGGCGAGGGGCATCCCAGCGGTGATGAACTCTCCCGGCCGGACCAACAGGTCGATGCTGAGGTCGTGCTCGGTTGCGAAGGAGATCAGCGCTGACTCGTCGATCTCGACGACGTGACCGTGACGTTCATCCATCGGTACTGTCGTCGCCGTCCCGCTGGCCCGCCACTGCCCGTGCTGCTGTGGCATGGTCGCGGGGTACATCTCGTCGATGAGGGCGGTGGTGGCATCGCCGAGTTCACGGATGAGGACCGAGACCTGGACCGCCCGGGTGATCTGCCGGATGTAGATCAGGAACATCACGAGCGAGGCCAACACGAACAGGTAGGACAAGGTCACCGACAAGCGGGGGACGAAGCCGGGGGAGTTGTCGGTACCGTCGATCACCAGACGCATCACGGTCAGGGAGTAGGTGAAGGCGCCGAGGAAGACCCCCATCGTGAGCTGGGTGACGCGGTCGGACAGGAAGTCGGAGAGCACCCGCGGGGTGAACTGGCTGGAGGCCAGTTGCAACACGACGATGGTGATGGAGAAGACCAGGCCTGCCACTGACATCATCGCCCCTGCGATCGTGGACAGCAGGGACCGGGCGGCCTCTGGGCCTCCCAGGAACACGTACGGCAGGGAAGGCCCCAGTGCCCGGTCGAGGAGAGGGAGCAGCAGCCCGCAGAGCAGGGCTCCCAGCATGACGATGGCGGGAACCACCCAGAAGGGGCGCAGCAGGCGCTGCCGCAGCGTCGTCCTCGGGATGGCGTGTGCCCGGGAGGCCATGATGACCTGTCGTGTCGTCTCCATGTTCGCCAGTATCCCAGCCCGGGCAGGCGGTGCTTTCGTATTGGCTACGATTCCGCCGTGAGCGTGAACATGAAGTGGTACAACTCCTCCATGAGGGTGCACACCGTGCAGGAGCTGGAGAAGGTGCTGGACGCCTTCTTCGCGCTGGAGCCCTCCCTGGTCGAGGTTCACGCCTTCCTGCTGGGGCTGCAGGCCCAGCACGGTGAGCTGCCCCCCAAGCTCGTCGGCACCACCTACCAGGTGAGGCTGCGGGAGCTGTTCCAGGGGCTGGAGGTCGCCCACGACGAGGCCTACCTGCGCACCCTGGTCACCGCATCCGAGGGTCACCGGCTGCATCTGCTGCGCCGCGACGAGCAGATGCGGGAGCTGATCTGGCAGGTCCTGGCCTGGAACGGCGGCACCGAGGACTCGCTGGCCAGCCTCGACCGCTCCGCCTATGGCCCCCGGGCGCACTGGGCCTCGGACATCGCCACCCTGGTCGCCGAGGGGCTGCTGGATCGCGCCCGGGTGCTGCGGGCCTGCCTGGCGGGTCTGGTGCGTGACCTGTCCGCCTACCAGGCCAACTGGTTCTCCGGCCTCTACACGGATCTGAAACCCACCCCTGAGGAGGCAGCCGCCGATCAGGACCTCCTGCTGCGCGCCCTCGACTCCGGGATCAATGCGACGGTGTCGATGGCCACGATGCAGCTGGCGGCCGTGCAGCGGGCGGGGAAACTCGCCTCCACTGAGTTTCTGGACCACTGCCACGGGCCGCTCACGGGGGCCAAGAGCATCGCCTCGACGGGGTTGCGGATCATCCAGCGTCTCGACGCCCCTGCCGAGCGGAAGGCCGAGGCCGTCGCCGTCGCGCTGTCCCACCCTCATGCGGCCGTGCAGATCGCAGCCGCCGAGGCGCTGCGGGAGCTCGGGGCCGAGGAGGTGCTGCGCGAGGGAGCGCAGCTGCTGTCCCCGGCCGTGGCGGCCCAGTTCGGGATCGACGTGGCGGAGACCGCGGCGCAGCAGATCGACGAGACCTCCGCCCGGCGTGTCGTGCCGTGGGGAGACGACGCCCTGGAGCGGGCCGCGGCCCTGATCGAAGGTGGGGATGCCCTCGAGGTGGAGCTCGCGATGGCCTGGGTGGCCGTCACAGACGACGCCGCCACCGTCCTGGCGCCGCTGACGAAACGGGCCAAGGCCTGCGCGAAACGTGGCTCCATCCCAGCCGAGTTCCTCCACGCTGTGCTGGACCCTGAGGCTCCAAGCATCCCGCCCAGCGCCCTGGACCCCTTCCACAAGCCGAGGCCCGACCAGAGCGACGGCGAAGTCGGTTCGGCGCTTCGGGTGTGGGCCATTCGGATGCGTGAGGTGGTGGAGATGGTGCGGGGTGAGCGGCCCCGTCGCCTGCTGCTCGCCACCTTGAGCGACGAGGACGGCTGGATCACCTGGGATGACTTCGCCCACCGGGCTGCCGAGCCGACGACCGCCCCACCGGCCGATCTGTTCCAGGCCATCTGGCGGCTGCATCCCGAGGACCGGCAGCGCGGGGCCGCGCTGCTGGGGACCGCTGTCCCGGCGCAGGGCACCTACGACGAGGAGTTCTGGCAGGACCTCTACACCCTCCACCCGCAGCACCTGCAGGCCGTGGCCCTGGCTTTCCCCGATGACACCGCGCCGCTGGTGCCGACCGCCAAGATGGCCATCCACAAGGGCCTGGACGAGGTGGCGCCGCGCCAGCTCGATGCGTTGTCCCTCGAGCTGCTGACCCGCCACCCGGGGCGCTGGGATGAGGCGGCTGGTGCCTGCGTCGCCCTCGGTCTGGCCTCCCGGCACCAGGCGGTGCGGGCGAGCGCGGCGGAGCTGGTGGCGTCGAAGGTTCCGGGCCGCCTGAGGGCTGAACAGCTGGCGACGGCGATGGCGGACCAGGTGTCCAACGTGGTGCTCTCCCGCTGGGCGGGTTCCCTGGCGGATGCAGCGGGGCTCAACCCGGATGCCGTCATCGACGTGCTGACGGCCCTGCTGCCGAAGCTCGAACACGGCGCCACCGGGGTGGCCAAGCTGCTCACCCTGCTGCACGACGAGCAGACCCGCAAGGGCCGCTCCACCATGGATGCCGCCCTGCGGGGCTGGCTGGAGCAGTTCTCGGGGAGCTCGGCAGCCGCGAAGGCCGCACGTCAGCTGCTGGTGGGCTGACCTGTTAGGTTGCCCTTGCCTCACAAGCTGTGGTATTGCGGGCATTTTCCTGAAAACGTCAGCGCCCGGTGTTAGCGTCGTGGTGTCGGGTTCCGTCACACCCCGTGGCGGAGACGTCCTCACCCTCGAAGAAGAGACACCATGAAGCGTTTCATCGCTGCCAGGTGGCAGGATTTCACCCGGGCCTTCACGGGCTGGACGGGTGTGGTCCTGGCTGCCCTGCTCGGCATGATCCTGGGTGTCGGGGCGTTCACGGTCTACTACTCCGGTGCCACCGACTACCTCGGCGACGACCCCGCCAGCTGCGCCAACTGCCACGCCATGAACGAGCAGTACGAGGGCTGGCTCAAGGGGTCCCATCACGACGTGGCAACCTGCAATTCCTGCCACGCCCCCCACAACGACATCGTAGGGAAGTACGTGAACAAGGCGGACAACGGCTTCTGGCACGCCCTGAAGTTCACCCTGCAGAACTATCCCGAGAACATCAAGGTCCGTGAGCACAACCGCGAGATCATCGAGGCCGCCTGCATCGACTGCCACGGCAACCAGGTCGACCAGGCCATGAACAGCTCCGAGCACAAGGGCGAGCAGATGTCCTGCATCCGCTGCCACGACGGCGTCGGTCATGAGAGGTGAGGAGAGATGAGTTCCACGACTGACAAGCCTGAGAAGGCCCCGACCCGATGGGAGGGTCCCCGCAAGAGGTGGGTTCCCATCGTGGTGCTGGTCTTCGTGGCGGTGGCTGCGGCCGGACTGACATGGCTGCTCACCACGATCTTCCAGCATCGTGAGGAGGCCAGGCATCCCTTCACCCAGGTGGTTGAGCTGACCGACACCACCTACGACCCGGCGGTGTGGGGGCAGAACTTCCCCATCCACTACGACCAGTACAAGAAGACCGCTGAGGACACCGACGGTGACTTCGTGGCCGTCACCCCGACGGCGGATGATCCACGCGAGACCCACACCCTGTCCCGCATCGACATGGAGCCGCGTGCGCAACTGATGTGGCGGGGCTACCCCTTCGCGGTGGACTACACCGCGCCCCGTGGCCACGAATGGGCGTTCATCGACCAGCAGAACACCAAACGAACCAAGGAGCCGTTCAAGCAGCCCGGCACCTGCCTGAACTGCCACGCCTCCATGCCTGAGGTCTACGACAAGCTCGGGGGTGGAGACCGGACGGCTGGTTTCCACGCCATGAACGCCCTCAGCTTCTCCGAGGCCAGTCAACACGCGAGTTCCAGCATCGCCTGCATCGACTGTCACGATCCGCAGACGATGGAGCTGACCATCACCCGACCCGCCTTCATCGAGGGCATCAAGGAAGCCAAGGCCCTGGAGGGCATCCAGGACTACGACGTCAACCGGGACGCCACCAACCTGGAGATGCGGACCTTCGTCTGTGCACAGTGCCACGTCGAGTACTACTTCGCTGGAGAGGGCAAGACCCTGACCTTCCCGTGGGAGAAGGGGCTGACCGCATATGACGCGATGAACTACTACGACGAGATCGGCTGGACCGACTTCACCCATGCCGAGAGCGGTGCCCCGATCCTCAAGGCCCAGCATCCCGACTTCGAGACCTGGTCCCAGGGCATCCACGCGGCCAACGGGGTCACCTGTGCGGACTGCCACATGGCCTACCAGCGTGAGGGTGCGGCGAAGATCTCCAACCACCAGATCATGAGCCCGATGGCCAGCGACGAGACCATCAACGCCTCGTGCCTGACCTGCCACAAGTCCACCGAGGACGAGATGAGGCAGCGCGTCAAGGGCATCCAGGACACCTGGCAGAACTCGCTCAACGTTGGTTTCACCTCCCTGGAGGCTCTCATCACCGACATCACGAAGGCATCGGCCGAGGGCACCGCCACCGAGGAACAGCTGACCGCTGCGCGCGACTACCAGCGCAAGGCACAGTTCCTCATCGACTACACGTTCTCCGAGAACGGCCGTGGCTTCCACGCCCCCCAGTACGCGCTGTCCATGCTCAACCAGGCCACCGACTGGGCGCGTTCCGGGCAGCTGGTGCTGCGTGGCATCGAGGTGGACAACAACATCGGCCCGGCCATCCCTGAGCAGCACATGCCGAGCCAGGAGAACTGAAGGAAGGAGGAGCGGCGCGATGGAGCAGGAGGGCAGGACGTTCACCCGGGAGGAGTTGGCGGCCTTCCTCTCCACCGCGCCTGATCAGCTGAAGGGCTGGGCCGACCAGCAGCTCGCCCAGTTCGACGACGACGGTGCCGACCTGGCTGATCTGCTGCGTGAGGGTGAGGAGTACGAGGCCGAGGAGCCAGCTCCCGGAAAGGCTGTGAAGGTCTCCGCCCTGGAACGCCGCACCGGGGTGTCCCGGCTCAACCTGGTGCTGGTCACCCTGCTGGCGGCCGCCGTCGTGGTCATCGTGCAGATGGCGGGGCGGCCGCAGCCGGAGCAGCCCACCGCGATGCCCAGCAACCATCCGCCCGTCGATGCCTCGGCGATGGCCCAGATGACGCCCAGCAAGGAGGTGGACCGGACCCGCGAGGCCGAGCTGAAGGAGAAGATCGCAGCGGACCCGGCTGACATCGAGTCCCGGCTGCAGCTCAGCACCATGTACTACGAGGCCGCCGTCCACCAGGAGGTGATCCCGCTGCTGCAGCAGGTTCTGGAACAGGACCCGAACCACATCGACGCCCTCATCGGACTGGGGGCCGCCGAGTACCGGACCAACCAGTACGACGCCGCCGAGCAGCACTGGGTGCGGGTCACCGAGCTGGACCCAGAGCGCCAGGAACCGTGGTACAGCCTCGGCTTCCTGCACATGGCGCGCACCCCGGCCGATGTCGAACAGGCACGGGCCGCATGGACCAAGGTGGTGGAGATCGATCCCTCCTCCCGCATGGCCCAGGAAGTCTCCGCCCTGCTCACGACCCTCGCCACGCCTGAAGCCGCCCCGAGCTCCGAGGGCTGAGCCGTGGAGTTGACCGTCCCGGTGGCGCTGCTGGCAGGGCTGGTGTCCTTTGCCTCGCCCTGCTTCCTGCCCATCGTCCCGGTCTTCGTCGGTCAGCTGGTCGGTTCCGGCCAGGCACAGGTGAGCCGTCGCACGGCGCTCGGCAACTCCGTGGCCTTCGTGGCCGGGTTCTCCGTCGTCTTCATCGCGGTGTGGGCCTCCCTCGGGCTGCTCGGCCGCTCGCTCGGTCCCTACGCCATCCACGCCCGGATCATCGGGGGAGCGGTGCTGGTGTTCATGGGGCTGCACGTCGCCGGGCTGCTGCGAATCCCGATCCTCGACGGTGCACTTCGCGGCCCGATGCCGAAACCGGACGGCGCCACCTCGCTCTGGCGGGCCGGGCTGATGGGGGTCGTCTTCGGTGCCGGGTGGACGCCCTGCATCGGTCCGGTGCTGAGCGGCATCCTGGCCTTGGCCGCGACCAGCAGCACCGTGTGGTCCGGGGTCGCCCTCATGGTGACCTACTGCCTGGGGCTGGGAATCCCGATCATCGCCGTCGCCCTCGGTTCCGCCCGGATCACCCGACACGTCGACTGGTTCCGCCGCCACCACGTGGCGATCTCCCTGGTCACCGGGGGGCTGTTGGTGCTGGTCGGGCTGCTCATGATCACCAACCTGTTCGCGCCCCTGGCCGGGCTGATCCCCGCTTTCGGAATCTGAGGTGAGCCATGAGTGATCACAGTCCCCGCGCCGGTGCTGCCGATGGCCTGGACGAGCCGCTCGAGGTTTCGCCGGGTCGTATCCTGCATGCCATCAACGCCCTGCTGTACAACAAGGCGTTCGGGCTGGTCCTCATCCTGCTGACCGGGCTGTTGTCCTTCATCGGGGTGCTGCTGCCACAGAAACCGGCGAACATCGCCGGAGATCCGCAACGACAGGCAGCCTGGCTGGAGAAGGTGCGGGAGAGCGTCGGCGGCTGGACCCCGATCCTGGACGGCCTCGGTTTCTTCACGATGTTCTCCAGCATTCCCTTCCTCATCGTGATGGGGCTGCTCGCCGCCTCCATCGTCGCCTGCACGCTCCACCGGGTTCCCATCCTGTGGAAGGCCGCCCGGCATCCCCACACCCGGGTCAAGGCCCGGTTCTTCGATGCGGCGAGGCTGCGCACCCGGTTCCACAGCATCCGAGGCGTCGACGAGACGCTGCAGCTGATCGTCGCTGATGCGAAGCGGCACGGGATGCGAGTCGTCATCAATGACCAGAGCCCGGGTAGGAGCGCCTATCTGGACCGCAATGCCTGGATGCCCTTCGGTACGGCGCTCGCCCACGCGGCCTTCGTGGTCATCATGGCCGGGTTCGTGGTCTCCTCCCTGACCGGGTTCCGGGAGGAGCAGTTCACGCTGACCATCGGGCATCCCCGTGAGGTCGGCCACGGCACCACCCTGGTGGCCGAGGCCAGGGACTTCCGTGACACCTATTACGACAATGGGGCGCCGAAGGACTACGTGGCGGACCTGGTGCTGCGTGACGGCGAGCAGGTCGTCGCCGAGCAGGAGGTGCGCATCAACTCACCGCTCGGCCACGACGGGGTGATGTTCCATCAGGCCTACTTCGGGGTGGCGGCGGTGGTGCAGATCAGTGATGCCTCCGGGACGGTGCTGTTCGACGGCGGGGTGCCGTTGGAGTGGAGCACCCAGGACAAGGCCTTCACCTACGGGCACGTCACCCTGCCCGATGGCATGGTGTGCTACGTCATCGGCTCCGCCTCGGGTCGGACCGGGACGGGGATCGCGCCCGGCCAGGTGAAGGTCGAGTTGTACCGGGGGGAGCAGACCACGCCCGTCGCGTCGTCGCTGCTGGACATGGGGGCTGCCACGCAGGTGGGGGAGCACACGCTCACCTTCCAGCGGGAACAGCAGTTCACCGGGATGATCGTGCGCCGTGACCCCGGTGCCCCCATCGTGTGGGTGGGGTTCGCGCTGCTGGTGATCGGCACCTGCATGACCATGTTCTTCCGGCACCAGCGCCTGTGGCTGCGGGTGACGGAAACCGAGGCGGGGACGCTGGTGCAGATGGCCTCCCCGGATCGACGCGACTCCGGCTTCACCCGGTTCGTCACGGACCTGGTGGAGCGGGTCAGCGCCCAACTGACGGGTACGAATGAGAGGAAGAACGCCGATGATTGAGTACTCCCAGGCCCTGCTGCTCATCACCACGGGGTTGGTCGTGGTCTCCACCATCGCCTACCTCGGGGCGGTGTTCGCCGCGCGGATGAGCAATCCGGTGCGGGTTTCCGTGACACCGGGCGGCGAGGCTGTGGTCGTTGGTGACTCCGGGGTGGAGGTCACCGGCGGGATTCGGCGCATCCCGCAGCGGCGTTTCTCCGTCACCTGGTGGGCCACCAGAACCACACAGCTGGCCCTGGTGTTGCTGACCGGTTCCCTGCTCACCCGGATGATCGCCACCGGCCATGCCCCGCTGTCCAACCACTACGAGTTCGCTCTGGCGTTCGCGTGGGGGATGCTGCTGGCCCAGGTCTGGTTCGAGTGGCGGCACCGGATCAGGACGATGTCGATCATCACGCTGCCGGTGATACTCGCGATGCTCATCTACGCCTCGACGCTGTCCTACCAGCCGAATCCGCTGATGCCGGCGCTGCAGAACTCGCCACTGCTGACCCTGCACGTGTTCACCGCGTCGCTGGGCTACGGGGCAGCGGTGGTGGGGTTCGCCTCAGCGGTGATGTACCTCGTCGCGCCTCACGTGAAGTGGCAGGGGTGGCCCAGCCAGGACTCGCTCGATGAACTCGGCTACAAGGCCACCGTCGTCACCTTCCCGATGCTCACCCTGATGTTGATCCTGGGGGCCATCTGGGCGAATGTGGCGTGGGGGAGGTACTGGGGTTGGGACCCGAAGGAGACCGCGGCCCTGGTGACCTGGCTCATCTACGGCGCCTACCTGCACGCGCGGGTGACCCGCAGCTGGCGCGGCTCGAAGTCGGCGTGGCTGTTGGTGCTGGCCTTCGTCGCGGTGGTGTTCACCTATCTGGGCAACCTGTTCTTCGGAGGGCTGCACTCCTATGCATGATGACGACGAGGTGACTGAGTTCCTGGAGACCGACGAGCCCGTCCCGCCTTCGCCCGACCCGCAGGTCGCCGGGGAACCGGCGTGGCGGGCGAGGATCAGGGCCTCCACCTTCGGGCAGGTGGCGGTGGTGCTGGTCGCAGCTTTCGCCATCGCGATTGCCGCATGGTGGGTGGTCAAACCGAACGATGAGAACCGGACCCAGGCCACGGGGGAGGCGATGTCCGCGGTCGAGGTCGCAGGGGTGCAGCAGCCCCCGAGGGTGGGGGAGCAGGCCCCGGAGTTCTCGGCAACTGACATCGACGGCCAGCCGGTCTCGCTGGAAGCGTTGCGGGGCAGACCGGTGTGGCTGCTGTTCATGGCCACGTGGTGCACCGGCTGCCGCACGGAGATGCCGGACGTGCAGGCGGCAGCCAAGGCCACGCCGGGGGTGCAGCTGGTGCTGATCTACGTCGGTGAGAGCCAGACGAGTGTGAGTGACTACTCGAAGCGGGTCGGCAACGACTTCCCCGAGATCGCGGACCAGTCCCAGCAGATCGCGGCGGCCTACGGGATCATGGGGGTGCCGTCGCACCACTTCATCGACGCCGAGGGCATGGTCCGGCAGACCCACGTCGGGGTGCTGAGCCCCGCCGCGATGACCGAGGCCCTGGCCCAGGTCGCGTGAGGTAACGTGGAGGTAACTGTGAGTCAGGGGAGGTGTCGCCGTCATGGGTTTTAGCGGTGAGGTGCTGTCGGTGGAGGCGATGCTGGCGCGTTCTTTGGCGGAACCCGAGCAGGTGCCTCCTCCGAAAGTTGGGCTGCTTCACTCAGCGTCCGGCAATGCGGCCCATTGCGCACGGCTGCTGTCTGAGGGGGAGTCCTTGGAGTCGTGTTGGCGGTTCGGGGTGCTCCAGACGTTGGACGACTACACCTCCTCATTCCGGCGTGGCGGGGTGGAACTGGGAGCCCAGGTGTTCCAGGAAGAGGTGACACCGACCGGAGCGCTGGAGTTGGACGCTGCGTTCGCAGCCTTGGCGGATCATCTGTCCAGTCGGGATGGTTGGCCCACCCCTGCATGGGCGCTGGACCCGACCCGAGTCGCTGACGGCTGGTTCCCTGCAGTGCCGAGAATCTTCAGGGATGCGGCGCGCAAGGAGAGTCCGAGAGCGTTCCGGGATCGAGGAATCTTCATCACCGCCCGCTCACTGGAGCGAGCATGAACGAGCTGAACCAGGAACGGGTCCTGGACCTCTTTCAAGAGCTGTCGCGGTGTTTGGCTGCGACAGGCGCAACAGCACAGTTGTTTGTTGTTGGAGGGGCGGCGATGGCGTTGGCATACGATCAGAGTCGACTGACCCGTGATGTTGATGCGCTCTTCGTCCCATCTGCAGAAGTGCGGCAAGCAGCTGAAAAGGTTGCGACGATGCATGGTTTGGAGCCGGATTGGTTGAACGATGCTGTCAAAGGGTTTCTGCCGGGAACTGTGGTCTGCTATACGTTTTTTGAACAGTGTTGAAAACATGGTTTTCGATTACGCTGCTACTTGATTTGTGTACCATTCTTGGTGGGCTTCGTTCGGGGTTTTGTAGCCCAAGCTGGAATGGAGCCTGGTGTGATTGTAGCAAAGCTCGATCCAGGATGTTACATCCGTGATGGCTTTTTGTCGGGTGGGGTAGACCTTCCGATTGACCAGCTCTTTCTTCAGGGCGGCATTGAAGGATTCTGCTGCAGCGTTGTCGTAACAACTGCCGGTACGTCCGACGGAGGCCAAGATTCCGTGTTGTTCCATGACGTGGGCGTAGTCGCTGGAGGTGTACTGGGCTCCTCGGTCGGAATGGAAGATCGTCACACCGGGGCGTGGTGGACAGATGCGGACAGCCATGTCGAGGGCCTGGATGATCAACTCGGTACGCATATGAGTGTCGATGGCGTAGCCGATGATCTTGCGTGAGTGACAGTCCATCACCGTGGCGAGGTAGGCGTGTCCTTCCCAGGTCCGGATGTAGGTGATGTCTCCGACCCACTTGCATCCTGGGGCCTGGGCGGTGAAGTCCCGCTGGACCCGGTCCGGACGCTCTGCCAGGTCCGCAGCGGGGATGGTCGTGCGGGCCCTGGGACGGGGCTGGCACGCCACCAGGCCTTCCCGGGCCATGATCTGGCGGACCAGCTCCGGACTCACGGCGATACCGTTACGGACCAGGATCGCGTGGATGCGTCGGTACCCGTAGGCCTGTCCCGCGTGATCGAAGAAGTGCCGGATCAGCACGGTGAGTTCTTCACGACGTTTCTCCTGTTGGGAGAGTCCCCTCCCACGCCAGGCGTAATAGCCCGACCTGGACACCCCGGCCCACCTGCACATCAGATACACCGGATAGTTGCCTTCTTCGCGGTGAAGGTAGACGTACTTGACGGCTACCGGGACTCCCGGGCGAAGAAGGCCGCTGCTTTTTTCAAGAACTCGATCTCCATCTGGGCCTCACGCAGCTGGGACTTGACCTTCTTGAACTCGGCCAGCTGTGCCGCCGTGAGTTCTTCGCCCCCATCCTCAGGGTGGGTCCTTCGCCACGTGTTCACCCAGTTCCCCACCGTCTGTGGGACCAGCCCATAGGCTTTCGCGACCTCGCTGACCGGACGTGACTTCTCGATCACCTCTGCCACGATCTGCCCCTTGAACTCATCGCTGTACTTCGATCTTGACATGATACCTATTTTACCTCACATGTTCGAATGAACTCGGAATTTCACCACTGTCCGAGAAACATGTAGCAGTCCACTGATGCTGCACCACGGACTGTCTTCGAGACAGAGGTGCTGCTGGTTCAAGTTGCTTCTCCGGAGTACTTGCTTGCGATGAAGATACATGCAGCTCGTGACGACCGAGACCTTGAGGATGCAGCTTGGCTGTTCAACATCCTCGGATACCGCACTTCAAAGGAATGCTTTGACTTGTTGACAAGGACTTATGGAGTTTCTCGGCTGTTGCCTCGGCACCGGTACCTGGTGGATGAGGTGGTGGCGCGTGCGAAGGAGAGCAAATGATGGTGCGCCCGATCAGATGAAGCCGATCATCACGCTGCGGCCCGTGACGGCAGAGGACCTGCCGCTCATGGAGGGTTGGCTTCGCGCCCCACAGGTGACGCGCTGGTGGGGTGACAACCACGCCGAGGAGCTCGAGGGCATCCGCAGCGGAGTGGCCGCCGGAGGGGAGCGGGGCCTCTACTGGATTGCCGCGCTGGATGAGTGGCCCTACGGATTCATCCAGGGCTACGAGATCAGCGACGAGGACGGATATCTCGGAGAGCTGACCAGCGCTGGGGTGGAGGTTCCCGCTGGGGCCTGGAGCATCGACTACCTGATCGGCGAACCAGAGGCCCTCGGCCGGGGGCTGGCCTCCGCGATGATCCATGTGGCCTGCGATGTCCTCGCCAGCCAGGGCGTGGATGGCCTCCTGGTGCCGGTCAACGCCGACAACGAGTCGTCGTGGCGGGCTTTGGGCCGGGCAGGGTTTCAAAGGCTCGCCGGGGAGTATGAGATGGAGCCGGACGCCCCGGGGCATTCCCGTCGTCACGTCGTGTACTGGCGTGACCTGCGAGAGGAAGTGGGCGGGGCCACGTCAACGAACTCCGGGCACGGCATCGGGTCCACTGAAGCGGGCCTGATCCTCCTGCCGACGGTGGAGGGGCACAGCATCACCAGTGCCATGGTCGCCGAGGCCCTCGAGGACGACCTCCCGGAGTGAATCCCGAGAGGTCACCACGTCTGCTGGAAGGTCCTCGACGGCTCAGCCGTCCAGCAGCCAGGCGGTCGTCTCGCCCGGCAGGTTCTCCCCGATCTCCTGGGACGCCAGCAGCAGCTGACCCTCCGGCAGCGGAACCGGGGTGGGGCCGAAGTTCGCCGCCATGTGCCAGCGGCCCCGGCGGAAGTGGAGCACATCAGCGCTGTCGCTCGGCAACCACTCGAAATCCTCCTTGCAGCCCAGTTCGCGACGGAGCCGAAGCGCCTCCCGGTACATGTGGAGGGTTGAACTCGGGTCCTCCTGCTCCGCCTCGATGCTGTAGCGGCCGAACCAGGCCGGTTGCGGCAGGTGCGCCCCGCCGTCGCCGAAACCGAACGACGGCCCGGTGCGGGTCCACGGCAGCGGCACCCGGCAGCCGTCGCGACCCATGTCCACCCCGGGATTGCGGAAGAACGCTGGGTCGGCGCGCCGATCATCCGGTATCTCCGCCACCTCCGGCAGCCCCAGCTCCTCGCCCTGGTACAGGTAGGCGCTCCCCGGCAGGGCCAGCATCACCAGCGCAGCCGCCCGGGCCCGACGCAACCCACGCGGGGCATCGCACAGCACCGGGTCGCCGTGGGCCAACAGCCAGTCCATCCCATGCTTGGCCATTGGGAACCCGTTCGGCCCCATCCCGGCGAACCGGGTGCCGTAACGGCTTGCTGAGCGCACCGTGTCGTGGTTGTTCAACACCCAGGTCACCGACGAGCCCGTCGCGGCCGCCGTTTCCAGACAACGGTCGATGGTGGAGCGGAAGGTCTGCGCGTCGAAGTCGCCGAGCAGCAGGTCGAAGAAGAACGACTGCCCCAGCGTCTCCGGGCTGGCATACATCGGCACCCGCTCCGCCGGGACCGCCGCCTCCGCCACCGCAGTGCGCGGCGGATCGTAACGGTTGAACAGCTCCCGCCACGTGCGGTACAGCTCCCGCAACTCGTTGCGATCCACCACCGGATGATCGCCCACACCACTCCAGGAGTTCAGCTCAGCCTGGGTCGGCAGCTCCTCTGGCAGATGCTTGATGAGCATGTGCGCGGCGTCGATGCGGAAACCCGCCACCCCGCGCTCGGCCCAGAACTCCAACACCTCCAGGAAGTGCTGACGTACCTCTGCGTTGTCCCAGTTCAGGTCCGGCTGCTCCCTGGCGAAGGTGTGCAGGTACCACTGCCCGTCGTCGGTCCTCGTCCACGCCGGGCCACCGAACAGCGACTCCCAGTCCGACGGCGGCAGCTCGCCTCCGTCCCCGGTGCCGTCGCGGAAGTGGTAGCGCTGCCGGGCCTGTGAGCCGGGACCGGCTGCCAGCGCCTCCTGGAACCACGGATGGAGGTTCGAGGAATGGTTCGGCACGATGTCGATGATGACCTTGATGTCGTGCTCGGCCAGGGCTGCCACCAGAGCGTCGAACTCCTCCAGGGTGCCGATCCTGGGGTCGATGGCTCGATGATCGATGACGTCGTAGCCGCCGTCGGCCAGGGCGGAGGTGTAGAACGGGCTCAGCCACACCGCATCGACCCCCAACCACACCAGGTGGTCGATGTGGGCCAGGATGCCCGCCAGATCCCCGATCCCGTCGGCGTTGCCGTCGGCGAAGCTGCGGGGATAGATCTGGTAGACCACCGCGTCGCGCCACCAGTCGGCCGACGGCGCGCTCACGCCTGCTCCCTCGGCAGCCGCAGCACCCGTGACTCCCACGGGTTCATCCGGTGTGGATCATCCGAGACGTTCACCCCGAGCACCAGCTCAGCCCCCTCGGCACAGGGCAGCCCCACTGAGCCCAGATCGAGGGGGTTGGAGGAGCAGTTCGCCAGCACCAGCAGTCGGTCACCATCCAGGGTACGGGTGAAGGCCCACAGCTGCTCGTGCTCCGGGGCCAGCAGCTCGAAGCGGCCGTGCACCACCGTCGGATCGGACTTCCGCAGCGCGATGAGCCGCCGGTAGTGGTGGAAGACCGAATCGGGGTCGTCCAGCTGGGCGGCTGCGTTGATCTCCATGTGGTTCGGGTTGACCGCCAGCCAGGGCTCTCCGGTGGTGAATCCGGCGTGCGGGGAGTCGTCCCACTGCACCGGGGTGCGGGCATTGTCCCGGCCCTTGGTGGCAAGCGCCTGCAGCACCTGGGCCTCATCCTGCCCCGCGGCCAGCGCCAACCGGTGATGGTTGAGGCTCTCCACGTCCTGGTAGTCGTCGATGCTGCGGAACGGGAAGTTGGTCATTCCCAACTCCTCGCCCTGGTAGACGTACGGGGTGCCCTTGTGCAGGTGCAGCACCGTCGCCAGCGTCTTCGCCGAGCTCACCCGGTGCGCGGGCGAGTCGTCGCCGAACCGGGACACCGCCCGGGGCTGGTCGTGGTTGTCGAGGTACAGCGAGTTCCAACCCGCCTCGGCCAACCCCTCCTGCCAGTGCGCCAGATTCTGCTTGAACGGCACCAACCGGTGCGGGGCCAGGTCCCACTTGGAGCCATCCGGGCTCTGGTCCAGGTCCACGTGCTCGAAGGTGAACACCATGTTCAGCTCATTGTGCGCCGGGTCCGTGGCCCGTCTGGCCACATCCAGCGTCGATCCCGGCATCTCCCCGACGGTGAGCAGGTTCAGCCGCTTCAGCCCCACCTGCTGGTTCATCTCCGCCAGGAACTCATCCAACCTCGGCCCGTTCGCGACGGCGTACCAGTGGCTGGACCCCGGGGCGACGACCTCGCCCTGTGTCATGGCCTGTGGCTTGGAGATCAGGTTGATGACATCCATGCGGAAGCCGTCCACCCCGCGCTCCACCCAGAACCGCATCAGCTCGTACACGGCCTGACGTAGCGCCGGGTTCTCCCAGTTCAGATCCGGCTGGCCCGGGCTGAACAGCCCGTAGTAGTACTCGCCACTTGCGGGATCGAAGTGCCAGTTGCGGGGCGCGAAGGCCCCCGCTCCGTCGTCGGGTTCCGATCCCGGTGCGCCCGGAGTCAGGCCTGGGCGAGCGGGGCGCCAGAAGTACCAGTCCCGGTACGGCGAGTCCTTCTCGCGTGAGGCCTGGAACCAGGGATGCTGATCCGAGGAGTGGTTCACCACCAGATCCATCATCACCTTGATGCCCCGACGGTGGGCCTGCTCCAGCAGCTCGTCGAAATCGCTGAGCGTTCCGAAGACCGGATCGATGTCACGGTAGTCCGAGATGTCGTAGCCGTTGTCCACCATCGGGGAACGGTAGATGGGTGAGAGCCACAGCACCTCGATCCCGAGCCGGGCCAGATGGTCCAGTCGGGCGATGATGCCCTGCAGATCACCCACACCATCGCCGTTCGAGTCCTGGAAGGACCGGGGATAGATCTGGTAGACGGTGGCGCGGTGCCACCAGTCCTCAGGGCGGTGCTCCGGAGGATTCGTCACTTGATCGCTCCCTGGGTGAGGCCGGACATCACCCAGCGCTGCGCCAGGATGTAGACCAGGATTGCCGGGGCCATCGCCATCAGGTAGGAGGAGAAGGCCACGTTGTAGTTGTTGCTGAACTGGGTCTGGAAGATGTTGTTCACCACGGGAATGGTCTGCCATTCCGGCTGCGAGATGATGAGCGAGGGCATCATGAAGTCGTTCCACGAGTGCAGGAACGAGAAGATGCCGACTGTGGCAGCCATCGGGGCCAGCAGCGGGAAGATCAGCTTCCAGAAGGTCTGGGCCGTGGTGGCGCCGTCAACCCGCATCGATTCCTCCAGCTCCAGCGGGATGGACCGCAGGTACGCGGTGAACAACAGGGTGTTGAAGGCCAGGCTGAACACGATGTGAAGCAGCGCCACCCCGACGTAGTTGTCCAGCCCCAGCAGCCCGGTCAACCGCACCTGGGGCAGGGCGACGACCGGGAACGGGATGAACATCGCGGCCAGCAGGTAGAAGAAGGACCAGCGGAAGAACCGTCGATCCCAGTTCCGAACGATCGCGTAGGAGGCCATCGAGGAGATGAGGATGGAGCCGGTCACGGCCAGCGCCGTGACGATCAGGGAGACCAGGAAGGCGCGCGGAAAGTTGGTGAGTTCCCAGGCCTTCTGGAGGCCCTCCAGGGAGAAGGGGGCAGGCAGGGAGAAGGCGTTGAGATCAGTGGACTGCTCGGTGGTCTTGAAGGCCATCGAGATGGTGACGTACAGCGGCAGCAGCACGGTGACGCTACCGAGGATCAGCAGGATGGTCAGAGACCAGTTGCTGCGCTCCTGACCGACGCGGCCGCGGCGTTGCACGGTGACTGGCATGGGGGCGGTCGTGGTGCTCATCAGTTGGTGCTCCTCTGGGTGAAACGAAGCTGGATGCCGGCGATGACCAGAGCGATGACGAAGAACACCGCGGCGTTGGCCATCTGGTAGGCGTAGTCGCCGCCGTTGAAGCCGTCGAAGATGGTGAAGGCAACGCTGCGGGTGGCGGTACCGGGGCCGCCACCGGTGAGGGCCACGATCTGGTCGTAGACCTGTAGGTAGCTCTTCAGCCCCACCACCATGTTGATTCCGATGTAGCCGACCACCAGCGGCAGCGTGATGTGACGCAACTTCTGCCAGCCGGTGGCGCCGTCGATGGCGCCGGCCTCGTAGACCTCGCCGGGAATGGTGGTCAGGCCTGCGATGTAGATGAGCAGGGCGCTCGGCACCGAACCCCAGGTGGTGACGATCACGACGGCGAACCAGGCCAGGCTCTCATTGGCCAGCAGGCTGACTGACAGGTTCTCGATGCCCAAGGCCTGCCCGATCTGGGGCAGGGAGTTGTTGAACAGGAACTTGAAGACGAAGGAGTAGATGATGGCTGAGATCACCATCGGGATCACGTAGATGGCGCGCAGCGGGGTCTTCAGCTTCAGGTTCGCAGTCAGCGCCAAGGCCAGGAAGAAGGCGATGGCGTTGACCAGCAGCACCGTGACGATGGCGAACAGGAAGGTGAAGGCGTAGGAGTTGACGATGTTCTCGTCCTGGAACAAGGCCATGTAATTGCGCAGCCCCACCCACTTGAAGTCACCGAAGCCGATGGAGTTGGTGAAGCTCATCACCAGGCCCTCCAGGGCCGGATAGGCGACGAACAGGGTGAAGGCCAGCAGGGCGGGGAGCAGGAAGAACCAGTAGATCGGCTCAACCGGGCGGCGTCGCAGGGTGGACCGGGCGGTCCTGGTATCGGATGACATGTTTTCGACTCCTTCAGTCGCGGAAGGCGAGCCGGGCCCAGTCGCGGTCGAGCTGGGCGAGGATGGGTTCTGGTTCGGCCCCCAGGGCGATGGCCTGGAAGTAGTTGTAGGCGGGGATGTTCTTGGGGATGAACTGCGAGGCCCCCATGTAGAAGCGGCCCTGCTGGTAGTACTCACTCATCCCGACGATGCGCGGATCGGTGACGTCGGGGGCGTCCTTCGTGGTGCCGAAACCCAGGAACTGGGCGTTGTACGGGTGCTGGATCTCAGGCTGCATCAGGTACTGCAGGAATTCCCGGGCTCCCTCCTGCGCGTCGGCTGCCTCTGGCACCCACAGGGCCAGATCAATGTTGACCCGGACCTTGAGGTCCTCCGGGTTGTCGGTTGCGGGGAACGGGAAGGTGCCGAGTTCCTGCTCCTTGCCCGCCTTCTCGAACTCTCCGAAGGCCCACGGCCCCTGCAGGATCATCGCGGCCTGGTCGTTGGCGAAGGCGGTGTTGCCGTCGCCGTAGGTGCGGCTACGGGCGTCGTCGTTGACGTACTTGGTGAGTTCGATCATCTTCTTGACCGGTTCCAGCATCACGTTGGAGAAGGAGACCTCGGAGTTCGGGGTGACCTCAGGGCCGAGCTCGTTCATGGCGCGGTAGAACTCGGCGATGTCGACCATGCCGCCTGCGGGATAGTCGAACCAGCCCTGCATGATGGTCCAGGTGTCGAGGAAGGTGCCGTAGATGGGGGTGATCCCGGCCGCCTTGAGGCGTTCACAGACCTCGATGAGAGCATCCCAGGTCTCGGGGACCTCGAGGCCGTTGTCAGCGAAGATGCGCTTGTTGTAGATCACCGATGCCGCCATCGCGGAGTAGGGAAGCACGCTGGTGCGGTCCTTGTACTGGGGGTAGGACTTCGACAGCTCGACGATGTTGTCGAGGATGCGTGCGGCCTCGGGAAGGTCGGACAGGTCGCTCAGGGCACCGCGCTCCATGAAGCGTGCCATCTCCAGGTTGTAGTTGAGCATCCCGAGATCCGGGGGGTTGTTGCGCACGAAGCTGGCGGACAGGTTCGTCGAGATGTCATGGAGGATCCGGTAGGTGGTCTGGGCACCGGTGAACTGGGCTGCCAGATCGCCGAAGTAGGGCACCGCCTCGGGCTTCGACTGGTGGAACAGTACGGTCTTCCCGCCACTGGAGCAGCCGACCAGTGTGCTGCCAGCAGCGATCCCCGCTGCCGTGGTCAACAGTCGTCTCCTGCTGAGTGTTGGGTGGTGTTGCGTGGGTGTCATGCGCCTTCTCCTCGTCCCCATCGACTCTGTGAAGACTTGATTTGCTCACCAAATCAAGTCTGTGGTGGTAGCTTACCGCAACGACGGGGAGGTGTCAGCAGAAGTGGTGAATCCGGTGCTGGGACAGGTGTGCCGACGAGCCAGCACCCGGGCGGTGCTCGAGATCGCCTGGGAGGGTGGGGTGCTTCGTGCCGACGACGTCATGGAGCGCTCCGGGCTGACCCGCTCCACCGTGCTCCAGGCCCTCGACGCCCTGAGTGAGCTCGGCCTCATCGAGGAGGCCTCCACCAGGGAGGGGGAACGGGGCAAAGGGCGGCCTGCCAGACGATTCAGACTCAGGTCACAGGCTGGTGCCATCGTCGGTCTGGAGGCCGGGCAGCGCACGATGACCGTCACCGTCACCGACCTGATGGGCGCCGTCCGCGCGAGCCGAAGCGTCGACATCCCGAACGCTGAACCGTCCCACCAGCAGGACCCGGTCCAGCGCAGGCTACTGGCCCGTGCCGCCGTCGAGGAAGCACTTCGGGACGCGGGGGTGGGTGTCGGTGACGTGGTCGTGGTCGGGATCGGGGTCCCGGCCCCGGTCGATGAACACGGTCGCTCCCCCCACGGGTGGCAGGGCTTCTGGAAGGTGATGCACGCAGGGCTCGCGGAGATGTTCCAGCAGGAGTTCGCGCATGTGCGGATCGAGAACGATGCCGTGCTGGCGGCCCTGGCCGAACTGCACTTCGGTGCTGCCAAGCAGGAGCGGAACTTTGTGACGCTGCTGGCGGCGTGGGGCATCGGAGCGGGGGTTGTGCTCGATGGGCGTCTGGTGCGAGGGGTCAATGGAGCTGTCGGCGAGCTGGGTTTCTTCGAGAGGGTGAAGGGGGTCGGCAGCTCGGTCGGCTTCCACGAGTTCATCGAGGACTGGGTGCGCACGAACTGGCGGGAGGAGGACCTCCCCGGAGGCCATCCATGGCAGGAATACCTGCGTGGGGAGCGACCGCGGGAGTCCCTGCTCGCCCTGCTGGGGGAGCAGGATCTGGTCATGGCGCCCCTCTTCCGGGAGCTGGTGCTGAGGATCGGGCGGATCCTGGAGTTCCTCGCCCTGGTCTATGACCCGGCGGTGATCATCGTTGCCGGACCGGTGGCCCGGGATGTCGCTCCGGTGCTGGAAGCGGTTCGCCGGGAGCTTGCTGCAACCTCTGGTCTGGGGGCCCTGAAAGTGGTTGCGTCGCCTCTGGGAGGGGATCTGGTCTCCCTCGGGGCAGCTGCTGCGGCACGGGAGATGTCGATGGCCTCCGTGATCGAGTGGGCTCTGGAGAAACAGGCGGATGAAGCTGAAAGAAGCTGAAAGTCTGACTTTGCTCGTCTTGTCGTGACTTCTTCTGGGGGTAGCCTCCTACGAGGGGGACGACCCACAGGAGTTAGGAGTAGGACGTGCGAGCCCGCAGCAAACGAGGAGAACGCAACCGCGGACCACGACTGTCATGGGCTGGAATGACAGGGCCAAGACGGTGGCGGGTGGCCATCACCTCGCACCCGGCCCTGGAACCCACCGTCGAGGAGCTCGGTGATGAGCAACCGGGTCGGTTGGACAAGGTGGTCTTCGGGTTCACCGCAGTGGTGTCCCTGGCCTTCGTGCTGTGGGGTGTGCTGTCTCCCGCCACCCTCGGCAACGCCTCCCAGTCCGGTCTGACCTGGGTGGTCGGCAACACCGGCTGGCTGTTCGCCCTGGCGGCGACGGGGTTCGTCTTCTTCGTGCTGTGGCTGGCCGCCAGCCGCTACGGGGCCATCCCCCTGGCCCGCGACGGTGAGTCGCCGGAGTTCTCCACCATCTCCTGGGTGGCGATGATGTTCAGCGCAGGGATGGGTATCGGCTTGATGTTCTACGGGGCGGCCGAACCGCTGTCCCACTTCCTCACCCCGCCGCCGGGGCAGCCATCGGCCGGCGAGGCCGACGCGGTGCGCAACGCGATGGCGACCACGTTGTTCCACTGGGGGCTGCACCCTTGGGCGATCTACGCCGTGGCAGGTGTGGCCATCGCCTACAGCGTCTTCCGCAAGGGACGTCCGCTGACCATTTCCGCGGTCTTCGAGCCCCTGCTCGGCAAGCGTCAGACCTATGGCCCCGGCGGCAAGATCATCGACATCTTCGCCATCTTCGCCACCTTGTTCGGGTCGGCGACCTCGCTGGGGCTCGGGGCGCTGCAGATTGCGCACGGTGCGCAGATCGTCGGTTGGATCGGCGAGGTGGGCAACGCCTTCCTGATCCTGCTGATCTGCGGACTGACCATCTGTTTCATCTTCTCGGCGGTCTCCGGGGTGGCCAAGGGCATCCAGTGGTTGTCCAACATCAACATGGGGCTGGCGGTGGCGCTGGCGCTGTTCGTCTTCGTCGGCGGACCGACGGTGCTGATCCTCAACCTCATCCCGACCACGCTCGGCACCTACTTCCAGCGGATCATGCTGATGTCCTCGACGACGGGGGCGCTGGGCGGCGAGGCCGACGCATGGCTGGCGTCATGGACCATCTTCTACTGGGCGTGGTGGGTGTCCTGGACCCCCTTCGTCGGCATGTTCATCGCCCGCATCTCGAAGGGGCGCACCATCCGGCAGTTCGTCTCCGGGGTGCTGCTGCTGCCCAGCATGGTCTCGCTGGTGTGGTTCTGCATCTTCGGTGGGGCCGCCATCAACGCCGAGCAGCAGGGGGCGGGGCTGTCCGAGACCGGGGACGCCGAATCGACGCTGTTCGCGCTGCTGCACACCATGCCCTGGGAGGCTTTCACCTCGGTTCTGGTGATGGTCCTGGTCGGGATCTTCTTCGTCTCCGGGGCGGACTCAGCCTCCATCGTCATGGGGGCGCTCAGCGAGAACGGCATCATGGAGCCCCGCCGCGCCACCGTCGTGTTCTGGGGTGTGGTGACGGGTGCGGTCGCGGCCATCATGCTCGTCGTCGGCGGCAAGGATGCCCTGTCGGGGCTGCAATCGGTGACCATCGTCGCGGGGCTGCCGTTCCTGGTGGTGCTCATCGCGATGGCGGCGGCCCTGATGCGGGACCTGCGCCACGATCCCCGCATCGTGCGTGGCCGCTACGCGGAGGTGGCCATCGACCAGGCGGTCGTCCAGGGCGTCAGCGCCCACGGTGACGACTTCGCGTTGGCGGTGGGGCGCACCGCCCCGGGTCAGGGTGTGGGTGCCCTCGTGCCGACCCCCGAGCCGGAGGAGGACGACGAGGAGCAAGCGCACTGAGCCCAACCGTAGCACTTGGTGCTACAGTGGTTTCATGAGTGAGGTCATCAGCCAACGCGAGCTACGCAATGACAGTGGCCGCATCATGCGTGCCCTTGAGGAGGGACGGAGTTTTTTGCTGACCCGGAACTCCGTTCCTGTTGGAGAGCTCAGGCCGCTTCGTCGGCAACGCATGGTGGACGCTCACGTCATCGCTGAGGTCTTTCGCGGATGCCCGCAAGTGGACCTGGAACGGCTGAGGAAAGACTTGGATGCAGTCGTGGACCAAGAGATGGAGCCTCATGTCTAACCCTCCCGCCTCGGGGATTCTCGATACCTCGGTGGTGATCGACCTGGAAGGGATTGACCCAGCTCTTCTTCCTGCGACTGCAGGAATCGCCGCGATTACCTTGGCTGAGCTTGCGGCGGGGCCGCTGGTCACGGAAGACCTCGTGGAGCGTGCGCGACGCCAGGAGCGGCTGCAGCGCGTGGAGATGCTTTTTGAGCCCTTTCCCTTCGGAGTGCGTGCTGCCCGCGCCTACGGACACATCTACGCCGCTGTTCTTGCAGCGGGACGTAACCCCAGACCCCGTGTCGCTGACTGTCTCATAGCAGCCACAGCGGTGGCTGAGGAAGTTCCGCTGTATACCCGGAACCCGTCGGACTTCCGGGGACTTGAGCACCTCCTCCAGATCGTGGTCGTGTAGGCAGGTTCAGGCTGACTCGGCTCGGATCAACCAGCCTCTGCCAGGGGCGTGGGGCAGGTCATCGACCCGGAGGCCGGTGAAGTTGGCCTGCTCCAGGGAGGTGATGATCTCGTCTCGTCCTCGGAACCGCAGGGTGGAGGTGGACAGCAGCTCCTGGCCGTCCGGGAAACCGTAGTGCCAGCGGAAGGTCACCAGCAGCGGGTGCTCGGTCACCTCCAACACCTCGACCCAGGTGGTGACGGGGCCGAGGCCCGGTACCTCGGTGGTGCGGCGGGAGGCCGACGGCACCCAGGACTCCCAGCTGCGCGCCTCGGGATTCCGGGTCTCGAAGGCCAGCGTCCCGCCCGGGCGAAGCGCCCGGTGGATGGCGCTGAGAGTGGCCTGCCAGGCCTCGTCGGTGAGGAACACCTGCGCGACGTTGGCGGTCATCGTCACCAGATCCACCTGCAGCCCGGGCAGCGAGGTGGCGTCTCCCTGCAGCCAGGTCACATGCTCGGCCCCCGGCTTGGCGCGGGCCACATCGAGGCTGGCCCCGGCGGGATCGACTCCGACCACCTGCGCGCCCCGCTCCGCCAGCAGCAGTGCGAGCACCCCGGTGCCACACCCGACATCGAGCACCCGCTCGGTCTGCAGTTCCGCTGCCAACCGGAGGTAGCAGTCCAGGTCGGAGCGGTCGGGGTCGAGCACGTCGTAGAGCACGGCCAGGCGCGGGTCGTCGAACTCTTCATCAGCCATGCGAGCAGTCTATGGGGACCTCACCCCGGGTGGTCGTGGCCGTGCTCAGGGGTATAGCATCTGTGCGGACTCAAGGAGGTGTCCATGACCTGCACACTGCTCACCCCCATTCGGATGGGGGCCGTTGACCTGACCAACCGGCTCGTGATGGCTCCACTGACCCGACTGCGCTGCGGCGCGGCGGGGGTGCCTGATGAGATGGTGGCGGAGTACTACCGGCAGCGGGCCTCGACCGGGATGATCGTCACGGAGGGCACCTGGCCGGTGCCCGAGGGACGCAGCTGGGACGGTCAACCGGGGATCGCCACGGGTGAGCAGGCTGCGGGCTGGGCTCGGGTGGCCGATGCCGTGCACGCTGCAGGTGGCCGGATCGCGATGCAGATCATGCACGGTGGGCGACTGTCGCACCCCGAGATCACCGGGACCGGGCGAGTGGTCTCGGCCAGTGCGACGGCGGGGCCGGAGCCGGTGCGCAGCAGCGGGGGAAAGGTGGCGGCCCCGACGGCCCACGAGCTGGAGGAGGGCGAGATCGAGGAGCTGATCCGGGGCTTTGCCGAGGCGGCCCGTCGAGCGGTCGAGGCGGGGCTGGACGCCGTCGAGATTCACGGGGCCAACGGCTACCTGATCCACCAGTTCCTGGCCCCCTCCACCAACCTCCGCAGCGACGGCTGGGGTGGCAGCCCGGCCCGCCGGGCCCGGTTCGCCATCGAGGTGACGCGCGCCGTCGCCGAGACCGTCGGTGGGGGTCGCACGGGGATTCGGCTGTCTCCGGGCAACAGCATCCAGGGCATCGATGAGACTGATCTGGAGCAGGTGCGTGAAACCTATGCGACGTGGGCTGCGGCGGTGGCGCCGCTGGGGCTGGCCTTCGTCGATGTGCTGCACCACGACCCCGCGAGTCCCCTGGTGCAGGAGATCAGGCGGGTCAGTGGGGCGCCGCTGGTGGTCAACACCGGTTTCGATTCGCCCAGCACCCGGGAGAACCTGGAGTGTTTCCTGGAGCAGGGGCTGGCCGACGCGGTGGGGGTGGGGCGGCCGTTGATCGCGAACCCGGACCTGCTGCGTCGCTGGCGGGAGGGGCTGCCCGAGAACCCACCGGATGCGAGCACCTTCTACGATGGCGGTGAGCGCGGCTACATCGACTACCCGTTCGTGGATTGAACAGAAGTCGTTTCAAGGCTCGGTCAAGGCGGATGTCGGCCAAGAGGACCCGAAAAAACCATTGAAGCGTAAATCACATCTGGTTAGGCTCGACGCTGAGAGCAACGAGATGCTCCACTGACCTTCAAGGAGTTCTGCCATGAAATCCCGCCGCTTCATCCTCACCGCTGGTCTGGGGCTTGCGCTGGCCCCGGTGCTGCCCGCATCGCTGGCCGAGGCCAGGCGGCGTCGGCCCAAGCCCACGCCGAAGCCGACGCCAACGCCGAGTCCGTCGAAAGCCCTGTACCCGGTGGGGACTGCTGGGGTTCACTTCGTCCCGGCTGCCGATGCCGCGTCGTACCACCGTGAGCTGAACGTCTGGCTCCGCATGTTCAAGCTGCGCGACGAGGACTACCGTGCTCAGGTGGATGCCCTGAGGTACAAGAAGTACTACGAGAGCGGTGCTCCCTACCAGAAGGCGATCGACAGGCAGTACGCGCCGCGCAACATCGCGCTGCTGCGGTTCCTGCTCGCGGTGTTGAAGGCCGAGGGGAATGCTGAGGCCCGCGCCCTGGATCTGGAGCAGGTCGGGGTGGACGCCGCCGTGACCGAACGGGCCCGACCCCTCATCCAGGCTGGGTTGGCGGATGCCAAGGCCAAGGTGGGGCGGTACTCCAGCAACGAGGAGAAGCAGGCCCGTCAGCTGCGCCTGTCCCGGTTCGAGGAGGTCAACGAGTACATCGGTCAGTGGCTGCAGGCCAGCCGCGACGGTGCCCCGCACACCGACTACGCCCCGTACGTCCGGCTCTTCCTGGGCGGCAACTACGAGTACGCCGCCTACAAGGCGATTTACGCGGACGCCGAGGACAAGCCGGTCAAGTACTACTGGGAGGGCGACGGCTACGGGGCCGTCGATGTGGCCAAGGCCATCGAGCTGTCGAAGCAGAACAAGGCCTACTTCGACGGTCTGGCCAGCCTGGACGACAACCCACTCCAGCGGACCACCTACGCGGCCTGAGGAAGACTGGGTGACCCGTCGCACGCTGTGTGAAGCAGAGGCCTCGCTGACAGCGTGCAACGGGTTGCCCAGAGTTTCACTGAGTATGGTTGCCTCATGTCCCAACCTCTTCCGCTTTCGGGCAGGGCAGCCTTGGTCACCGGTGTCTCGCGGCGTCGTGGGATCGGCTTCGCGGTCGCGAGGAAGCTGGCCTCGCTCGGGGCGAGCGTGTTCATCCACCACCACAAGCCCCACGACGAGCGGCAGCCGTGGGGCGGCGATGACTTGGATGAGGTGCGCGCAGGGGTCCGGGCCGCACTCATCGACGGCGCCACCACGGGTGACCTCGGTGCCGACCTGACCGATGCGGCGACCATCCCCGCGTTGCTGGACGCGGCCTTCGCCCTCACCGGTGCCCTCGATGTCGTCGTGTGCAACCACGCACGTAGCGGCGATGACGGAAGCATCATCGACATGACGGCAGAACGTCTCGATGCATTCTGGGACACCAACACGCGCTCGACGATCCTGCTCACCGCAGAGTTCGCGCGTCGCAAGTCCGGGCTCGGTGGAGGCGAGGCCGCGAGACCGGGGGATGCCGTGCCCTTCCAGGGCCCATTCCAGGAGCCCCGAGGACGGGTGTTCTGGATGACCTCGGGCCAGATCAACGGGCCGATGCGCGGCGAGGTGGCCTACGCCACGAGCAAGGCCGCGCTCGCAGGGGTCACGAAGACCGTTGCGGCTGAACTCATGCGCCTCGGCATCGTGCTCAACACCATCAATCCCGGGCCGGTCAACACCGGCTACCTCGATGCGGACAGCACGGACCGAGAGCTGGAGGGCCTCGACGAATGGCTCGCCTCGCTGCCCTTCGGCAGGCTCGGCACCCCAGCTGACCCGGCCGAGCTGATCGGCTGGCTCTCGTCGCCGAGCGGAGCCTGGGTGGTGGGGCAGGTGCTGAGCAGCGACGGGGGCTTCGACCTGATCTGACCCGCAGGGCTGTTGTTCATGTCCTTCTTTCCGCTGGTCGAACTGAACCGCGAGCGTCAGCGAGGAAACCCCTGTGTGAGCAGTGGGCTGGAAGAGGCTGGCTCAGCCCGCGATGAACAACGCCCTCAGGGACGGTCCTCATCCTGGGTGGGCAACCGGAGAAAAGACACATTCGTGGGGAAGCCCTCCCGAGGGATGAGCGCTTCTTCGGAAGAATCCTCCCAGGGCAGTGGGGTCGAGGAGTTCGAAGGAGTCAGGCAGAGGACCTGCGGTTTGTCGAGCTCGGGGAAGTCAGCGTCAAGTGTGACGAACCAGTCACATTTGTTGAGCACAGCAGTGGCCAGGTGGGTGGCGTCGGGAAGCTTCAGGCCGTGTTCGGCCCGCAGGTCAGCAACCTTGCGTGCGATGGCCGGAGTGACGTCGGCAAGGAACACCTCCGGTGACTGCAACTTGTTCAGGATCAATTCGAGTTTGGCATCCTGGGTGCTGCGTTCTTCCTCAATGGAGGCCGTGGAACGTTTGAAGACCTCAGCCAGAACGATCACTGATTCGATCAACTGGATCTCACCCTGGTCGATCAATGTGAACAGTGGCCGCAGACGTTCAGCGAGCGGTTCCCCTTTGATCCAGGCGATCAGCACGCTGGAGTCCAAGGACACCCGTCTCGGACCACGCTGTTCACTCCTCGTCGCCACGGATGCTCTCCAGATAGGCCGCGATTGTGAGACCCTCGGTGATCTCCGGCATGATGCCCTGCAGATCTCCCCAGGAAGGTGTTTTCTCAGGAAGGATGTGAACATCCTCGACGGCGATGTGGTAGGCCTTGCCATCCTCGTTCTGGCGGATCGTACCCTCCACCTCGACATGGTGGAGCAGGCCTTGCCGCATCCTCTCGGCCAAGGGGGTCGGGAAGCTGGCACGAATGATGTTCCTGCCATCCAGGGGACTGATGGAAGCCCTGTTTCCTCGGGTGACGTTGACGCCGGTCAACCTTCCTCGAACCGAGCCGTGGAACTCTCGCACCCACGGAGCGAGGGACTCGATGTGGCGGCGCAACGCATGGTCGAAGGGGACCACGATGCCACCGACCTCGATCTTGGCGTGCTCCCCGGCGCCCCGAACGAGGTCCTTGGCATGGGCCAGAGCGTTGGGGTTCCACAGGGGAGGCATACCCTGCCCCTTCCGAATCTGGGCGAGTCCCTGGCTTGCAACCTTGGCGGCGCGCTCTCCTGAACCTCGATGATCCCCGACGGCAGCCAGGCCAGAGACGGCGGAGCCAAGACTGAGCTGGCCGATCTGCCACTCGACATTCGGGGTGTCCGCCAAGTCGTCCAGAAGCTCCAGCAAGTGCAGACCGGCAGCGAAGAAGTGCGTCGCCAGCGCAGGGTGACCGTGGTCAACGGTGAGCATGATGTCTGCTTCCTTGCTCATGTCAGCCTCCTTCCTGCCACACATTCTGCCATCGGCCTCCGACAATGTTGCCGAATGCTGAGGGCGGGGCAGGTGATCTGATCGGCGAGCGACCCGCAGGGGTGGGTATCGTGGGGGCCATGCGACCTCTCGTCGTGCTGGTGCACGGTTCCCTGTCGAGTGCCGACGAGTGGAGTGGGTATGTCGACTTGTTGCCCGAGTGCGATGTCGTCACCGTCGATCTGCCCGGGCACGGCGAGCGGGAGACGACGGTCTTCACCACCAGGAATGCCGTCCGGGTGATCGAGGACGCAGTGGCACAGCGTGTCAGCGGGCAGCCCGTGGTGCTGGTCGGCCACAGCCTCGGCGGCTACATGGCCTCGGTGTACGCCGCACGGAACCCCGGTGTGCTGGCCGGGTTGGTGCTCATCGGGGCCACCGGCGACCCGCGCAGTCCCCTGGCCGTCGTCTACCGGGGCTATGCCTGGCTGGTGGAGCGGGTCAGCCACGAGAAGTTGGGGCGGCTGCGTGACGCCGTCGCCCGTCGACTCGGGGTGCCAGCCGAGAAATTCCCCGACCCATCGGCCTACGCAGTGCTCCCCGCCGCATGGCAGGCCGTCATCGACGACTGCCCGCCCCAGTTGCTGCGCAAGGTCACCTGCCCGGTGCTCATCCTCAACGGGCAGTTCGACCAGATGCGCATCAACGAACGCCGCTACCGATCCCTGGCCCTGGATGCCCGCCTGGCGACGGTGCCACGCGCCACCCACCTGGCACCCCTGACCCACCCCGATGAGGTGAGCGGACTGCTCCGGGAATTCGTCGCGGCACTGTGAGGCCGTGACCGCCATGCGGCAGCAAGGCCCCTCGTGAGGCATCTCCCCGGAAACATGTCGAAAAAAGTGGAAAATTTCGACACGTTTCCAGAACGTGTCGAAGACGTCGACATGTCGTCGACACGTCACTCGCCGACGGTGCCGTCAATGACCTCGCGCAGCAGGTCGACATGACCGCAGCGGCGGGGATTCACGGGAGACTCGGGACGCTCATCACTCATGGCAGTACGGTAGAGGTATGAGCGACGACGCACTCCATGTCCACGAGCACGGTTCTCCCGACAGCCCGCCGCTGGTGCTCCTGCACGGCATCACCGACGACGGCTCGAACTGGCCCGATGCCGTCGAGCGATGGCAGGGGGCCTGGCGGGTGCTCGCGGTGGACCAACGCGGCCACGGCTTCTCGCCCCGCCTCGGCCCCGATCAGATGGGGCGCATGGCGGAAGCCCTGGTGGCTGATCTCATCACGCTACTGGAAGGACTCGACGGACCTGCTGCCGTCGTCGGTCACTCACTCGGCGGGCGGGTCGCAGCTGAGGCTGCCGTGCAACGCCCGGAGCTGTTCAGCTGCCTGGTGCTGGAGGACCCCGCCATCGTGGACCGGGCGATCCTGACTCCCGGCCCCAACCCTGAGTGGCTGGAGGGGGTCACAGCCGTCTCCGAGTACCCGGAGGAGGAGCTGGATCGGATGCGCGCGGAGACCTCGTGGTCTGAGGCTGAGCTCACCTCCTGGGCGGCATCCAAGCCCCGGGTGGATCGGTGGATGTTGCGTCGCGGCCATCTCGGGCCGCTGGACCCGGCGCAGGTGTTCAACGCGCTGCAGGTGCCGACCCTGGTGCTGTGGGATGCCGACGGGGACTTCCGCTGTGATCCTGACATCCTGACCAACGAACTGGTTTGTTTCGACTACCTCGATGGTGTGGGTCACTGCATCCGGCGCGACGACCCGGAGCTGTACCACGGCTTGGTGGACCCCTGGCTGGCGGAGCACCGCCTGGGGTAGTTGGGACCCTGGCCCGCTGCAAATGTGCGGAGCGTTGCCTGTGAGAGCGGTCTCATCGGCAACGCTCCGCACATTTGCAGCGGAATCCTCCTGAGAAGGTAAGAAAAGTAGTACTATTCCTTCTGAGTTCTACATTTAGGAGGAGTCATGGACGACCACGTCGGCCTGCCACCCGTCGAGGGACGCTTCGCCGCCACGCTCACCATCGGCCCCAAGGGGCAGATCGTCATCCCGAAGGGGGCCCGCGACCTACTCGGTTTCGCGCCCGGTGATCAGGTGCTGCTGCTGGCCGACCGCGCCCGAGGCATCGCCATCCTCCCGGCTGCCGCGCTGGCCGACATGATGGCGGCCGTGGAGCAGCCACCGAAGGAGGAGGCGTGATCGCCGTCAGCTGCCGTGACCTCCGCCGTCGCTTCAAGGACGTGACCGCCCTCGACGGTGTGAGCCTGGACATCGAAGCTCGCCAGATCTTCGGTCTGCTCGGCCCCAACGGCTCGGGCAAGACCACGCTGCTGAACCAGCTGCAGGGCCTCGACCGCCCGACCTCGGGCACCGTCGAGGTGCTCGGCCTTGACCCCATCCGGGATCGCGACCTGCTGACCGGTCGCATGGGAAGCCAGCTCCAGGAATCGACGATCATCCCGCGGCTGACCGTCACCGAGGCCCTGGCCACCTTCGCCTCCCTCTACGACCATACCCGCGACATCGACGACCTCCTGGCCGAGCTGGGACTGACCTCGAAGGCACGCTCCCGCATCGAGAAGCTCTCCGGTGGGCAGCGGCAGCGGGTCTTCATCGCGCTGGCGCTGCTGCACGACCCCGAACTGCTGTTCTTCGACGAGCTGACCTCCGCCGTCGATCCCCAGGCGCGGCTGGCCATCTGGGAAGTGCTGCAGAACCTCCGGCAGCAGGGCCGCACCATCATTCTCACCACCCATTCGATGGAGGAGGCCGCCGCCCTCTGTGATCGCATCGCCATCATCGACGCCGGGCGCATCATCGCCGAGGGAACCCCGGCCGAGCTCATCCAGCAATACACCGACGGCGCGGTGTTGCGCCTGGAAACCACTGCTCCGCTCGCGCCCAAGCAGCTGCTGGGAGTCGAGCAGGTGACCTCCGCAGTCCTCGATGGCGAGACGCTCGTGGTCAGGGGAACCGGCCAGTTCACACCCAAGGTGCTGGCGAGGCTCGCCGCCGAAGGCATTGAGGTGACCGCCATGAACATCACGGAGCCAACCCTGGAGGACGTGTTCCTCACCCTCACCGGCCGCACCATGCGGGAAGGACAGTGACATGCGAAGCTACCGAGCCCTGATGACTGCTCTGGTGAAATCACAGGTGCGAGAACCCGTCGCGCTGTTCTTCACCCTCATCTTCTCGCCTGTGCTGCTGCTGGTGCTTGGCGCGATCTTCGGCAACGACCCGCAGCCCCAGTTCGGGATGCAGGGTTTCGTGGACCAGACCTTGCCAGGGTTGATCGTCATCGGGATCGTCGTGGTGGGCATCATGTTGGTGCCCACCACCCAGCTCATCCTGCGCAGCCGCGGGGCGCTCACACGCCTTCGGGTCACCCCGCTGAAGCCAGGAACCTTCGTGGCGGCAGACCTCACCGTCCAGTTCCTTCTGGGGATGGCTGGGGCCGTCGGCACCCTGTTGACCGGCATCCTGGTCTTCCGCGTTGACCGGCCTGCGAGTCTGCTCCTCCTCATCCTCGCCCTGATGCTCGGGTGTGCCGCGATGTTGGCCATCGGATACACCCTGGCCGCGCTCTACCCCTCGGTTGGGGCCGCCACCGGGATCGGCAACGGCCTCATGATCCTGCTCATGATGACCTCCGGGGCCTTCATCCCCGCCGCCGTGCTGTCCGACGGGGCGCAGGCCGTGATGCGGTTCTCGCCCGTCCATCACATCGCCCAACTGGTGGCGGCCAGCTGGCAGGGGAAGGCCTGGCCGATGCTCTCGGTCGGAGTCCTGATCGGCTGCTGTGTGGTCTTCGGGACGCTCGGCACCCGGTTGTTCCGCTGGGATCAGACCAGTTGACCCAACCCTGTGGTCTCCCTGAGGGCGTCCTCGAGGCCCGGGTGGGTGAAGTTGAAGCCCACCGCCTCCAGCCGGGTCGGGAGCCCCAGCTGATCCGCGAAGGCCAACTCCTTCGCCCCGTCACTGCCCAGCAACAGTCGGGGGCCCAGGCGGGGCACCGGAAGCCATGCGGGGCGACGGCACAGCCGGGCCAGTGTCGAGGCGTAGTCGCCTTGTGTGGCCGGAGTCGGGGCGACGGCGTTGACAGGACCGCTGAGAGCAGGGTCCAGGGCAGCACGCACGTAGACGCGGGCTACGTCGTCGAGGGAGATCCACGGCAGGTGCGCCGCCGGATTGCCCAGCACACCTCCCAGTCCCGCCAGGAACAGCGGCAGCTGCAGCGGCAGGGTGCCTCCCAGGGTGCTCAGCACCACACCGGAACGTATGGACACCCACCGCACCCCGACCTCCTCGACGCGGGCCGCCTCCCGCTCCCAAGCCCGGCACACCTCTGCCAGGAAGCCGGTGCCGGTGGGGGAATCCTCGCTCAGCTCCTCACCCGGACGCTGCGCACCGTAGACTCCCATCGCTGAGGCACACACGAACACATCGGGTCGATCCTGCGCCGACAGCTGCCCGATGACATCGGCCAACAGGCGCGTGGAGTCGATACGTGACTGGCGGATCAGCTTTTTGCCGTACTCGGTGTGACGACGCCCAATCGTGGCCCCGCCCAGATGCATCACGACATCCGCCCAAGCCACGTCCGACGGTGACAGCTCACCCCGGTCGGGGTCCCACCGAGCCTCATCGTCCCGAGGAGCACGACGCACCAGACGCCTGACCTGGTGCCCGAGCGTGCTGAACAGGGCAGCAACCTGCGTCCCGATCAGCCCGGAGGCCCCGGCGATCAACACGCGGAGCTGCCCGGGGAAACGGCGGGTGAGGTCGGCAGCGTGGTCCAGTTCTCGACGCAACCGCAGGGTTCGGGCCTCGAAGATGGCGGGCAGCTGGGCCTCGACCATGCGCGCTGGCACCCCGAAGGGGGCCAGCCAGTTCACCCGGTCGATCACGTGGCAGCCGTCAGCCTCGCGGAACAGATGGGTGTGTTCCCACAACCGGAAGGGACCACGGACCATGCGGTCGATGAAGGATGACGGCTCAGGCCCTGCTTCGTGACGGGCGTCGAAGTGCACCCACCCCAGCCCGCCGGTTCGGGGTACCACGGTGCGAAGCCTCGCCACGGCCCCCGTCGCCATCGGCGGGCTGGCCTCCGCAATCACCCGCATCGCCCACGGCGGGCTGAGCCTGGTCAGTGCCCCTGGCCGACGGTGCCAGTCAAACACTTCCCGCGCCGGGTGGGGCAGCGACGCGACTGCCTCGAAGGTCTCCATGCCTCAGTCAACCACACGTCGGGCCACCGCCATGACGTGAGGGCTGTACTCGGCCACCGCATCGGCGCGCGGTGAGCCGTCGAGCAGCGTCTCCACCCGTTCCGCCAGCGCCACGGCGGTTGCGACCAGCTCATCGTCCACAGCCAGGAACTCCAGCGCCCCGGCGTGCGGACCCTCCAAACCATGCACGCTCTCCACCACGCACCCGGCCCGGTTCACCTCGTCGCGCAGCTCGGCAACGGTGTGGAAGTGACCGCCGGGGAAACCACCGTCAGCATTCGCCCACTGCCCGTTCCGCAACAACTCCCACTCCGGCTCGGCCAGCTGGGCATAGCCGACGACGGCGGCATCCGTCGCAATGGCCGCCAACCGCGTGATGGCCTGGACGAACAGCAGGCCGCCCGGCCGCAGCACTCGCGCTGCCTCGCTGAGGGCACGTATCCGATCTTCCCGGTGGATCAGGTGGTACAGCGGGCCGAACAGCAGCACCGCATCGATGCTGGAATCCCTGAAGGGCAGCCTCCGCGCATCGCCCACCAAGGCCTCGAAGGTGCCGACCTCGGCAGCCCGAGCCACTTGCGAGGGCACCGGGTCGAGCAGGGTGACGTGGTGCCCGTCGGCGGCGAGCCACCGGCTGTGCACCCCCGTCGCGCCCCCGACATCAAGGATGCGGGAGGTCGGGCGCAGTCGGGCACGCAGCAACCGCTGCACCCGGATGAACTCCACGACCCCGCTGGCGGTACTTCCCTGGATGCGACGATCTTCGTCGTCGCCTGTGTAGAAGGCGATCAGTGCCTCATCCAGGGCGGCCTGCTCAACCACGGGTCACAGCCTCAGGTCCCGGGTCAAAGCCGTGGGATGCCCGAACCGGTGGTTGGTGATGGACACCGCCTGCTCACGGACGTAGGGCAGCTGGGCCAGCCGCCCCGGCGGCAGGGAGGCACCGGCGTACACCGAGACGTCGATGGAGCCACCGACGGCGCTCAGGAGGTCACGCTCACCCAGGTGCCTGACCCGCCCCCGGATCGCAGGATCGAAAACCTCATCCGGGGTCACCTCGACGGTGAAGCCCAGGTCCTCCAGCAACTCCGCGACGGGCTCGGACGGGGTGGTGCGGAACGAGAACACCGTCCGGGCCCCCGTCACCAGGGCTGCCGAGGCCTCCCGCAGCACTGCCGTCACGTCGTCGCACTCCACCCGCACCGTCACCCGGGCCGGGCGGTAGCGGAACGCATTGATCTCCGCCTCCAGCGCTGAGGGGTCGTGGATGGCCCCGTACTCCTCCCGCCATGCCTGCTGGTCGGAGGCGACCGCCGCGCGCAACTGGTCCAAGGCCTGCTTGTCGAGGATGCGCGAGGCCCCGGCCACCAGCCGCGCCAGCCGCGGGTCGGTGACGTGCCGGGTGGGCAGCGTCCCCGGCTCCCAGTGGCCGAAACCGACCACGTAGTTCGGGCCGCCCGCCTTGCTGCCGGTGCCCACCGCGGAGCGCTTCCAGCCACCGAACGGCTGCCTGCGCACGATGGCCCCCGTGATGCCTCGGTTGACGTACAGGTTTCCGGCCTCCACGCGATCCAGCCACAGCTGGATCTCCTCGGCGTCCAGGGCGTGCAGACCTGCGGTGAGGCCGTAGTCGGTGCCGTTCTGCCAGTCGATGGCCTCCATCAGGTCCCGGGCCGCCATGAGCCCCAGCACCGGGCCGAAGTACTCGGTGGTGTGGAACTCGCTGCCCGGCTGCACCCCGATGCGGATGCCGGGTCGCCACAGTCGCTCGTCGATGCGTTCCGGCTGCAGCAGCCAGCGCTCGCCCGGGCCGAGCCGGGTCAGGCCACGCAGCAGCTTCTCACCCGGTGGCTCGGTCAGTGGCCCCATCTGCGACGAGGCGCTGGTGGGCCACTCCACCACCAGCGACGCGGTGGCATCCAGCACCTGGTCCAGGAACCGCTTCGAGCGGGCCACGGAGCCGACCAGGATGCCGAGCGATGCGGCCGAACACTTCTGTCCGGCGTGCCCGAAGGCCGACTGCACCAGGTCGGCGGCTGCGAGATCGAGATCGGCGGTGGGGGTCACCACCAGCGCGTTCTTGCCGGAGGTCTCCGCCAGCAGCGGCAGGCCTGGCCGCCAGGACCGGAACAGCTGCGCGGTCTCGGCGGAGCCGGTGAGCACCACCAGGCCGACCCGTTCGTCACTGACCAGCTGCCGCCCCAGGTCGCGGTTGCCGGGGACGATCAGCTGCACCAGGTCACGCGGCAGCCCAGCCTTCCAGCAGGCCTCGGCCAGCAGGGCCGAGCAGCGACGGGCGGGGGAGGCGGGCTTGAGGATCACCGCCGACCCAGCTGCCAGGGCGGCCGCCACCCCGCCCAGCGGGATCGCCAGCGGGAAGTTCCACGGCGGGGTCACCAGCGTCACCGCAGGCGGCACGTGGGTTGCGCCCGCGACGGCCTCCACCGCGGATTCGGCGTAGTAGTGGGCGAAGTCGCAGGCCTCCGAGACCTCGACATCGGCCTGGTCGAACAGCTTGCCCACCTCGTCGGCGGCGACGGTGACCAGCTCGGTGCGCATCTGCTCCAGGACCTCGCCCAGGCGGCTGAGTGCTGCGGCCCGTTCCGCCGCCGGGGTGGCGGCCCAGAGCTTCCCGGCCTTCGTCGCACGCTCCAGCGCGTCGTCGAGGTCCTTGTCCGCATGGATGGTGGCGGCCTCCACCGTCGCGGCCCCCAGCTCGGGGCAGGGCAGCGTGGCCCGGATGCCCTCGGCCCATTCCTGGTTGGCCAGCAGCGCGGGGTCGGTGTCGACGGCGTTGCGGAAGAACGGGGTCTCGGTGCGCTCCTGGGTGCGCCACGCCGTCGGGACGGGTGCATCCGCCAGCTCCACGGCCTCACGGAAACGCTGCTCCTCCCGGTCGAGGAAGGCAGTGTCACGACCCAGCCCGATGGCCCCGGACATGAAGTTCTCCGGCGCGGCGTTCTCCTCCAGGCGACGCACCAGGTAGGAGATCGCGGCGTCGAACTCGGTACGTGGCACCACCGGCACGTAGAGGCGCAGCGATCCGGTCTCGCCCAGCAGTACCTTCTGCAGGGGCACTGCCATCCCGGCCAGCATCTCGATCTGCACCCCCTGCTGCACGCCGCGGGCCTTGGCCAGCTCGACGGCGGTGGCGAGGCTGTAGATGTTGTGGCTGGCCACGCCCAGCTCCAGCGACTTCAGCGAGTCGGGTTGGATCAGCCGGTCCAGGCAGGCCAGGTAGCTGGCGTCGCTGTGGCGCTTGGTCGCTTGGATGGGGTTCGGCCAGCCCCGCATCTCGCTCTGGGTGCGCTCCATCGCCAGGTTCGCGCCCTTGACCAGCCGGACCCGCAGCGGCACCCCACCCTCGGCGTGACGCAACCGGGCCACCTCCTGAACCCGGTCCAACAGCAGCGAGACCTCACGCAGGTAGGCCTGCACCGCCAGCCCCAGCCGGAGCCTCGGCAGCTCGACGGCGAAACGCTCGAAGACCTCCAGGGTGAGGTGGAGGTCGCGGTACTCCTCCATGTCCAGGTTCACCAGTTTGCCGGTGCGCTCAGCCAGCGTCATCAGGGGGCGCAGCCGGGTCATGGACTCCTCCACGGTGGCGGCGTGGGCCCAGGGGGCGTGCGGGCCGGTGACGGAGGAGACCTTGATGGAGACGTAGTCCACGTCGTCGCGGGACAGCAGGTCGATGGTGCGCTCCAGCCGCTCGCGCGCATGGTCGTCGCCGAGGACGGCCTCACCCAGCAGGTTCACGTTCAGGCTGGCTCCGCTGGCACGCAGCCGCGCCAGCGCCGGGCCGGGGTCCTTGCCGATGTCGATGACGAGGTCGCCGAGCAGCAGCGCGAAGGTGCGCCTGACCATCGGCAACAGGGTGCGGGGTGCTGCCTTGACCCCGATCCCGAGCCCGGCACGCAGCGGGGCGGGCAGGAACGGGGCGGGTTGGCGGGAGAGCCGGGCCAGGTTCCGGGCAGCAACGGCCGGGTCCTCGGGGCGAAGCACCCCGTCCACGAACTCCAACGTGAACTTCAGGCCATCCGGGTGGGCCAGGACCCCGGCCAGCAGTTTCGCGGCGCGGGGTTCCGGGTGCTGCAGGGACTCCGCCGCCCAGCGTCTGGCGGTGGTCACTGCGGAACTGATGAGGGCTGCATCTGTCACCTTCGTCACCCTCACATCATGCCTCAGCCGGTGAGGTCGTGTGGGCAGGGGGTCGGTTCTGTTTTACGCTGGCAGTCATGACTCAGCAGATCATCCCCGCCATCTGGTGCAACCAGAACGCCGCCGAGGCTGCCCGGTTCTACGCCGAGACCTTCCGCGACGCGAGAGTGGTGGCGGAGCTGCCCGGGATCGTCGAGATTCACGGCCGCCACCTCTTCCTCATCAACGCGGGTGACGAGTATGCCCCGAACCCGTCGATCAGCGGTCTGTTGAATTTCGACCCGGTTGCCCTCGGTGGTGAACAGGAGGCCATCGCCTACCTCGACGAGCTGTACGGGAAACTCAGCGGGGGCGGGGTGCTGATGCCCTTGCAGGAGTACCCGTTCAGCAAACGCTACGCCTGGGTGCGAGACGACTTCGGGTTCACCTGGCAGCTGATGCTGACCAACCCCGGTGGGGAGCCGCGCCCCTTCCTCACGCCGTCGTTCATGTTCGGTGGTGCCGCCGACGGCGGGGCTGAACCGGCCACGAACGCATGGATCGAGCTGTTCGACGATGCCAGGCGCGGAAACTTGGTGCGCTACGAGGCAGGGGCCCCGGTGGCGGAGGGCTCGGTGATGTTCACCGACTTCCAGCTGCGCGGCCAGTGGTTCGCGGCGATGGATGCCGGGGACTTCCACGACTTCACCTTCACCCCCGGGGTCTCGATGATGGTCTTCTGCCGGGACCAGGCGGAGATCGACCGGCACTGGGAGGCCCTGTCCGCGGTGCCTGAGGCTGAGCGGTGTGGCTGGTGCATGGATCAGTGGGGGGTCTCCTGGCAGGTGCTGCCCCATGACATCGCCGAGCTGATGGCCATTGAGGCCACCCGGCAGAAGGCCTTCCAGATGGGCAGGCTCGACCTGGCGGCACTGGGCAGCAGGGCAGGGGTGTCAGGTGAGTGATCTGAGATTCACTGCCCTCGGCACCTCCAGCCTCGTCCCCACCAAGGTCCGCAACCACAACGGTTACCACCTCGACTGGCGGGGCAAGGGGTTGCTGTTCGACTGTGGGGAGGGCACCCAGCGGCAGCTCACCTTCGCCGGGATCGGGGCGCGCAGTCTGCACGTCATCGCCCTCACCCACCTGCACGGCGACCACTGTCTGGGGCTGCCCGGGGTGCTGCAGCGGATTTCGCTGGACCGTTCCCCGCACCCGGTGGTGCTCGCCTTCCCCGCCGAGAGTCAGGACTACGTGGAGCGGCTGTACCGCGCCAGCATCTATCACGACCAGGCCGAGATCCGGTTCCTGCCGGTCGATGCCAGCGACGAACCGCGGGTGATTCTCAGCACCCCGCAGTTCGTGCTGTCCGCGGCCTCGCTGGACCACAGAGTCCCCGCCGTCGGCTACCGGGTGGAGGAGCCGCCCGGGATCACCTTCGACAAGGCGGCGCTGGCCGAGCGGGGCATCCAGGGACCGCTGGTGGGGCAGCTCAGCCGCGACGGTCGGGTGGAGATCGACGGCCGGGTCACCACCGTCGAGGAGGTCTCCCGGCCCCGCGAGGGAGCTTCGATGGCCTTCATCATGGACACCCGGCCCTGTCGGGGCGCGGAGCTGTTGGCCAGGGGCGTCGACCTGATGGTGATGGAGGCCACCTATGCCAACGACTGTGCCCCATTGGCGGATGAACACGGCCACACGACGGCGGAGCAGGCCGCGCGCATCGCCGTTGCCGCTGGAGCGAGGAGACTGGCCCTGACCCACTTCTCCACCCGCTACACCGACACGAAAGCCCACCTGGCCGAGGCCAGCGCGATCCACCCGGACGTGGTGACCCTGAACGACCTGGACCGGCTCCCCGTGCGAAACAGCAGGTGACCTCCACGGGCAGGAATCGCGAGGGCAGGGCGGTGCGGCGTCGTGGGGGTGGCGTGCAGAGGTATCTTCGCCCGCGATTCGTGCCAGATCGGGGAGAGGTGGCCTGGGGCGGAGTAGGATGACGTGAAAACCGATCTCGACGAGGAGTGATCCGTGTCGCTTGACCTCAATCCCAGTCCCCTGGTTCGTGCCATCGGCAAGCCTGCTGAGGAGTTCACCCGGGCTGACATCGTCCGATACGTCGCCCACAGCGACATTCTCATGCTCAATCTGCGCTACATCGGGGGTGATGGCAGGCTGAAGGCCCTGAACTTCGCCATCCAGTCCCGGGAGCACCTGGAACGCATCCTGACGATGGGGGAGCGGGTGGACGGCTCCTCGCTGTTCGACTTCGTGGATGCCTCCAGCTCCGATCTCTACGTCATCCCACAGCTGCGCACCGCCTTCCTCAACCCGTTCACCGACGAACCGACGCTGGAGTTCCTGTGCGGCTTCTACGACGTGGACGGCCAGCCGTTGGCCAGCGCCCCGCAGCACATCCTCCGCAAGGCCCAGGAGGCGCTGGAGGCCGAGACCGGGTGTCGGCTTGAGGCGCTGGGCGAGCTGGAGTACTACCTGTTCTCCGACGTCGAGGAGCTGTTCCCGGTGGAGCCGCAACGCGGCTACCACGAGGCCGGTCCCTTCTCGAAGTGGACCCAGATCCGTACCGAGACCCTCGCCCACCTGGTGCGGATGGGCTGCTCGGTGAAGTATGCGCACGCCGAGGTGGGCAACTTCATCGCCGGTGGCAGGCAGATGGTGCAGCAGGAGATCGAGTTCAGCCCCACCGATGTCTGCCGGGCCGCGGACCAGATGGTGCTGGCCAAGTGGGTGCTGCGTGAGGTGGCGCACCGGCACGGGGTCGAGGTCTCGTTCTCCCCGAAGATCGAGGAGGGGCAGGCCGGTTCCGGGATGCACTTCCACACCCGGTTGATGAAGGACGGGGTCAACCAGTTCTCCCAGGGCCAGGGGCTGACGGAGGTGGCGAAGCGGGTCATCGGCGGGTACCTGTCCCACGCGGCCTCGCTCACCGCCTTCGGCAACACCGTGCCCACCTCCTTCCTGAGGCTGGTGCCCCACCAGGAGGCCCCGACCGCCATCTGCTGGGGGGATCGCAACCGCTCCGTGCTGGTGAGGGTGCCGCTCGGCTGGCAGAACCTCGACGACCGGATGTACCGCGACGCCAACCCGCACGATGAGCCGGTGCCCCGCCTGGTGAACAACGCGCAGACCGTCGAGCTGCGTTCCCCGGACGGCTCGGCCAGCGTGCACCTGCTGCTGGCGGGGGTCGCCGTCGCGGCCCGTCTGGGGCTCACCGACCCGTCGATGCTGGAGTACGCGGAACGTCGTTACGTGGTGGGGGACGCCTCCAAGGTTGAGGGGCTGGACCAGCTGCCCGCGTCCTGCGCGGAGGCGGCGCAGTGTCTGAGGGCGCAGCGGGCCGACTACGAGGCCCATGATGTCTTCCCGCCGGGACTCATCGACTCCTGGGCGGCGATGCTGGAGGCCCACGGCGATGCTGACTTGCGCTCTCAGCTGGCCAAGGGCGGGGTGGACGTCCAGGAGCTGGTGGATCGGTCCTTCCACATCGGCTGATGAACTTGGAGGGTGCGCGGTGAGGGCGGAATCTACTGCGGTCGCCCTGGTGACCCCCTGGCTGCGGACCTCCTCGAACGCACGATCCAGTGCGATCTTCGTCGTACTACCTTGCCAGGTGCCCACCATGACGATCCTCGTGACGACCCCTCCTCACCGCGCACCCTCTTGACCGAAGGTCACCCTCATGTCATCCATATGGATGACTATCGGCTAGAGTTCTGGGATTTGCGGGCTTTTTCGACGATCCGGCCTTGTGTCGTGGCCGTTGAAAATGTAAACATCTAGGTGGTTCAGGTTCCGGATGGAGCCTGCAACCATCAGCAGATGTCACAAGGTTCCTCTCGCGTCGGGCGTCGGATTGGCTCCCCGGAATCGAACTGAACGACGGTGAGCTGACACATGGCCGGGCGGTCGGGTCCGGGAATCCTGCGGGGGGCTGCAGGATGGACCCGACCGCCCGATCCTGACTCCACGACTGCGAGGGCGCTCGGGAGATAGACTGTCCGACGTACCGACGCAGGAGAGAAGACAGATGTCCCAGCAAGGTCTCGAGGCCGCTCGCCAGAAGATGAGTGCAGCCGGGGTCCCGGTTCCCGCCATAGAGGTGTTCTCCCACTACTACCGGCTCCTGGAGTCCGGCGAGACGGGGCTGATCCGTGAGGACAGCATCACCCCGCTGCTCGATCCGCCCATGCTGGATGCGGTCGAGGTCTCACAGGAGCAGGCCAAGGAGGCCATCGGGGCCACCGTCATCATCAAACTGAACGGTGGGTTGGGTACCTCGATGGGCCTCGACAAGGCCAAGAACCTGCTCGAGGTGCGTGATGGGCTGAACTTCCTGGACCTGATCGTCCGCCAGGTGCAGGCCGCCCGCCGTGAGTACGGGGCGCGGCTGCCGCTGCTGTTCATGAACTCCTTCCGCACCGAGGCCGACACGCTGGAGCACCTGTCTCGCTACGACGACCTCGCCGTCGGTGGGCTGCCGCTGTCCTTCG
This sequence comes from Propionibacteriaceae bacterium, assembly GCA_030532575.1. Lineage (GTDB taxonomy): Bacteria > Actinomycetota > Actinomycetes > Propionibacteriales > Propionibacteriaceae > Arachnia. Next base: position 65,120 of record JAUNKV010000005.1, on the reverse strand, counting down.
TGCAGAACCAGGAGCCCAAGCTCAGGGCCGACGACCTCACCCCCGTCGAGTGGGAGGCCGACCCCAGCCTGGAGTGGTGCCCACCCGGGCACGGCGACCTGTACACCGCCCTCTACGGCTCCGGGGTGCTGCAGCAGCTGCTGGATGCGGGCTTCCGCTACGCCTGCATCTCCAACGGCGACAACCTGGGGGCTGCCCCGAATGCGCGCCTGGCAGGCTGGTTCGCCGCCTCGGGGGCGCCCTACGCGGCTGAGCTGTGCCGCCGCACCGTCAACGACCGCAAGGGCGGGCACCTGGCCATTCGACGCAGCGACGGCCAGCTGATCCTCCGCGACACCGCGCAGACCGCTCCGGAGGAGATGGATTTCTTCACCGACGAGCACCGCCACCCGTTCTTCCACACCAACAACCTGTGGTTCGATCTTCGACGGTTGATGGCGACCCTCGTGGAGCGCAACGCGGTGCTGGGGCTGCCCATGATCCGCAACGAGAAGACCGTGGACCCTGCCGATGCTGACTCCACCCCGGTGATCCAGGTGGAGTCCGCGATGGGGGCGGCCATCGAGGTGTTCCCCGGGGCGACGGCGATCTGTGTCGGTCGGGACCGGTTCCAGCCGGTCAAGACCACCAACGAGCTGCTGCTGCTGCGCTCGGATGTCTACCGGCTGGACGAGGACGGACACCTGATCGCCGAGGTCGAGACCCCCGAGGTGAGCCTGGACGGTGCCCATTACAAGACCATCCAGAAGTTCGAGGCCCGGATTCCTGAGGCCCCGTCACTGAAGGGGGCGACGGCGCTGCGGGTCAAGGGGGACTGGACCTTCGGGCGTGGCGTCACGGTGGTCGGTGAGGCCAGTCTGGAGGATCAGGGTGTGCCCGGGGTCGTTCCTGACGGGGCGACGATTGGTGGCTGAGGCCGCGCTGCTTGCCCTGGCCCTGACCGGACAGGAGTTGCCGGTCACGCGCACCGACCCGGCGGGGCTCGTCGCAGAGTTGGCTGCTCTCGGCTGGGATCGTGATCGGCTGCTGGAGTTCCGCGAGACCCGGCGGCGAGAGCGTCTGCCCTGGCCGTTCCCCGTCGATCCCCGGGCGCTGCGTGGGATCGGGTTCGCGCGTTTCGATGCCTGCCTCACCGAGTTCAGGAGAGGTCTTGGGCTGGACTCCCAGGTGCGGCCTGCGCATGTCATCACTCGTGAGCTGAATGCCGACGAGCGGCGGCTGGTCGCTGAGCGGCCACCCCACTGGGGATGAGAAATCGGCCGCCCCGCGAGGCGGGACGGCCGATCCGTGGTGGGTGCGCCGCTCAGGCGTTGCGGGTCCTGAGCAGGTCGCGGATCTCGGTCAGCAGCTCCTCGGAGGTCGGGGCCGCGGGCTCCTCCTCCTGCTTCTTGCTGAAGCGCTCACGCATCGCGTTGTAGGGCTTGACGACGAAGAAGTAGACGACCGCTGCGGTGATGACGAAGGTGATGACCGCGTTGATGAAGCCACCGATGTTGATGCCGGCGATCTCGACGGCGGAGAAGTCCGGCTGGCCGCCGAAGTAGCCGATGAAGTCGGTGAGGATCTTGGTGAACGCCTCGACGACCTTCGCGAAGACGGAGCCGATGATGACTGCGACAGCCAGCTCAACCAGGTTGCCGCGCATGAGGAATTCCTTGAAACCCTGCATTCCAAATCCTTCTGATCGTGGGCCGGCCGTGGGGCCGGGACTTCCCGGTACTGCGGATTCAGTTTCCGGGGGACCCCGAAGCGGGGTCGTCCGCACTCTACGCGCCGGAGGGAAGAAGTGCCAGTCCCCCGAAAGGCTCAGGTCTCGATGACGACCGAGAGCTGTCCGCTCTGCCCCAGGGCGGAGACGATGGGCGCGGACTCGGCCGCCACGTCGAGCAGGATCAGTGGGCGATGACTGGAGCCGAGCTGGAAGGTGCCCCCACCGTCCGGTGCGGAAAGTGCTGTGATCCGAGCGTGAGAAGCAACGATCTCGCTGGTCTCGGTGAGTACCAGGGTGACGGACATGCCGGGGGACAGGACCTCGACCAGGGATGGATCGGCCAGCTGGATCGGGGTCAGTGAGCGCCCTTCGGCCACCGTCGGAGCCGCGGAGAGCAGCCCGTGCTGAAGCACGGTGCCGGGTGAAAGGCTGACACTGATGGTCCTGCCGATGGCCTCCTCAGCAGTGTCCAGGTACTCATCGGGCAGGGTGTCGCGTGGTGCCCGGACGAGGTGCACATCAGAGGCGGTGAGCCGATGCCCCTGCTCCAGGTTGGAGGTGAGCACGGCGACATCGGTGAGGTCGACGGTGTCCGGGCGCAGCTGCCCGAGCACGATGGCGGTGGCCACCCCAACCAGGAGAGCGGCAATGATCCGACGGTGCCAGGAGATGAAACGCTTCGCGCGCTGGAGCAAGGTGTCCATACTCCCGTTGTAGGCACGAATCAGGCCCGAAAACGCTTTTCCACAGCAGGAGTTCAGCCAGAGGGTGCGCGGTGAGGTGGGGTCGTCACGAGGATCGTCATGGTGGCCACTTGGCAAGGCGGACGACGAAGATCGCACTGGAGCGTGCGTTCGAGGAGTTCAACGCTGCCAGGGGGCCTCCAGGGCGACCGCAGTAGATTCCACCTATCCGCGGGCGCTCTTAGAGGTGGTGGCCTTCGTCTCGGTCTTGGCGGTGGGCTTTGAGTCCGCGGGTTTGGACTCGGCCGGTTTGGAGGCGCTGTTCGACTTCCGGGAATCGGTGGCGTAGAAACCGGAGCCCTTGAACACCACGCCGACGGCGTTGTAGACCTTGCGCAGCGAACCCTGGCAGGCAGGGCAGGTGGTCAGCGCGGCGTCGGTGAACTTCTGGACGACCTCGAGCTCGTTGCCGCAGGCCGTGCAGCGGTACTGATAGGTGGGCATGGATTCTCCCGGTGGGCGGACAAACGTCGATCAGGATACGTGGCCGAGGTTCAGGAGCGTGAATCCGCGCTCGGTGATGGCCGCATCGACGGGAAGGTCGTGAGGTTCGATGGGCAGCTCGGGCAGCACCTCGTCGTCGTTGACCAGCACCCAGCGCGGGGCCCTGGGGCGGGCATGGGGCAGTGCGCGGTCGTACCAGCCGCCGCCGGTGCCGAGCCTGGAGCCGTCGAGGGCGACGGCGAGCGCGGGCAGGATCAGCAGGTCGGCCAGGGCCAGGGATTCGGGACCCAGCCCGGGCCCGGTGGGCTCCGGGATGCCGGCCCAACCCGGGCGCAGCGGATGGGTGGCCCAGGCCCAGTCCGGGGAGCGGCCGAGCTTCGGCAACAGCACCCGCCAGCCGAGCTGCTCCAAAGTGCGGACCAGGGGGGCCGTGCCGGGCTCTCCCGGCCGGGAGGCATACAGCGCCACCACCCCGGGGTGTGGGGGCAGGTGAGTCAGGACGATGGTGGTGCGGGCGTCGTCGCGGTGACGGTGAACATCTCGGGGCAGCTGTTTCCGCGCGGCATCTGTGTGCCGTCGCAGCGTGCCCTTCTCAGCCCGGGAGTCCATTGGCCTATGGTAGGGAACATGGCGCTGTTTGGACGCAAGAAGAAGGCCGAGCCCGAGGTCGATGAGGAGACCAGGCCGATCCTGCCCCCGGCTCCTCGGGTTGACGTCAACGGCCTGCGTCGAGTGGCTGACCATGTGGACTACCTGCTGAACCTGGTGCATCCGCTCAAGCCCTTCGGGATGGCAGTGATCGATGCCTTCGACCAGGTGGTGTGCGAGGACATCAATTCGCTCATCAACGTACCTGCGAACTCCACCAGCAAGGTGGTGGGTTTCGCCGTGAGGGCCTCCGATCTGCAGGGCGAGGACGGCAAACCGGTCGAGTCGCTGGTGCTGGCCCGGGAGGTGGAGCACCTGGGGACCGGCCAGGCCGTCAGGGTCGGCGTCGGGGAGGCGGTGCCGAAGGGGGCCACGGCGGTGCTTCCGGCCGAGTTCGTCGAGGAGAAGGCCGAGCGGATCGATGTGATCCAGGGCGTGGCCGAGGGCGAGTACCTGCGTGCCGCGGGTGAGCACCTGGCCATCGGGGATCGGCTGCTGTCGAAGGGGGACACCCTCAACGACCGCAACATCGGGATGCTGGCCGCGGCCGGGATCGACCGGGTGCTGGTGAGGCCGAAGCCCCGGGTGGTGATCGTCGCCTCCGGGGCCGAGCTGGTGGAGCCGGGGACGGAGCTGTCACACGGGGAATCCACCGATGCGAACTCCTATCTCATCGCGGCGGCGGCGAAGGCCGTGGGGGCGACGGTGTTCCGGGTCGCGGTGCACGGCAACGACACCCAGGAGCTGAAGCAGGCGATCACGGATCAGCTGATCCGCGCTGACCTGGTGATCTCGACGACCGGCGGCAGCAGGGAGGACTACGAGGCGGTGGCCGCCGCGATGTCCGAGCTGGGGCTGGTGGACGCCGTCGAGGTGGCGATGTCGCCCGGGCGGACGCAGACCTGCGGACTGATCGGTGAGGAGCGGGTGCCGATGGTGATGCTGCCGGGCAACCCGGTCTCGGCCTACGTGTCCTTCCAGGTGTTCGTGGTGCCGCTGCTGCGTCGCCTGATGGGGGCTGACGTGCGTCGTCGCAGTGTCCGGGCGATTGCGAAGGGGATGCTGCGTTCGGTGAAGGGGCAGCTGCACCTGCTGCGTGGCGAGCTGATCGACGACGGCCGGGTGCGGGCCGTCGCGCGGGTGGCGGACCCGTTCGCGATGGCGGAGCTGAACCGCAGCAACGCGCTGATCCTACTGGATGAACGCACCGAGGTGGTGCGGCCGGGGGAGGCCGTGCAGTGCTGGGTGATGGGCGAATTCTGAGAGTTTTCTGAACGGATCACAGCCATCAGCGGCGAGTCCGTGGCGGGAAACGCCGGAGTGTGTCTACGGTTGTGCTGTGCTTGCGGGGATTGTCATCAGCGTCATGGTCGTGGCCACCTTGGCCCTGGGCCTGCCGTGGCTCGTGCACCATCGCGATGACGAGGACGTCCTCGACTCTGACCCCACGCAGCGGTTCTCCGACACGATGCGCATTCTCCGGCGAGACGTCGTGGACTACGCGAAGGAGACCGACACGGAGGTCTCCACACCGCTGACGCGTCGGGCCGAGATGAAGGAGCTCCGGCTGCTGGCGATCTCGGCGGCCACACGCCGTCGCCGGGTGATGACGGCGCTGGTGGCGGCGACGCTGCTGGGGATCGGGCTGTGGGCCTTCTCGGTGGTGCCGTGGTGGGTGCCGGTGATCCCCGCTTCCGGTCTGGTGACCTTCATGATCCTGGCCAGGGTCGGGGTGGCAATGATGTACCGCCGTTTCGATGCGCGGGCGGCGAAGCTGAAGGATGGCTTCGACGAGGCTGAGGAGACCACGGTGTTGAAGCTGGACGAGGGCGAGCCATCCACCGAGATGTCGATCGACCTCAGCGCCCCGGAGGCCACGGGCGGGCTGTGGGGGGCGGTCCCGGTGGTCTCGACCTATGTCTCACAGCCGTTGGTGCCGCGCACCGTCCGCACCATCGACCTGTCGGCCCCTGTGGTCGGCGAGCAGGTGGTCCCGACGGCGGAGCACCCGGATGCCGCTGTCGGCGAGCAGGACGGCCAGGCCGAGGGGGACGGCTCAGACGGGCAGATCGTCTCCTTCCCGAAGGTGGCAGGCGAGTGATCCTGCCGGTCGTGGAGGACCGTGGTTGGCATCAACTCCCCGGACGGTGCTAGCATCATCCGGTACTCGGGGCTATGGCGCAGTTGGTAGCGCGTCTCGTTCGCAATGAGAAGGTCAGGGGTTCGAATCCCCTTAGCTCCACAGATGCAGCAGCGGCCTCCGATCAGGTGTGACACCTGATCGGAGGCCGCTTCGTCCTTGGTGAGGGTGGGACCGCTCTGGTGGTTGCGCCCTCAGCGGGGGCACCTCACTGGGCGACTGCCCTGCGGCGGCGCTCAAGGGCGCGTCGCTGGGCGCGGAAGGCCAGGACGATGGCCGTCACTCCGGTGACAGTGGCGACGACGAGCCCGGCGATGTTGAACCACGTGTCAGGGCTGAGTGCGGCCCAGATGCCAAAGAAGACGCTGGCCAGCAGCAGAGCCAAGGGGGAGTTGTTCATGGGTGCTCCTTCCGGGAATAGTCTTTGGGAAGGTTGCCCCCCCCGCCACTAGGTCTGGCGGGGGCAACCTTCACAACTCGCGGTTGTCGATGTCCAAGTTCAGCACGGTTGGGCTTCAGCCAGGAAGCAGTGGAAAGGTGGAAGTGTTCATCGACGTGGTCTCTCGACTACGAGCAGACGGTCATCATCATCGATGATGGCGATGCGCTGCCCGTCGGGGCTCCAGACGGCATCAATGATGGCCAGGCCCATCAGCTCAGGAAGCTCGTGCCGGTCTCCGTTGGTGGTATCCCGCAGCCACGTCAGGTATGGGTCCCCGGTGAAGCCGAAGAGGGCCAGCGTACGCTGGTCGGGAAGCCACTGCAGGGACCAGAGCTCGGCGTTCTCCGGGAAACTGCGTAGGAGGTCGCCGGAGGTCGGGCACCAGATCTGTGAGCAGAGGGTGTCGCCCCCAGTGGCCAGTTCGGTGCCGTCGGGCCGCCAAGCGAGTGCAGAGGCCGAGGCATCCAGTTCTGGGGCGGCCAGCTGCCAAGTCGTGGTGTCCCAGATGCGAACCCGGCTCTCTGTGCCGGTGGCGAGCCGAAGGCCATCCTGGCTCCACGCGACTGCACGGGGAAGCTCCCCGGAGTGGTCGAGTTTGACGGGAGGGTCGGTGAGGATGTCCACCACGTCCTCCTCGCAGGCCGCGGCAAGCACTCCGAAAGGAGACCACGCCAGATCAACAGGCGTCGTCTCCACTGGGTGCGCCAATCGTGTTTGGCCCACAACGACAATCTCCGGGTGGTCGGTCCCGATCGCGATCTTTGACGAGTCAGGTGACCAAGCCAAGGACCAAGGCGTGTCCTCATCGAAGGTCGCCACCGTGCGGACGGTACCATTCTCGAGATCGTGCACCATCACAGCGCAATCAGCGCGGTTCACCGCGATGCTGAGGCCATCGGGGCTCCAAGCAAGGTTGCGCATCACATCGTGCAGTCTACGGTGCCCCGTAGCGAGTGCCCCGGGTCGAGCGCTCCAATGCGCGCCTTCCTCTTCAGCTCCACTACAGCGTGGCAGGCTCTCGCGTCAACGGAGGGCAGCCTCGACGTTGTCGCTGATGATCTGTGAGCCACAGAGCGGTCCTGCGGACCCGACCCCGACATTGGCTCCGAGATGAGCTAAAGTATGTCCGTTAGGATGACAACCTGAGTGGAGAACCTGAGATGGCGCGTGACATCGGCCCCGAGATGCTGAAGTTCCTCGATGACGCTCACGCAAAGGGGGAGATCACGAAGGCCACCTACGATGCCAAGCGCGCTGAAGCGCTCGCCATCATCCAGCGCGGCGAAGCCATCGAACTGGAGCCGCTGGACCGCTACATCATCACCGGATGTCACATCATGGCAGTCGTCTGGGCGGCGCTCATCCTGACCGGGTTGAGCAAACAGCTGATTGGCTGGATCATCGCGCTGGGCGGGGCGGCCCTGTGGCTGCTGCTGGCTCGTCGTGTGCGCCGTCGAGGCTGGCCCAAACGCTGACCGTTTTGGCTACCTGCCCAGCTCACTGAGCCGTCATCATAAGGGTGCAAGATCTCTGGTACGAGGCCCAGCAGGAAACCCTACAGCATGACACCGCAGAGAGAAACGGAGGCGGGCTGCCGTCCTTGGTGTCGCAAATGGGGGAGTGCGTTGCTGCTCGGGCCACCAAGCAGGGTCTCTCCTCGCGCGCCGTCGTGGAGTGATGAGGCGACGACCAGTATTTCGCAGTTGGATGGGGCCAACCCGGTGCAGGAGGTTGCTCAGCATCAGGGCAGACAAGGAACGGTGGGCTAGGTCGTTCCACCCCGCCGCGTCAGCGAGCCCGGAGCCGCTCTGGAGGCGCTGCGCCGATGAGGAGTGACATCCAAGGGGCGGCAGTCCTTTCTGTCGCTCGCATCGGGCGGAAGAGGTCGCGCAAGCTGTGCTAGAGTCCTTGTCATCCAGGATGCAGTGAAGCGAAAGGAGTCAGCAATGGTGTTTGTCGTGGGAGCTCCGTTGACGATTCTCATCATCGTCATCATCGTGTTCTATCTGCGTTTCCTGCTGTGGATGCTGCTCGCGCCGGACCAAGCGCTTGTCTTCATCGTGGGGATGGCTGTCGGTGTGAGCTGGATCGGCCCCTCCCTCACCAGCGACAGCTGGGGGATACTGGTCTGGGGCTTAGGTACAGGGGTGCTTGTCAGTGCTGTCTACATCACCTTGTTGATCCTGCTCCACAAATCCTTCCCGAGGATTTCTCGGATCGTGAACTTCGTTCTGATGGTTCCGTTGACCGGAATTTGTGTCCATGGTTTGGTGACGAAAGACTTCGCCAACAGCCTTCCCCGACTGGCAGATGAACCGGCCATGAACAGTGGTGTTTATGCCGTCATTGCGGCGCTCATTGGTCTGGCCCTGTGGGGGCGTCGAATGAAGAAATTGGATTTCTGGCAATGGCGTGCCCTTGGGGCCTGAATCCTTCAGGAATCTTCGCCGAGCGATGCGACATCCCACAGACGCACAGCGTCATCGCTGACTGAGAGCAGCCGCGTGCCTGCGGCATTCCACGCCAGGTGGGTGACCGGGTTCAGATGGCCGTCGAGCACATGCAGGGGCTCGGGGGAATCGGGCGTCCACAGTCGGATCAGGCAGTCGTCCCACGCCGTCGCGAGCCTGGTCCCGGTGGGGTTCCAGATCGCCAGCCACGGGGTGTCGAAGCCGTCCTCGAACCCTCCATCAGGGTCGTGCACCACCAGCGGCGGCAGCAGCTGCCCCGTCGAGGCATCCCAGCGCAGCCCGGAGTCCCCATCTGCCTGCGATCCCAGGATCAGCGCGCCGTCGCTGCTCCACCGCAGCTCATGTGTGGTCTCCGCCCCTGCCAGGCTCCGCACCGGCGTCCCGCAGGTGGCATCCCAGAGCTGGATGGACCCTCCGGCCTCGCCGACGGGGCCCGCCAGGACCTCAGCGCCACCCGGTGACCACGCCACCTTGACCCTGCCGTAGGACTGCCCGCCCGGCAGGGTGTGCAGCACCTCGCCCGTGGTGGCATCCCAGACCCGGATGCTGCCGTCTCGTCCCGCGCTGATGATGTGGCTCCCGTCCGGGCTCCAGGCGGCGTCATACGGGTACGGATCGTGAACCAAGCCCGCGACGAACCGGCCCGTGAGCTCCCACACCTGCAGGGCTTCCCCACACCGCAACGCCACCCGGTCACCCTGCGGACTGAGCCGCAGCAAGGCCTCCGCCCCAGCGACACCGAACTCACCGAGCGGCTGTCCGGAGCGGTCCTGCAGCCGGATCGTCTCGGACGAGTCGAGAATCACCACCGCATCATCACCGTCACGGAAGGCCGCCAGGACGGGCACCGTCGGCTTCTCGGCCGGAAGCATCAGGCAGCCACTTTGATGCCACAGCGCCTCCTCCCAGTTGCACCCCTCGCCCGGGAGGTCCACAGCCTCACCGGTGCCGAGGTCAACGATCCTCGCGCGGTCGTCGTCGTGAACGACGAGCAGACCACCATCCGGGCTGAAACTGTGAAGCACCACCCGGCCCGGGACCTCCCGGAACAGCGCCTGCGACTGAAGATCGAACACCCGGGTCACCATTTGGCCCTGCTGTCCCGGCAGCTCCTGGACGACGGCTCACTGCCACCTGCTGCGCCCTCGGATGCCAGGCCACCACCTGCGGGCTCGCCTCCATGTCGAACCGCGCCAGCAGAGTCCCGGAACGAAGATCGATGATGCTCATCCCGTCGTCGGGGTCGATGAAGGCCAGCCGCCGCCCATCCGGGCTGGGGCGGTCCGTGAGTTCCCAGGGCTGGGGCAGCAGATACCGGGCGACCTCTGCCCACCTGGCATCGACGCAGATCACCTCGTCGCTGTCCAGGACCGCGACGATGCCGCCTTCGCCCTAGATCACGGACCGGGCGTCACGCAGGGCAGCGACCTCACCGAGCCGAGTGCCGTTGGCAGCATCCCACAGCCTCACCACCCCGGAGGCGACGGTGAGGAGCCGGGAGCCATCGGGGCTCCAGGCTGGAGCCCCCATCCCGGTCTCGGACGTGGTGAGGATGAACAGCTCATCTCCGGTGGCCTCCTCCCACACGACAACCTGCCGAAAGGCGTGGGCGGTCGCCACGTGGGTGCCGTCGGGGCTGAAGGTCGAGGGGCCGCGCCGCAGGGAGCGGGTGAGGTCTGGTTTCATGCCGGGAGCTCCGAGGGGTCGATGGGGAGGAGTCGTTTCTCGCCGTCAACAACGCATTCGACGGCGAGCCACCGGTGGGCCTCGGAGCTGGCGTGCAGGATGGTGCCATCAGGGGTCCAGGTCACCCACTGGTCCTCGGGCAGTGAGTCGATCTGGAAACCGACCTGGGTACCGGTTGCGACATCCCAGACGCGGACGGTGCGGTCGGTGGACAGGGAGACCAGGTGTGAGCCGTCGGTGCTGAACTGGACGCTGGTGATGCCTCCCGCGTGGCCCCGCAACTGATGGAGGCGTTTCCCGTCATCGAGGCGCCACAAGGTGATGGCCCCGTCCTCTCGTCCCAGGGCGACGGTGTTCGTGGCCGGCTCCCAGTCGAAGGCGGCGTCCTCCTCGGCCTCATCGGGGTCGAAGTTCTGGATGAGCTCTCCGCTCAGGGCGTCGATCACCTGGACGGGGCCGTTCTCGATGTCCTGGGCGAGGATGCGGGCCCCGTCGGGGCTCCACCGGGCGGCCACACCCCAGTCGAAACCATTGAAGGTGCGCAGCCGTTTCCCTGAGTGGGAATCCCAGACCCGAATCTCGAATCCGCCCTCGGGCAGCAGCACCCCAGCGGCGAGCTGCCCGCCATCCGGCGACCACGCGGTCCAGGTGGCCTCGACGTCCTTGCCCAGGAGGGTGTGGAGGGTTTCCCCGGTGGTTGGGTCCCAGATCCAGCAACCCTTGCCCCGGAACATGTCGCAGCCGCCCGCCACCCGGGTCCCGTCCGGGCTCCAGGTGAGCGTCTTTGAGCTCTCCAGATGATCCCGGTGGGAGAGCAGCCGCCCCGTCGGCACCTCCCGCACCTCGGTGCGGTACCGGTTCGACACCAGCAGCCGGGTGCCATCAGGACTCCACGCACTCTGCGGGCCACTCACCAGCTCCGCCGAGCAGGCGGCCTCGCTCATCAGGGCGCCGTCGCTGCCCCACAGTCGCAGCCTCCCGTTGGCCGACGCTGTGGTGAGCGCATCGTCGCCGGGCCGGAAGTACGCCGAGACGACCCGGTTCTCGCTGGCCTCAGGGGTGTGGTCGCCGCCGAGGACCGCGACCTGTTTGGCGCGGCGGGGTTGGATGTCCCACAGCTGGATGCTGCCCTCCTTGGTGGGGGCGATGACGTGTCGGCCATCGGGGTGCCAGATGGCGAAATGGCACCACGAACCCAGCTCGAGCCGGTGCAGCTCCTCGCCCGTGGCGGCCTCCAGGACCCGCAGGTGATCGTCGTTCGGGACCTCCAGCAGCCGCGAGGCGTCGGGGCTGAACCGAACCGCCGCGGAGGCGGGCAGCTGCCGGATCAACTCACCCGAGGTTGGCTCCCAGATACGGGTCGGGGAGTGGCCACTGCCCACCAGATGGCGGGAGTCAGGGGTCCAGCCAAGCGCGTCCAGGTGCCCGTCGGTGGGGAAGGTGCCGACCTCCTCCCCGGTTCGGCTGTCGCGGACCGTGATCTGCATCGAGGCATCCACGAGGGCCAGCCGGGCACCGTCGGGACTCAACGCGGCCCGCCACCTCAACAGCGACGGCGGCCCGAAGTCATGGAGCAGCTCGCCGCTGGCGTCGACGGTGACCACCCGCCGTGCGGTCATGGCCAGGATGACCTCTCCGTACCAGGCGACGGGAACAAGACCTGCCAGGGCTGGGACCTCGTGGAGCCGTCTCGCCGTCGCGACACTCCACAGCCAGCTCACTCCTTGGGAGGAGGTGAGGATGCTGGCGCCGTCGGGGCTCCAGCAGACGGCATCCACCGGGCCGGGATGGCCGATCAGGGTACGCGCGGGGGTGCGGTTGGCAAGGTCCCAGACGGTGACCGTGCGGCTGTGCGACCCGACCGCCAGGAAACGACCATCGCTGCGGCACGCCACTGCCCACGGGTAGCTGCCGTGAGGGAACAGCGAGATGATCTCCCTTGTCATGCGGAGAGTCCATGGCTTCAGAGAACGAAGAAGTTCTTCCTTGGTCATGATCGTGCCCTTCCCTGCCTCGGCCTCGGCGAGCCCGGAGCGAATTCGGGCAACCAGATCTGGGTCACTCAGAATCTCCAGGGTCTCCTCGGAGGAAGCACGTGGTGGTGAAACAGATCGGCGATGCGGGGCGGGCTGAACCCCGGCCGTCACCAGTTGGCGTGGACGTGTTCACGGATGTGCTCGTCGTAGATGTGCTCCAGTGCGTCGAGCTGCGGCGGGGTCAGCGGCGCGAGCGAGCCCGCCGACGCATTGGCCCTGGCCTGCTCCGGGTTGCGCGCACCGGGGATGACGACGCTCACGCCGGGCTGGTCGACGATCCACCGCAGCGCGAACTGCGCCGTCGACGCCCCCGGCGGCGTCAACGCGGCCACCTCCCACGCCGCGGCCACGCCAACGTCGTAGGGCACCCCGGAGAAGGTCTCGCCCTTGTCGAAGGCCTCGCCGTGGCGGTTGTAGGTGCGATGATCGGAGGGGGCGAACCGGGTCGACTCGTCGTACCTGCCCGACAGCAGGCCGGAGGCCAGGGGAACGCGGGCGATGATGCCGACCCCGGCTGTCGCGGCGGCGGGCAGCACCCGTTCGAGGGGTTTGCGTCGGAACACATTGAGGATGATCTGGACGCTCACCACGTTGGGTCGGGCGATGGCGGTGAGGGCCTCGTCGACGGTCTCGACGGAGACGCCGTAGGCCTTGATGCGCCCCTCCTCGACCATCGCGTCGAGCTCGTCATAGACGGCATCGGTGCTGTGGACCGGCGTCGGCGGGCAGTGCAGCTGGACGAGGTCCAGGGTGTCAACCCCCAGGTTGGCGCGGGAGCGGTCGTTCCAGGCGCGGAAGTTGGCGCCGTTGTACTCCGCTGCGACGTGCGGGTTGGCGCGCCGCCCCATCTTGGTCGCGACGGTGAGGGAGTCATCTCCGCGCTCGCGCAGGAACCGCCCGACGAGTTGCTCGCTGCGGCCGTCGCCGTAGACATCGGCGGTGTCGAGGAAGGTGACTCCGGCGTCCACGGCAGCGTGGAGGGTGGCCAGCGCGTGGTCCTCGCTCACCTCGCCCCAGTCCCCGCCGAGCTGCCAGCAGCCCAACCCGATCACCGATGTGTCGACCCCGAGCCGTTCCATACGCCGTTGTTCCATGACCCAACCCTATGTCACGGTGGCGGGTGCTGTTCGTCGACGACCTCCGTCACGCCGAGCCGGAGGTTCCGTCTCAGTTCTGCCACACGATCTCGGGATACTCAGGCAGATCCTTGCCCACCATGCGCAACGGTTCGCCCCGCAGCTGGTGGTCGAACCAGTCGCGGATGAGGGGGCGCAGCAGTTCGACCATGCGGGTGTGGGGCAGCAGCCCGTTGCCCATCAGGGGTACGACGGCGAAGGTGTCGTTGAAGCTCGGGTGCTGCGTCTGCGTCACCGTCGCCACGTGGTAGTTCGTTCCGTTCAACCCCCGCATCAGGTCGTCCTCTTCCTGCAGGGACTGCAGGACCTCCGGCTGCAGCTCCGGCGAGTACGTGGCCGGGTCATGGTGCAGTGTCATCAGGGGCTTGCCCACTGCTTCCTGCGTGACGTTGCCGTGGAAGGGGCCATCGATGTTGAGGGCTGCCCGCACCCGGGCATCGGTCCGCAGGACCTCGGCGGCGGTGGATCCCCCGAAGGAGTATCCGACCATGCCCACCCGATCCAGTTCCATCGTCTCCGCCAACTTCGTGCTTGACAGGGAGTCGAGCACGAAGCTGGTGTCCTGCGCCCGCTCCTCGACCAATCCTGCTGAATTGTCCTCGGAATCCATTGTCTCCAGATCCGCCAGGATTCGTTCACCGTTGTGGGCCGTGGCGACGGCTGAGGTTCCCGCGTGGTCCATGCCCACCACGACGTAGCCGTGGCTGACCAGCTCGGTGATGAGCGCCATGCTCTCGTAGCGAGTGGAGCCGAACCCGGGGGAGTAGAGCAGCACCGGGAACCTGCCCGATGCGGGCTGCGCGTCCTGGAAGGTGTTCGTGCTGATCCGTTGCAGGTGGCCGAGGATCACCGCTGGAGCGTTCAGGTTGGCGGTCAGCGCCTCGGGGACCTCCGGGTCGTAGCCGAGCGGCCTCTGGCCCTCGGTCGCCTCGGCCGGATACCAGATGGTGGCGGGAATGCTGCGTGGCAGGGTGGCGGTGGTGATCCGCGGCTCCGTCCGGTTCTCGTCGACGAACACCTCACTGTGTGCTCCCACGGCGTAGGGGCCACTCGTTGCGGGCAGTGTGAGCACCGGCAGTGCCCACACCGCCACCCCGCTGGTCGCCACCAGGGCCAGCCCGACGAGGCACGCGGCCGAGCGACGCAGCAGGCTCACCCACTGTCGCCCACCGCCCTGCTCGGCCCCCTGTCTCGCGGCCCGGCGCCATGTCACCACGACGAGGACGGCGAAGACCACTCCGGCCGGAAGCAGCAGCACGCGTGGGAACTCCAGGGTGACGTGCAGTACCAGTGCCACGGCCGTCAGTGCGATCAATGCCTGGGTCACCCGTGGTCTGATCCTGGAACGGGCAGGCCACCACACGACGACCACCAGAAGCAGTGCTGTCAGCACCACGAAACTCAGCTCACCGAGACGCACAGCCAGCCCCTTCCTGCGGGAGCGCTCTCATCACCCTGCTCTGCAGGCTACCAGTGCCCTCAAACCGCCGTCCTGGTTCGTCGCCGCGGGCGAAGCAGAACGGCGGTTCGTGCCCACCTCTGCCGAGGGGCTGATTCGCCTGTCCGCGCGACCTCTGGGAGGGCGTCCTGTCAGTACTGCCACACCACTTCGGGGTAGTCGGGTGTGTCGGTGCCCACGAGTTGCAGCGGCTCGCCCAGCAGGTGGTGGTCGAACCAGTCGCGGACGTGGTGGCGCAACACCTCGACGCTGCGGGCGTGAGGGAGCAGCCCGGTGCCCATCAAGGGCACGACGGCGAAGGTGTCGTTGAAGCTCAAGTGCTGTGTGTCCGTCAGCTTCGCCGATCGGTAGAAGGCTCCGCTCAGCTTCGAGACCTGCTCGTTCTCCTTCTCTATGTCCAATGCATCCTCTGGTTCCGTCGGGTCGTCGTTGAATCTCAGGAGGGGCTTGTCCACCCCCTCCTGCGTCACCTTCCCGAAGAAGGTGCCGCCCAGGTTCATGGCCGCCTGTACTCGGGCATCGGTCCGCAGGGTCTCAGCCACTGTGCCTCCTCCAATGGAGTAACCGAGAAAACCCACCCGCTCCAGGTCCACGGTCCCGGCCAGCTTGGTGCCCGCCAGTGAGCCGAGCACCAGCCTGGCATCCTGCGTCCGCTCCTCGACCCACTGCGCTCCGACCTCCTCGGGGTTGTCCTCCCAGCCTTCGTCAGCCACGATCTTCTCGCCGGTGTGTGCCGGGACGACGGCCGAGGTGCCCGCGTGGTCCATGCCCACCACCACGTAACCGTGGCTCACCAGCTCCGTGACGAGCGCCATGCTCTCGTACCGGGTGGAACCGAACCCAGGGGAGTACAACAGCACCGGGAACCTGCCCGATGCGGGCTGCGCGTCCTGGAACGTGTGCGTGCTGATCCGCTGCAGGTGGTCGAGCACCACTCCGGGCATCCCGAAGTTGGTGGTCAGCGCCTCCACGATCTCCGGGCCATAGCGGACGGGTGTCTGCCCCTCGGTCGGCTGCGCTGGGTACCAGATGGTTGCGGGAATGCTGCGCGGAACCGTCGCAGTGGTGATCCGTGGCTCCGGCCTGTCCTCGTCAACGAAGACCTCGTCGTGCGCCCCTATGGCGTACGGACCGGTCGGGGGGGGGCAACTCGAAGACAGGCAACGCCCATGCCGCCACTCCGCTGACCGCCACCAAGGTGCCCCCCGACAAGGCTCGCGGCCGAGCGACGCAGCACGCTGGCCCAGCGCCGCCCACCGTCGCGCTCTGCACCCAGCCGCGTGACCCGAAGCCAGGTCACCGCCACCAGTACTGCGAAGACCAGGCCTGTCGGCAGCAGCAGGAAACGTGGAAATTCGAGGGTGACGTGCAGCACCAACACCACGGCGGTCACCGCGATCAGTGCCTGCGTCCCCCGCAGTCGGAGGCCGGGGCGGACCGGCCACCACACGACCGTCACCAACAACAGTGCCGTCAGCACCACGAAACTCAGCTCACCGATACGCACAGCCAGCCCCTTCCTGCGGGAGCGCTCTCATCACCTTGCCCGAGAGGCTACCTGCACCCTCAAAACGTCTGGATGTGAACGGTGTCGTCGTCGGCGATGCTGAGCAGGCGGGAACCGTCGGTTCTGAACTCGACGTGGTGGATGCCCTCGGCGTGGGCCTGCAGGCGGTGCAGGCGTCGCCCGGAGTCCAGGTCCCACAGGGTGACCGCGCCATCCGCCCCGCCGGTCGCGGCGATCGGCTGCGTGGGGTGCCAGTCCAGGACGGTGTTGTCGTGGTCGTCGCGGACCTCCACACCACGGCGCACCTGCCCGGAGGCCGCGTCGATCTCCTGAACACGGCCACTCTCCTCACAGTGGGCGAGGATGTGCCTGCCGTCGGCCCGCCAGCAGGCGGTCGATCCCCAACAAAGCCCGGCGATGACGCGCAACCGCTGCCCCGTGCGGGCGTCCCAGATGCGCACCTCGGCGCTGTCATCGGCCAACAGGATGCCAGCGGCCAGCCGCGCGGCATCGGAGGACCACGCCGTCCACGTCACCGCCACATCAGGCTCGGCAGGGAGCAGCCGGTGCAGGCGCTGGCCACTCAACGGCTCCCAGATCGCGCACCCGCCCTCACCACCACTGGCGATGTGCCTGCCATCCGGGCTCCAAGAGGTGCCCAACCAGCCCATCGGGGCTTCCCACGACGAGACCAGCGCACCCGAGGCGGCATCGCGCACCTGGAGCGACGCTGCATCGGCCGCCAGGATGTGACGACCATCGGGGCTCCAGGCGTGACGTGGCCCCTGCATCCCGAACAGACCGGTGGCCACCTCCAGGCTCACAAGATCACCGTGACGGACCTGTAGCACGCCGTCGTCGAACAGGACCGCCACCGCATCGCTCACCGGGCTGAACGACGCTGCGGACACACCGGGAAGCCTCATCGGCCAACCCGCCGGGCGGCGGCCCGAAAGTCCTGACCCAGGGTCTCATCCTCGGCGAGTGCCACGGCGCGGGCCGTCCATCTCGGGTCCGCAGGGTCGATGTGACGCGCCCACAACCGGGGTCGCCCACCGTGGGCCAGGGCAACCGTCAGGAACGGGTTGTGACGGCCCGCCTCGGCGGCAGCCCGGTCGCAGGCCTGGGCCAAGGAGATGCCCTCCAGCCGGGCGCGACCCGCCGTCGCGCCCAGGACCACCCGCGGATCGGCGTCGGGGCGGATGGCCCTGTCCCACAGCTCATCGACCTCAGCCTCGGAGCCGTACCAGCCGACCAACGGCGCATACACGCTGCTCTCCCAGCGACGGCGATGCTCCCGGATGTGCTCGAAGATCGGGCTGAGAATGCCGAACTCGGCCAAGGCCATGCTGTAGACCACGCACGCACCGACACCGGAGAACGGGTCGCTGTCGAACTGCCGGAGGAACCGACTCCTCCAGCCAGGGGCGAGCGCCTGCAGGTCCTGGGCGGTGAGGTTGTCGGTGTCCCAGAGGCGACGCAGGGCCAGCCCCAGCTCGACTCCCCGGACCGCAGGGTCAGCCAGGCGGGCACGACACCATGCGACCTGCTGGGCGGCGAGCCGATCCTGCAGCTCGAACCACCGGAGCCGATCCTGGTCCCACTGCGGGGCGGTCTCGTCGAGGGGGCCCGGCCAGGCGATCTCCTCCCAGACCATGTGCTCCGCCTCGTCCCAGTCCGCGAGCAGCCGGATCAGCCAGGCGCGATGTTCGGGGTCCTCATCCCCGAACAGCTCGAACTCACCGGCGTGGACCCGACGCACGGTGACGGCGTAGCGCCAGGCGAGCCCAGCCCGCACCCAGGTGGGCCAGGTGGGGTCCTGCATCAACTCGATGGCAAGTTCGGTGGAATCGCTGAGGGGAACCCGGGGCTGCTCCGGGTTGAGGATCGCGATGACGACATCGCCCACCGGAACCCACCAACTCCAGTGGCCATCGATGCCGCGTGCCCATTCCAACGCCACCTCACGCACCGAGCGGCCGGTACGGCGGGAGGTCTCGGTGAGGTGCTCGTACACCTTGGTGGGCGGGGCGAGCTCTTCGGTCATGGGGCCAGTGTCGCAGAGGCTCAGGGATATGGAGTCAGGTCGCGCGAAGCGTGGAACGCCCTCTCGTCGAGGCGAGTACTCCACAGGCGTTGCCGCTCACAACGAAGCTGTTTCGTGTGACGACCGGGCGAGTCCCAGCGCATCGTCTCCACCTTGGCTCGGCTCAAGGCCACCGCTTCATCCAGCGCAGGTTCCAGGTCGCTGTCATGTGAAGCCAGGATGACCACCCGGTTCCCGGGCTGTCGGGCTTCGCGCACCAAGGCCAAGGCGCAGAGCACGTCGATGCCCTTCTCGCGCTTCTCGAGGATGATGGGCTTCTCGTTGATGTCGAGGATGGGGTGGCTGGCTGCATCCCGTTCCAGCCGATAGCGCAACGGTCTGAAGACCACCTTCACCTGCTTATCCCGCTGCCACTGGGCCTTCTGCCTGAGGCTGCGGGCGTAGTCGTGCGGATCGTGCTCGTTGGAGGGGAGGCCTCGAAAGACCAGAACCTTGCCCAGAACGGCCTTCTCGTAGCCTGGTTTCTGAGCGGCGTTGCGTGCCAGCACCAGCTGCTGGGCGAACTTCAACGGGTCGATCAGGGTCTCGTGAAGAGGTTGGGTGCGGGAAGAAAAGGTGTCGTGTCCCACCAGGTGGATGTTCTGGTAGTCCATGATGATGGTTGCTCGGAGCCTTGGCGGTGTGGGAACAGGGGGCATCGTTGTCCTCAAGGTCAAAATCCCACCAGTCCCCATGAGGGGACGGTGGGCAGCTATGGGCTGAATCCTACACGATTGCCCAAGTGCGGTCAACGGGAGGTAGATCGACACCGCCCGTCTCGGACATCGTGGCATGGAGGTTGAGCAGGATGTTCTGCTCTGGTCGCCCCACGGCAGAGTCCAGAATCGCGCGAACCTCCGCTTCGACCGATCGGCCGTGCTGTGTCGCGCGGCTGCGCAGGCGCGCGTGAGTGTGGTCGTCGAGCTGTCGGATCGTCAGGGTCGCCATCGGTACCTCCTGGCAGCAACGTTAGTCAACCTTCCCGGGGTCTCCGGATGGCATGGGCGCGGTCCGTGCATCTGGTGCAAGAGATGCAAAGGTCCGGCTCCCCTCGGGAGCCGGACCTGGCGGCGGAGGATACGAGATTCGAACTCGTGAGGGCGTGAACCCAACCCGCTTTCCAAGCGAGCGCCATAGGCCTCTAGGCGAATCCTCCAAGGAGGAACCCTACCCGCGAAGGGGCGACGGAGGCAAATGGTGTGGTTCAGTAGGGCTCGGTGTGCAGGGCGGTGACCCCCTTCTGGTGCAGCAGCCGGGTGGCATCGACGATCATCGCGTCCGAACCGCACAGGTACACCTCGGTGTTCGGCCAGTCGAGCTCCAGCTTCGACAGCTCCGTGGTCACCCGGCCATGACGGGCCCCCGGCACCGCCTCCCGGCTGATGCAGCGGATGGTGCTCGGCAGCGGATCGGTCAACAGCGTGGTCAGATCATCCGCCGCAGTCCTGCACCCGAAGACCAGCAGGTCGTCGTCCTGCATCGCCTGTGCGAACACCGGCAGGAACGGGGCCAGGCCCGTCCCCGTCGCCACGAAGACCCGCATCCTGGCCGAAGGCTCCACCCGGAACTGGCCCAGCGGCAGCTCCACCTGCACCAGGGTGCCCGGCGTCGCCGATGCGACGAACTGCGAACCGAGACCACCCGTGGCCATGCTGATGAGCAACCGCAGCCGCCCCTGTTCGAGCCCGACGATGGAGTAGTCGCGCCACTCGTGAGGGGCCACCCTCAGCCGCGCGAACTGCCCGGGCAGCCAGGTGTTCACCTCGCCGTCGATCTCCACGGTGAGCTCCCGCACCGTGGGGGTGAGCTCCTGGTTGCCTGCGACCCGGGCGCGGAACTTGCCCGTGGGCAACGGGCCGTCGGCAGGCAGCGGAGCACGTCCGGCTCGCACCGCCTTCATGATGGTGGGATACCCCTTCGGCCCCAACACCTGGCTCGCCGTGGCCACCCCGCCCATCAAGGCCCCGACGATCCCCAGGCTCATCGCATCCTGCCCGGCCAGGTACAGCCCCGGGACCGGGGTCCTCGGCCCCAAGGGCTTGGCCCGCAACCGGTCAGGGGTGGCAGGGACCCCGAAGAACGCACCCCACGGGTGGGCGGTGTAGTGCTCAGCCGTCAGGGGAGTGGAGACCTCCACATGCTCCACCAGGTCCAAGAAACCGGGAAGCACCCGATCCGCCAGAGCCACCAGACCATCACCGATCCGCTGCTTCAGCGCGTCATAGTCCGCGCCACGGTTGCCCGTGACCTCCTTCCGCCACTGCTTGAACGCCGAGTACGGGGCGCTCGTGACGATCTCGGCGGTGTGGATGGACTGCCCCGCCTTCACCGAGGGGAACGAGATGAAGGCCTCCGTCGCGCGCCCCTCCAGCAGATTCCGGGTGTGGGTGAGCTCGTCGTCGTGGTGGTGATCCCCGAAGACCCGGATGCTGGAACCATCCACCCCGATCACGCGCGGGTCCTCCCGGAACCGGACGTAGGCCACCACTGCGGAATCCCCGACCCCCAGCTGGTCCACCTGCTCACGCACGGCCGTCGTCGCCCGGCCCACCTCCCCGGTGGTCGGCAGCAGCTTGTTGAAGGTGGTTCTGGCCCCGACGGTGGAGACGACGACGGGGGCCAGGTAGGCCACCTCAGCCATGTCCGGATGACGCAGGTCCTTCACCTGCACCCCGACGACCCGGCCGTCATCGACGAGAATCCTGGTCACTTTCTGACCCACCCGCACCGCGCCACCTGCGGCCTCGATCCCCGCCTCGAAGGTACGGGCGATCCGGGCACTCCCCCCGGAGGGAAACCACGCCCCCTTCAAGTAGTGCTCGAAGATCAGGGCGTGCACCGCGAAGGCGCTCTTGGCGGGCGGCAGCCCGTAGTCGCCCCACTGGCTGGCCAGCAGCGCCTTCAGGCGCACGTCGTGGACATGACGGTCCAGCCAGGCCCTCGTGGTCATGGTCCCCAGACGCCCCGTCATCCGCTGGATCATGCGCATCATCGCCGCGACGGGACGCGGCAACATCTGGGAGATGAAGCCGAGCTGCAGCCAGCGACGTGCCTTCTTGACGTCGGCGAACCAGCGCGAGATGGCCTTCTGCTCCTCAGGGAAAAGCGCCACCAACCGGGAACGGTACTCGGCCTCGTCCGCGATGGGCCGAAGCTCGAGGTCCGGGTAGACGTAGCGGTCGAACTCCTCCGGCATCCGGTTCCAGACCAACTCGCCTGCCGACAAAAAGTCCGACAACATCCGAGGTTCCTCGTCCGGCGACATCGCCCCGACGTAGTGGACCCCGACGTCCCACGAGGCCCCACCGCGGCGGAAGGTGTGCGTCTGACCGCCGGGTTCACGGTGTTTCTCCAGCACCAGCACGCGCTTGCCAGCCACCCCGGCCAGCAGTCCTGCCGTTGTCAGACCGCCGATGCCAGAGCCGATCACAATCACGTCGTACATCTCACGGGACCTCCTTGCTCAGTCGTACATCGACCGCACCACTTGAGTTGGCAGGTATCGTTGCACCATCTGCTGAGGGCAACCTAGGAGGTTCCGGGGCGGGAAGCAAGACCCGCGCCGCATCCACTTCAGGATCAGCAGGGCCGGACGTCGTCACACGGGCGGTGAAAGGTCCGGGCCGTGGAGTCCGCGCCCACGTCATCAGGGAACTCGCCCTGGTGGTCAGCTTGCAAGGAGCAGAACATGGGTATCGAGAACAACATCCAAGAAGGCATCGGCAAGGCCAAGGAAGCCGTCGGCGAGGCTGTCGGCAACGAGGAACTCCGCCAGGACGGCACCGCGGACCGCGTCGAGGGTGGCCTCGGGCAGATCGTGGACAAGGCGAAGGAGGGCCTGGGAGACCTGGCCTCCGGTGTCGCCGACAAGGTCGAGGAGATCAAGGACAAGTTCACCAACAAGTGATCCCGACGGGGCGGTCGCGCCACAGCGGCCGCCCCGCCCCTCGGAACTCTCATGGGGGCAGATGAGATGATCCAGTTCGACGACGTCACCTTGACCTACCCGGACGGCACCGTTGCCGTCGGGGGAATCAGCCTCAACATCCCCGCCGGATCCACCACCGTGCTGCTCGGCTCCTCCGGCTCGGGCAAGACCACCTTGTTGCGCATGGTCAACGCCATGGTCCGCCCCACCACGGGCCGGGTCCTCGTCGACGGCAAGGACGTCGCCGCCTGCGACCCGGTGGCGCTTCGGCGCTCCATCGGATACGTCCTGCAGGACGGCGGCCTGTTCCCGCACCGCCGCATCATCGACAACATCGCCACCGTCCCGCGGCTGGAGGGAGTCCCCAAACGGGCCGCCCACGCCAGGGCGCTCGAGGTGATGGAGGTCGTCGGTCTCGACACCGCCCTGGCCACCCGTTTTCCCTCCCAGCTCTCCGGCGGGCAACGGCAGCGCGTCGGCGTGGCGCGGGCGCTGGCCAACAACCCCCGCATCCTGCTGATGGACGAACCCTTCGGCGCCCTCGACCCCTTGGTGCGCGCCGACCTGCAGCAGGAACTGATCGCGCTGCAGCAGCGGATCGGGGCCACCATCGTCTTCGTCACCCACGACGTGGACGAGGCCTTCCTGCTGGGCGACCAGGTGGCGGTGATGCGTCCCGGCGGCACCCTGGCCGCGCTCGGCACCCCCGCTGACCTGCTGCTGGCCGAGGACGAATTCGTCTCCCAGTTCATCGGCACCCACGCCCGGCACCGTCGCCTCACCACGATGGAGCGCGACGGTCGGGTGCTGGTGCTCGACGGCGACGGCAGAGCCGTCGGAACCCTGACCCCCAACAGTGAGGCGCGCCCTTGAAGTGGCTTTCCCAGAACTGGGAGGTGACCGCCGGGCTGCTCGGTGTTCACGTCCTCCTGGCGGGAGCGGCCATCGTCGCCTCCGCCCTCCTGGCGATCCCCCTGGGGCGTCTGGCCGTCGCAGGGGGGCGGACCGGTGGGGCGCTGATGTCGCTGCTGTCACTGATCTACGCGGTACCCTCCCTGCCGCTGCTCGTCATCGTGCCCGTGATCCTCGGCATCCCGGTGCGTTCCCCACTCAACATGGTGATCGTGTTGACGCTCTACGGTGTGGCCGTGCTGGTCGCCCAGACTGCGGAGGCGTTCCGGGGGCTGCCCCGGGATGTCACCCTGTCCGCGGATGCCCTGGGGATGGATCGGTGGCGGCGGTTCTGGGGGGTTGAGCTGCCCCTGGCGGTGCCGGTGCTGGTGGCCGGGCTGCGGGTGGTCTCGGCCTCCACCGTCTCGCTCGTCACCGTGGGGGCCCTGGTAGGCGTGCCCTCCCTGGGCCACCTGTTCACCGACGGTTTCCAACGCCGCATCGTCGAGGAGCAGGTGATCGGGGTGGTGGCGACGCTGCTGCTGGCCCTGATCTTTGATCTGGTGATCGTCGCTCTGGGGCGTCTGCTGACCCCGTGGCGTCGGGGGAGGGCGGCATGAGCATCTTCCTCGACGCCCTCGGGTGGCTGCTTGATCCCGAGCACGCACCGTTGATCGTTCGCAGGCTCTGGGAGCACCTGCTGTTCACCCTCGCGGTGGTGGGGGCGGCCGCGGTGCTGGCCCTGCCCGCAGGTGTCGCCATCGGCCACACCCGACGCTTCGCCGTCGCGATGCCGCTGCTCACCTCCTCGGCCCGGGCGCTGCCCACCCTGGGACTGCTCACCCTGACCGGGCTGTGGCTCGGTATCGGGGTGCTGGCCCCCTTCCTGGCGCTGCTGGTGCTGGCTCTGCCACCCATGCTCGCCGGGGCCTACTCGGGGGTGGCCTCGGCCAACCCGGTGACGGTGGACGCGGCACGGGCCATCGGGCTGAACGGCCGCCAGGTGCTCACCCAGGTGGAGCTGCCCGTTGCGGCCCCGCTCATCGTTGAGGGAATCCGCTCCACCATGCTGCAGGTCGTGGCCACCGCAACCCTGGCGGCCTACACCGCCGATGTGGGGCTCGGCCGGTTCCTGTTCACCGGCCTCAAGACCCGCGACTACGCGCAGATGCTCGCCGGAGCAGTGCTCGTGGTCGCGCTGGCGCTGGTGCTGGACCTGTTGCTGGTCCTGGCCAAACGCGCCGCCATCCGCCTGGCTGATCCCAGCTCGGCAATCCAACCGGAAGGGGGACCCCGATGAAGACCACCACGTGGCTCGCCAGCCTCGCCGTCGTCCTCGTGATGACCGCCTGCGGAACGGCTGCCAACCTGGAGGGTGAAGGGAGCGGAGGCACACCACAACAACTCGTCGTGGGGTCACAGGACTACTACTCGAACGAAATCCTCGCCGAGATCTACGCCCAAGCCCTCGAAGGGGCCGGATACCCGGTGGAGCGGCAGCTGCGGATCGGGCAGCGCGAGGTCTACATTCCCGAGCTGCAGGCTGGCCGGATCGACGTCTTCCCCGAGTACAGCGGGAACCTGCTGCAGTACCACATCCCCAGCACGACGGCCAGGCTCCCCAAGGACGTGGCCGCCGAGCTGCCGGGGGCGCTGCCGAAGGGGCTCCGGGCGCTGGACTTCGCCCCGGCCACGGACCAGGACTCCTACGTGGTGACCAAGGAATTCGCCGAACAGCACGGGCTCAGCAGCATCGCGGACCTGGCCGGGGTCGAGGGGGTCGTGCTGGGTGGGAACTCCGAGCTGGAGACCCGCCCCTACGGCCCGAAGGGGCTGGCCGAGATGTACGAGGTGAAGGCCTCCTTCACCCCCGTCGAGGACTCCGGGGGCGCGCTGACGGTGAAGGCGCTGCGCTCCGGGACGGTGAACCTGGTGGACATCTACTCCTCCGACCCGGTGCTGAGCGACCCCGATCTGGTGGTGCTCGAGGACCCGAAGGGGCTGTTCCTGTCCTCCAACGTGGTGCCCGTGGTCTCCGACAAGGTCGACGACAAGGCGGCGGCGGTGCTGAACAAGGTCTCGGCCGCACTGTCCCCGGAGGACCTGCGCGCGATGAACCAGCGTTCGGTCACCGACCAGGCCCCAGCCGCCACCATCGCCGCCGACTGGCTGAAGTCAGAAGGCCTGGCCTAGTTAGAGGGTGCGCGAATAGGCGGAATCTACTGCGGTCGCCCTGGTGACCCCCTGGCTGCGTTGTCCTCCTCGAACGCACGATCCAGTGCGATCTTCGTCGTACTACCTTGCCAGGTGCCCACCATGACGATCCTCGCGACGATCCCACCTCACCGCGTACCCTCTCAGTCGGTTTTTCCGGGTGGCTCGTCACTGATCAGCCTCGAACAGACCCCTCGAGGCGACCAGGGGCGGGCTGCCCGGAGTGTTCTCCGCAGAGATGAGCAGGGCGTTGCCGTCCTCCTCCAGCATCACACACAGGGCGGTCACCTGGCCGTCGTGGATCCGGGCCGGTTGACCCACGCGGGCACCGGATGCGGGGTCCCAGATCGTGATGGCACCGTCGGTGCTGCCGGTGACGAGCCGGGGCAGGCCCCAGACATCGACGGGGAGCAGGCAGCAGATGGCATCGCCGAAGGTGTGCAGCAGGCCTTCCTCGGTGTGGACCTGCACCTGCCCCTCATGCAGCGAGAAGCGCAGCCACAGGCCCTCGACCAGCAGTGGCCGCTCCTTGGGCAGGTAGAACCCCTGCGGGTCGGCGAAGATGCCGAGGAGACGATCAGTGATCGGGTCAACGATGAGGACCCGCTGCTCGCTCAACGAGACCGCGAGGGCCGGGCGCACGTGGAAATCCACGACGGCCAAGGCCAGAACCTGCTCGGTGACGCAGTTAAGAGGGTGCTCAGGGCAGCTCAACGGTGCCCCAACCGTCGCTCAACCCCACGGCGAGTTCCCCCTCGACCAAGGCAGCACCCCACACCGTGACTCCCAGATCGTGGGTGGCACTCACCGTGCCGTCATCATCAAGGACGACGACGTTCCCGTCGGTGTCCACCGAGATCAGGCGTGAGCCGTCAGCGAGAAGGGCTCGAATGACCGAGGTGTGGGCGGTGATGGCGTCGCCGATCTGGTGGCCGGTCTCCAGGTCCCACACCCGCACGGTGTGCTCCATGTCCGCTGCGGCCAGCCGCCATGTCCCGTCCTTGGCCTGGAACGGCGCCAGGTGTTCCACCGCATCGCTGTGCCCCATGAGCTGCCCGCCCACCATCCCGAACAACGGTCCGGGCAAGGGTGCCCCCGTCCTCGGCTCCCAGACTCGAATCCGTCCATCATCCCCGCCCGAGACAAGGCGACCATCCGGCAGGAAGGCCAACGCCGTGGTGCCCTCGCTCGGGTCCTCCCAAGCAGCCAGCAGCTCCCCGGAGGTAGGAGGGTCCGCGGTGATGTGGAATCTACTGCGGTCGCCCTGGTGATCCCCTGGCTGCGTTGTCCTCCTCGAACGCACGTCCAGTGCGATCTTCGTCGCATCCCTTGCCAGGAGGCCACCATGACGATCCTCGTGACGATCCCACCTCACCGCGCACCCTCCAAGAAGGTGCACGGTGATCGGTCGGTCGTCCCCAGCCGTGGCCGTCAGGCCGTCGGCACTCACCGCCAGGGTCAGGGAGAGGGCATCAGGATCATCTCCCAAGGGGATCGGGGAACCGACCGTCTGGCCCGTGCCCGGATCAAGCACGTTCAGGGTCTCGGAGTCCTCCAGCAGCACCAGCCGATCCGACCAGCGGGCGGCCTCGCGAACCCCGTCGCGGTGGAGCGACGCGGTGTCATCAGCCAGGCCGTGGATGCTCAGCCCCTCGTCGCTGAGCAGCGCCACCCGCTGACCGGGCAGCGCAATGATCTGATGCACCAAGGTGCCGATGTTCCAGCGTCTCGACCACGGGGTGGACAGCGCGGGACTGGCGTTCATGGCTCTCCTCTCAGGCATGGGTGAAATCGACGACGGCCCAGCCATCCTCCAACCCCAGGGCCAGGCGGCCATCGGGCAGGGACAACAGGCTGAGGACGTCCGCGACCTCGGAGGCCGACCCGGGGCGCAGCGGGCTGACGGTGGTGACGCGCCGCCAGCTGTGCGGCTCCCACAGCTCGATCCGATCCCGGAAGTCCAGCGCCAGGTGTTCGCCGACCGGGAAGGCGCTGCGCAGCCCACTGCCCGGCTCGGTGCTGAGCGTGACGAGCTCCTGCCCCTGGCGCACCTGCCACAGCGTGGCACGCCCCCCGGAGTCGAGGCGCACCGCAACGGGGCCGACCCCGGGAAGATCGGTCACAGCGGCATTCCAGTTCGTCTCCCAGCGGTGCAGCAGCGAACCGGTCTCCAGGCTCCAACACTCCAGGTCCTGATCCAGCACGGCGACGGCGATCCCCCCGCCGTCGGGAATGAAGGGCAGCAGCGCCGAGAACCCGGGGGAGGCCTGAAACGTCTGCCCCACCTGCTCGCCCTCGGCCGGGCGCCAGGCCCGCACCGCGCCGTCGCTGCTGCCAGCCACCAGCAGGGTCTCCCCGGAGCTGCTGACCAGGGGCTCCAGCGCGACGATCCGGTGGTCGTCGGCGCTGAGAGGGGAGGCGGCGGGCTCGCCGGTCGCGGCATCGAGCAGGTGGATGCTGCTGCCCTGGGCGACGGCCAGGCGCGACCCGCCCGGGATGTCCAGCTGCAGCACCGCGGCCACGGGTTCGGCGGAGTCGTCGAGCTGCAGGGGATGGCGCACCAGCTGCCCCTCCTCGGGGTCCCACAGCTGCACCGAATCGATGTTGAACGACGACGCCAGGCGCGGCTCGCCGTCGATCTCCAGGCACACCAGGCAGCGGGCCGGGTCGTCGAGGAAGGCCAGCCGCGAGGTCTCCGGAAGGGCCTGGAACGGGCCGACCAGCAGGGCGCCGGTGTCGGCATCCCACACACGCAACACTTCATCCGGGCTGCACGTGACCACCTGCACCCTTCCCTTGACGGTGTAGCTGGCCAGGGCGACGGTGCTCGGAGAGGCCTCACCGGGGACCACGGCATCAGGGGCCGTGATTCGGCGATAGCGGATCCGGTGCCGCATACGTGATCGTCCTGTCATCCGGGAGCAGGTTGTGGGTTGCATCGAGGCTACCGGGTGTTGCGACCTCGCGTGGGCCATTGCTGTCAGCCGGTGGGTCGGGGTGGGAAATGCATGAGCAGGGGCGGGCTCACAGTGAGCCCGCCCCTTGCCTGAACACCCGCTCAGTTGTCGTAGCAGGTGATGTGGACGTGATCCTTGTGGTTGGCGGTGTCGCTGCCACGGCTGGCCATGTTCCGCCACCCCTCCTTGTCCCGGGAGATGTTCCAGATCTGCTGGTTCCAGATGATGTAGTGCACCCGGAATTCCTTGTGATTGGCCTTGAAGAATTCCGCGATCTGTTTCCCGAGAGCCTGGTTCGAACGGTAGCCCGGGATCATGATGTCCACGGCGCGCCCCGCCGGGTGATCCGGGGTGACGTCACGGCGCCAGCCGTACATCGTCTTGATCTCGGGAATGTTCGCCCAGACGTGCCGCACGATCTTCTTGATGTTGGCATTGGTCTGGTCGAGCCCACTGGACCAGCCCCGGTTGAGGGTGCCGCCGTCGCCCCCCGAGGCAGCGGCGGCGGGCGGGGTGTTGCTGACGTAGCGGGCCGTCACCCAGCGCACCGCGCCGTTGTGCACGATCTGCGCGCGGGCATGTTCCACCACGCCGGTGACCTGGAGCTCGCTGCCCTTGCTGATGGTGCCGGTGTGCTCCTTGCCGGTGGAGGAGTGCCAGATGTTGAGCTCCGCCGTGGCGTACTTCGTGCTGGTCTTCGGCTGGGGCGCCGGTGCGGGCGCGGCGGTGGCGTTCACCTCCACGAGGAACTTCGCGTTGAACCACCGCACATTGCCCTGGTAGATGGCCTGGGCCATGCCATTGGTGACCACGTGGGTGCAGTCCAGGATGGTGCCGCGCGGCACATCACCCAGCGACTTGTAGGAGCGGTCGGGCGTGGTACGGATCATCAGGGCTGTGGTGGCGCGCATCCGGCGGGTCGGCGTCGGCAGCTCCGCCGGGGCGCTCGCCGCCTGCTCCGACAGGTATCGGGTGGCCGCCCACAGGCTCTCGCCGTGCCAGGAGACCTGGGTGAAGTCGCCGCTCCTGCTTCCCGTCAGCGACAGCTTGGTGCCCTTGCGGGCGACGGTGCGCACCTGGGAACGCAGGTTCGGCGCGGTGCGCAGATTGAGGTTCACCGTCGTGAAGGCCTCGCCAGCGGCTCCGCTGACCGGGGCCGGGGCGGGGGCGTTGCTGCCCTCTCCGGCGACGGGGGTGAGGTAGCGGGAGAACACATAGGCCTGCTTGCCCTTGTAGTCCACCTTGGTCCAGCTGCCCTCGGTGCCGACAGCGATGACCCGTTCTCCCTTGCGCAGCCGCCCGAGCCGGGCGTGCCCGGTGCTCGGTCCCTTGCGGACGTTGACTGAGGTGGTGGCCTGCATGGTCACGTTTGCTGCGTCTGCCCCCGCGACGAAAGCCAGGGAGCCCACCGTCTGCAGAATGCCTGCGGCCATGCCGGCAGCCAGGACCACCCGCCTGGTTTGCACGATCCGGTTCACGATTCCTCCGAGTAGTTCTTTCATCCACGCCGGTGGGCCGCTTCCCCAAGGTTTCTCAACCTCCGGCCGCACCGGCGTCTTCGAGACTAAGAAGCCGAAATCGAGTCCCACAAGCCCAGAAAACATTGATCGAGGAGCTTCAGGGGGTGGAATCGGGCTTTGGGTGAGGTGAATCACAAAGCTGTAATTCCAGCCCTGTGATTCCTGTGGGACCTTCCTGACAAGGGGTTATGTCTGTCATCCTTCTGGATGACGGGGTCGAACAAAGTTTCTGAGGGCAACCTGAGGAAACCGTGGGATCCGCACCCTGAACTCACCTCAAGTGTCACTTCAGGTTCAGGGTGCGGGACCACGGTGTCGCCACGACTGCGCTCCCTGGCTCAGCCCAGGAGGGCACTGATGTGGCACGAATCGCCGTGCTGCTCTTCTGACAATGCTGAAAATCGGCATCTCACGCGAGCTCATGCTCGCCCCTCCCGCCTCACCGCGCACCCTCTATGCTTCCAGCATGGTGAGCAGAGGATGGTTCGGGATTCCGTTCTTCGACCGTCAACCCCAGACGACGACCACCGGTTGCGTCCTCTCGGGCGGCGGCTCCCGGGCCAGCTTCCAGATCGGGGCGTTGTCCTACCTCTACGCCCATGATCCCGACTTCGTGCCGACGACCTTCGTCGGTACCTCTGCCGGAGCGATCCTTGCCTCCGGACTGGCGCAGTACGCCGACGTGGCGGGGCAGCGCGGTTTCCTCACCCGCATCGATGAGCTGTGGTGCGGGATGCGTGACTTCGAGGACATGTTCACACCCCGTCCCTGGCTGTCCCGCATCCTGGCCGAGGCTCCCGCTTGGAAGGAGCTGGTCGGCCAGAACAGCAAAACCCAGGAGCCGCAACGGAGCTGGCTGCCCAGGCGTCGCCGTCGGGCTGAGCCACAGGAACCGGAGGTGGCGGAGGACCCCGTGGTGGAGGCCCTCACCCCGGACGAGGAACCACAGGCCGAGTCGTCACTCGGCCTGATTGCCCAACTGGCCGGCAACCTGGGGCGGCTGCCGAAGCTGGGCGGGGACCTCGTGGCCGCCCGGGCCGGGCTGGAGCAGTCCCGCTCGATGTACCGGCCGGGGCCGGTGCTGGCGGAACTCCTCGACCCTGAGACCTTCGACCCGGAGCGGGTACGGGCCTCCGGAATGGAGCTGCGCATCGCGATGGTGGCTCTGGAGACCGGGCACCTGCACTTCATGCGACAGGACGGCGCGATGGTCAACCGGGAGAACCAGCTGCTGGACCCGGGCCCGCACAACCTGACCCGAGGGGTGCTGGCCTCCTGCGCCCTGCCAGGGGTGTTCCGGCCCGTCCCCATTGGGGCCGAGACCTATGTCGACGGCGGGGCCAGGGAGAACCTTCCCGCCGAGATGGCGATGGGGCACCTCAAGTTGGGACGCACCTACGTGGTGTCCTCGCAGCTGGACGGGGTTCCCCGCAGGTCCTCGATGGCGGAGGCAGACATCTTCCAGGTGGTGATGCGGGCCACCGAAATCCTCATGGACGAGTCCAGCCGTGACGAGCAGGCCTACGCCCACTCCGCCGGGGCCATCGTCATCGCGCCGGAGGTGGACGTCCACGACGCGATGACCGTGCATCCCGGGCTGCTCGCGATCTTCCGCGACCACGGCTGGTCCCGTGCCGCAGCGGTGATCCGGGGCGCGAGTGCGGAGGACGCGCTGCTGGCCAACCGGGTCACCGAGCTCAGGATGCGAGCTCTGCAACGGGAGGAGGGCTGGCTGGCAGAACCGGAGGAGCGGCGTCGCCTGGTGGAGTTGAGCAGCGCCAAGCTGGAGCTCAGGGATGCCATCGCCCGCTGTCCCACAGAACTGCTGAACCCGGGGACGCTGCGCAGCTGGCGCGAGTTCGAGCCCCACCCTGAACCCCCGACGATCCCCGTGCCCTGGCTCGACCGCTGACCTCCCCGGTCCCGAACCGTCGCGCAACTGACCATTCGGGACCACTGGGTCAAGGTGGTCGCGAGACCTCGCAGCGACCCTGTAGGCGCACCCTCTAAGCTGATCGCATGGCTGATGTGGACGATGTCCTGGAGCTTCGGTGGGAGCGCTACGGGGCCGAGCTGGAGACTGCGCTCAGCGACCTCTACCCCGAGGAGGCGGACTTGCCGGGGCGGG
Organism: Propionibacteriaceae bacterium; assembly: GCA_030532575.1. GTDB lineage: Bacteria > Actinomycetota > Actinomycetes > Propionibacteriales > Propionibacteriaceae > Arachnia. Next base: position 32,973 of record JAUNKV010000005.1, on the reverse strand, counting down.
TCCGTGAGTTGATCCGGCAAGCCATGACGGCGCGCCCGGCAGCGCTCAGGCGGCTCGACGAGGCCAGGCTGCTGCGTCCCGACTGGCTGCAGCAGCCCCGGATGGTCGGCTACGTCTGCTACACCGACCGATTTGCAGGAACCCTCGCCGGAATCGCCGACCACCTCGACCACCTGGAAAACCTGGGAGTCACCTACCTGCACCTGATGCCGCTGCTGCAACCCAGGCCAGGGGCGAACGACGGTGGCTACGCCGTCGCCGACTACCGCAGGGTCCGCAGCGATCTCGGCACGATGGAGGACCTGGCCACCCTGGCCGGTCGGCTGCGGGAACGCGGCATCTCACTGGTGGTGGACCTGGTGCTCAACCACGTGGCGAAGGAACATCAATGGGCGCAACGGGCACGGGCCGGGGAGCAGAAGTACCGTGACTACTTCCTGATCCACCCGGACCGCACCATTCCCGACCGCTTCGAGCAGAGCCTGCCCGAGGTGTTCCCGGATTTCGCGCCCGGCAACTTCACCTGGGACGAGCAACTGAACGGCTGGGTGTGGACCACGTTCAACGACTACCAGTGGGACCTCAACTGGGCCAACCCCGATGTGTTGTGTGAATTCCTGGAGATCATCTTCAACCTCGCCAACCACGGTGTGGAGGTGCTGAGGCTGGATGCCATCGCCTTCATCTGGAAGGTCATGGGTACCGACTGCCAGAACGAGCCACCGGTCCATGACATCGCAGCGGCGCTGCGGGCAGCCCTGCGGATCGCTGCCCCGGCCTGCGCCTTCAAGGCGGAGGCCATCGTCGGCCCAAGGGACCTGATCGCCTACTTCGGGCAGGGACGGCACCACGGCGCGCTGTCAGACCTGGCCTACCACAACACGCTCATGGCGCAGCTGTGGTCATCGCTGGCCAGCCGGGACGTGACCCTGCTGCGGCAGGCCCTGGCCACCTTCCCCGCCAAACCCGGCAACGCCACCTGGGGCACCTACGTCCGCTGCCACGATGACATCGGCTGGGCCATCGACGATCGCGACGCCGCGGCGGTTGGGCTCGACGGGGCACAACACCGTCGATTCCTCTCGGACTTCTACTCCGGGGAATTCCCCCGATCCTTCGCCCGTGGGCTGGTGTTCCAGGCCAACCCGGTCACCGGGGACCGCCGCATCTCCGGCAGCCTGGCCTCCCTGGCAGGGCTGGAACAGGCCCTGGAAGCAGGAGATGAGGAGGCAATGGAGCTGGCGGTGCGCCGGATCGGGCTGCTGCACGCCGTCATCTGTGGTTTCGGCGGGGTACCGCTGATCTACATGGGCGATGAGATCGGCATGGTCAACGACCACACCTTCGCCGAACACCCGGACCACGCCGAGGACAACCGATGGGTGCACCGCCCCGTCATGGACTGGGACGCCGTGGCCGCGCTGGCCCACCAACACACCAGCCCGGCGGCCAAGATCAACGCCTGGCTGCGCCACATCCTCGCTGTTCGCAGGCGGACCCCGCACCTGCACGCCAGCATCGAATCCACCGCCTTCGACGTGGGTGATGGTCGCGTGCTGGCGCTGCGCCGGGACCATCCCCTGGGCCCCATGATCCAGCTCTACAACATCTCCGAACACCACGTCACCCTCCCGATGGGGGTATTGCGGACCCCGTTCGGGATGACCGCGCACGAGCTGATCGACGACACCACCTGGGACCTCGGGCCGTCGTCGCTGGAGCTGCCGCCCTACGCGGTCCGCTGGTTCACGCATCGTCGCCCCTGAAAGCAGCGCGCTCAGCCCACCTGGGCCAGGGCGAACGGCAGGACCGCAGACGCGCCGGATCGTCGCAGCAGGCGAGAGGCGACGGTGAGGCTCCAGCGGGAGGACACCAGGTCATCGACCAGCAGCACCGGTCCCGAGAGCTCCGGCAGGCGGGCCGCCAGCTGGGCAGGCACTGTGAACCGGGACCAGACGTCACGCAGCCGGTAGGCGCTGTTGGTGGACTGGTCGAGCGGACGGGCCTCGGGGGACAGCCCCAGTGGGCCGAGCAGCTCCAGCCGTCCCGCCGTCGCGACACCGGTGGCCAGCGAGGAGACCAGGGTGGGGCGGCTGAGGCTCGGCAACCAGGTCACGGCCACGGGTCGCAGCTGCCAGTCCCACTCCTTGAGGGTCTGCAGGCAGGCGGTCACCAGGGATGACGGGACAGCCGCATCCAGTGGTTTGCCGTCACCGTCCACCGCGAACAGCTGACGCAGCGTCGGGCCGTGGCCGAGATCACTCAACCGGGCGACGACCCGACCCGGCTCGCAGCGCTCCGCCTCCGGGATGCGACCCGCCACATCCAGGCCGAGGTTCGCCATCCCCGTCGGCCACTGGGCGCGGGGCTCGATGCTCACCCCGACCCGGCGCAGTGCGACGCTGGCCGCCGTCGTGTCCACGGCCGTGACCTCGGCGGGGTACCAGGGGGAGGTGCAGGTGTCGCAGCGACCGCAGGGCTGTGAGGTGGGGTCATCCAGCGCGGCAGTGAGGAAGGCCATGCGGCCCTGCCCCGGGGGCAGGGCCTCGTAGGTCAGCATCGCCTGCTGCTCGGCGAGCCTGGCGGCCTCGATCCGGGCGTAGCGCCCAGCATCGTGGACCCACGGTTCGCCGGTGCTGACCCAACCGCCCGGCCCCTGCCGGACAGCACCCTCCACAGCGAGCACCTTGAGCAGCAACTCCAGCTGAGCCCGCTTCAGGTCCACCCGGGCGCTCAACGCAGGGATGGACAACGGCTCGTCGGAGAGCGCATCCAACACCGCCTCGCAGCGGGCCTTCGTGGGCATGGCATTGGTGGCGAAGAAGTGCCAGATCTCCGGGTCCTCGCGGCCCGGCAGCAGCAGCACGTCGGCGCGTTCCGTCGCCCTGCCCGCCCGGCCCACCTGCTGGTAGTAGGCGACGGGGGAACTGGGGGCACCCAGGTGGATGACGAAACCGAGATCCGGCTTGTCGAAGCCCATGCCGAGGGCCGAGGTGGCCACCACGGCCTTCACCTCGTTGTCCTTCAGGGCCTGCTCCGCCCGCTGCCGATCCTCGGGGTCGGTGCGGCCGGTGTAGGGGAGCACCGGGTGTCCCGCCTCGCTGAGGAAGGCCGTGGTGTCCTCGGCGGCAGAGACGGTCAGGCAGTAGATGATGCCGCTGCCGGGCAGGGTCTGCAGGTGCTGCCGCAGCCAGGCCAGGCGCTTCGCCGAGGAGTCCAGGTGCAACACCCCGAGCCGCAGTGAGTCCCGGGTGAGCGGGCCGCGCAGGGTGAACACCTCCTGGCCGCCGCTGCCCAGCTGCTCGGCCACATCCGTGACCACCCGCTCGTTGGCGGTGGCGGTGGTTGCCAGGACGGGGACATCGTGGGGAAGGTTCGCGATGAGGGAGCGGATGCGGCGGTAGTCGGGCCGGAAGTCGTGTCCCCAGTCGCTGATGCAGTGGGCCTCGTCGATGACCAGCAGCCCTGTGTTCGCGATGAGCCGGGGCAGCTGCTCGGCCTGGAACCGGGCGTTGACCAGGCGCTCCGGGGAGATCAGCAGGGCATCGATCTCGTTTCGCTCCAGGCGTTCGAGCACCGTCGCCCACTGTGTGGCGTTGGCGGAGTTGATGCTCTCGGCCCTGACTCCGGCCCGGGCGGCGGCCTCAACCTGGTCGCGCATCAGGGCCAGCAGTGGCGAGACGATGAGCGCAGGACCGGAGCCGAGGCGTCGCTGCAGCAGGGCGGAGATGAAGTAGACCGCGGACTTGCCCCAGCCGGTGCGCTGCACCACCAGGGCACGCCGTCGCTCACCCACCAGGGCCTCGATGGCCTCGAACTGGCCCGGGTGGAAGCGGGCGTCGGGACGTCCGGTGAGCTCGCGGAGCACCTCGAGGGCGGCCTCGTGCAGGGCAGCCCCCTCCAACCTGCCGGGTGGTGCAGCGTGGAGGTGCAGGTCCTCCGGTGGCTCCCACATCGGATCGGGTGGTGGCTCCCACCCCGGCTCTTCCCACTCGCTCATGGGGCAACGATGTCAGAAGGCACTGACAATTTCTGGGAGCGGTCCATCACATGGCGCGAAGGTCGTAGTCCTCTCGGGCTTGCTCCACCTCGGCGATGTGGGCCTCGGCCCAGCGCGCCAGGGCGGTCAGGGGGTCGCGGAGGGTCCGGCCGAGCGGGGTCAGCTCGTAGACCACGCGGGGCGGAATCTCAGCGTGGGCGGTGCGTTTTACGATCCCGTCGCGTTCGAGGGCGCGCAGCGTCTCGGTGAGGACCTTCCCGCTGATGCCGTCGGCCCGGGTCCGCAACTCGCCGAACCTGAGCGGCCCGTCGCTGAGGGCGATGACGATCAGCGCGGTCCACTTGTTCGCGATCCGTGCCAACGAGCTGCGTGACGGACATGAGGCCACCATCACATCCCACCGGGGTTCTGGCATCACGACACCGCCTTCCAGTTACGTTGAGGTAACAGGTTACCTGTTGAAACCATTGGGGTGGGTCGCGACCCGCGCGGCTCGGGAAGGAGCAGAAGATGAATGAGCAGAATCCGGCAGTCGTGGCCGCCATGTGGTTCGAGGCGCTGGGGCGGGGCGACATTCCGGCCGCGATGGACCTGCTGGATGAGGGAATCGTCTGGCATCAGCCCGGCGCGAACCGCTTCAGCGGGGAGCACGTCGGCCCCGGGGCGGTGGCCGCCCTGGTCGGCGGAATGATGGAGGTGAGTCAGGGCACCTTCCGGCTCGCCGTCACCGGGCCAGCGATGGTCAACGGCCCGTTGGTGGCCGTCCCGGTCCGGTTCAGCGGTGAACGCCCGGACCATGCGATGGACATGGCGGGCATCGATCTGCTCACGGTGGAACAGGGAAGGATCGTCGCGATCCACCTGTTCTCCGAGGACGAGGCAGTGGAGGACGCCTTCTGGGGAAGCGTCGGCTGAGCGGAACAACGCCGAAGTAAACTGTTGGGAGTCGCCCCAGGAGGAGAGCACGAGATGAGTGACTATCTGATGTCCTTCGACATCATGAAGGAGATGGCTACCCGGGTGTGCGGCCGCTATATCGCTTGGGCCAACGCAGCCAGTGATCCCGAGACGGAGCAGTACTGGTTGGAGAAGGCCCTCCAGGTGGCGGCGGACGTTCGGCAGGTCGATCCGTATGACGAGGCCGCGATCACAGCGAAGCGGGCTGAGCTGAGGGAACTGTTCCGCTCCCTGCCCATCGAGGCCCCTGCCGTTGCGGCATGAACCGCATCCCGCCCGAGGAGCTGAAGAGCGGCTTCGAGACCCGGGTCATCCCTTACCTGAGGAGGATTCGCAACCCTGAACCTCCCAAGGTGGGGGAGCGGCCTTGGTTCGTGTGTGGGTGGTCAACCAGGTGCGGGGAAGACAGCAGTGGTTGAAGCCAGCGGCCGAGCTCACAGGGGTTCGGTGATCATCAACGGTGACGATCTGCGACGGTTCCACCCAGCCTATGAGCGCACCATGGCCACTGATCCGTTGGCGATGCCCGATGTCACTGCCCAGGCGATTGGGGAATGGGGGGTGATGGGGAGCCGGTGGCTACGCGAGCAACGAATCTCTGCGGTGGTGGAGAGCACCCTGCGTCAGAAGGAGTTCCTCCTCGGGGAACTCGCCGCCTATCGTGACGCAGGCTATGGCACGGAGCTGCGTGTGGTCGCTGTCCCGCTGGAGCTGTCCCGACTCGGGACGCTGGCCCGCTACGTCGGCCAGGCCCAGGAACTCGGTGCGGGCCGGGCTGTCACCGCTCAGGGCCACGACGACCGCGCGGCACTGGTTCCAGCCACCGTCGAGGCCCTGGTGGCCTCCGGCCAGCTGGATCGACTCGTGATCCAGGACCGCGACGGCCGTATCTTCCTCGACATGGACGTCTCACGAGGTGGCCCTGAACTGGCGGCCTTGGCCCGTGAAGTGGTCGATCAGGCCCGCGGCGTGTCGTCGATGACCCCACAGCAGGCCCAGGGCTGGTTCCGCGCAGCCGTCGCCACCCTCACGGCCTTGAAGGACGTGCCGGTCGACCAGGACCTCCTGAGGGTTTCCGCCCGCCTCGCCACTCACGATGCGGCAGCCGTTGCTGCGCAGGCATGGCCCACTGAGCCCGAGAAGCAACGGAGTCAGATCGATACGCTGCAACGCCATCACCGGGTAGCGGTTCGAGTGGTGCATCCGGCGAAGCAGCCCACACCATCGTCTCGAGCACGGCGAGGGTTGGGGTCGCGCCCGGACCGTGGCCGTGGTGGGGTGGGGCGGTGAGCCCATCGCAGGTCTGGTGCCCCCAGCGGGGATCGAACCCGCGACCCGAGGATTAAAAGTCCACTGCTCTGCCAGCTGAGCTATAGGGGCGAAGAAAGTCTAGTACGTGCTCGAGCGGGCTCGCCAATGGACCGGCCAGTCGGCATGGCAGGCTTGAGGGATGGGTGAGTGGATCGGACTCGTCGTGGCGTTCCTGGTGGGGGTGCCGCTGCTCGCCGTGGCGGTGTGGTTCGACGTGCGCCGTCGCCGCCGCCTGGAAGGGCCGCCAGCCAGTGGGGAGGGCAGCCACGTCACGGCATCGGAGATCGCCGCGATGCCCGCCCCACCAGCCGGGACAGCCCCGAGCCCGGAGGGCGGGACGACGCTGCCCTTCGGCTTCGCTGCCCCCGGCTTCGCCAACGCGAGCGGGAGGGCCGAGCTGGAACAGGTGCGGGTGCTCGTGGTCACCGGCTCCGGGGTGACGATGCGGGACCTGCTGATCCCCATCTCCAGACACAAGCCACTGGTCATCGTCGCCGAACACCTCGACCAGGAGGTGATCGACACCCTGGTGGCCAACTTCAAGGCCCTCCGACTCCCCGTTCTGGTAGTGCTTCCCCAGGACGTCCAGGAGGTCGCGGAGCTGACCGGGGCCGAACCCCTCGAGGCGGCGGACCTCAAGGCGGGCTACGTCCCGCAGGAGGCCCTGGGCCGGGTCGGCCGGTGGGTCAGCGACGGTGCGAGCACACGGGTCGTTGGCTGATGGGACGGGCCGTTTGCCACATCGCAGCTCAGGCGCAACGATGGGGCAGTGAACCAAGGCGCACAGCACCAGGACCTGAGCCGCTACGGCTGGCTCGCCGTCGCTGCGGCCGTGGCCACCATTGGGCTCAAGGCAGGAGCCTGGCTGGTCACCGGGTCCGTGGGCCTGCTGGCCGATGCCGCCGAGTCCGTGGTGAACCTCGTCGCGGCTGTCGTGGCCCTCATCGCCCTCAAGGTGGCGGCAAAGCCCGCCGACAAGAACCACCACTTCGGGCACACCAAGGCCGAGTACTTCTCCGCGGGGGTGGAGGGAGTGATGATCTTCATCGCAGCGGCCTCCATCATTTTCTTCGCCGTGCAGCGGCTGCTCGACCCCCAGCCCCTGGAGCAGGTCGGCATCGGCCTGGCCATCTCGCTGGTGGCCTCCGCCATCAACGGCGGTGTGGCCCTGGTGCTGCTGCGCGCCGGCGCCAGGCACAACTCCATCACCCTGAAGGCCGACGGCAAACACCTGATGACCGATGTCCACACCTCCGTCGGGGTGCTGATCGGCATCGCCCTGGTGTGGATCACGAAATGGGACTGGCTGGACCCGGTGGTGGCCATCGCCGTCGGCATCAACATCCTCATCGCAGGCTACGGCCTGGTGAAGGAGTCCACCGAGGGCCTCATGGACATCTCCCTGCCCAAGGAGGACAACGACAGGCTGCGGAAACTGCTGGCCTCACGCCTGGGCGAGGGCATGGACTACCACCAGATGCGCACCCGCGAGTCCGGCACCCGCCAGTTCATGGAATTCCACCTGCTGGTTCCCGGCGACTGGACCGTCAAACAGGGCCACGACTTCCTGGAGGACCTGGTGGACGAGATCGTCGCCGAATTCCCCCGGATGAGCGTCACCGGCCACCTCGAACCCATCGACGACCCCCGCAGCTACGAGCACCCTACGGTGTGATCCGCAGCTGACCGGCTGGGCGGCGCAGCTGCGAACCGGCCTTGCGGGCCCGCTCGTCCACGATGTCGATGATCCGGGCCGCCGCCTCCTCCAGCGCCAGCCCGGTCGTGTCGATGATCGGGGCACTCAGCCGACGCTGCACCTTGCCCACCTCATCCAGCTCGTCATAGATCTGCACCAGGTCGGCGTAGCCGTCCCGGGTACCGAAACCACCCAACCCCTGCACCCGCCGGGACCGGATCTGCAGCAGCCGCTCCGCATCGATGGTGAGCCCGACGATGCGCCACCGCTCGATCCCGAACAGCTCCTGCGGCGGCTCGATCCCCGGCACCAGCGGCACATTGACCGTCTTGTACCCCAGGTAGCCCAGGTAGATCGACAACGGGGTCTTGCCGGAGCGCGACGCCCCGATCAGGCAGATGTCACACTCCCGCAGCGCCGCAGGCATCGCCCCGTCGTCGTTGCGGATGGCGAACTCCATTGCTGAGATGCGCACGAAGTAGTCGGCCTCGACCCCCACCGGACGCATCGGCACCTCATCGGCGGTGTGCCCCGAGATCTTCTCCAACGCCCCCAGCGCATCACCCATCAGATCCGTGTACGGGATGCCCAGATCGGTGCAGGCGTTGACGACCAGGCTCCGCAGCTCCGCATTGACCAGCGTGAAGAACACCGCGATGGGGCGGTCCGAACGCTCCTTGAGCGTGTTGAGGGCCTTCACCATCGCCTCCATCCGGCCCAGCCGTGGATGACGGATGATCTCGAAATGGGCATCGGGGAACTGTGCTCGGGCAGCCCGCGCCAGCCGCACCGCCGTCTCACCCGTCGAGTCGGCCAGGACATGAATCTCCAGATCGCCTTTGGTCATGACCCAACGCTACAAGACCAGGCTGACATCCCGCCCCCGAGGGGTCATCCCTGGCGCACGACCAGCTCGTTGATGGTGGCCAGGAAACGGGCATCCTCCACCTTTGGCAGTTTCGTCAGGTACACCAGCAGGAACCGGGTCCGCACCGGCTGATCCGGGGCAAGATTCACCTCGGCAGCCGTGTCGGTGGCCGAGGCGACGACCTGCCACTGGTCCTGCCGATCCATCGGGGCTGCCCCCAGACCTTCCTTGACCGGAACCCGGAGCTCCACGCTCTCGCCTCCATCGGCGAACAGCACATCCACCGATGCCACGCTGACCTCGGTACCGAGATCCAGCACCAATCCGACCCCGGGCTTCTGGCCGCCCAGGTCCGGCTTGTTGCGGTACCGGGCCGTCGACCAACCAGTGGCCGGGTCACCGTCGATGGCGAAAGCGGTCTGCTCCGGGTTCTCATCCCCGGACCCGTTGTCCGCCTTCGGATCGAAGGAGGTGGCGGTGATGGTCAACTCCACCGGTGCCCCAGCACTGGAGGTCTCCGCCGACGGTGCACTCTGCGAGGCCTCCCCTGTGGGTGCGGTCACCGGGGTCGACTGCGTGCCGCGCAGCGCCGCGATGACCAGACACACGATGAGGGTGCAGATCGACAACGCCAGCACCGTCAACACCAGGGGACGTCCCGTCCGGGAATTGGTCTTGCTGTGCTCATGATCCCGGGCCGAGGACCGCGGGGAACGGGGCGACGGCGAGACCACCGGTACCGGCACCGGGTGTGGCGACAACGGCAACGGAACCTCTGGCTCCTCCTCTCGCGGCGGAACCGTGAGCACCACCGGAGGCGAGGCTGGCTCCGGGTTCTGCATCGCCAACTGGACCCGGGCCTCCAGGTTCGCCGAGGCCTCAGCGCCCCCCAGCACCTCATCCAACCGCTCGGCCAGCTGCGCGGTCGTCGTGATGCGGGGATCGGAGGCGGCGCCACGGTCGGTCAGCGTCGCCGAGCAGATCCGGTCCAGGGCCTGGGAAATCCCCACCGCGACGGTGTGGGCGGGGGCGGTCTCCCCCGCCACGACGGGAGCCGCAGGCATCCCCCAGCCCTCCGCGCCCGGCCAGTGCCGCACCAGCATGGCGTAGAGGAGACTTCCCAACCCCTTGACATCATTGGTCTCGCGGTCGCTCCACCGGGTGCTCTGCGCGCTGTTGATGCCCGCCTCCACCCCGAAACCGACGAGCTTGACCGCGCCGAGCGTGGTGATGACCACGTTGTCCGGGTTCAGCTGCTCGTGGAACAACCCCTGGGCGTGCAGGGAGGTCAGGGCGTCGGCCAGCTCACGCACCACCCAGGCGGCCTCCACCGTGCTGAACGTCCCGAATCGCAACAGATCGGTCAGTGAGCTGCCGCTGGCGAACTCACACACCACGTAGCCACCACAACCCCGCGGCTCGTGGTCCAGGCGCACCGCGTCGAGGACCCTCAGGAACCGCGAGTCCGTGGCCGTGGCCCCCTTCTGGGCCGAGGTGAGCAGTGCCTCGATGTGGGGGCTGTCCGCCGGTATCACATGCGCGACGACATCACGGGACAGCACCATGTCGTGGGCCCGCCACGTCTCGACACCCTGCCGTACCGCGAGCATCTCCTCCAGCCGGAACCGTGTGGACAGCAGGTCCCCGACCTCCATCAGGGCCTGCTCCACCGGGGGCTCCGTGACGGCGACGCGGGCGGCCGTGGACTCGTCGGTGACCGCGGGCAGCACCGTTGTCTCGCGGGAATCCTCGGACTCCTGTGCCGTGGCAGTCGGCAGCACCGGATGCGGCGGCGCATCCTGGTGTTGCCCCGGCAACCGTGCCATGTCCCAGCCGTGGAATCCGCCGTCGGCGATGATCGCATGGATGCTCGTCGGCATCATGTCGTCCACGAGTGCAGCCGCGCTGGCGGGCTCCGGCGAGACGGTGGGGCGCAGACTCTCGGAGTCCTCATCCTGCGTCTGTTCGACCTTGGCGGGGCGACGCCGCCCAAGACGCGAACGCACCAGATCGGACAGGCTGCGCAGCTCACGGACCTTCAGCAACTTCGCGACGGCGACGTACACACCGCCCAGGGCACCCCCGCCAACCAGGAGGGCGAGCAGCGGCCCGACGACACTGCCCGGGATCGCCCGCATGATCCAGTCGGCCAGGAACCAGGAACACACCGCCCCGATGCTGGACCCCAGGACCAGCCGGGCGATGTGCAACAACAGATCACGCCCATCCAGGGCGGGCACGCGCTTCTTCAGCTGTCGCCAACTCAGCTGGACCCCGACGAGGTAGGACAGGGAGTAGGCCAGCGCCAGGGCGGCCGCCGTCCACGCCGGGTCGTCGAACACCGCAACCAGGACCATGGCGGTCGTCGCATTGACCGCGGCGATGATGCACTGGAGCAGGAATGGGGTTCGGGTGTTCTCCAGCGCGTAGAAGGTGCGCAGGCACACGAATTGCACGGTGAAAGGGATCAGGCCGACGGCGAAGGCCATCAGGGTCCAGGCGATCAGTACCGCGTCCCGGGAACCCTGACCGTGGCCGAACAGCAGCACCGACATCGGGCCGGAGAGCCCCATGAAGGCCAACGAGGAGGGCACCAGCGCGATCAGCGCCAGCCGCATGGTCTTCCTGGCCTCCTCCGCCACTCCCTCGAGATCGTCGGCTGCGGCCAGGCGTGAGGCGTTCGGCAGCATCGCAGTGGCCAGCGACACCGTGATGAGGGAGTGCGGCAGGATCCACATCAGGTGGGCGTTGGCGTAGACGTTGGAGCCGCCACCGGCCCCCGTCGCGGTGGCGGAGGTGGCCAGCCGGTTCACCAGCACCAGCACCAGCTGGTTCACTGCCACGAATCCGAGGGTCCACTTCGCGAGGTGGAAGGTGTGGGCCAGGCCCACTCCCTTCAGATCGAACCGGAATCGTGGTGTGAAACCGACCTTCTTGAGGAAGGGGATCAGCACGGCGGTCTGGATCATGATGCCGATGGTGGACCCCAAGCCGAGCAGCCAGACCTGCTCGGGCGTGAAAGCGGCCCCGTGGTCACCGCCGGTGCCCCACACCGCGAGGTAGATGCCGAGCACCCCGATGGAGACCACGTTGTTGGCGATCGGCGCCCACATCATCGGACCGAACTGGTCCCGGGCGTTGAGCACCTGCCCCAGCAGGAAGAACAACCCGTAGAAGAAGATTTGCGGCAGTGTGCAGTAGGCCAGCATCACCATCGAGCCGAATTGTTCACTCAGCTCCGGGGTGCGCCATGCGGCATCGGAGTAGAGGCTGGTCACCAACGGTGCGCACAGCGTCATCATGATCGCGACGACCCCGATCACCAGCATGAAGGCCGTCATGATGCGATTGGTGTAGGCCTCCCCACCGTCCTCGTCGTGCCGGATGGCGCGGACGATCTGCGGCACCAGCACTGTGTTGAGGGCACCTCCGGCGAAGAGGATGTACAAGGCGTTGGGGATGGTGGTGGCGATGGACAGCATGTCCGCCTGACGGGTGCCGTTGCCCAGGATGAAGGAGATCAACATCACCCGGATGATCCCGAGGGCACGCGAGACGAGGGTGCCACCTGCCATCAGCACACTGGCGGAGAGCAGCTTGCGGGTGCTGCTCACGGCCCCCTTACCACTACTGCTCACGACTCTCCTTGGCCTGTTCCCGCTGCGCTGTTTCCTGCTGCACCGCCCTGATCCTCAGGAGGGTGCCGCCGAGCACTACTGCACCCGAGACGATGATGATGATCCAGCCGACGCGCCCGAAACCCGTCGCGGTGACCTCCACAGGGACGACAGGCCCGAAGGCGGTCCCGTTCGGGCTGGTCAGCCTGGCCCGCACGGTGACCACCCCGTTGGCCTTCGCGACGGGGGTGACACTGACGGTGCGCTGCTCACCCGGGGCGATGGTGACGACCTCGGAATGGGGGATGTCCAACCGGCTGGGGGAATCGCTGGTGAACTCCACCCGAACCCGGACCGGAACGGACAGGGGATTGCTGATCGTCATGGGGAACACGCTGCGGTCGGAGCCCATCACGAACTGGCTGGCCGAGGACAGCCGAACCTGTGAGGCATCGGGGGCGTCGGCGATCCGGGCGCTCAGGAAGGCCAGGGCGTCGGACTCCTGATCGAAGTCGGTGCTCGCCGCGAGCGCTGCGGTGGTGGCATTGGTCCCCGTGAGATCACCGCCGGTCAGCTCCTCCAGCAGCCTCGACTCGGCGAACAGGGCCTTGGATCGGGCCAGGACGGCGGGCCACTGCGGTACCCCGGGCATCGTCGTGGGAAACACGGCGGGCTCCCGCACGGTGGGTAGCGCCGCTGGGGTTTCGGCCCCCTCGATGAGGGGCAGCTGGGGCAGTGATGCAGCGCTGCGGGTCAGGTGCACCCGCACACCGCCGGACAGCAGCCCCTCCGCCAGACGACGCCCGGTCACCTGGGCGGGTGATGTGGTGGTCCCCGGGCCTATTCCGGGTTGCCCCAGGGGGTCCACGTCATGGACGACGGTGTCGGTGGAGGTGACGCTGCCGCTACGTTCCATGCGGTCGGCGAAGACCCTGGAGAAACCCGACCGGGCCAGGACCAGGGCGAGGTCCTCGTCGGCGTAGTCGCCGAGATCGGCTGCCAGGGGAAGGTCCTCGACCTCCGGCAGTTCGGCGGCCTTCAGGGCGGTGGCGCACCAGCTGAGGGCTGACTCGAACTCGCTGAGACTTCCCGAGGCGTGGAGCCGGGCCAGATCAGGATTGCCGAAGGGCAACCGCAGCACCCGACGCTCCTTGATGAGGGCCGCCAGTCGCTCCTGGAAGCGCTGGGCGGTGGTATTGGCGGGGCGTTCCTGCCCGGCCACCGTGTGGGGCGCAGCCAGGGCCTTGAGCTCGACCAGCAGGGCAGGGTCCAGCAGGGTCATCCGTCGGGGGGCCTCGGCTGCGGTCAACAGCTGTTCGAGGTCGCCCTCGATGGCGCGGGCCAGGGAGTCGTCGTGGAACTCGGAGGTGCCCAGCAGACTCGGGCGGTGGCTGATCCTGACCACGGAGGCCACCGGCATTCGGGACGTGGTGGCTGGGGCGAGGATGCGTCCACGTCCGACGGTGCTCCGGGAGGTGCCGGGGCGCGCGGCGCGCACGTGCACCCCCAGCAGGTAGACGGCATCGGTCGTGGTCAGGTCGAGGTCACTGACCGTGGCCGTGACCTCGAAGGTGGTGCTTGCCCCGGGCGCGAGATCCGGCACCGTCATCAGGTTGGACTCGTTGGTCAGGCGGCTTCCCAGGGGGTCGTCGAGAGGGGAGGCGAGGACGGTGCCGAGTTCCTCGAGGGACAGGATCGGGGTGGTGGACCGCCAGAAGTGGATGTTGACCGCTGACAGGGGCTCCGAGGTGGTGTTGCGGATCGTTCCGGTGAGGGTCACGGGCTGTGATCGATCATCCAGGTTGAGCAGTTCGGGGGACAGGGTGTCGAAGGTGACGGTGACCTCCCCTGAGGCGTACGACCTCGGGCTGGGGACGAGACCGGCCCCGAGCACTGCTGCCACCAGCAGTACGCACCACATCAGCCGTCTCATCACCCCACCATCGTAGGGTGTTGGGCCAGGCCTGCACGAGGGTGATGGTTCACGGCTCCTAGCATGGCCGACCTGGAAGGAGTAGAGTCCCCGCATCGACAGGGGAGCGCACGAGCGCTGAGAGTGCGGACCACCGCAGACCCTCGAACCTGATCCGGTTTGCACCGGCGTAGGGAGTCGGGCATCTCATGTCGACGCACACCGGGTGCGTCGATGTCCCTGAGGCATCCGGGAGACCGGCCGACCACAGGAGTCAACATGATCACCACGAAGCCACAGCTGGCCACGGGGCGCCCCTGGGCCTGGCGTTCCATCGACATCGTGACCACCGCGATCCTGGGCGTTGCGCTCGGTGTTGCATTCTGGGGCTGGGACGCGCTCTATGGGCTGTTCAGCCCGGCCTTCGCGGTCTACCCGCCCAGCGGCAGCGTGGTGCTCGGTGTGTGGCTGCTGCCCGCTGTGGTGGGCGCGTTGGTCATCCGTAGGCCGGGGGCGGCTCTGTTCTGTGAGCTCATCGCCGCAACCGTGGAGGCGCTGCTCGGCAACCAGTGGGGCTTCAACGTCATGGTCTCCGGTTTCCTCCAAGGACTGGGGGTGGAGATAGCAATGGCGCTCCTGCTGTGGCGCAACTGGCGGATCGTGATGGCCGTGCTCGGCGGCCTGCTCGCCGCCCTGCTGGAGCTGACCCTGTGGGAGTGGTGGGTCTACCAGGCCGAGTACAGCTGGCCGCAGCGTTTCATCGCGCTTGGCTTCGCCCTGCTCTCCGGGGCTGTCATCGCTGGTGTCGGCGGCTGGTTCCTGGTGAAGGCGCTGGCCAGGACCGGGGCTCTCCAGGCCTTCCCGCCGGGGCGGGAGCGGTTGGCCGCGAAGGCATGACGAGTCCGGGCGGTCTCGAGGCGTCGGGGCTCACCTGGCAGCCACTCGGGGCAGCGGCCCCGGTGCTGAACGCCGTCGATCTCATCATCTCGCCGGGGGAGCGGGTCCTGGTGGCTGGGGTGAGCGGCGCGGGCAAGTCCACCCTGCTCCGGGCCTTCGCCGGGGTGCTGGAGGAGCACAGCCCCGGCGAGCTGACCGGCTCGGTGCAGGTGGGTGGTACCCCGGCTGGCAGCGGTCGTCCCGATGTCGGGCTCGTCCAGCAGCAGCCCTTCGATTCGATCATCACCGCCACGGTCGGGCGGGACGTCGCCTTCGGGCCGGAGAACCTGGGGGTCACTCCAGAGGAGATTCGGGCCAGGGTGGAGCAGGCACTGGACCTGGTGGGCTTTCCATACGGGGAGCAGCACGACACCGGGATGCTCTCCGGCGGGCAGGCGCAACGTCTGGCACTGGCCGGGGTGTTGGCGTTGCGCCCGGACGTGCTGCTCCTCGACGAGCCGGTCGCCATGCTGGATGCCCCGGCGGCACGGGAGGTGCGCGACGCGGTGGGCCGGGTGGTCGAGCGGAGCCGGGCGAGCCTCGTCGTGGTGGATCACGACATCGAGGGGTGGGTCGGAATCGTGCAGCGGCTCGTCGTGTTGGATCAGGGGCGGGTCCGCTTCGACGGCCCACTCACCGAGATCCTGGCGGCACACGGCGCGGAGCTGGTGCAGCTGGGGCTGTGGGTTCCGGGAGCGGCTCCCCCAATTCCGCAGCAGCCCCAGCTGGACCGTCCAAAGGAGCCACGTGCACTGCAGGCCCGAGGGCTTCGGGTCAGCCGACGTGCCGCTCTCAGCCTCCACGCCACCCCGCGACCCGAGCGGCTCGTCCTCGACGGTGTGGACCTGCAGCTGAACCCCGGGGAGCTGGTGGCCCTGAGAGGGGCCAGCGGATCGGGCAAGAGCACCCTGGTGGCCACGCTGCTCGGCTTGCTTCCCGTCACCTCGGGTGAGGTGCGGCTCGAGGGTGTGGCGGGGCAGCCCAGGCAGTGGAGCTCCATCGAGCTGGCCTCACGGATGGGGTGGGTGCCCCAGTTCACCGAGGCCCTGGCCGTGGGGGAGACGGTCCTCGAATCGCTGCTGGCCACCGTCGATGCGCTCGGTCGGCCACGGCAGGAGACACAACCACAGGCTCGGGCACTGCTGGCGGCGCTCGGGATCGAGGAGCTGGCCGAGCGGCATCCGCTCAGCCTGTCCGGCGGGGAGCAGCGACGCCTCGCCGTGGCCTGTGCGCTCCTCCACGCCCCGGCCGTGATGGCCCTCGACGAACCGACGGTGGGGCTGGACCGGTACTCCTGGGCGGCAGTCGCAGGGCTCATCCAGGCCGCCAGCCGGAACGGGACCGGGGTGCTCGTGGCCACCCATGACGAGGGCCTGACCCGGCTGGCCGACCGTGAGCACCACCTGCGAGAGGTGCCGACCCCCGAAGCTGTCGCGGTGACCCCGCCACCCGGCCTGCTGGGCCGCGCCGGGCCGCTGTCGCTGCTGGCCGGGGTGGGGCTGGTCACCGTCTCAGGGCTCGCCGCATCGGGGCTGGTGCCGCTGCTTGTCGCCTGCGTGGTCATGGTGGTCATGGGGGCGGCCATGACCGGGTTCCGGCTTCGCCTGATCCGGCTGCTCCCGGCTCTGATCGCGGTGCTGTCGGTGGCCTGGTCCAACTGGGTCCTGGCCTCCCCACCCAGCCTGCTCCCCGCAGCTCAGGCAGCGCTGAGGGTGGCCCTCATCGTCGTACCCGGGGTGGTGGCAGCGGGTTGTCTCGACCCGACTGTCCTCGGCGACCACCTGGGGCGACGCCTCAAACTCCCGGCCCGTCCGGTGCTGGCGATGACGGCGGCGTTGCGCAGGCTCGGCGAGTTCGCCGCCCTGTGGCAGGAGCTGGCCCAGGCCCGCCGGGTGCGAGGTCTGGGACCGGGCCGTGGGTTGCTCAGCCGGGGAAGGTACTGGGCCGCCCTGTGTTTCGCCCTGCTGGCGGAGGCCCTGCGCCGGGCCGGAAGGCTCACCGTTGCGATGGACTCCCGCGGCTATTCGGCGCCGGGGCCACGGACCTGGCTCGGTGAGGCCCCATGGACCCGCTCCGACACCGCAGTGGTGCTGTGTGCCCTGGTCATCGCTGTGACACCGCATCTGGTGCGAGCGTTCGGCTGAGGGCCTGCTGGATGATCCGCACCGTGGGCTCGGCCAGGTCGCGCCCCTGGGAGCGGGCCATCCGGGTGAGTTCCAGCACCTCCTGATCCACGGCGCTGCGGTCTCCCTGGGCTGCGCGAAGCAGGATGCGCCGCGCAGCCAGGGCCTCGCTGTCCGGCCCGGCCAGTGAACCCTGCAACAGGGCCCATTCCGCAGCCTCCAGATCCTGCCTGGCGAGGCACCGCTCCGCCAGCACCACCGCCGCGTCAACGATCATCGCCACCATGTCGCACCGCAAGGACTCGGCCCACACCCACTGGAACTCGTAGCCTGCCAGGGGAGCTCCCCGCACCAGGGCCAGGGCCTCGGTCAGGGCGGTCTCGCTGGCCTGGGTGACCCCGCCGGTCAGCAGGGACTGGAACCTCTCCCAGTCGCTGGACACCGTCGAGGCCAGTTCGATCCTGCCGGAGTAGGCGTCAGGCAGGTGCTCGCCGTCGGGGGAGCAGCCCAGCCAGCCGCGCAGCCGCGACACCACCGAGCGCCGGGTGCCCTCGGCGATCATCAGCCCCTCCCGCATCTGGGTGGGTGTGCACCCCGGGTTGGCCAGCAACCAGGCGCAGGCCTCGAGGCAGCGCCCGATGCTCCGGGACGGGGGCTGCCCGTCGTAGGCCACCAGCTGCGCCTCCCCCAGGAGCAGCAGGGTTGGGGAAGACGGTTTCGGGGGCATCCTCAGCTCCTCCGAGATCGGGCTGCTCGGCAGCGGGGTGATGTTGTCAGGTCCCCACCACGCAGCGGGGTGGGTCCCGGGGTTTCCTGTGGCCTCGAACAGGCCGATGAGGGCGTGACGTGCCGGGGCCTGCAGCAGCTGGGGGGTGAACTCCCCGCCGGGGATCGCCTCGGCCCTCGTGTCGGAGAACAGACGCACCGTGCGGCTCGAAGTGGTACCGGCGGCGGTGTCCTCTCCGGTGTGGGCCGCAACCACCCCCACCCCGGCCCTGCCCCGGCCGAGCAGAGTGGTGACCACGGCGCATTCCGCGGGCTCCAGGGGGGAGCAGAACAGGAAGATGGTCGGGGCGAAGCCGGGGGCCCGGTCCGGGTCTCGGCGAATCGAGGTGAGGGTGTCCTCGCCCAGTGCGGCCAGCCGGTTGGTCACCAGCCGGTCCAGCCGCTCCAGCCCCGTCGCGGTGTCGGGGAGCTGACTCAGCCGAGGGTCGTCGAGCGATGCCGCCCAGGCCACATCAGCGGTGATCGCCACCACCTCGACATCGTGGGACCATTCAGCGCACAGCAGGCTGGTCAGCAGGGCGGCGCACAGGGAGTGGATCTCCTCACCTCCCCCTTCCAGCCACAGCGGCTCCGACTCCAGGTCGCACCACAGTTCCTGCTGATCGTGATCCCAGCCGAGCAGCACGGCGGTCGGGGCCAGCTCCTCGTTCAGGGGCTCGGGGGCTTCGGCCGCCAACAGTCCCAATGCCGCCCAGTGCCGGGACAGCTCGGCCGGGACCTCGGGGATGCGATGCCCGGCCTGACGTTGCCCCAGGGAGAGTCGACGCCGCGAGGCCAGGGTGAAGGCCAGACCAGCCCCGAGCAGTGCCCCGACCGGACCGAGCACCTGGAAGGCCGGGGAACTCGGCGAGGGCGCGGTCGCGGAGACCGCATGGCGGGGAGCCCTGTCCTGCTCGGCCTCACCCCCATCCTCCGCCGAAGTGGTGGTCATGGCGGTAGGCGGAGCGACCACCACCGGTGTTGCTGCAGGCGAACTTGGCACGACGGGGGTGCTCGGTGCACTCGGTGCGCCGGGTACGGCCGCCGTCTTCTCTGAGCCCCCCTCTGGCAGTGCGGGGGCTCCGGCGCCGGGCAGGGTGAGGCGCCAGCCGACATCGATCTCATCCGGGTTGGTGACCAGGTCCTGGTTGGCCTGGTGCAGCTGGGGCCAACTCTCGGGGTCTCCCAGGTGCTCCTTCGCCAACGCCCACAGCGTGTCGCCGCGTTCCACCGTGATCGTGGCCGGGATTTGCAGGACGGTGCCGGGGGAGGGTGGTGCCTGGGGATCCAGCCCCGGATTCGCAGCGACGATCTCCCGCCACCGTTCCCCGCCTCCCAACTCACGGGCGGCGATGTCCCACAACTCGTCACCGGGAAGCACCGTGTACTGCCGCCACCGCTCAGCTGAGGTGCTCTCCCCGGCCTCCTCCACCTCCTCCCGATCCGGTTCGGGCTCGGGGGAGGTCATCGGTGCCGTGGCCGGTGCCGTGGTGACCGTCACCACGGGAACAGCCTCGGGGGCTGCGGCTTGGGCCGTGGCCAGTGGGGCCAGGGCGGCTGTCACCAGGACCGAGACCACCGGGGACAGCCAGGAGGTGCCCGGGAGCCGGAGCCGCAGGCGTCCTTTCGAGAGCAGCCGGGCGGCCTCGGCGACGACGCTCCAGGCGAACACCGCCCAGGCTGCCCAGGCCAGGAGGGTGAGCAGGGAGAGGGTCAGGGAGCCGTCGTCAGGGCGCAGCCAGCGTGTCCACGAGCCGGGCGACAGCTCGAACCCCCGGCCCCACCGCAACAGCAGCCAGGGCATTCCCACCACGATGCCCATGAGGCATGAGGTGGCGGTCAATGAGAGCAACAGGCGCTTCAAGGCAGCTCCTTTCACCCGGCTACGGCAGACGGGCCTTGACATAGGCGGTGAGCGTGATGACGATCAGGGTGGCGATGCTCACGGCCCCGGCCAGCAGGATCGCGTTCTCGGTGGACTGTGACAGCCCGCGTTCGTCTCGCGCGGGCAGCCGGAGGCGGCCGAGCAGATGCTCCAGGAGGATGTCTACGGGGGTCATGGTGGTTTTCCTTTCACAATCATCATGGGCACGGATCAGCCCGGATGTTCTTTTTCCACAGGGTCAGTTTTCAGTTGTGCTCAGTGGCCCATGAGGGCCAGCAGTGGCGGGATGATGAAGGTCAGGCCGAGCGCAAGCGCGGGGATCGTCATCCAGATCGTCAACCCCTCCGCCTCCTGCTGGGCCTGGGTCAGGAGCTGGGCGTTGTGCCCCTCCCGCAGCTCGGTCACCCGCGCCAGGAGGGTGTCGGCCAAGGCGGCACCCTGCTCCTCGAGGCGCATCACATCCGCGAAGTCGCGAAGCTCCGGCAGCTCCCACTCCACCGCGATGCGCTCGAGCTCCCGCCACGGCGAGGACTGCTCCAGCCGGGCCTTCTCCAGACCGGTGCTGATCCGGCGGAACAGGGGCGCGGCGGCCAGGGAAGCGGCGCCGGTGGCCGCCTGGGTGGCGGAGGCCCCGGCGAGCCGTTCCAGCACCACCAGGTCGAAGAAGGTGTACAGCGACTCCGCCGTGGCGTGGTTGGTCTCCTTCATCCCCCGGGACAGCCGCCAGTCCGCGAGGAAGTAGCCGCCCACCGCCAGCGCCGGGCTGAGCAGCATCGGCAGCGCGGGCGGCGGGCTGCCCAGGGCAACTGATGCGGCCGCCCACACCAGCGGGAGCAGCGCACCCGTGACCGCCCACACCAACTTCTCGGTGAAGAAATCCGCCACGCTGCGGCCAGAGCGTGCCAGGAGACGTTCCTGCCCGGGTCTCACCGTCAGGTGCAGACAGCGCTGGAACCAGCTCCCAGCGGCCTCCAGACCACTGGGAGCAGCCGCCTGCTCCTGAGCACCTCCCGGCTCCTCCGTCAACTGGGACAGGGCCTGCCCCAGGCCGACGGGGCGACGCATCGCGCCCAGCACGATCAGGAACACCCCAGCCCCGAGCAGCATCCCGATGAAGCTGGCCAGACCCCACGTGGTCATGTTCGCCTCCCGAGGAAACGCAGTCCGCGCCGAGGCCGCATCCGGTGCCTCAGCATCAGCAGGGAGCCGACGTAGAGCATCACGATGCTGATCGCCAGGGCCTGCCCCAGCACGGTGGCGTACAGGGCGAAATAGCCGGGGGAGATCACCGTCATCACCACGAGGATCACCACGGTGATCGTCACCACCTGGCGGACGACGGCCAGCGGTTTGGCGCGCTCTGTCGCCATCACCCGGGCGTCGCGGAGCCGTGCCCTGGTGTTGTCGGTCAAGGCCGCCAGCAGGGCCTGGGAACCGGTTCCGCCGCGCTCCGAGGCCATCGCCAGTGCGATCAGGGGGCCATCGGCCTCGGGCGAGCCGAGGTCGTCAGCCATCGCCAACAGCGCATCCCGGGTGTTCCAGCCCAGATCAACCCGCCGAACCATGCGCTGCAGTGACTCCTGCAGCCTCTCCGGAGCCTGCCGGGCGGTGGTCAGGATGGCGTCACGCACCGACTTGCCCGTCGC
The DNA here is from genome assembly GCA_030532575.1 of Propionibacteriaceae bacterium. Lineage (GTDB taxonomy): Bacteria > Actinomycetota > Actinomycetes > Propionibacteriales > Propionibacteriaceae > Arachnia. The sequence continues at coordinate 11,257 of JAUNKV010000005.1, read as the reverse complement.
GATGGAGGGGCCGAGCAGCCGCAGCCACCGGTCGATGGCGGTGAGGTCGGCCACCTCGTCGTTCGGTGGAGCGGTCAGGGCGATGGGCACCCCGATGCCGATCAAGGGGACGACGAAGGCCAGGGCAGGCCAACTGAACAACACCGCCAGCGCCAGGGACAGGACCAGTACCGAGGCGCACCACAGCCGCATCCGCCTGCTGAGCCTGCCCCAGACCCGCGTCAGCCACCCGGCGGGTCGATACCCGGGCGAGATCGACGGCTCGGCGCTGCGCCTCAGCCCTGCCACCATCAGCAGCACCCCGACCGTGATGAGCACGCCGCACCCGGCCGCCGTCAGCGTTCCCATGACGGCCTCGCATACCGGGAGAGCTCCTGGGCCAACTCCGCCTCCGGGGCGAAACGGGCCGGGGGACCGCTGGTGTAGACCAGATGGGTGCTGGGACGCCCCGCCTCGATGGTCCCCGTCAGGTGTCTGATCTCGCTGATGAAACGGTGCCGCAACCCGCCCCGCCAGGTCTCGTCCTCCAGCCGCACGTGGACGATGAGGTCGATGTGGTGGGCGATCTGGCGGGTCGCCTCCTCGATCCCCAGCACCCCACCCTGTGCCACCCGGGCGGCCAGACGGTCGATGGTGGAGGCCGCGGAGTGGGAGTGTGTGGTGGACAGGGTTCCGGCCCCGGAGACCATCGCCTCCAGCATCGCCCCGGCCTCCGCGCCCCGGACCTCGCCGACGACCAGCCGGGACAGGTTCTGCCGCAGCGCCTCCGGGATCAGATCGGCCACGCTCCAGTCCCCGACCCTTCTGCCACCGATCTGTTCGCCCATCCCGGAGCGGGCCTGCAGGGCCAACATGTTGCGCCGGTTCGGCTGCAGATGGGTGAGCAGCTCGAAATCGGTCTCCAGGGTGCCGAACCGTTCGTTGTCGGGAATCTCCGCGATGAGTGCCCGCAGCAGGGTGGTCTTGCCCGCCCCCTGATCCCCGGAGATCACGATGGACCTGCGCGCCAGGACCGCCCGGGACAGGAAGTGGGCCACCTCCAGAGGCATCATCCCCCGCCGGGACAGCTCCCGCAGATCGACGCTGGTGAAGGTGTGCTGCCGGATGATGACGCTCGGTCGGTGGCTGAGTCCGAATCCGATGGCGTGGAGCCGGAACTGACTGCCGAGGGCCAGCGTCATCGTGGGGTGGGCGTCGTCGAAGGGACGGGGCGGGTTGGCGGTCTCACCCAGGAAACGCACGATCTCGATGAGCTCCTCATCCGATTCCGCCACCGGCGGGTGAGCGACGCGGCGACCGTCGGGGTACTGCACGACGACGCTGTCCCAGCCCGAGATCTCGATGTTCTCGGCCTCCGGGATCGACAGCACCGGGGTGAGCCTGCCGTAGCCGAAGATCGCATCCGCGATGGCCTCGGCGTAACGGTCCTCCAGCTCCAGCGGCCACAGGGCCGAGCCCTGCCGACCGAGCTGTTCGACGTGGGAGCGCACCACGGCCCGGATGATGGAGCGACCCTGGATGCGGCGGTCCTCCTCGGGCATGGGGACGCCCTGCTGCTTCAGCCACTCCTCCCGGGCCTCGGTGATCTGGTCCACGGCTCGGCGGCGCAGCGCCACCACCAGCTTCCAGTCGATCTCCTGGACCACCGATGGCACAAGGGCGGCCACTCCGCGACGAGGTGCCCGGGGCTGGGGTGCAGCGGCATCCCCGAGGTCCGCGAAGGCTCCGGCCAGGGTGGGCGGATCGGTGATGTGACCCGGCATCTGGTTCACCGCCTCTCCAGCTGGGGTGCGATCGTGCTCTCCCGTTCGATGAGGGTGGCAGCCGTGGTCATGGCCCGCATCAGCCGAGACCGTGCGAAGCCCCGGGGCCGAGGTTCGCCCTCACTCAGCACGGCGGCCTCCTTCGGCTGCCAGGGCAGGGGGAGCACCGGTAGCCGGAACTCGGTGGCGACCTCCGTCGCGACGTAGGGACGCCCCGGTCCCACGAGCCCCAGCAGCAGCGGGCGGGCTCTGGGCAGGCGCTCCAGGTCCAGCTGCAGCGAGGGCAGGTAGAGCCTCGAGGCCGCGAGGGATCGCAGGGAGCTGCGGGTGAGGAAGATCACGGCGTCGGCGGCGTCCACGAGATCCGGTGGTAGCCCATCGGGTCCCACCCTTCCGGCATCGACGATCACCGTCGCCCCGGTGTCCGCCACCCAACGAAAACCGAGCACCAGATCGGCCCAGACGTGGTCGAACAGCCGCACCGCCTCGGGCCGGTTGAAGCCGGGCAGGAAACGACGCTCCTCGGAGGACTCCGGGCTCAACGGCAGGCTGAGCGGGCGGAGCTTCGGGCCCAGGGCCTCGGCATGTCTTCCCGCCAGTGCAACAGCTGCCAGCCCGGTGCTGCCCAACGGGATGCCCTGCAGGTACCCGGCGGGGATGCTCTGGGCGGGGTCGCGGTCGCAGTCGGCAAGCAGCACCGCGCCGGGCCAGGCCAGGGCCAGCCCCAACGCCGTCGTCGTGATGCCCGGGGCACCCGGGCCGCCCGTGACCAGGATGATCGACATCAGTTTCTCCCCGTGCTGTAGAGCGCCACCTGGTCCTGGGCAGACAGGGCGGCGATCCGGGCGGCGCTGTCCTGGGCCAGGGCGACATCCAGCACCCGGGTGGAGCGGTCCTCCAGCAGCTGTGGGGCCGAGACCACCACGGCATCGGTCTGGCCGCCGCCCTCGGTGAGGTCCACCAGTCGCACGTTCTGCCCCGGCACCAGGTCCTGGACGGGGATGCGGCCGGGGCCGAGCACCAGACCGACGACGGCGAAACTGTCAGGGATGGCGGGGGTACCGATCAGGCGTGGTGCTGGGAAGGCCCCGGCGGGGAGATCGAACCGTGCGGTCTGGCCGACGAGGGTCTCCAGTTCCTGGGCGGGGGTGAACTCGGTCACGGTGGGCGGTGCCTCCACGATTGTGAGGTCATCGGCCGTGATGGCCTCGCCACGGGGCACATCCCTGGCCATCGCGACGACAGGGCGCATCTCGTGGGTGGCGTTGTACAGTGCGGCACCGCCGAGGCCGCCCAGTGTCACACACAGCAGCCCGAGGGCGACGAGCCGTGGGCGGCGCCTGCGACCGGCGTGGGTTGGTGGTTTCACCACGGGATCCGACATCACTGTCTCCTGTCTGAGGTGGCTGTCACCGTAGACGGCTCCGCGACAAGGCACGCGGACACCGCAGAAGGTCGGCCAAAAGGCTGACTGATCCAGTGATTCGTGGTCCTGTGTGGGCTGGAAACAGCTCTGGCCGGTGGGCATCTTCCACTCCGAGGGGAAGAAGGCTAGGGTGTCAACAATCTTGCAGAAGGTGTTGTTCGGTTCCTCGGCCCCGGAACAACCGAGCCCGATGCACCTGCTGGATGATGCCCGCAGCGTCGTTGCTCTCCTGGAAGGAAGCTGTCGTGACTGAAGACCAAGCCACTCGGGTGGTCCTCCTGGCGCCCATGACTGGTGTCATGGTCCGCATCGAGGATGTGCCTGATCCCGTGTTCGCCCGCAGGATGGTGGGTGATGGGTTCTCGATCGATCCGTTGGAGGGCAAGCTGCTCTCGCCCGTCGCCGGTGAGGTCGTGAACGTCCAACCATCGCGTCACGCCCTCACCGTGAGAAGCCCCGAGGGGCTGGAGATCCTCATGCACATCGGGCTGGACACCGTTCAGCTCGGCGGCGACGGTTTCACCGCCCGGGTTTCGGCCGGTGAGCAGGTCGAGGTCGGACAGCTGCTCGTCGAGTTCGACCTTGACCAGGTGGCCCGCGCGGCGAAGTCCCTGCTCACGCAGGTGGTGGTGAGCAACGTCGAGCTCGTGGAGGCGATCACCCCGGCAACGGGACTGGTCACGGCCGGTCAGGACGAGGCCGCCACCGTGACCCTGGCGGCTACTGAAGGCGATGGTGCGCAGTCCATCGGCGGGGTCCAGGCCTCCTCCGAGGCGTTGCTGGTGCCGAACCCGACCGGCCTGCACGCCCGCCCCACAGCCACCCTGGTGGCCTTGGCGAAGAAGTACCGTTCCGACATCCGGCTGCGGCGTGGCGATGACTCTGCCAACGCCAAGTCCATCGTCGGGATCATGGCCCTGGCGGTCGCCTGTGGGGAGAAGGTGGTCGTCACCGCGCACGGCCCCGATGCCCACGAGGCGGTGGCGGAGCTGTCCCAGGGCATCCAGGACGGCCTGGGCGAGGAGATCCCACTGCTGCCGAGCGGCGGGGTGATCGGCACCGAGGACACCACGGCGATGCCCGCCATCAGCGAGCCCGTGGCGGAGCCGGTCGGCCCCAGGTCCGGGGACTGGAACCTGCTGCTCGGGGCCTCGGCCTCCCCGGGGCTCGGGATCGGCCACGTGGTGCAGCTGCGTCACGAGGACATCCAGGTGGAGGAGACCGCCGAGGACCGGCACAAGGAGCGCCGCAAGCTCAACGCCGCCATTGACCGGGCGCTGCTCGACCTGTCGGCCCTGGAGAAGCGGCTGGCCGAGGAGTCCTCGCAGGACAAGGCCGACATCTTCGCCGCCCATCAGGAAATCCTGGAGGACCCGGAACTGCTGGACCTGGCCGCCTCCGGCATCGACAAGGGCAAGTCCGCCGCCTTCGCATGGCGGGCCGCCTTCAACACCTTCGCCGACCAGCTGGCCGGGCTGAGCAACGAAATCCTCGCCGGGCGCGCGGGGGATGTGCGTGATGTCGGTCAGCGCGTGCTGGAGGAACTCACCGGGCAGCGCTCCGAACGTCAGGAGCTGCCGGAGAACGCCATCCTCATCGCTGAGGACCTCACCCCCTCCGACACCGCCCAGCTGGACCGCAGCCGCGTCGTCGGTTTCGCCACCACCGGGGGCGGAGCCTCCAGCCATGTGGCGATCATCGCCCGCTCCCTGGACATCCCCGCCGTCGCCGGGATCGAGGGGCGTGCCCTGGACATCGCCGACGGGAGCCTGGTGGTCCTCGACGGTTCGTTGGGGACGCTGCGTACCGGGGTATCCGAGGAGGAGGTGACCCAGCTGCGGGAGCGGCAGGCCCGCATGGCCGAGCGCAAGGCTGTTGAGGAGAGCGCCAAGGACGAGCCCGCCATCACCACCGACGGGCACAGGGTGACCGTGGTGGCGAACATCGGCGGGGTGGATGACGCCGTCGCCGCGATGGGCAAGGGGGCCGAGGGGGTCGGCCTGCTGCGCTCCGAGTTCGTGTTCATGGGCCGCAGCACCGCGCCGAGCGAGAGCGAACAGGAGCAGATCTACACCGACTGCGCGCGGGCACTGCAGCCGGGGCAACCCCTGGTGATCCGCACCCTCGACGTCGGTGGGGACAAGCCGCTGGCCTACCTGCCGATCCCGGCCGAGGAGAACCCCTTCCTCGGGGTTCGGGGCATCCGCGTGGGACTGGAGCAGCCGGAGGTGCTGCGCACCCAGATCCGTGCCATCCTCGCCGCTTCCCGTGCCGGAGCGAAGCTGCACGTGATGTTCCCCATGATCGCCACCATCGAGGACTGGCGGGCCACGAAGAAGATCTTCGACGAGGAGCGGGCCAAGGCCGACCCCGTCGCCGATGTCAGCGTCGGCATCATGATGGAGGTGCCCTCGGTTGCGGTGATGGCCAGACAGTTCGCCGCTGAGGAGGGCTGTGACTTCTTCAGCGTCGGAACCAATGACCTGACCAGCTACACCCTGGCGATGGACCGGGGGCATCCGAAGCTGGCCAGCCAGGTGGACCCCTGCAACCCGGCCGTGCTGGCCCTGATCGGACAGGCCGCCGAGGCCCTCCACGCCCACGGCAAGTGGCTGGGGGTGTGCGGCGGGGTCGCCTCCGACCCGCAAGCCGTCCCGATCCTCCTCGGCCTGGGGGTCGATGAGTTGAGCTGTTCCATCCCTGCGATCCCCGCCGTCAAGGCTGCGGTTCGTGCCTGGGACCTGGCGACGTGCCGCCAGCTGGCCGCACAGGCCATCACCTGCGGCACCCCTGCCGAGGTCCGTGCCCTGGTTCCCGTCGATGAGTTCTGAAGAGGCTGACATGAGCACTGCATCCGAGATCGTCGCCGCCGTCGGCGGCCCTGCCAACATCAAGTCACTGACGCACTGCGCCACCCGGCTCCGGTTCGAGCTGGTTGATGCCAGCGGCATCGATCAGGGCCAGGTGGAGTCCATCAAAGGGGTGATGGGGGCGGTTCCCCAGTCCGGTGACCGCTTCCAGGTCATCATCGGCGGCGCGGTGGCCACCGTCTTCCAGGAGATCAACGCCCTGCCGGAGATGGCTGATCGCAAACCGATGAGCGACGCCGACGTCAAGGCCGCCGCCCGATCGAAGGCGCGCGGCAAGGTGGCGTGGCTGGACGCCTTCTTCGAGTACCTCTCCGACAGCTTCCGTCCGCTGCTGGGCGTGCTGCTCGGGGCCTCCCTGATCCTGGCCACCGCTGCGGTGCTGGACGCCTTCAATGTCTTCGACTTCCAGGCGGATCAGCCGCTCAACCCTGACCTTCCCGAGAAGGCTGCCCAGTGGGTCTTCCTCGATGCGATGTGGAAGGGCGTGTTCTACTTCCTGCCCATCGCGGTGGCCTACAACGCCGCGAAGAAGCTCGACGTGGACCCGTGGCTGGGGGCGGTCATCATGGGTGCCCTGTTGACGCCCAACTTCATCCAGCTCGGCTCCAGGGTCTACCCCGAGACCGGGAAGGACACCGGTTTGTTCACCCAGGTGTTGCGTTACGCGGAGACGACCTGTACCGAGAACCTCACCCTCGGGAAGGAGTTCTGCACCGTCAACATCTTCGGGTTGCCGATGCAGCTCAACGACTACGGCGGCCAGGTCTTCGTGCCACTGATCATGGTGGCCCTGCTGGCCGTGGTGTACCGCTTCCTGAAGCGGATCTTCCCGGAGAACGTCCAGATGGTCTTCGTGCCGTTCTTCTCGATGATCATCATGGTCCCACTGACCGCCTTCCTGCTCGGCCCCATCGGGGTCTGGGCGGGCAACGGCATCGGCGACGGCCTGGCCTGGCTCAACACCCACGCCCCGATCGTGTTCGCGATCCTGATCCCGATGGTCTACCCGTTCCTGGTGCCGCTGGGCCTGCACTGGCCGCTCAACGCGCTGATGCTGCTCAACATCGACAACCTGGGCTACGACTTCATCCAGGGTCCGATGGGTACCTGGAACTTCGCCTGCTTCGGTGCGACCGCCGGTGTGCTGTACCTGGCCACCAGGGACAAGGACGCCACGATGAAGCAGACTGCGACGGGCGCTTTGGCTGCCGGTCTGTTCGGTGGGATCTCGGAGCCCAGCCTCTACGGCATTCACCTGCGCTACAAGCGGATCTACCCCCGGATGCTGGTCGGTTGTCTGGTCGGTGGTGTCACCATCGGCGTGCTGAGCATGTTGTTCACCGGCGGTGGCGGTGCTCCCCGTGGTGTCACCACGGAGGCCTTCGCCTTCACCTCGTTGCTCACCATCCCGGTGTTCAACCCGATGTGGATCTATGCCATCTCCATCGCGGCGGCCTTCATCGTGGCCATGATGCTCGTCATCATCTCCGACTACCGCACCCCGGAGCAGCGTGAGGCCGCCAGGCGCGCCGCCGAGGAGCGCGACGCCGATCCTGAGCCCCGGGTCATCGTGGTCAGCGACGTGGAGACCAACCAGGCCCGGCAGTGGCTCACCGCACTCGGTGGTGAGGGCAACGTCCGCAGCGTCGAACCGCTCGCCGAGACCCGACTGCGCGTGGAGGTGACCGACGACTCCCTCGTCGACGCCGAGGCGCTGTCGCGGGCGGGTCTGCCCGGCCTGGTCAAGGTGGGGGAGAACACCTGGCACCTGGTTGCCGGGTTGGATGCAGCCCAGTACGCCGAGGGCATGAAGCGCCGCTTGGCCTCGGTCTGATCCCGCAGTCCCTGGCCTGACGATGCGGGGGTCCGTGCACCACGGGCCCCCGCATCGCCCATGTCATGACTGACTTTTCGGACTACATCGATTTCCTGGGTGGGTCAACTTCCGGACGGAAACCTTGATAGGTTGAGTCCGGTTTCGGTGCAGAACTGGACCGAAACCATCGGCCGTCGAGGGGAAACGACGGCCGGGCAGGCCCGAAGGGCCTGACAGTCACCACGTCGTGTAAGGACATCATGTTGAGACGCACCCAACTCGTGGCTGTGACGAGCGCGCTGGCGCTGCTCGTGCCGACAGCCATCGCCCATGCGGATGAGACGACCGAACCCAACCCCTTGGCAGCGCACGTGCAGGGGGCCTCGCGGCAGCTGTTGCCCGCCGAGGCGGCGGCACGCCATTTCGGCACCTCTGGCCCCGTGACCGTGATGCTCGAGCTGACGAAGGAGCCGGTGGCGCTGGTTGCAGCCAGCACCGAAGGCGAACTCTCCGAGACACGCAAGGCCGAGATCAGGGAGGACTTGAAGGGACAGCAGGCCACGGTGGCAGCTGCCGTCGAGGCCAACGGCGGTCAGGTCATCACCTCGATGCAGTCCGCCATCAACGCCATCCGGGTGGAGATCGACGCCGAAAAGCTGGCAACGATCGAGGCCCTGGAGGACGTCAAGGCGGTTCGTGAAATCCCCGTCCACGAGCGCGTCAACATCGCTGGCGACCTCCTCATCGAGGCGCCAGCGGTGTGGGACGCGGCTGGTGGGACCGGGTACACCGGCGAGGGTGTGAAGGTCGCGGTGCTGGACAGCGGTATCGACTACACCCATGCCACCTTCGGTGGGGCCGGGACCACCGAGGCCTTCGAGGCCGCGACGAAGACCAGGCCTGCCGATTTCGGTCCCAGGGTCAAGGGTGGGATCGATCTGGTGGGGGATGACTACACCGGGCGCAATGTTCCCGTCCCGGACGACAACCCCATCGACTGCATCCAGAACGGCCACGGAACCCACGTGGCAGGCACCATCGCCGGTGCCGGGGTGACCCGGGAAGGGAAGACCTACGAGGGGGCCTACGGCAAGGAGACCTTGAACCAGGACTTCAAGATCGGCCCCGGAGTCGCCCCGAAGGCAGAGCTCTACGCTGTCAAGGTCTTCGGTTGCAAGGGCAGCACGGACATGGTCACCGAGGCCATCGACTGGGCTGTGAAGAACGACATGGATGTCATCAACATGTCGCTCGGCTCCGGTTTCGGGCGGGCCAATGAGAGCGATTCCGTGGCCGCCGCCAACGCGGTCGCCGCTGGCGTCGTCGTTGCCGCCTCCGCAGGTAACAGTGGTCCGGCCCCCTACTTGACGGGCTCTCCCGCGGCGGCCTCCGGAGTCATCTCGGTCTCGGCGGTGGACGCCGTGAAGACCCTGCCCGGGGCCACGATCCAAGCTGAGGGGGCGAATCTGTCCGGCATCAACGCCAACGGCGGGCCCCTGCCCCTGGACGCGACGATCCACGTCCTCAAGGACGCCGACGGCAAGATCGCGCTCGGCTGCAAGGAGGAGGACTACCAGGGCATCCCGGCCGGATCCATCGTCGTGACCCGGCGTGGTTCCTGCGCCCGGGTGGCCAGGGCCGTCCATGGCCAGAAGGCCGGTGCCGCAGCGGTGCTCATGGTCAACAGCCAGGCGGTGCTGCCGCCGTTCGAGGGGGCCATCACCGAGAACCCGGACAACGGGGAGAAGTACACGGTGACCATCCCGTTCCTGGGGGTTGGGTCCGGCGACGGTGAGGCGCTGCTGAAGCTGGATGGCAAGGCAGCCCGGGTGGGCACCTCCGAGCTTCCCAACGCCACCTATCGCAACTATGCAGGCTTCACCTCCAGCGGGCCCCGCTCCGGGGACTCCGCCCTGCGCCCGAGCCTGAGCGCCCCCGGCGTCTCGACGTTGTCCTCCGAGGTGGGTGGGGGCACCGAGGGATCACGCAAGTCCGGCACCTCGATGGCGGCTCCCGTCGTGGCCGGTGTGGCCGCCCTGGCCCGCCAGGCCCACCCGAACTGGTCGGCGGAGGAGCTGTCCTCCGCGCTGCTCACCACCGCTGACCCGGCTGGTGTCAACGACTACCGTCCCAGCCGTGGCGGCGCCCTGGTGAATGCCCCGAGGGCGGTTGCGGCCTCGGTGCTGGCCTATGGGGATTCCACCCAGTTCGGTGCCCAGAAGCAGGCACTGCGTGACGCGACGCTCAGCTTCGGCATGGCCCAGTTCACGGACTCCCACCAGGAGACCCGCACCATCACGCTGGAGAACAAGGGCGATGAGGCGGTGACCTACACCGCGAAGGCCGTGGCCTCCGGTGCCTCCCTGCCCGCGAAGGTCACGCTCAGCGCATCCGAGGTCACGGTCCCGGCGAAGGGCACGGCCACAGTGGACGTCACCCTGAGTGTCAAGGCCAGTGATGTGCCCACCTCCTACGGGGAGCTGAAGGACAGCCCGTGGTTCCACGAGGTTTCCGGCCACATCGCCCTCGCCTCCGCCAACGGCAACCTGAGCGTGCCGTACCTGCTGGTGCCGCGTTCCTTGTCCGAGGTCTCCGCGACGGCGGAGCAGACGGGGGACAACAGCGCTGAGGTCAAACTGACCAACACAGCTGGCCGTGAGGCCGACAGCACGCTGTTCGTCTGGGGGCAGCAGGATGAGCGTGATGTGCCGGAGGCCGCTGACACCGGCTCTGATCTGGCCCAGGTTGGTGCCTCCACCTTCGAGGCCGGAGGGAAGCGTTACCTGGCCTTCGCGACCGCCTTCCACGGTCGATTCTCGAACGCCGCGAACAACACCTTCGGGGTGCGGATCGATGTCGACGGCGACCAGAAGGTGGATCATGTGGTCTTCAGTGCGGACTCCGGTCGGATCATCAACAACTACAGCAACGGCATCCCGCAGGTGTTCGTGAGCCATCCCCAGGAGAAGGAAGAGACGAAGAAGCTGGAGGCGACCAACATCAACACGTTGGCCCCGACCGATTCCGCCGTCGCCGTCCTCATCGTCCCGGCCGAAGCCGTCGGCGTGACAGGGAAGTTCGCCTACACCGCCTATGCCCAGGGCAAGGATGCGACCACCGACATCATCGACGGCTGGGCCAGCTACGACCCCACGGATGAGCCCTTCGCCAGCAACCAGGCCGTGAAGGTGGCCCCGGGGTCCGGTGCCACGTTCCCGCTGGCAGTCAACCGGGCGGCCTTCGACGACCAGCAGCCGCTCGGCTACCAGGTCGTGGTGCTGGACAACGTCGTCGGAGCCGAGTCCTTGACCGGTCCGGTTCCGCTGGGAGCCCAGCCGACGCCAACGCCGAGCCCGACCGCTCCTGCGCCGAGCACCCCGGC
>JAUNKV010000027.1 GCA_030532575.1 Propionibacteriaceae bacterium | reverse complement strand
GGTCCCGCGGCGCGGAGAAGCAGATCGAGGGCATCAAGCGCGCTCGTGACGCCCGTGAGGTCCGTGGCGTGGAGCACGCCCAGGAGATCCGCACCCAGCTGGAGGAGCTCACCGTCAAGGTGGCCGCCCGCGTGGCCGAGTCCGGTTCCCTGTTCGGCGCCGTCACCGCCAACGACGTGGCCCAGGCCGTGAAGAAGGCTGGTGGCCCCGCCATCGACAAGCGCTCGGTGTCCTTCGCCAAGCCGGTGAAGACCGCAGGCCGTCACACCGTCTCGATCAAGCTGCACCCCGCCGTCACCGCGCGGGTCGCCTTCGAGGTCGTCGCCGCCTGACCCGACACCCAGGCATCACAAGCCGGGCAACTGTGAGGCCCCGGACCACCACGGTCCGGGGCCTCACAGTTGCCCGGCCCTTTCCTCGGCCTTTCCTCACCCGCCGCTCCTCCCGCGCAGGAATCGCCAAGAAAGGACGGTTCACCGTCGACAGGTGACGTCACAGCGATTTTCGTCGGCGATTCGTGCTCGTCCAGCGGTAGGCTCGGGGAGGTTTTTCGGATTCTGTGAGGAGGGCCGATGACGCACCGTCTGACCGTGCTGGCCACCACCGACGTGCACGGCACCGTGCTGAACTGGGACTACTACGCTGATCGTCCCTTCACCGACCGGGAGCAGGGCCTGGCCCAGCTGGCCACCGTCGTGGAGCGACGACGCGCCGAGCTCGGCCACCGCAATGTCGTGCTGGTGGACAATGGCGACACCATCCAGGGCACCCCGCTCAACACCTACTTCGCGCAGCAGGAACCGATCAGCCAGACCCACGCCACCCACCCGCTGGCGGCCGCCTTCAACGCGATGCGCTACGACGCGGTGAACCTCGGCAATCACGAGTTCGACCACGGGTTCGAGCATCTGCACTGGTGGGATGTCCGGCTCGATGCCCCGGTGCTCGGCACCAATCTCTCACGCCCCGACGGCTCGGGGGCCGGTTTCCAGCAGTACCTCCAGCTCGACCGGAGGCTGGGCGGGGTCCCGATCAGGATCGGGCTGCTGGGGCTCACCACCCCCGGCGCGATGGTGTGGAACCGCCACCACCTGGAGAGTGAGCAGGTGGTGATCGAGGACATGGTGGAGTGCGCCCACCGCTGGGTGCCGAGGCTCCGCGACGAGTACGGTTGCGACCTGGTGATCGTGCTGTGTCACGCCGGGATCGGCACCTCCTCGTACGCCAGTGGCACCGACCTCCCGCCGGAGAACCCCGCCGCCGACATCGCCGCCGAGGTGCCTGGCATCGATCTCATGGTCATCGGCCACACCCACCGCGATGTCCCCGAGCAGCTCATCACCTGCCGGGACACCGGGCTTCCGGTGCTGCTCACCCAGCCCCGCGCCCACGCCGCCGGACTCACCGAGACCACCCTCGAGCTGGAGCACACCGACGACGGCTGGCAGCTGCTCTCCGCGACGGCGACCTCCCACCCGGCCGCCGGGGAACAGCCCCACCCTGGCGTCGTGGCGGCCGTCGCCGAGGCCCACGAGAAGACCCGGGCCCACGTCAACCAGCAGGTCGCGGTCTCGCCGCGCCGGATGGGCACCGAGGAGGCCACCTGGCGGGCCACCGAGGCCATCGCGTTCGTCCAGCACGTCCAGGCCAGCACCGTCGCGCAGGCCCTGGCGGGTACCCCGGCGGCGGCACTGCCGGTGGTCTCCCTCACCGCCGTCACCTCCCGCACCGCGGCCCTCCCCGAGGGGGCGGTCAGCATCCGCGACATCGCGGGCCTCTACGTCTTCGACAACACCTTGGCCGCCGTCGAGTTGACCGGGGCTGAGCTCCGCGCCCACCTGGAGCACTCCGCCCGCTACTACGCGGACCTGCCCGAGGGGACCGTCTTCGATCCTGCGACGATGACCGGGGCCACCCGCGACGGCGTCACCATCTGGGACTACCAGTACGACATGGCCCACGGCGTGGACTACGAGATCGACCTGCACCGGCCCGTCGGGCAGCGCATCGTGGAGCTGCGCCACCCGGACGGCCGCGCGGTCGCCGATGACGACCGGTTCGCCGTCGCCCTGAACCACTACCGGCTGAGCGGGGCCGGGGGCTACCGGCAGGTGGCAGCGGCCCCGGTGCTGTACAACGACATGCGCGACATCCGGCAGCTGCTGGTGGACCATGCCCGCAGCCACGGCGTCGAGGTGGGCTTCCGGGAGAACTGGAGACTGCGCGGTGAGCGGTGACGAAGGGAGCAGTCACGATCTCGCCGGGCTGGATGGTGGACAGCCGGCGGGACCGTGGCCATGGTTGCGGGTCTAGACGTTCGTGCGGTGGAAGTTCAGGTGGGAGCGCGACGGGGTGGGTCCGCGCTGGCCCTGGTAGCGGGAGCCGTACTCCTTTGCGCCGTAGGGATGCTCGGCGGGCGAGGACAGCTGGAAGAAGCACAGCTGGCCGATCTTCATGCCCGGCCACAGCTTCACCGGCAGCGTGGCCATGTTCGACAGCTCCAGTGTGACGTGCCCCGAGAAGCCGGGGTCGATGAAACCGGCGGTGGAGTGGGTCAGCAGGCCGAGCCGTCCCAGCGACGACTTGCCCTCCAGCCGGGCCGCGACGCCGGGGCCGAGGCTCACCTGCTCCCAGGTGGAGCCGAGCACGAACTCGCCGGGGTGCAGCACGAACGCCTCACCGTCGTCGACCTCGATGAGTCGGGTCAGTTCGGACTGCTCCTCGGCGGGATCGATGTGCGGGTAGCGGTGGTTCTCGAAGACGCGGAAGAACTTGTCGAGGCGCACATCGACGCTCGAGGGCTGGATCATCGCGGGCTCCCACGGGTCCAGCGCGATCCCCCCGGTGCTCACCTCGGCCAGGATGTCACGGTCGCTCAACAGCATGGAGCGAGCCTACCCTGAGCCGCCTCCCACTGCTCGCACTGGGCTATGATGCCTCAGTGGGCGGACCACATCTCCCACAACTCCGCATAGCGGCCCTGCAACGCCACCAACTCATCGTGACTTCCCTCCTCAACGATGCGTCCCGCCGCCATCACCACGACCCGATCACAGACCACCGCCTGCGACAGCCGGTGCACCACCACCAAGGCTGAACGCCCCCGCAGCACCGCCTCTGCAACATCCTCCAGCCACCTGGCATCCGTACTGCCAGCCTCCGCTGTCGCCTCGTCCAGCACAACCACCTCCGGGTTTGCCAGGTGTACCCTGGCCAATGCAAGACACTGCGCCATCACCGGCGACAACTCATGCCCACCCACCCCGAGTCGCGTCTCCAACCCGTCCGGGCACTCCTGCAGCAGCAACTCCGCCCCAATTTCCCGAAGCCCTGCGACAATCCCCGCATCCTCACAGCCGTGTGCCGCCAGCGTGAGGTTCTCCCGCAATGTCCCCTCGAACACATGACTCTCCTGCGTCACCGACAGCACCCTGCCCGGAGGTACCCCCACCCGGCTCCTTCCCGATTCCGGCCGCAGGATGCCTCCCGCGATGAGCGCCAGCGTCGACTTCCCCGACCCCGTCACCCCGACGACGGCGACGTGGCTGCCCCGCTCGACCACCAGATCAACCTCGTGCAGCACCTGCCCACCCGTCGAGTAGGAGAATCCGACACCGCGCAACTCCACTGCTGCTTCCCCACCGAAGTCACAACCCTCCCTCCCGGGCTCCTCGATCACCGCGACAACCCGCGCCAGGGCCACCCCCACCGTCTGCACCTCATCAGTGATCAACAGCAACGCCGACACAGGCTCCATCAACTGTAGGAACAGCAGCCCGGCCGCCGTCGCTGCCCCCACCGACAACTCCCCGGCCAGCACCAGCCAGGTCGCCGTGACCAGAACCGTCACCAACCCGCCGACCTCCATCAGCCCCATCCGGGAGATCAGGATGTTGGTGATGATGCGTTGCCTCATCTGCCATCCCAGGTACTCCCACGCCGCGCCGCGCACCCGACGAAGCTGCCGCTGCTCCAGCCCGTGGACCCGGATCGTCGCGGCCGCCCGGAAGGTGTCCAACAGCTCCCTCGACCTCCTGGACTGCGCCCTCCGCTCCGCCGCGTAGGTCGGTGGCGCCACCCGGAGATACCAGCGCGTGGTCCATGCCAGCAACGGCAGCACCACCACCGCGACGACTCCGAACCGCCAGTCCAGCACACCGAGCCCCGCCCCGATCACCAGCGCCGACGTCCCGACCCCCAGCAGCTCAGGCAGCACCGTCGGCAGGTGGTCGGACACCAGCGCCACGTCATCCGACGCCCTGGTCAGCAGGTCCCCCGTACCCGTCTCCTCGAAACGCGCCCGGGGCAGACGCAGCGCCGCCCCCATGAACCGTTCCCGCAACCCCGCCGCCAAGGGTTCCGCCACCCTGGCAAGGGCCATCGCCGACGCCCACGTCAGCCCCACTCCAGCGCCAAGTACCAACGCGAGGAGTCCCAACCACCATCCGACGAGCCCCTCCCGCCCAGTGGCAATGTCGTCGACGACCCGTCCCACCACCAGTGGGACTGCAAGCCCCGTGAGGGCCTCCGCGACGAAGAGCACCACCACCAGCACCACCACCCGTCCCCTGGCCCGAACCAAGCCCCACAGGAACCCGAGCACCCGATGCGCCGTCGGCAAACCCAGCCTGCTCGACCTCATCGAGCCTCCTCCAGGAGCTTGGTGGCGACGGCCCGGAAGGCCGGGGAGTCGGTGAACACGACGGTGACCCGGTCATCACGTTCCTCCCGCACCGCGACGGCGATGCGTTGTTCCGTCGCCGCATCCACCGATGAGGTGGGATGGGTCAGCACCAGACCCTCAGGCCGACTGGCCAAGGCCCGGGCCAGGGCCACCCGTTGTCGTTGCCCACCGGAGAGACCGGACCCGTTGTCGCCGCACTCGGTGTCGTACCCGTTCGCCAGTTCATCGGCCGCCAACCCTGCCCGGTGCAGCATCCGCCGGGCGTTCCCCTCATCCGCTCCGGACAGCATCACGTTCTCCAGCACCGTCCCGGTCAGCAGTTCTGCGGCACGGGGTGCCACCAGCACCTCGTCGCAGCCCAGCAGTTGCACCGGCACCACCATCCCCGTCACGACGATGAACTCGCCCTTGGCCACCGACATCTTCACCTTCTCCCCATCCGGGTGCCCGGGTGGGGAGGCCATGAGCTCCAGCAGCCGCTGTCCCGCTCCCTGTGCCATCACCCAGGCCCCGATGACGGCGTCGACGAGGAGGTCCAGGGAGCTGACGACGGTGATTCCCAGCCCCGTGACCGTGACGAGTTCCCCGATGGTCACCTCTCCCACACCGGCACGGTGGACAGCCAGGATGATCAGCACCAGGGCGAACACTCCACCGGCTGCCTTGGTGACCGCCATGAACCCGGCCTCGGCGGAACGCGCCGCCAGCGCCGCACGCAGGGTACGACGGCTGAACCTGCGGTATCTCGCTGTCGCCTCGGCCTCAACCCCGAGTCCCTGCACGACCCGGTACCCAGCAAGGGTGTCCGCTGCCCGACCGGCCGCCTGCCCCATCGAGTCGAGTTCATCGGCGATCCGTCCTTCCAGTGGCCGCGCCACCAGTGACATCATCACCAGGATGATCGGGGCACCGACGGGGACGGCCAGTGCCAGCACCGGGTCGATGCTCCACAGGATCATGGTGGTCAGCAGCAGTTGCAGCACCTCCCCCGGTGGGTGGACCAGCACGTAGAGCACCTCGGTGCCCTGACGGACATCAACACTCAGGCGGGAGACGAACTCCCCGGGCAGGTACCGGTTGAGGTTTCCACTCAGGCAGCGCCGCAGCACCTGGTCCGCGAGCTCGAACTCGGCTCGTTGTCTGCCGTACCAGCCGATCCGTCCACCGATTCGATCACCGATGATGACGACGACGTAGATCCCTGCCAGCACTGCGCAGCCGACGGTGAGGGATCGCCAAGTCGTCATAGCGGCGGCCCCATCGGCGGCGGGCGCGATGACCTGGTCCAGCAACCACCCCAGCCACCATGGCACCAAGGTCCGGGCCACACCGACGAGGGCGATGAGCAGCGCCCCACCGAGCACCCACGGCCACACCGACGCCACCACCGCCCGCGACAGGCCGCGGGCGGTGGTGACTCCTTCCAGCCTCAGTCGAGGGCTGGACGGCGGCCTGTCGGTTGCTTCCAGCAGACCATGGCTGTGCGATGCCTCTGCATGACTCATGCCTCGTCCAGCTCCGGTTCTCAGCCCTGGAGCGTCTCATCCAGGAGCGGGGCCAAGATCCTCGCCGCCCACAGCTGCCCGATGGGTCCGGTGCGGGCGATGGCCCATGGCAGGTTGCCCTCGGTCTCCTTCTCGCCGACCTTGAACCCAGTGAGGGTGTTGGTCAGGACCACTGCCCTGCCCTGCTGCACCACCGGCAGGTTCTGGTACAGCGGCAGGTTGGTGATCTCCCCGATCTCGCTGGTCCCGCTCGTGTCGTCGTAGGTGTTGTCGGACAGCACCAGCAGGTCGGCGTCGAGCTCCCCGATGAACTCGTTGCTGATCCCCTCCTGGGGAGCCCGATCCGCAACGGGGCTGTGGGCCAGGCCGAGCTGGTCCAGGAAGTGCTCGGAGGACTCGCCGGTGCGGTTCTGCAGGATCAGCCCGTACTCGGCCCCGTAGTGGACGAGGTAGTTGACGCTCCTGCCCTGGAGCTGAGGGTGCTCGTCCCGGAGTGTTGCAAACTCGTTCTCCACCTTGGCGATGGCGGCCTCGGCCGCGTCGCTGAGGTCGAGAACCTTGGCGAGGTGGCGCATCCGGTCCTGCCAGGGAGCGCTGATGTCATCGTCACCCTTTGGGGCCGCGACGACGGGGGCGATGGCCTTCAGCTTGTCGTAGCTCTCGGTGAGGTCGAAGCTGGAGAACACGATGAGGTCGGGTTTGGCCTTCGCGATCTCTTCATAGGGGATGCCATCGAGGGCGGAGAAGTCGACGGTGGTCTCGATGGGGTGCGGGAAGGCGTCGACCATCCACGCCTCGTCGGCCATGTCGGCGGTGGCGAGGGTGGGGGTGACGCCGAGCAGTGACAGGTATTCCGCGTCGTGCGCGGACCTGAGCACTGCGATGCGCTTTGGGCGCTCCTTGAGCTCCGAGCTACCCCACGGGCTGGTGATGGTCAGTGGGTACGAGGTGGCGCCCTCGGCGGCTGGGAGCAAGTCAGCTCCGGCCTGCTCCGATGCACTCGTCGGGGCTGGGGTCTCACCCGTGGAGCCACCGCAACCGGTGAGCAGCGCTGCGAGCACCGCACCGGCCAGTAGCATCGTCCATCCACTGCGACCTGCCATGTGGTTCTTCCTTCCTGAATCGACTGCAATTGGGCAGGTTAGTCATGCCTAACTACAATGAACGTGCTGTTCCCGCCAGCCAGCAGGCAGAACCCGACGACGATCGGAGCTCACAATGCCACCCCTGACCCTCACCACACCCCCCGTCACCATCTCTTCCCGCGTCCACCACGACTCCCATGTGCTGATCTGGCAGGTTTCCGGGTCAAGCAGTGTTCAGGTCGCCTCCCGCGAGCTGCACCTGCCAGCCGAGCACGCCTGCTGGATCCCCGCCGGGGCTTGGCATTCCTTGACGGTGGGGGAGGACTCGGTGATGCTGCCCATCTCGTTCTCCCCCACCACGACGAGCAACCGTCTTGCCATCGGCACCCTGCACCCAATCCCCGAGGACCTGCGGGTCCTGCTGCTCGCGATTCTCCAACAGCAGTACTCGTACGCCTCGGATGTGGACCTGGAGGGACAGGCGGTCTCAGCCCTGCTCACCGAGAGCACGGCCGGGGTGGCCCCGCCATGGCCACGGAGCACTGCCGTCCTCACCGTCGCCTCCCAGCTGTCCACCCAACCCGACGACCAGCGCAGCGCTGCCGAGCTGGCGGCCTCGGTCCATGTGTCAGAGCGCACCCTGCAACGTCGTTTCCTGGCCGAGACAGGCCTCACCCTGCAGCAGTGGCGCACCCGGAACCGGCTGGTGCAGGCCCTCGGGATGCTCCGGGCCGGGGCCCTGGTTGACGTGACCGCGCATCGTGTCGGCTACCGTGACCCGAGTGCTTTCCGTCGCGCCTTCAAGACCTATTTCGGCGTGGCGCCAAGTCGACATGAGGTGATCGCAACCCATGGTCATGGGTGAGCGAGGAATTCCTCATCTCTGATCGTCGGCGACGATCCCGCAACCTGGTTCAGTCGGCACCAACCGCACCTTCGGCCGCGGCCAGCTGGTAGATCATGTTCCCCCAGCCGATGCTGAGCCGACCTTTCACCTGGCGTCCTGCCCGAGCGAACAGGTCCCGCCACTGGGCGTCGGTGCGCATCCCCGGCCTGCCGAGTGCAAACTCGATGAGCCCGTGTCCCAGGTCGTGGGCGTCCTCCTCGTCGTGTTCACTCGCGACATCGGTGAAAACGAACACCGCACCACGGCTTTGTCCCAGGATGTGCAGGACGTCTGCATCAGGGGCCTCGTCCAGCACCCCGAGCAGCAGCACCGCATCGTAGCCTTCCGGGATGTTGAGCGGACTGCCCGGGATGGGGGTCACCCGTGGATGATCGAGTTGCATCACCTCCAGCTCGCTCGGAGCCGCCAACACCGCAACCTCGAGAGCGTTGTGGGCCGTGATCAGCGCTGTCGCGACGACCCCGGCGCCGGCTCCTGCCAGTAGCAGTTGCCTGACTTCGGCGAGATGGGAACTCGACGCGAGGGTAGCGGCATAGTAGCTGGCCTCCTCCTCAGCGACCATCACCCGGGAGCTCACCAGCTCCTGCGACGGCTCAGCACCGAACCACCGCTCGGCATCCCCCACCCCGGTGCGCACCGCCGCCAGCAGCGACAGCAGCCCTGCCAGTTCGTCGTGGGCGATCGCCCAGTCCAGGTTCGCCATCGCCCGCGAGTAGTCGTCGGTCAGCAGATCACCCATCCCGGTCAACCCGTATCCGTTCTCCCGGTGTTCCAGCACTCCGATGGCAGCCAGGTAGCCCACCAGCAGGGCCACCCCTCGCGGATCGCAGCCGATCCGCTGCGCAAGGACCTCCACCCGCAGCGGCCCTTCAGTCAGGGCGTCGAACACTCCGACGGTGACCCCGACCCGCACCGCGAACCCGGGCACCAGGTCGCACAGCTCCTCCAGTTCGTGCTCATCATCGTGCTCCTCCACCTCCTGCGGCTTTGGGGTCGCCGGGTCCTCAGGCGATGCCATGGCCTTCGTCTGACGCCAGTACCCGGTCACCTCGACAGCCTCACGCCCCAGCTGTTTCTCGTTGCGCAGCCAGCGCCGGATCGGGGTGAGGGTCAGCGTTTCCCCCGCCACCCAGGCGAACACCGACCCCGGCCACCAGTTGGCTGCACGGATCGCATCGAGGAGCAGGGTCGTCGTGCCGGGTGCCGCGCCGTCACGGCTCAGCCACGTCACCTCGACCCCGTCGGGGACCACCAGGTCCTGCCGGTGCGATTCCTCGGCGATCTCGATGAACACCTGACCTCTGGCTCCTGTGGGCCACTGTTCCAGCCACCGGCCGATCGCAGGCAGCGCCGTCTCATCACCGGCCACCAGGCTCCAGTCCACCCCCTCGGGGTGCCCTGCTGACGACTTCGGACCTGCAACATGGATGCGCTCCCCCGGTTGCACCCGACTGGCCCAGGTGGAGGCCACCCCGACGCCGTGCCGCACGAAGTCGACGTCCACCTCGCCCGCCACCGGGTCGAACCGGCGCACCGTGTAGGTGCGGAACCACAGCTTCTCGTCGTGGGGCCACACCAGCCGTCCATCACCCTGGGTCGGCACCAGGGGTTCGGCCAGATCAGGGTGGGTGAAGAACAGCTTGAACTCGTCGTCGAACCCATCGGAGCGGAACGCCCCCACCTCGAACCCGTTGTCGGCGACATGCGCCTTGAGACCCTCACCCCCGAGGGTGACACGTCGCATCCCCGGGGTGACGTCACTGACCCGCAGGACCTCGAGTTCGCGGATGTGGATGGGATAGATGTCGATGGGGCGAAGTGAATGTGCCATGTCAGTCCTCACATGTCGTGGTCGGTGTCGAGGGGAACAACGCTCGGGGAGCCCGTGACGGGATCGGGAACCACCAGGCAGTCCAGCCCGAAGACCTCCCTCACGAGGTTGGCGGTCAGCACCTCGTCAGGAGTCCCGGTGGCGACCACAGCACCGTCGCGCATCACGATGAGGTGATCGGCGTAGCGGGCCGCCTGGTTGAGGTCGTGCAGCACCACCACAACGGTGTGCCCGTCGCGGTGGAGCCGCCGGAACAGGCCCAGTAGCTCGTACTGATGGGCGATGTCGAGAAAGGTGGTGGGCTCATCCAGCAGCAGCAGCTTCGTGCACTGCGCCAGCAGCATCGCCACCCACACCCGTTGCCGCTGCCCGCCGGAGAGTTCATCGACGAGCCGACCGGACAGTTCCGTGGTGCGGGTCGCGTCCAGGGCTCGGACGACGGCGGTCTCATCGTCGGGTCCCCACTGCCGCAGCCATCGCTGGTGCGGGAACCGGCCGCGGGCGACCAGGTCGGCCACCCGGATGCCATCGGGTGCGATGGAGCTCTGCGGCAGCAGCCCCAGCCGTCTGGCCACCTCCTTGGCAGGGTGGCTGCGGATGTCGGCGCCGTCGAGGATGATGCTGCCGCTGCTCGGTCTCAGCACCCGCGCCAGAGCCCGCAGCAGCGTCGACTTGCCGCAGGCGTTCGGCCCGATGATCGCGGTGAAGGAGTCAACCGGGATCTCGACGTCCAGATCGCGGGCCACGACATGGGCGTCGTAGCCGATGGTGGCTCGTCGCGCTGCGAGTCGGATCATGTTCACAGTCCCCTCCAAGTCTGTTGCACCAGCAGGAAGATGAAGTAGCAGCCGCCCAGGCACACCGTCACCAGGCCGACGGGGATGGCGCGGCCGATCATGCCGAGCGCCACGGAACAGCAGTGGGCCAGGCTGAGCAGCGCAGCTCCCATGCAGGCGGAGGTGCTGAGGGCGACGCTCGGGGTGCGGGCAAGGCGTCTGGCCATCTGTGGAGCTGCCAGGGCGATGAATCCGATGGGGCCTGCAGACGCTGTGACGACGGCGGTGGTCGCGACCCCGAGGACGATCAACAGGAACCGGTCGCGGGTGAGCCGCACCCCATGGGCGACAGCGGCATCATCGCCGAGTTCCTGCTGCCTGAGCGACGGTGCCAGGAGCGCCACCGCGCCTGTCAGCAGGACGGCGAGGATGATGACGGGGGTGATGACTGCCCAGCTGGAACGGTTTAGGGTGCCCGCGGCCCAGAACCCGACGGCCATCGCGTCGCTCACGTTTGCGCGGGTGATGAGGTGGGAGTTGAGGGAGCCCAGCATCGCGGACACAGCGATGCCAACGATGATGAGCCGGAACCCGAGCAGACCACGCCTGAAGGCCAGCGCGTGGACCAGCAGTGCGGCGACGAGGCCACCCAGGATGGAGACCGCCGCGATGCCCCAGTGGTCACGGATCCGGAACACCAGCATCGCCACCAGCACCGCCGTGTAGGCCCCGGCGTCAAAGCCGATGATGTCGGGGGAGCCCAGGGGGTTGCGGGTCAGCGACTGGAAGATCGCTCCGCCCAACCCGAGCAGTGCCCCGAGGACCAGGGCGGCCAGGGCGATGGGGAGTCGCCATTCCACCACGACGAGCCGGGTGAACTCGTCGCCACCACCGGTCGCGACGGTGACCACCTCGGCGGGTGTGACGGGGAACTCTCCGAGCCCCATCGCGAACACGACGAGCAGCACAGCCAAGGCGGCGAGCCCCAGGTTCACCCCAGCACTGCGCAACGCAAAACGCTGTCCGGCGAGGGTGCGGTGGGCGTAGCCGAAGTCGATCACAGGCCACTCACCCTCCGCCGTCGGACCAGGACGATGAGCACCGGGGCGCCGAGGATGGCGGTCACGATGCCGACCTGCAGCTCACCGCTGGGCACGATGACGCG
Source organism: Propionibacteriaceae bacterium (assembly GCA_030532575.1). Taxonomy (GTDB): domain Bacteria; phylum Actinomycetota; class Actinomycetes; order Propionibacteriales; family Propionibacteriaceae; genus Arachnia. Next base: position 27,885 of record JAUNKV010000027.1, on the reverse strand, counting down.
GCCGAGCACGTCGGAGAGCACCACGAGGACGGGGGCCGACAGTGCGGAGCAGGCCAGCACCCAGCTCTGGTCGGGGCCGGTGAACCACCTGACCACGTGCGGCACCATCAGCCCGACGAAACCGATGCCGCCGGTCAGCGCGGTGGCGGTCCCGGCCAGGAGGGTCACCGCGACGACGCCGAGCACCCGGGTGAGGATGATGTTCGCGCCGAGGGCCGTGGCGAGGTCGTCGCCGAGGGCCACGGCGTTGAGGGGACCTGCGATGGCGGCGGCGATCAGCAGTGCGGCGGCAAGGTACGGGGTCATCGCGAGAGCACCGTCGGTGTCGACGACGGCAACGGTGCCGATACCCCACAGGCGGAGTCGTTCGAAGGTGGTGGGGTTCATCAGTTCGAGGGCGCTGCTGATGCCGCCGAGCACCGCACCCAGGGCCACGCCCGCCAGCACGAGGGTGACGGGGGATGCGTCGAGACGGCCACCGCTGCCGATGAGGTGCACCAGAACCGTCGTCACCAGGGCACCGGCCATCGCCCACCACATGAAGGCGGTGTGACCAGCGGCTCCGAAACAGGTCACGCCCAGGGTGACGGCGAATCCGGCCCCGGCGTTGACCCCGAGGATGCCGGTGTCGGCCAGGGGATTGCGGGTGATGGCCTGGATCAGCGCCCCAGCGATCCCGTAGGCGACGCCGACGACGACCGCAAGCATGGTCCTGGGCACCCGGAGGCTCCACACGATGACCGATGCCTGGGAGTCGTCGGGGTGGATGAGGCCACGCCAGGTCTCTCCCAGAGGCTGCATGTTGGAGCCGACCATGAGGCTGAGCAGCAGCGAGAGCGTCAGGGCGACGAGGATGAGCAGCAGCCCGACGCCGCGACGCACTCGTGGTGCGTCCTGTTCTGCCATCCGCCGACCTTTCGCTGCTCAACCCTGACTCCCAAGTTAGCCTGCCCTTACCCAAGGATTCGTGCAGGATCCGTCACGCATCAGGCATTTTCCGCCCCAAGGCATGACTCGCTGAGCGGCTTGCCACTCAGCGGGTCGAACGAGCACACCCAGAACACCCAGAGGTGGGCGACGAATTTCACCGCAGTGACACATCGCCCCATCGCAACCAGTTGGTCGGACCGATTTCCGTCGTCCTTTTGGCGGACTTCGCACCCCCTCGACCTCGATCCACCATCGCTCGGCACACCGCCCCCAGCACCGCGTCGACTAGGAGAATTGTCGAAAAAGCCCACCGAACGGATGACTGGTTCAGGGCTTGCGTTTTCCCATCTTCCAATACGCGGTGTCGCACAACACATCCGCCGAACTGACCTCGGGCGTGCCTAGAGTGGGCAGCGGTATACCACAACAGCATCGGTGCGAGACCATCCACAACAGTTCAGGAAGGCATGACCAATGCAGAACCACACACTGTCAATGACTCGCCGCAGCCTGCTGACCAAGGCTGCCATCGGGCTCCCGGCAATGGGGGTCGTCGGCGCCCTCACCTGGGCCAACCCCGCATCCACCCCTGAGGCCTCGGCCCTGACCGTCGATGGCATTTGGGGCCACAAGACCACCGTGGCGCTCCAGAGCTACTTCGGCACCCCGATCGACGGCATCGTCTCAGGCCAGGAGCCGAGCCTGCGGGGAGCAAACTCGGCCTTGGGAAGCGGCTGGGACTGGAGCGGCAATGGCGGCTCGTACCTCATCTCAGCCATCCAGAGCAACCTCAACGTGAGCAACGACGGCTACTTCGGTCCTCGGACCGCCCAGGCCTGGCACGTCGCACTGGGGCTGCGCCCCTACCCCTACTTCGATCTGTCCTCTCCCGCGGTCTCCGAGATCCAATGGAGGCTTGCCAACGGGCGACGCCTGTTCGGGTGACGACTCCCAGCGGCGGGGGGGGGGGGGGGGGGGGGGGCCCCCCCCCCCCCCGCCGCCTGTCCTCCCAAACGGCAAACACGAATCACAGGCGTCATTCCTTCGGCCGACATTCCACCCTCCGGGACCTGCGCGACGGCATCGTCGCCGTTGCCCTTGGCCACCCCTCTCACTAGGAGAATCTTCGATCTTGTCCTCCTTCAGGAGGACAAGATTTTGCGCAGCACCTCAGGCCTCATCATGCGAAACCGGCGGACCCGAGCACTTTGTCCAGACCCTGGATAAACCTACAGTGGGGGTTGGTACCACCCACAACAGCATCGATGTGAATCACCCGAAACCATCCGAAACGAAAGTCAAGGAAGGCGTAGACCATGCAGAACCACACGATCACCATGAACCGTCGCAGCCTGCTGACCAAGGCAGCCATCGGGCTCCCAGCGATGGGAGTCGTCGGCGCCCTCGCCTGGGCCAACCCCGCCACCACCCCTGAGGCATCCGCCCTCGCCGTCGACGGCGTCTGGGGACCGGCCACGACGCGAGCACTCCAGGGCTACCTCAAGACCCCGGTCGACGGCATCGTCTCCGGCCAGGACCCGACCTGGCAGGCAGGAAACACCCATCTGGGCTCCGGCTGGGACTGGAGCGGCGGTGGCGGCTCCGCCCTCATCCGCGCCATCCAGCGTCGCCTCGGAGTGACCGCCGACGGCCTCTTCGGCCCACAGACCTCCCACGCCTGGCACGGCCGGATGGGACGTGTCGCCTCGAACTACTTCAACCACCCGGGCATCGTGCGAGACATCCAGCTCAGGCTCAGCCAAGGGCGGGACCCGTTCCGGGGCCACTCCTTGGGCCCGATCTGATGATGTGACTCCGGGGAACTCGTCACCGACTCTCCGCTGAATCGGTCAGACGTAGGGGCGAGCTCTCCGGGGTTTCCGCAGCTCAGCCTCCATGCCCTGTGGCGCGTCGCACCTCCTCGAAGGTGCGGCGCGCTGCGTGTTCCACGAACTCCCTCGGGTGTTCGATGCCGCCGGTGAAGTGGCCGAACAGCTCCAGGCTGATCGTCCCGATGAGGGTGCCGAGCCCTTGGGTCACGGCCAGGATCGCGGCATCCGGCACCTGCGTCGTCGGCACCTGCTCGGTGGCCAGCCAGTCGCGGATGCGCTGCACGTCGTCAGCGAGCCCCTTGGGCAGCGGCTCGGCGTCTGGTGGATGAGCGACGACGGGCAGGTCGGCGGCGATCCGCGCGAGGATCAGGTTCAGGCGGGTGCCGGGGCCGACGGTCTCCTGGGGCGCGCGATAGCCCGCGACGGGGGTGCCGTGGATGAGGGCGTACTCGTGGGGGTGGTTTCTCGCCCAGGCGTGGGCCGCCCGCCAGACCGCGACCCAGCGGCCCTCGACATCGCCGCGGGGAACCGCGTCCTCCGCCTCGGCGGCGGCATCACCGAGGGAGGTGTAGGCGTCGATCACCAGGAGGGTGAGCAGCTCGTCGCGGCTGCGTACGTAGCGGTAGAGCGCTCCGGGCGTCACCCCCAGGTCGCGGGCCAGCATCCGCATCCCGAGCCCGGCCGCCCCCTCCGCCGCCATCCTGCGGTGCGCGGCATCCAGCAGGCGACGGTGGAAGTCCGCGTGGGCTTCGGCTCGGCTGCTCATGCGGCCCAGTCTCTCACGCCACCGTCATGCGGACCGACCCCGAGGTTTCGTGAACACCGTATACACTTTTCATGAACAGTGTTCACGCAATCGTGGAGGAGTCCTGTGTCCCACATCATCGTCATCGGAGCCGGTCCGCTCGGCCGCGCCACCACCCGCACCCTTCTTGGCCTGGGCCATGAGGTCACCGTCGCCACCCGTTCCGGAACAGAGCTCACCGGAGCCCAGAGCGCGCGGCTGGACGTCGCGACGGGGGACGGCATGGCCGCACTGCCCTCGGCCGAGGCCATCGTGGCCTGCTGCAACTTCCCCTACACCGCCAAGGCGTGGCGCACCTGCTGGCCGCCCGCCGTCGAACACCTCATCCAGGCCGCCGAGGCCCGCGGGGCAACCCTGGTGGTCGCAGGGAACCTCTACGCCAACTCCCGGACCCCGATGCGCGCCACCGACCCCCTGGAGCCCACCACGGCGCTGGGCGAGGTCCGCGCCGAGGTCTCCGGGCGCCTGTTCGACGCCCACGCAGCTGGCCGGGTGCGCGCCGTCGAGGTCCGGGGCTCCGACTACTTCGGCCCCGACTCCGGCGACAACACCCACCTGGGCAGGGCTTTCTTCGCCTCGCTGCTCGACGGCCGCCCGGCGCGGATCGTGGGCGACCCGGACGTACCCCACACCTGGACCGCCGTTCAGGACTTCGGGCGCCTGCTGGCCCGCGCCGCCACGGACCCGACGATGAGCGGCCGGGCCTGGCACGTCCCGAGCGAGACGGCCAGTCGCAGGGAGGTCGCCGCCCGTTTCCTGAACCTCGCCGGGATCGACACCGCCCCGCAGCTGCGTCCCCTGCCCGGCGCACTGCTCCGGGCGCTGGGCTGGTTCTCCCCGACGGTGCGCGCCGTCGCCTCCCTGCTGCCGCAGTTCACCGAGCCGCACCTGATGGACGACCAGGACACCCGCGACCTGCTGAATGAGACCCACACCCCACTGGATGCGACCCTGGGCGCGATCCTGGACGAGCTGCAAGGGACCCCCTGATCGACTGTGCTAGCCTTGAGGAAACTTCGAGCATCGAAGTATCTGAAGGGAGGCGGCCATGAACCTCGAGGCCATGTTCCTCGACCATGTGGACCGCTTCCGCTCACTGCTGCCCTCGGGAGCCTGGCGGGTCTTGGCCGAGGACCTCAGCCAGAACGACGTGCTGGCCCTGCTGCACCTGTACCGGGCCGAGGAGTCCCGGATGAGCGACCTGGCGGCCTGGCTCGACGCCCCCCTCAACACGACGACGGGGGTGGTTGCGCGACTGCAACAGCGCGGCCTGGTGGAACGTCAGCACAGCCAGGGCGACAAGCGGATCGTGCTGATCTCCCTCACCGACCGGGGGCGCAGCCTAATCCTCCAGGGAATCAAGGACACCGTCGCACTGATCGGGCGGCTCTTCGACGAGCTGACCGAAGAGGAAATTGACGTGGTGCTGAAGGTCGTGGGCCGCATCCCCGACCTTTTGGCCGAGCAGAGCACCACCCCTGCACCCCGCACCGTCCGACGCATCCCCATCGACTGACCCGATGACCCACACCACCCGGCACCCACACCCAAAACTTCGAGAATCGAACAATTCAGGACAGGAAGGAACATCATGGAACGCATGATCCTGCTGACCGGCAAGGGAGGAGTCGGGAAGACCTCGCTGGCTGCCGCCCACGCTGTCGCCTCCGCACGGGAGGGAAAACGCACCCTGCTGGCCAGCATGGATGCCGCCCACAACCTCGCCGACCTGTTCGGCTGTCCCCCCGCCCCGAACCCCGTCGAGGTGGAACCGAACCTGGCGATCACCGAGGTGGACACCAGCCGCGTCGCCGAGGAGGAGTTCGCCGACATGAGTGCGGCCCTGAGCAGCCTGATCACCCAGGCCAGCGACGACCAGGTGCTGGACCTGCCCGGCTTCGACCCGCTGTTCTTCCTGCTCCGGGTCCACCAACTCAGCAGGGACTACGACCGCATCATCCTGGATCTGGCCCCCACTGGCGAGACCCTCTCGCTGCTCCAGTTCCCCGAGCTGCTCACCTGGTGGATGGAGCGGGTCTTCCCGCTGGAAAAACTCGCAGTCCGCGCACTGCGCCCCCTGGTCAAGGGAGTGTGGCGGGTCGAACTGCCGAACGCCCGCGCCATGAACGACATCGAACGCCTCCACCAGCGCCTCCAGCAGATGCAGGTCCTGCTCAAGAACCCCGCAGTCACCTCCGTACGGCTGGTCACCCTGGCCGAGCGCATGGTCATCGAGGAGACCCGACGCAGCTACCTGTACCTCAACCTGTTCGGCTACAGCGTTGATCACGTCTTCGTCAACGGCCTCTACCCACCTGAGGAGGTCGACGACTTCTTCCACACCTGGGTGGAGCACCAGCAGCATCACGTGACCGAGATCGAGGCGTCGTTCAACCACCTGCCCATCACGCGGGTGCCCCGCTTCAGCCACGATCTGCTGGGCATCGACGACGTCGCACGCCTGGCCGGTACGGCACTTGGACCCGACGCCTTCGAGGTCCTGGGAGACCTGGCGCATGAGCGCTACATCACCGTCGACGACGGTTACGACCTGCAGCTGCCGTTGCCCGGAGCCACCACCGACCGGATCGACCTCACCCTGACCGGGTCGGACCTGGCGCTTCGCATCGGCGGCTTCCAACGCAACATCCCGTTGCCCACCACCCTGCGCCACCACGACGTCGCCGGGGCCGGGTTGAAGGACGACATCCTGACCATCCGTTTCCGTCCAGTGAAGGAGACCCAATCATGAACCGCACCGTCGCCACCCATCTCAGCCAGGCCCGCCGCCACCTCCGAGAGGCCACCTTAGCGCTGCTCCCCACTGTCCCCGGGCAGCAACTCCGTCGCCTTGACCAGCAGTGGCGGGCGTGGGTCGTTGCCTACCTCAGCGACGACGCCACTCCTGAGACCCCAAGGTCCGGGTCACGCCGGATCGACATCGAGGAGTGAGGATGAGGATCATCCTGTTCACCGGCAAGGGTGGGGTCGGAAAGACCACCGTCGCCGTCGCCACGGCCCTGCACCTGGCGGACAAGGGCCACCGGGTGCTCACGATGAGCACCGACCCAGCGCATTCGCTGGGTGACGCCCTCGAGACCCCGCTGACCGGCACACCCACCGTCGTCGCACCCGGCCTGAAGGCCATGGAGATCGACGCACTGACGGAGAACGACAGGGCCTGGGCCAGGCTGCGCGACTACCTGGGACGGCTCCTGACCCGCGGCGGCGAGGTGTCGTTGGCAACCGAGGAGGCACTGCTGCTGCCCGGGCTGGGGGAACTGTTCAGCCTGTTGCAAATTCTCGATCACGCCTCGAACGACCAGCACGATGTGCTGGTGGTGGACTGCGCCCCGACCGGCGAGACCATGTCGCTGCTGAAGTATCCGGAGCGTCTCGATCAACTGTTCCGTACCGCCTTGCCGACGAAACGCGCTCTGGTCAGGGTGCTCGGCAGGCCATTCGAGAAGTTGACCCGAATTCCTATGCCCGAGGATCACCTCTTCGACGACCTGCTGACCCTCACCGAACGCCTGAAGCAGCTGGGGGAGCTGCTCCACGACGGTGAGGTCACCACCCTGCGGTTGGTCACCACCCCGGAGCGTGTGGTCGTTGAGGAGACCCGTCGCGCCCACACCTGGCTGACGATGTACGGCTTCGTCGTCGATGGGGTGGTGGTGAACCGCATCCACCCGCCGTCTGCGCTCAGTGGATACTTTGCGCCCTGGGCTGAGCCCCAAACGGCAGGCATCCAGCGGGTGACGGAGAGCTTCGGACACCTGCCGATCCACCGGTTGCCGCTGCAGACTCGGGAGGTGGCGCGGCTGGCAGCCCTGCGCGACCTGGCCCGCCAGCTGTACGGCGACGACGACCCGTCGGCCGTCCAGCACCGGGGTGATCACCTGCGGGTCACCCGCACTGACGGTGTGCTACGGCTGCACCTCAACCTGCCGCACGCTGTGCGGGACGAGCTGGAGTTGCAGCAGGATGAAGGCGACCTGCTGCTCAGCCACCGGGGCCAGCATCGTCGGATCGCAATGCCGGACTCCCTGACCGGCCACCAGGTGACCTCCGCGAGGTTCCACAACAATGAACTGATCCTGACCTTGGACTGAGTTGGCTACCTGCTGGAGGGGGACCAGGGGAAGACTGCTTCAATGCGCGGGCCGTCGTCGCCCAGTGACCAGAAGACCGAGATGCCCGTGCCGGGAACCCCGTTGCGGAATCTGATCCCCTCCGTGGTCTGGATGGCCAGGGCCCGCAGTTGGGAGCCGCTGGGGTCCTCGGCGATGGCTTCGCAGACGTCGAGGACATAAGAGGGTGCGTGGTGAGGTGGGGTCGTCACGAGGATCGTCATGGTGGCCACTTGGCAAGGTAGTACGACGAAGATCGCACTGGAGCGTGCGTTCGAGGAGGTCCGCAGCCAGGAGGTCACCAGGGCGACCGCAGTAGACTCCGCCTATTCGCGCACCCTCATAGTTGTACAAGGCTGGGTTGGTCTCCTCCAGTGCGTCCAGCTGTTCGTCGGCGATCTGCGAGTACGCGACCACCACGTCGCCCTCACTCATGGGACCGACGGCGGGCTCGACGCACCGTGGGGGCGTGGGCCGCCTTGGTCAGCAGGGCCTGGAGTTCGGGGTTCTCCAGGTACTCCAGCTGAGCCTTTGTGACGACCTGGGCGGGTTCCAGCCGGAAGGAGCCATCGGGCAGCGTGACACGGCGTCATGATTCAACGGTCACCAGCGCAGCAGACATGTGCACCCCTTTCGTCGTCCCTCCACGACACCCCTGCGGGGTAGAACCCACCAGTGGGCGGGTGGGAAGAAACCCCCGACTGGCACCGAGGCTGCGGGGAGTACGCTACTTCGGTGATGTCGGGACGGTTGCGCAGGGTGTTCGCGGACACCCGTCCTCTCAACAACCCGGACTTCAGGCGGTTGTGGGTCGCGAGCATCATCACCGTCATCGGGGCCCAGATCACCGCCGTCACCGTGCCCGCCCAGATCTACGCCATCACCAGGTCCTCGGGGATGGTGGGGCTGACCGGGCTGTTCGGCCTGGTGCCGCTGGTGGTCTTCGGCCTGTGGGGCGGGGCCCTGGCCGACCACATGGACCGCCGTCGGCTCATGCAGATCACGACGACGGGGCTGATCGTCACCTCCATCCTGTTCTGGGTGCAGGCAGCGTTGCAGCTGAACCAGGTGTGGCTGCTGCTCGGGCTGTTCTCCGTGCAGCAGGCCTTCTTCGCCATCAATTCACCTGCGCGCAACGCGATCACGGCGCGGCTCGTCCCGAAGGATCAGCTCGCCGCCGCCAGCGCGCTGGGCATGACCGTGTTCGCAGGTGGCTCCATCGCCGGGCCGTTGCTGGGCGGGCTACTCATCCCGGTGCTCGGATATGCCTGGCTGTACCTCATCGACGCCATCACCATGTGCGCCACCTGGTACGCCGTGCTACGACTGCCGAGGCTCCCCGTCGAGGGAGCGACGGGGACGCCGGGGTTGCGCTCGGTGATCGACGGCTTCACCTACCTCATGCAGCACAGTGTGCTACTGATGAGCTTCGTCGTGGATCTCATCGCGATGATCTTCGGAATGCCCCGGGCCCTGTTCCCGGAGGTTGCCCACGTCGCCTTCGGCGGCCCCAGGGACGGCGGCACGGAGCTGGCCATGCTGTACGCGGCAATTCCCGTCGGGATGCTGCTCGGTGGCATGTTCGGTGGCTGGGTCTCGCGCATCAGGAGGCACGGGCTGGCCGTGCTGTGGTCGATCACCGCGTGGGGTGCAGCCATCACGCTGCTGGGGCTGGCCGTCGCCTTGGCCCCCGTCGCACTGCGCCCGATGTTCCTGGTCAGCCTGCTGATGCTCACCGCCGGTGGGGTGGCCGACATGGTCTCGGCGGCCTTCCGGCAGACCATCCTGCTTTCAGCAGCGACCGACGACGTGCGCGGCCGCCTGCAGGGCGTGTTCACCGTCGTCGTGGCCGGAGGCCCGAGGCTCGCGGACATCCTCCACGGCGGCGCCGCCGAGCTGTTCGGCCTGGCCTGGGCCATCGGCGGCGGAGGCCTGCTGGTGCTGCTCGGCGTCACGATCTGCGCCCTGCTCTCCCCCGGCTTCCGCCGCTACAAGGTCTGACCCACCCAACCAGCCACCCGCGGGTAGCACGAATCGCCGGGAACCGACCGTTCGCCGTCGTGTGGTGACGCGCCAGCGGCTTTCACCGGCGATTCGTGCCCAGACCCACCCCACCGCAAAGACCAGCACGAACCGCAGAGAAAAGACCGTTCACCGTCGCACGACGACGCGCCAACGACTTTCACCAGCGATTCGTGCTTGGGTCTGTGGGGTGATGCGGGGTGAGCAGGAATCGCTGGAGGCGGGAGGTTCGCCGACGTGTGGTGACGCGCCAGCGACTTTTGTCGGCGATTCGTGCCCAGACCCACCCCGCCGCAAAGACCAGCACGAACCGCAGAGGAAAGACCGTTCGCCGTCGCACGACGACGCGCCAACGACTTTTGTCGGCGATTCGTGCCCATCAGGGGCGCGGGGTCGGGTGAGTCAGAGTCGGTCGCTCAGGGGCGCCGGTCGGGGCAGGCTGGCCGGGGTCGGACGACGTGCGGGAAGCAGGCGATCACTCAGCCGCTGGCACCGATTCCTCGACCTCCTGCAGCGGTTGGATGTAGGAATACCCCGTGGCGTCGTTCTTCGTCACCGCCAGGATCAGGTCGCAGTGCGGCTCCAGGGCCGTCACCTTGTCCAGCGGCGCCCCGATGATGAGCTGGAATCCCAGACCCCGCCACGCCCTGACCGCCCGGAACGCGAACTCACCGTCGGCCTTGATGAAGCCCTCGTCCAGCAGCACCGGAGCGAACCTCGGCTTCGTGCGGGTCTCGTCCCCCAGCTGGTAGCGCAGCGCCGCCCCCACGATGAAGGACACCAGCTCCTGGCTCTCCCCGCCACTCTTGCCACCCAGCGACGCATAGGTGCTGAGCACCCGCCCCTCGGCATCCACCTTGTTCGCCGTGACCTCGATGTGACGACGCACGTCCAGCAGGTCATCCCGGGCCGATGACCCCTCCACCTCAGCCAGCGACGTGATGAAGGCCCGCAGCTGGTTGAACCGCTCATCGGTCTGCTCGTCGTCCCACTCCACCGCGACATTCGACGACAACTGCCGAAGCTGCCGCCTGAACACCGTCAGCGCCTGCGGCTGCAGCTGCCTGACCGCGATCCGCAACCTGTCCCCACTGGCCCCGAACGGAAGGTCCCCCAGGATGTCGTTGACCGGGTCCAGCCGATCCCGGATGTCCTCCAGCGCCTCCTCGAAGGAATCCCCCAGCAGCTTCAGATCATTGCCGCTCCACTGCTGGAAGTGCTGCTTGAACACCTCCCTGCGCTCGAACAGCCCGTGGTGGATGATCCCGTCCAGAATCTCCGCGTAGTCCCGGTACGACTCCACCCCGACGCCCCGGTTCGGGTCCGGCCAGCGGTCGTTGAACCGCTCGAAGATGCTTCTCAGCTGCCCCTGGAGCATCTCCGCCCGGGCCGCCTCCGTGCCGAACTCGCTGCGCAGCCGACGCCCCAGCTCCCTCAGCGCGTCCCGGAACCCCTGCCAGGTCACCTCCCCGCGCCCCTCTGCCAGCGCCCGGTCCAGGTACTCCTGATCCTCATCCTCCAGCCGGACCACCCCGGCCTCTTCCAGCGCCTCCAGCTCAATCGCGACGGCGTCCTGCCGGTCCACGATCTCCCCCTGCTCCGCCCGGAACCCCTCCAGCAGCAGCTTCGCCTGGTGATGGTCGTGACGCTGCTCCTCCAGCTTCGCCGTCAACGCCGTCAGGCTGCCGTTCAGCTCGGTCAGCACATCGGAGTTCGCCAGCAGCGCCTCGTGCCGGGACCGCAGCTCCGCCAGCTCCGCATCGATCACCGCCAGGTCGATGCCCTCCCAGGAGGTCGCCAGCACCGTCGCGTACGCGGCCTCCTCACGACGCAGCCGCTGATCGCTCTCCTGCAGCTCCGCCATCTCCTGTGCCAGCCCGGTACGACGCACAACCAGCTGGCGCAACCTCTCCTCCAGCTCCGCGACCCGAGCCGTGCCGTCAAAGCCCAGCACAGCGTGCTGGTTGCGGTTGCGGCCATGTGCCCCCCGACGCCCCGAGGACACCTGACCCCGCACCGTCACCTTCGGCTCGTCCCCGCCCAACTGCTCGGGGCCGTCCACGCACAGATGATCGAAGCCCGGGCGCGAAATCCGCTGCTGCACCCACCCGGCAAACGGCGAATCCGCCTTGAACCGCATCCGCCCCGACAGGTGACGCTCATCCGCGTCGTCGCGCAACGGCAGCCCCAGCTCCACCCCCTCGAAGGAGATGCGACGCCCGAGCTCCAGCGAATCGATCCGCCTGCGCACCTCCGCCTGCCTGCGGTGATCCATCAGCAGGGTGAGCCCCACCCCGCGCAGCACCACCTCGGCGGCCTCACGCCACTGCTCGTGCTCCGGCGCCAGGTCCATCAGCTCCGCCGCGAAGGGCAGCTCCTCCGGGCTCATCCCGCACGCCTCAGCGATCAGGTTCCGAGCCCGGTCGTACTCCATCGGCACCAACCCGCCCCGACGGCGAAGCGACTCCAGCTCCTGGCCGAGCTCCCCGATCTCGGCATCCAGGCCCGGCCGGGCCGCCACGCACCGGTCCCGACGCGCCGTCAGCTCCTCACGCGAGCGATCCGAGCCGTCCAGGAACACCTGGGCGCGACGCTGCAGCTCCACGAAACTCTCCCGATCCAGCTCCCCGAGCCCCAGCACCTCGGTGCGCTGCCGGAACTCCGTCAGGGCCTGGGCGACCCGCTCCCGCCGCGACTCGCCACGTGTGATGTCCGCGCCCAGCGCCTCCAGCGCCCCACCGCCGTTGTCCCGGATCTGCTCCTCGACCCGTCGGACCCGCTCCGTGGTGCGGGCAATCGCCTCCTGCGCGGCCTGGGCGACGGCGGTGGCGTCGCGACGCTGCTCCCGGTTGCGGTCCTCCGCCTCGCGCAGCAGCCGCTCCTCCGCCCCCAGCTGCCACAACTGGTACGGTGTGCGGTCATCAGCGGAGGTGACCCCGTACCGGTCGATCCGCTCCGCCCGGCCGCTGGCCTGCAGGTACTCGATGTGCAGGCCGTGGATCGGGTCCAGGATGCGTTTCTTCTCACCGTCGATCTCGAGGTCCCGGTACGACTGGTCGAGGCTCGCGAACTGCTCCAGCACCCGCTCGGCCGCATCGTAGGTGCGGGGACGTTCCAGCACGAGCTCCTTGTACAGCCGGTCCACCGTCTTGACCTGGTGCCCGGCCTGGATGCGGGCCAGCAGCCTCAGTGCCCGCTCCCCCTCACCGCTGGAGCCGATGCCGAGCCGCGAGGTGACGGCGTCGAAGAACCGGGTGAGGGTGTCGTGGTGGATGATGGCGGGGAAGTGGGTGCGCATCACCCGCGGGTCGAAGCGGTGGGGGGCGACGTGCTCCAGCTCCGAGAGGTCGAGGTCCCCGGGGATGGTGAACAGCTTCATCGCGACCTCCGAGGTGTGGGTCGCACCGACGGGGACGTAGTAGGTCCGAAGGGGGGTGAAGCGACGCCCCAGGTCGTCCTGGAAGGTCATCGCGAGCGCCCCCCACACGGCCGTGTCGTCGCCGCGCAGCACCTGGTCGGTGCCGTCGTCGGCGGTGTCGCGTTTGCCCTTGAGGTAGGTGAGCACGTTGCGCTGGCTGGCGTCGCGGGCCCGCCCCACCGTCGCATTGTTCGACGCCCCGTTGAACGGCACCGAGGAGGGCATCATCAGCGCGGTGTAGGCGTCCAGCAGGGTGCTCTTGCCGGTGCCGGAGCCGCCGGAGATCAAGGTGCTGCCCTCGGCCAGGTCGATGCGGGTGTGGCCGTGGAAGCCACCCCAGTTCACCACCTGCAGGCAGCGGGCCCGCCACTGCTGGGTCTCGTCGGCGAATCCCGGCAGCGAGACCTCCGCCGTCAATTCACTCATCACGGTCCTCCTCCGGCAGGTCGGCATCCAGGTCGTCGTCGGCATCCTCCCGGGCAGCGTGGGCGGCCACCAGCTGCTCCTGCTCCGGGGTCAGTTCGATCAGCGACGGCTCGGGTTCGGGTTCGCCCTCGGGGTGGTTCTCGCGCTGCAGCCAGGCCAGCAGCTCCTGCAGCCGTCCGATCGGCAGCAGCGTCTCGATCACCGGCGAGACCACCAGCCGGTCCTCCTCGTCGGTGCGCTCCAGGATGCCCATTGCGCGCAGGCTCTCGATGGCGTTGCGGGTGCGGGACTCATCGCCCCACAGGTCGGTGGCCGACGGCGGCCGGTAGCGCGCCACCGCGTCGATGCAGTCCTGCCGGTCCACCCACACCCGGGCCGCACCGCCCGCCCGTTCGGCCAGGTGACGCTGCCTGAGATACACCATCAGGACGGTCTCCTCACGGCTGTAGGAGGTGTCACGCAGCAGCGTCGGGAAGCGTCGCGGCACCTCGGAGCGCACCTGCACCTTGTAGGCCACGCCACGCTCGTCGTCCATCACCAGGTCCAGGAACAGGTCGTTGAGGCGGCTGCGGAGGATGCGACGGTGCCGCACCAGGGTCTCCCAGGCGCGCGGCTGGCGCTCCCGGGTGAGCAGGGGGTTGCGGATCAGCCCGACAAGGCACTGCCGCACCTCCAGTGCAAGCTCCCCGTCGTCGCCCTCGAACAGGGCCAGGGAGGAGTCGCGGTCGTCGTCCTCGATGGCCTCCGGGTCGATGAAACCGTCGTCGTGTTCAGTCAAGGCTGGACTCCTGAGGGGTGCTGAGTGCGCTGGCGGTGACGGGAACCTCCGGCAGCAGGAGGTCGCGTGCGGTGCCGTCGGGGCGGATGGTGGTCACGGGGATCACGGTCTCGGCATGGCCCTCCCACAGGCCGAGCCGGGTCAGGACCTGCAACAGGCCGAGCACCTCGACGGGGCGGCGCAGCTCGTCGGGCAGGCGGTTGAAGGCCTCCGCCAGTCCCGCCACCGGCTGCTCGTCGAGGGTACGGCCCAGCGCTTCGCGGACCTCGTCGAGCAGAGGGCCGCCGAAGCGTCGCACCTCATCCAGCGACGGCGGGGCGGGGGCGCTGGCGGCGACGTCCTCGAGTGCGGCGGGCGGGAGGTCGTCGGCGGGGTCGTGGAAGCGGGTGCGCAGGTGGTCGGTCTCGATGCGGCTGGGCAGCCCCGGCATCGGCACCTGGTCGCGGGGACGGGCCGTGGTCATCCAGGTGGCGAGTTCCTGGTCGAGCTGGCGCAGCACCTGGCCGAGCTCCTTGTTGCTGCGGGCATCGACGGCGACGAGGTGGTCAGCCAGGGCGCGGGAGGCCTTGTGCTGTTTCTCCTGAACGGTGCGCACCCCGGTGCGCATGATGGCGGCGGCGGCCAGGAACTCCTTGCGTTCGCGCCGGGTCAGCCCGATGTGTTCGGCGAAGGGGTGATCGACGATGGCGCGCAGGTTGGCGCGGAAGGTTGCCAGCAGGTTCTCGTCGCTGAGGACCGCGAGCGCCCCCTCGAAGGCGCGGCCCTGCTCGGTGCTGGAGGTCAGGTCACGGCTGGCGGCCAGGTAGTCGTCGAGGATTTCGCCCCGGGGACGTTCCTCGGCGCGGAAGTCGCGGATCATGTCGCGGTGGATGCGGTCGATCTCCTCCTCGACGCGGCGGAAGTCGCCGGGGAGCTGGGAGAGCAGGTTGCGGACGTTGAGGTAGCCGCTCAGCACCTCCTCGTCGGTTGCGGCCCTCAGTTCGCCGCCGGAGGCCAGGCGGGCGTGTTCGGCGCTGAGCCGGGCGATCTCGTCCTCCAGGGCGGCGATCCGGGCCTCACGGTCGGGGTTGGCCTCCTGGGCGGTGCGTTTGACCGCCTCAACGATGGTGGTGAGGCGGGATTCGCTGATCAGCGCGCGGTCGCGGGACATCTCGTCGACGATCCGCTGGGCGGCCAGGGTGGCGGAGGTGAGCTCGTAGACCTCGCCGCCGTCGTCGTCGGCCAGGCGTCGCAGCCAGCCCTCCCGCATCCAGGCGCGGCACAGGGCAAGGCCCTGGGCGCCGGGCGGGAGCTCGTGGCCGAGGCTGGCGAGCTCCTCGAGGTGGGCGTCGACCTGTGAGTGGAGCCGGTCGGCACGCACCGACGTGGCGTGTTGCGGGAAGCACGCCTTGAAGATGGCCAGGGCGAGCCACGACCACTTGTACGTCACGAGCCTGAGCGTCGGGCCGTCCCCGGCCGCCTTGAGCCGGGCCACCTCGGTCGCAATGCTCAAACCACCCCTCCTCTTTCATCGCGCCCAGAGGATGGTACCGAGGATCACCGACGGTTCACGAACACACAGGCCACCTCCTCGCAACCCGCCCACCACCAAGAGCCTGCGTTTTGCGCAGTGAAAATTCTGCGTTTTGCGCAGTACAGATCATGCGTTTTGTATACTACGGGACATGCGGTACCTGCGCCGAGCCTTGGACGACCTCCTCGATGAGGTCTTCCCCGACGTGTCCGCCATCGCGATCGAGGGTGCCAAGGCCGTTGGCAAGACTGAGACCGCACGCCGACGGGTGCAGCGGGTCCTCGAGCTCGACGACCCCCACACGCTCCGCGCACTGCAGGCCGACACCGACGCGATACTGCGCGGCGACCAGTCCCTGCTCATCGACGAGTGGCAGCACTTCCCGCCGGTGTGGGACCGGGTGCGCCGGATGGTGGATCGACATCACGACCTGGCAGTGCTGCTGACCGGCAGTGCCACCCCACGCCCCGGCACCACCAGCCACTCCGGCGCAGGCCGCATCGCCACCGTCGTCATGCGACCGATGTCCCTCACCGAACGTGGGGTGGCCCCGGGAGGGATCGACATCGCAGCCCTCCTGGAGGGCGGAGCCGCCATCGAGGGGCACAGCCCGCTCGGCCTTCCCGACTATGTCGAGGAGATCTGCGCCTCCGGTCTGCCCGGCCTGCGCGGGATGCGTCCAGCGGCCCACAGGCTCCAGCTCGACAGCTACCTTGCCCGCATCGTCGACCGCGACCTTCCGGAGGAAGGCCTGACGGTCAGACGCCCCCAGGCCCTGACGGACTGGCTCCGGGCGTATGCCGCGGCCAGCTCCACGACGGCCTCGTACACGGCCATCCTGGAGGCAGCCGCCTCTGGGCAGACCGACAAACCGAGCCGCCGCACCACCGAGAGCTACCGCACCCTCCTCAACCGGATCTGGGTGCTGGACCCGGTTCCGGGCTGGACCTCGTCACTCGCCCCGTTGGCCAGACTCAAGGTGGGTCCGAAACACCAGCTGCTCGATCCGGCCCTGGCCGCAAGGCTCCTCGACCTCAGCCCTGCAAAACTGCTCAGCGGTGCGTCTGGCTCCACGGAGGTGCTCGGCCAGCTGTTCGAGTCCCTGGTCACGCTGTGCGTGAGGGTGCGCGCCGCCGTCGCAGGTCTGAAGGTCTCGCACCTGAGGACCCGCAACGGCGACCACGAGGTGGACCTCATCGTCGAGAATGCCGCAGGCCGGGTGGTGGCCATCGAGGTCAAGTTGACCCGAGACCCCGATGACCGCGACGTGCGCCACCTCCACTGGTTGGGCAACCAGCTGGGAGATCGCCTCGCCGACAAGGTGGTCGTCACCACCGGGGAGTACGCCTACCGCCGTGACGACGGTGTGGCGGTCGTCCCACTGGGGCTGCTGGCCTGACCTGACGGATCGGCGGCCTGGACGCCGTCGCGGGTCTTGTGCAGCGCGAGCTGCATGGCCATCTCGTTGAGGGGTGCCAGGTGCAGCCGAACCTCCACCGCGGTTCGTCTCATCGCCAACAGCAGCCAGCTGCAACAGCCGGGCCCCGGCCCGCCGCGCCATGACGTTTGGATCGACGGTGCGCAGCAAGGAATGGATGTGCCAGGTACGGTGAGCAGACATGAGAACACCTTTCGACCTCGGAACGCAGAGAGGTTTTACGCCGGACGCGATGTGTGATGAGGGCACCACGCATCCAGATTGAGCGTTTCCCCCGGTCAGCGCTTACGGCCGGTACCGCAGCAGCCATCGCAGGTGACGTGCCGGTTCAGCGTCCGCGCGAACGCCCTGCCCCTGCAGTAGGTGCACATGGCCATGTCTTCCTCCTCAGGTTCCGGGCGGTGTTCCCCGCCCCACCCCGGAAAGACCCTCGGGACCCGACACTTCAGGAAGTCCCGAAAATTTTCTCATCATGTGACGAAAAGCCTTGTCAGACACGGTTTCTTGAGGGAATCCAGCTGCTTCCTCGCAGCTGCACCCGTGGTTGTTCCGGGCCGGGCTCGGGTTCAACCCCCGGAAACATCTCGGCAAAGACTGAGAAGAGACGCGGGTGCAGGCGAGCCGTTGCCGCATGGATCTGATCCACAGGCACGCCACGGGCAACCACCTCCAAAGCTGCTCGATACCCGGAGTCGGTGAGCAGCTCTGACGCAAACAGGTCATGGTGCACAGCTGTCACACCCACGAGGTCAAGATCCAAGAGGGCAAAGTCATCCACGTCCTCCGTGACCAACACCTGGGCCTTGGCCTCTGCTGCGTCTGCCAAAATCTGCCGGTCCGTGGCACTGGTCGCCTGAAACCTTTCTGCCACTGCACCGGTGACACTCAACTCGAACCCCCATGTGTTTCGGACTTTCTCCAACGAAACAGCCCGCTCACCAAAGCGCCGCTCAAGCACCTGCTCCGCTTCCGCTTCCGCTGATCCGGACCACACAGGCCTGAACCTTGCGTCGGCCACTGCTGACGCAACCAGTAGGAGGGTTCGGGTGAAAGGCTTGGCCAGGATATTGGCATCGAGAAAGGCCCTCAAACGAGCCTTACCGCTCATGTTGAAGATCATCCAGGAGCGCGCTCATGTCCTGTTCTGCAATCCCTTGGATTCGTTCGGAACGGAACCGTTCCACCTCTCTCACTGGAATGCGGTGGTAGGTGCCGTGCTTGATGGACGCGAGTCGCCCTTGGGCGATCCACTTCTGGACTGCTGAACGTGACACGTTCAACGACTCTGCCGCCTGGGCTGGAGAGAGCCATGGCGTCTCGATCCTGACAGTGACAGCATCTCCAGCGGCAACGTGAGCTGCGATCTGCTCCTGCCAGCCCTTCGTCTCGCGTGTGATCTCGATGATCTGCACTTCATCCTCCCGAGTGTCAGGTTTACCAACAACATGGTACATCAGACACTTGGTGGGTCACCCCAGGGCGATCAGTTCCGCGATGAAGGGCTTGCCTGGATCGTCACTGCTGACCAGCTCTTCCGTCAGGAGAGCCAAGGCCTCCAGCCGGGTTTCGGTCACCAGCCCGACCAGCGGGTGTTCCCCTTCACCAATTTCACCTCCAGCGGCCAGGGCGAAGGCGTCACCGATGGCCTGAGGGGGCAGTGGCGACGGCGCAGCGCCTGCCACCCGGTCGGGCTGGAAGCGGGCACCAGATGCGCCGTCGAACTCCTTCGGGGACGGTGAACTCGGTCTCGATGGATTCCCCGGCCAGCTGGAGGGGTCGATGTGGACCCTGGCGCCCCCGGTACTCCCGGAACTCCCACAGGCACGGACCACTTTTGAAGTACTTCCCCGACGTGCAGGCCAACACCACCGGGGTCTGCCGCAGCGTGTGGGACAGCTTGTCCCGCCACTCCTCAAAGATCGAGATGTTGGAGCGGTCGAAGAACACCCGGAACTTCCGGGCACCCGAGGCCTCGAACTCCCTGCGAAGTGCAGCCACCAGCTCGGTCACCCAGCCGCCCCCGTCATCGAGACGCGCATAGCTCACGAACACCGAGTACGGGCGCTGCCTGTGATCGTCGTCAGCCATCGTCTGCTCCTTGTCGTCGCCGTCACCCAAGTCTGACGGACAGCCGCCGACGACTCGAGCAGGGCCGCTTTCCGAGGACCCCGGCATGTGAATCCAGATGCGTAGGTAGAGCGAGCGGATTGCTCAGCAAACCTACGAAAGGAGTTCACCATGTGGTTCTTCTGGTGAGCAACACATGAAACGCTCGGGGTCGGCACCTTGTGGTGCCGGCCCCGATGCCGTCTCAGGCCTGTTGTGCCACCAGGATGGTCTCGGCCACGGTGAGGGTCTCGGTCCACTTCCCGGCGTCGCTTTGGGCGAGCTCCAGCAACTCCAGGGTGGCCCGCTGCTCCGCTGGACGCCCGGCCAGCTCCCACAGGGCTGAGGCCCGCTCCAGGGTGGCCTCCGCGACACCCAGCAACTCCTCGGCGGCCACGACGTTGCGCAGCCGCAAGGCGCACACCGCGCGGGCGCACCACCGTTCGGCCTCCGCCACCAGCGGATTCCGGGACGGTGCAGGGCGGCCTCCCCGCACCCGCACGTCCAGCCTGGCGCCGTCGCCCAGCAGCCGGTTCACCAGGGTGAGCTGGTCGCGGGACAGCTCCGCTGCTCCACGCCACCCCTGATTGCCCTCGTCCCGGATGAGCCCGCCCGTGGCGATCGGCACCGGCCACCCGGAACTCACCACGTCGAAGACCAGACCCTCGGGCGGGTTCGGGGCCTCGCCGAGCAGCCGGAACACCTCCCCGGCCCCTGCCACACTGACCGTGACCCGCCCGGGGTCGTCGCCCTGCTCCACCTGCCACTCCACATTGCCCTCACGGCGTGAGATCAGGCCCAGCGGAACGTCCTGCCAGTCCACCGTCGACGTCCCCGCCACGCTTCCCCCACCCGCAGCCAACGCCATCTCGGGACGCAGGTACCCGACCCACTCGGCTGGCTCCGCCTGACGGGCCGCAGGAGCCTCCAGGTCGACGTCACGCGCCCACGTGACAGCGGTGTCGTGGGTGTCGCTGAGCGGAGTGGACTCGGCGATCAGGATGTCGAGGGACCGGGCGATCAGGGCCCGGACCGCCGGTTGCGCCACGGCAGCGCGCACCGCCCCGGGCCGGGACATGAGGGTCCCCAGCAGCTGCTGGAGCTCAGGCAGCCAGTCGTCATCGGCCTCGAGGACTTCCCTGAGCTCCGCCAGCAGGGTCTTCTCCTCCAACAACAGCAGCGCCGGGTCCAGGGGAAGAGCCGCGTTGCGCTGACACCAGTGGTTCTCGGCCAGTCGGGTGAGCAGCGCCAACAGGGGCTGGACCACGACGGGGCAGGTCATTGTTTTGTCGTCGCGACGGCGGGTGCACTCCAGCACCGCATCAGCGACGGCGTGGCCGTACAGCTGCTCGATCACGGGAACAGCCAGACCGGGGTCGGCCACCAGGCAGGAGGGCACCCGGTCCGGGCGCGAGGGGTCGAACTCGAGGGTCGCACCGAGGATGTCCAGGGTCGCGGACCCGGCTGGCGCCACCGGCTCCTCGCCGATCATGACGGCACCGAATCCGATGTGACGGATCAACACCCCCCGGGGCTGGTCGAACGTCATGAAATTTCCTTTGCAACAAGCTTCATCATGTAATCCAAGTCCGGCAGACGGAGGGTCTCGGCCGCGCGACGATACTCCTCCATCCTCTCCGGGTCGTGTTCACCAAGCCCTCTGCCCACGTCCGGGTGCTCAGCGAGCCAGGCACAGGCGCGATTGATGAGTTCCGGGGCAGGCGGTGGCGGCAGCTCCGCCTCATCAATCCTGGCCGTCTCGTCCATCTCGACGACCGGGCTGGTGAGGTCCGCAACGCTCAGGACATGCGCGCGCCGTCGATGTCCCTCCCCCGAGGGAATCCCCTTGAACACGGCCCGGCCGATGATCCTCCGCGCTCCGGCCGCATCGATGGGTTGGCCTCGCCGATCCTGCGTGAAACAGTCCATCCAGGCCCGACGCATGGCGTGCTGGTGGGCGCGCTCCATCTGCTCCGTCCGCAGCAGATACCTGCCCTGCTCCTGGGTGGTGCAGAAGGTGCGGATCATGGCCTCCGCCAGCCCAATCAACCTGTCGTTGACCGGCAGGCCGTTCGACGAGCTGTCAGCATCGGCGGCAACCGGGCCGGGCACCTGCTCCCAGGAGCGGTCCCCGTCGGGGTCCTGACAGGGTTGGTCGTCGATGGAGGCGCGCCCCTGCAGCAACCCTCGCAGCAGGCTGTAGAGCACCACCAGGGCGGACTCCTGTTCCAGGCCCAGGCGCTCGCAGGCCCGGGCCACCTCGGCGCGGGCGATGCCCTCACCGTCGCCGGACACTGCGCTGTCCTTCGCCGCCAAGCGGTAGCGGGAATAGACGGAACGGGCCAACGCATCCCAGGTGTTCTCCCGCTGCGTCCGGATCAACGGCGGGCGGGCGTCGTCACCCAGCATCGCCCGGCTGTAGGGATGGTCCTTCAGGTGCGCCTGACCCTCAGCGCTCCACAGCTGGTCGTAGAGCCGCTGGAACCGGCTGAAGTTCTCCCTGCCCAGCATCCTCCCCAGCGACGGCGCATTGGCCAGGTGGGTGCTCACCACGGCCTCGAGCTCCATCTCCCCCAACGGCTCACCCCTGAGCCAGCCCTTCGCGACGGCCCGCACCAGACGCTCAGCGGTCTCCCCGGCCGTGGTGGCCAGCCGCCGTCGCTCCACCTCGTCCATGGCATGGTCCACCAGGCGGCGTACCACTTGCAGATCGGTCACGATCCGCGGCTCGTACTCGGCCAGCCACAACCCCAGCCGACGGTCCTCCTCCGCCCCGAGCAGAGCGCCGGGAAAGTTTTTCCGGTACACACGCAACAACCAGCGTCTCGTCGCCAGCGGCGCGCTCACCCCACCGCCCCGGGGAGCGAGGGTGCGCCATTCCGGCAGCTGCTCCAGCCACTGGCAGCACAGCCGGGAAAGTCTCTCGGCCACGGGTCTCACCTCCTCAGATCCCACACGTACACACCCATCTGACGGACAGCCTGCCCGCTCACTTCGCCCAACACAGCCACCGTGACCACATGGCAGGGATGTCCGACGGTTAGGATCCAAAAGGACGACTGAGGGGAGGATTCTCCGTGGTGGGACAAGCAACAAAACCGGAGCTGGCGACCTTGGAGACCGAGGTGCTGGCCCTGACCCGTCGAGGCCTGCGAACCACGAATCCCCCTGAGACCCCAGCCCTGCGGGAGCTGCTGAACATCCCTGAGGAACTCTCGAGCCTCCAGTGCCTGCCGATGATCCGAGCCAGCATCGTCGAGGCCGCCAAGGTCCTACCTCTCGAACATCGGGTCGTCTTCCACGAGTCCTGCGGTGCGAAGGCGAGCTCCCCTTTCGGGCGGGAGAGACGCCTTGAGGCCGCTGGACGTGCCGTGGGCATCTCCGCACGAACAGCTCGGCGCTGGAGTGAGGAGCTGGCACCCGGCCGGATCGCAGCCCAGCTTCTCGCCGACACCGAACGGGTCATGCGGAGCTCCAGCTTCGCGGTGACCCAACTCCACGCCTGGCTTGACCTGACCACGGCTCATCCCGTCCTGTCGTTCCTACGGCGCATCCGGGTTCTTGCCCCACGGATGGAGACGTTCCACGAGGAGGTGTTCCTCCCGGACCTCCGCGACGGCCTCCCCTCCTGGCAGGGCCTGGAGGGCTGTGAGCTGGAAAGAGTTGTTGATCTGGAGCACTGCATGTGGGGGACGGAGTTCAGGTTCAGCCGACCCCTGAGGCTCGGGCAGACCCATCACTTCAGCACCTCGATCAGGCTCCCAAATCATGCCTCGCTTCGCCCTGAGCTCGCTTTCCGCCCCCACAACACCACGCTGAACGCCGTCGTGGACATC
Source organism: Propionibacteriaceae bacterium (assembly GCA_030532575.1). GTDB lineage: Bacteria > Actinomycetota > Actinomycetes > Propionibacteriales > Propionibacteriaceae > Arachnia. Next base: position 4,648 of record JAUNKV010000027.1, on the reverse strand, counting down.
CGTTTCGGCTCCCGGCTCCCCTCGCGCATCGAGACCTTCCGGACCACGGCCAGCTCCGGGCTCGTACCGCAGTCCCATGTCACGAGCACAAGGACTCTGCCTCAGCAGCGGGAACGCTTCGAGTTCGACGAGATCCAGTTGGGGTTCGGGCTGGGCATCCGCTGGTTCATGGAGGACTGACACCGTCGGGAAGTACTGACAGATCCCTGACAATTGCTGCGCAACCGTTCCCTTTCAGCCATGTCATCCGTAAGGCTTGGAGTCACACCTGCCACGACGGCCGGTGGATGTCAGAAGGGACTGCAGATGACGACGATCAGCCTCCCCGAGATCGCGGAGATCGTGTGGCGGACCACGGCTGCGTGGCGCATCACCACGTGCCATCGAGGCGAGAGCTGCCCCACCGGTCGGGTCCCTTACGGCAACGACGACCCATACGCCGAGCTGGTTGCCGAGGAGTGCATCCGGGCCGGCTGCCTGGACCTGGTCCATGACCTCTGGCTCCATGTCAACGAGGCCTTGGGCCGGGAGTCCGTGCAGGCCCGGCTGCAGCAGGTCAGCAACCTCGGCGGCTACGTCCGGCAGATGGTGACCCGGAGGATGGCCGACATTCGGCGCGAGGAGCGGGTGAAGTGCGGATTCCCGGCAAAGCCGAACCGCAGTGACGGCGCCCCCGGCCGGGTGATCGCTGAGCTGCTGGCGTGCGGGGGTCGTCGAGGCCCGTGGTTGGTGCAGCTGTTCCGAATCCTGCGGTCCTACCCGTTCGGGCCGAACCACGTGTCGGGACGCTGGCCGGTCAATGGCTTGCTGATGGAACACCAGCAGAGCCACGGTCAGGGCCTCGACGAGACGCAGGTGCTGGCCGACATCCAGACGGTGCTCGGGGTCGCCCGCACCACCCTGGGAGATGCGTGGGTCCACGACAACCTGACCCTGCCGACACGCAGCAGTCACCACTGCGAGCCCCTGTCGGAGTCCAGCGCCCTGGTCGAGCCACCCACCGTCGACCATGTGGCGCTGACCGTGCTCCTGGCCCACTACGACCGGCTCCGGTCAAGGGGGCGTTCGCAGGACGACGCCCTGCGTCAGGCTGTCAGGGAGACCTTCGGCATCGAGGTCGCCATCACCGGAGAGCTCCGCGCGGCCCTGAAGGAGTTTCGACAGGCCGAGTGACCACATCGACGACACAGTTCACCTTCGTCATTTCACTTCTGTCCTTTTTGTCGGTGGGTTTCTGTAACGTTGGGCGCGTTGACGGTGATGTGATCTGGAGGTGTCTGTGATGGACGAGCTGGTGGCCCGGGCCACGCAGGCCCCGTCGAGCGCTGCGCTGGCGGAGTGGTTGCGGGGGCTCAGCCGCGCCGAACGGGCCGCCCACCAGCTCACCTGGCTCGCCCACCAGCGCGACATCCGCTCCCAGCTGATCGACTCCGGCGCCCACGTGCGCCACATGATGCTCGCCGCCACCCTCGGCGCCCGACCCGAGCCGTTGCTGACCGAGCTCGGCGGCAAGGGCCTGCGCGCCCTGGTCCGCGACGACGACGCCCTGGATCACATCGCCACGGCCAGCGCCGCGCAGGGCCAGGGATGGTGCGAGGCGCTGATACGCATGGCCACCCGCGACGTGGAGACCGCCCGCCAGGCCTGGCCCCTGACCAGCCGCGTCGCCGCCGCCGCCGGGCTCCCGCTCCCCACCGACCGGGGCTCCTGGTTGGGCAGACTCCGTCCACCCCGCTCCGGGCAGGACCGCAAGCTCTACGACCACATCATCGCTGAGCTGGCCGCGCTCAGCCCCATCGAGCACCGCTCCGCCATCGCCGCCCTGAAACGCGCCCTCACCACCCGCGCCCACGAGACCTGGCGGGAGCCCCTGCGCGGCTGGACCGCGCCGCTGTTGCTGGAGATCGGCGGCACCCCCGCCCAGGTGGCGCGCAGCTCGGTCAGCCTGACCTGGGGCGGCACGGCACCTCGGGAACACCTCATCGAGGCCCTGCTGATCCGCGACGACGACTACGTGCGCGATTTCATCGACGCCGTCCTGCGGGCCCAGCTCGCCACCCTCCCGATCCTCCTGCTCGACCCCCTGATCGACGCCCTGCACCTGCCCATCCCCGATCACCAGCCCTACCTGGAGGACTGGGTCCAGCACCACTGCGACCCCCGCCCGGGTACGCGCTGGTCGGAACGCTTCATCGCCGCCTGTCGGATACCGAACCTGCTGGTCAAGCTGCCCGACTTCAAGCCGTCGATGCTGAACGACGTCGCCCGGATGCGCGAGCAGGACGAGATCGACGACGACGCCCTGTTCGCCGCGCTGCTGACGGTGCTGGAACGCGGCGACCGCCGTCGCCCACAACGGCAGGCCTGGCAGTGGCTGATCGGCCTGGGTTTCACCAGTGCGCTGGTCACCCATCGGGACCGTGTCATCGACGTGGCCCCCCAGGCCGAGTCCGCCGTGCTGCGGGGCCTGGCCGAGATTCTGCTGCCCAGCGGCACCCTCAGCCACGATCAGCTGGCCCGGCTGGCCCTGGCCTTCCTGCCCCGCAAGGAGCGCGAGGCCAAACGCACGATGCTCCACGCCCTGCAGCGCATCACCGCCCCTTCCCCGGAGTTGATCCGCGGTGTGCGGGCGGTGGCCTCCGACGACGACCCGCGCACCGCAGCCCTCGCCGCCGAGTTGCTGGCCCAGTGGTCGGGGGAGCAGTCCGGCCCGGATGATCCGGCTCCCGCCCGCAGGCTGTGGCGGGAGCCCGCCGGGAGGGTGCCGCAGCCGATGCCGGAGTTCACCCGCGAGCAGCTGGTGGTCGATGCCGACCGCTGGTCGGAGCTGGTGGCTGCCGCGCAGGTGTGGCCGCAGCCCGCAGCCATGCAGGAGCAGGCCCTGGCGGCGCTCGTCGCCACCGCCCACGAGCGGGGGGTGGCGGCGCTGGCCGGGGAGCAGGGCGACGGTGCCGCCCTGTTGCAGCAGCTCGGCTGGGATGAGTCCCTTCAGGATGACCCGAGCCTGCTGGCGGGTCTGCTGCATCGTCGTACCGGGGAGCTGGGCGCCCACCTCGGCCAGGTGCCCTGCATGCTCTCCGCACCATCACACACCCGACTGAAGCTCTCCTGGGAAGCCCTCGCCGAACGAGTCGCCCAGTACCGCGAGTTGGGCCAGAAGGCCCTCCCCGCAGACGTCGCCGTCGCCCTGGGACGCCTCGACCGCACCACCATCCCCAACGACCTCACCCCCTACCACCTGACCATCACCAACTGCGACCACACCCTCGACGACGTGCTCGCAGCCTGGCGCGACACCCCCGTCGCACCGGCCACCGTGACCCTGCTTCCGCCGTCGGAGCAGCCGCTGCACGGTTTCGTGCCGTCGATCCGCGCCACCCCGGAGGTGGCTGGGGATGAGCCGGGCGGTTTCGACCTGCTGGGCATCGTCTCCCCGTGGAATTCGGCGTTCCGCCCCACCCGGGGTGAGGGAACCTGGGAGAACGCGCTGCTGCCGAATCATCCCTCGCGGGGGGCGGCGGTGCAGCTGCGGGTCTTCGAGGGGGTGCGGACCCCGCTGTTGCAGAGTTTCCTTGCCTTGGCCGAGGTCGCGGACCCGTTCGGGCCGGTGCTGAGCCTGGCGACGGTGATCGCCACCGCCGATGCCGCCTCGGAGGATCGGGAGGCCCTGGCCGCGACCCTCATCGACGCCTGGGACGAGGGTCGTCTCACCGCGGATGACCTGCTCCAGGCCTGGGGTTCGCCGCTGCGGGAGGGCTGGCCGTTCTTCCTCCCAAAGGTCGCGATGCAGCTGCGGCTCATCGCCGACATGGGTGGGCTGGCGCTGGCCTGGCCGATGCTGGTGGCGGTGGCCGAGGACATGGCGGCCCAGCCGAAGGCCCCGAGCGTCACCGCCGTCACCCTGGAGGCCCTGCTGTCCTACCTGCCGGAGGTGCCCGGCCCCGTCGAGCTACCGCACGTCGCGAAACTGGCGGAGCGCAACAGCAACGCCAAGGCCACCCTGGCCGCCCGGGAACTGGTGAAGGCCCTCGAAGCCCGCTGACCACTGCGCTGGTCGAGCAGGGTTTCTTCTCCGCTGGTCACTCCGGGGTCCCGATGCGACAGCGAGGGAATCCCAGCTCGAGACCCCGCAACCATCCGCAGAGACTCACCCCCAGACCACCCCGCCCGGTACAAGTCCCAGCACCGGGCGCCAGGGGTCTCGACACGGTTCCTCCTGCCAAGCTCCGGAACCGGCTCGACCAGCGGGGGTATCCGCTGGTCGAGCCGGGCTGCGATGCGAAGCGAGCAGACCGAGTCGAGACCTGGTGACCTTGCGCAGGAACTCAACACCGGACCATTCCCACTCAGCGCAAGTCTCTGCACCGGGCGCCAGGGGTCTCGACTTTCGGGCGCTGGGCGCTGAAGCTCGACCAGCGGAAAAAGGATGGTCCCGACTGTCGAACCACAGACACCCCCGGGGCAACCAGCGGGGTGTGTTCCGCTGGTCGAGCCGGGAATCCCGATGCGACAGCGAGGGAATCCGTGTCGAGACCCGGTGACCTTGGGCAGGGAGTTGACCCCGGACCATTCCCACTCGGTACAAGATTCTGAACCGGATGCCAGGGGTCTCGACTGTCGGGCGCTGAACGCCCTCGGCTCGACCAGC
>JAUNKV010000001.1 GCA_030532575.1 Propionibacteriaceae bacterium | reverse complement strand
CCAGGAACCCACCATGACGATCCTCGCGACGATCCCACCTCACCGCGCACCCTCTTATCCGCTGGTCGAGCCGGGAGTCCCGATGCGAAGCGAGGGAATCCCGAGTCGAGACCCCGCAACCCTGCGCAGGGACCCGACCCCCGACCAACCCCGCTCGGCGCGAGTCCCAGCACCGGGCGCCAGGGGTCTCGACTGTCGGGCGCTGGGCGCCCTCGGCTCGACCAGCGGAAATAAAAGGGTGCGCGAGACCTGTGGACAAGCGTCCCGGCGGGGGGTGCGGTGCCCATGATGAGAGTATGAGCTTCCTCGATGCCGCCGCCGATCTTCTTCTCGGGGCGAGCTGCCCCAGCTGCGGAGCTCCGGCGCTCGGGGTCTGCCGGGTGTGCGTGTTGCTGCTGGAGCAGCGGCCCCCGCACCCGGTCAACCGTCCGGGCCTCGAGCTGCCCGTCGTCGCGGCGGCCCCGTACCGTCCGGTGCTGGACCGGGTGATCCCGCGTTTCAAGGACGACGGTGCCTGGGGGTGCGCTGGATTCCTGGCCGGGCTGCTGGCCGCCGCGCTCCGGGCTCACCAGTTCCCGCACACTGTGCTGGTGGTTCCGGTGCCCTCCCGGCCGGACGCGGTGCGACGGCGGGGCCTGGACCACGGCCGAGCGCTGGCCAGGGGAGCGGCCCGCCGCCTCGGGCTCGACTGGCGCCCCCTGCTCAGCCGTGCCCCGGGAGGGGTTGCGCAGCGCGGCCTGGACCGGGCCGGGAGGCTCGGGTTGGGGGCCGCAGGCTTCCAGGCCAAGCCGGAGCAGCGCCCCGTCGTCGTGGTCGATGACGTCATCACGACCGGGGCGACGCTGCGCTCGGCCACCGAGGCGCTGCGCCGGGTCGGGGTGCAGATTCTGGGAGCAGCCGTCATCGCCGATGCGAACACGCTCCCCATCTGACGAATTTGCCGTGACGTTGCCTGGGCAAGGAGTAATCTCGAGGAATGGAGGACGCCAGCCGAGAACCTGCCGGAAGGTAGGTGCTTCGCTGGCGTCAGGCTTTTGGGGTCCTCGGGCCTCAACGCACATCAGGAGGAAGCATGGACATCGTCGTCACCGGCAGGCACTGCACCGTTGGTCCTGACCTGAAGGAAGTCGTCCACGAACGCATCGCAACGGTCGAGCGACTCCGGGACCGGGTGATCCGGGTGGAGGTCGAGTTCTCCGCATCCGAGGCCCGCAACCCTTCCGATGCGATCGAGGTGCAGATCACGCTTCGCAGCAAGGGTCCGGTGGTGCGGGCCGAATCCCGCGCCCACGACAAGACCCTCGCCTTCGAACAGGCCTTCGATCGGCTGAAGGTCCAGCTGCGCAAGGCTGCTGATCGTCGCAAGACGCACCGGGGCCTGCGGGCCGCCATCGTGGGGGAGCCTGCCCCCGAGCCCGTGGTGGAGACCCCCGAGCCCGAGGTGTCGCGCCGCGAGGTGGCCGGGCTGGTGGTCGACGGCGACGGGCCGCTGGTGGTCAGGGTGAAGGAGTTCGACTCGGCCCCGCTGACCCTGGCCCAGGCCCTCGACGAGATGGAGCTGGTCGGCCACGACTTCTTCCTGTACCAGGACGCCGAGACGGGGCGCCCGTCGGTGGTCTACCGCAGGAAGGCCTACAACTACGGCGTGATGCATCTCAACGTCACCCGGTGAGATGGCGGCGACGGCGGGCCGGGGAGGTTCCCGGCCCGCCGTCGTGTCGTGGGTTGGTGCGATGCCCTAGGATTGCAGGCGGTGCGCCGTTGGCCACACTCGTCAACCTGAAGGAACACAACTGTGGGTTTCATGGATTTCCTGAGCGGTCTCGGCTCCGGGGCGCAGCTCAAGAAGCTGAAGAAGGTCGCCGATCAGGTCAACCTGATCGAGGACGACTTCGCGTCGATGTCGGACGCCGAGCTTCGTCAGCTCACCGACGAGTTCAAGGCTCGGCTGGAGGACGGTGAATCCCTCGACAAGCTGATGCCGGAGGCCTTCGCCACGGTCCGTGAGGCCTCGGTCCGGGTGCTCGGCAAGCGCCACTTCGACGTGCAGATCATGGGCGGAGCGGCCCTGCACTGGGGCAACATCGCTGAGATGAAGACCGGTGAGGGCAAGACTCTGGTCGGTACGCTGCCCTCCTACCTCAACGCGCTGAGCGGCAAGGGCGTCCACATCGTCACCACCAACGACTACCTGGCCAAGTACCAGTCGGAGCAGATGGGGCGCATCCACCACTTCCTCGGGCTCGAGGTGGGTGTCATCCTGGCCTCCATGACACCGGCGGAGCGTCGTGTGGCCTACGGTGCAGACATCACCTACGGCACCAACAACGAGTTCGGTTTCGACTACCTGCGCGACAACATGGCGCTCAGCGTGGATGACCTCGTGCAGCGCGGTCACCACTTCGCCATCGTCGACGAGGTGGACTCGATCCTCATCGATGAGGCCCGGACCCCACTCATCATCTCCGGGCCCTCGCAGGACAACCACGAGTGGTACCCGGTGTTCGCCCGGCTGGTCAGGCAGATGAACCGGGACGTGGACTACGAGGTGGACGAGAAGAAGCGCACCATCGCGATCGGGGCCTCCGGCATCGAGTTGGTCGAGGATCGGCTCGGCATCGACAACCTGTACGAGTCGGCCAACACCCCGCTCATCAGTTACCTCAACAACGCGATCAAGGCGAAGGAGCTGTTCAAGCGGGACAAGGACTACGTGGTGCTCGACGGCGAAATCCTCATCGTCGATGAGCACACCGGCCGCAGCCTCGCCGGGCGTCGCTACAACGAAGGCCTCCACCAGGCCCTCGAGGCGAAGGAAGGGGTCAAGATCAAGGACGAGTACCAGACCTTGGCGACGGTGACCCTGCAGAACTTCTTCCGCATGTACGACAAGCTCGCGGGTATGACCGGCACCGCGAAGACGGAGGAGTCCGAGTTCCAGAAGATCTACGGCCTGGGGGTCATCCCGATCCCCACCAACATGCCGATGATCCGCAAGGACCAGAAGGACAAGATCTACCGCACCGCCGAGGCCAAGTACGAGGCCATCGTCGCCGATGTGGTGGAGCGTCACGAGAAGGGGCAACCGATCCTCATCGGCACCGCCTCGGTCGCGAAGTCGGAGACCATCTCGGGGCTGCTGAAGAAGGCGGGCATCCCGCACGAGGTGCTCAACGCCAAGCAGCACGCCAGGGAGGCCGCGGTCATCGCCCAGGCGGGGCGCAAGGGGGCGGTCACGGTCTCGACCAACATGGCGGGTCGAGGCACCGACATCATGCTGGGCGGCAACCCCGAGTTCCTGGCCGATCTGCAGCTGCGCAAGCAGGGACTGGACCCCGTGGAGAACCCGGAGGAGTACGAGGCGCAGTGGCCCGACACCCTCAAGGCGCTCGAGGAGCAGGTCCAGGCGGAGCACGACGAGGTGGTGGAGACCGGTGGTCTCTACGTGATCGGTTCGGAGCGGCACGAGTCCAGGCGGATCGACAACCAGCTGCGGGGGCGTTCCGGGCGTCAGGGGGACCCGGGGGAGTCCCGGTTCTACCTGTCGCTGCGTGACGACCTGATGCGGCTGTTCACCCCGGATCACCTGGAGCGTTCCCTGCTGATGATGAAGGTGCCCGATGATGTGCCGATCGAGTCGAAGCTCGTGAGCAACGCCATCGAGTCTGCGCAGAAGCAGGTGGAGTCGCAGAACTTCGAGATGCGTAAGAACGTGCTGCGCTACGACGACGTGATGAACCGTCAGCGTCACGTGATCTACCGTGACCGACGTCGGGTGCTGGACGGGGAGGACATCTCCGAGCAGCTGCGCGACCGGGCCGGTGAGGTGGTCGAGGCGGTGGTGCGGCAGCACACCGTCGGGGTCCCCGAGGACTGGGACCTGGACATGTTGTTCAACGAGTTGCGGACGGTCTACCCGGTGGCGGTGGACAAGGCCGAGGTGGAGGACGATCTGCCGGGCCCGGATGAGCTGGTCCAGCTGTTCGTCGAGGACGTGGCTGTGGCCTATGACGCCCGCGAGGAGTCGCTGGGTGAGGAGACCATGCGGGAGCTGGAGCGTCAGGTGCTGCTGTCGGTGGTGGACCGCAACTGGCGTGAGCACCTCTACGAGATGGACTACCTGCGGGAGGGCATCGGGCTGCGGGCGATGGCCCAGCGTGACCCCTTGGTGGAGTACCAGCGCGAGGGCGGCGACATGTTCGTCTCGATGCGGGAGGCCTCCTTCGAGCAGGCCATCCAGATGCTGTTCAACGTCCCTGTCACCAAGCCGGAACCCCTCGAGGTGGGGGTGGTCACCGATGCCGACGGCACGCCGGAGGATGTCGTGGCCAAGGCCGAGGCGGTGCGTCAGGGAACACCGGCCCCGCTGGCCAAGGGGCTCGAGGGCAAGAAGCAGGAGAACCTGACCTATTCCGCACCGGATGAGTCCGGTGAGGCGACCACGACCGGCCCGGGGGCGAAGAGTCCCAGCCGGAACACCTCCTCGGGTGGCGGCGGTGGCAATCGTGCCGCTCGCCGCAAGGCCGCCAAGAAGCGCCGCTGACTCACGCGACGCCGACCAGGTCCAGCTGGGAGCAGCGCCAGGTCTCGTCCAGCTCCAGCCTGAGACACAGGGCCAGCCACCGGTCACCGGATTTCACGGTGCCGGTGGCCTCGGCGACGTCCGCGCGGGGACACTGCAGGCGCATCGCCCCCAGCAGGCCTGGGCGCAGCCGTAGCGTGTCGGTGTAGGAGACCAGATGCTCGAAGGCATCGGGGCTGAGCCAGGGACGAACCTGGTGCAGGGCACGGGAACCGACGAGGGCCTCGCGGATGCACTGGGCGAGGATGAACGCGGCCCGGGCGAAGTGGTGCTGTGTCATGACCAGCACGTTAGGCAGGTCCCGGGTGTGCTGCCAGAGGGTGTGTGGCAATTGGCAACACCTCGGCCCTGATTGACAACACCTCCCCGGGAGCTGACAACACCTCGTGACCACTGTGGATCGGGGCACTGGCCGTGACTTCGTGACGGCCACCACGGTGGCGGGCAACCCGCCACTTCGTGCGCGCTGCCGCGGCAACGTCTGCGCACCCTCTACGCTGGTGCCGTGGTTGGAGAATTGGTGTTCATCCCCATCGCGCGGGAGGAACTGGGAGCGATTGACGGATCGGTGAGGCTTGGCAACCGTGTGGCCCACAGGGTCACCCCGGAGCTGTTGGCTGCCCTGGACTATGCGCCTGAGCAGCGCGAGGACGCGGAGTACGCCGCTCTCATCCTGGCATCGGTGGCGGCATTGGCCACCCACGGGGAGCGACTGGTGCTGGTGGCGGACGTGGCCCCGGCCCTGGTCTCCCAGGGCCGGGACCTGGACAACGGTGAATGTGTGCTCTCAGAGGTCCCGATGCGGTCCCTCACCTGCTGGTTCAGCGAGGCACCGGAGGCCGACTGGACGGCCGCCGCTGCCGCAGCGAAGGGCCTCGACATCGACACTGCTTGGGGATTTGACGAGGTTCAGGAGCTGCTTTCCAGCTCCGACCTGCTGTGGAACGACGTCGAGGAGTACCGCCGGGGACTGTGAGCCGGTGTGTCAGCCCTTGCTGAGCCAGGCCTGGGCGCGACGCTCGATGCCGGCGAAGGCGGACTTGATCATCGGCTCGACCTGGGCCTCGACCTTCTTGCCGACCAGCGGGATCTTCACCTCCAGCTCGCCGTCGTACTGGGCGGCGGAGGTGTTCTCCCCTGTGGGGGAGAGCACCGCGTTGGCCTGCACGGCCACCGGCGCACCGGAGATGTCCACGGTGAAGATGCCCTGCCGGTTCCCGTCGGCATCGGGATCACCCCAGGCGAAGGACTGGGCGATCTTGATGCCCTTGCCGAAGAACTTCGCGATGGAGTCTGGGGCGGGCAGGGTCAGCTTGAGGTGGGTCGTCTCCCCCTCGAAGCTGACGGTGTGGTCGAGCGCACCGGCATGCTTGGCGATGTCCTCGATGAACTCGGGGTTGCGGAACAGGGCGACAACCTCGTCGGTGGTGCCGTTGAACTCGTGGCGGTAGTTGAGTTTCATGGCGGACAATGTAGCGCCCATCGGCGAACGCCACGAGCCGGGTTCACTACGATGGCGGCATGAGGATCGACCTGCACACCCATTCCCGGGTGAGCGACGGCACCGACACGCCGACGATGTTGGTGATGAAGGCCTTCCAGGCGGGGCTGGATGTCATCGCGCTCACCGACCACGACACCTTCGACGGGATCCCGGAGGCCCAGGAGGCGGGCAAACGGATCGGGGTGAAGGTGCTGCCCGGGATCGAGATCTCGTGTCGCCTGCAGGGGCGCACCGTGCACCTGCTGGGCTACGGCTGCGACATGTGGAACCGGGGGTTGAACGCCGAGCTGGCGAAGGTGCGGGTCGGGCGTACCCAACGGTTGCCCGAGATGTGCGAGCGGCTGGTGGGGCTCGGCATCGAGATCACCATCGACGACGTGATGGCGGTGGCCCAGGGAGCGCCGTCGATCGGGCGTCCCCACGTGGCCGATGCGTTGGTCGCCAAGGGGGTGGTCAAGGACCGGCAGGAGGCCTTCGACCGCTACCTGGCAGAGGGTGGCCCGGCCTATGTCAAGCGCTACTCCATCGACCTGGACCATGGCATCGACCTCGTGCACGAGGCGAAGGGGGCCGCGGTGATCGCCCACCCCTGGGGTCGCAAGAGCCGGGAGGTGCTGAGCGCCCCCGTCATCGAGCAGCTTACCAGGGAACACGCTCTGGATGGTTTCGAGACCGACCACAAGGAGCACGACCGTGACACCCGGCTGCTGCTGTTCGAGCTGGGGGCCAGACTGGGACTGATCCGCACCGGCTCCAGCGACCACCACGGGGCGAAGCGCCCGGACCGGGAGCTCGGCTGCTTCACCACCCGCAAGAGCGCCTACCTGGAACTGCTCAGCCGGATCCGCTCCCGGGGCGGGGTGATCTGAGTTCCGTGTGACCCGGGGCGGCTGCGGGCGATAGGGTGACCCGCATGGAAACGGAGATCCACGACCCTGACCGGACCCTCGCCCGTTCGGAGGAGCGTAGCCGAGAGATCGAGGCCCAGATCGGGCGGGACCCCTCCCAGTTCCGGTTGCTGACCGGGGACCGGCCCACCGGGCGGCTGCACATCGGCCACTACTTCGGTTCGTTGATGAACCGGGTGCGGCTGCAGAACCTCGGGATCGAGACCTACCTCATCGTCGCGGACTACCAGGTCATCTATGACCGCGACGGTGTGGGGGAACTCAAGGACAATGTGTTCAACATGGTGGCCGATTACCTGGCGGCCGGAATCGATCCGGAGCGCACCGTCATCTTCACCCATTCGGCGATCACCGCGCTGAACCAGCTCATGCTGCCCTTCCTGGCCCTGGTCACCGACGCCGAGCTGCGCCGGAACCCGACGGTGAAGGACGAGTTGGCCACCTCCAACCGCCCGATGTCCGGGCTGATGCTCACCTTCCCCGTCCACCAGGCCGCCGACATCCTGTTCTGCAAGGCCAACCTGGTGCCGGTGGGGAAGGATCAGCTGCCCCACATCGAGCAGACCCGGGTGATCGCCAGGCGTTTCGACGAGCGCTACGGTCGGGTCGATCCGAGCCGCCCCATCTTCCCGGCTGCTGATGCACTGCTGAGCCGTAGCGGAACGGTGCTCGGTCTGGACGGGCAGAAGATGAGCAAGTCCAGGGGCAACACCATCGAGCTCGGGATGACCGCCGAGCAGACGGCGAAGCTCATCAAACGGGCGGTCACGGACTCGGATCGTCACATCACCTACGACCCGGCGAACCGCCCCGAGGTGAGCAATCTGGTCAACATCGCCGCGATGTGCCTGGACCGGGACCCGGTCGATGTCGCCGAGGAGATCGGCGACGGCGGGGGCGGCGGCCTGAAGAAGCTGGTGACCGCTGCCGTCAACGACCACCTGGCCCCGCACCGGGCCAAGCGCGCCGAGCTGCTGGCGAACCCGGACCACCTGTGGGAGGTGCTGCGGCAGGGCAACGAACGGGCCAACGCTGTGGCGGAGGCCACCTTGGCCGAGGTGCGTCAGGCCATGAGCATGGACTACTGAGGGCTCATTGAGGTGTTTCCTGCCATTCCTCGCGCTTCACAGGAGGCGGCTGGGCGGAAGAATGGCAGGAAACACCGTGGCTCACTCCTTGGGACTGCTGCCCTGTTCGGTGATGTCCACGCCTGCCCGACGGCGACGACGGCGCCGCTTCGGGGCGGCATCATCGTTCTTCGGCGGCTGATCGCCCGGACCCTCGGTGTGACGGCGGCGACGACGACGGCGCGTGGTGCCCTCGGCCGTGGTCTCCTGCGCTGCCCGTTCCCGCTTGGCGGAGCGGGCCGAGCGGGGGAGCCTGCCCTTGGTGCCCTCGGGGATGTCCAGGTCCTCGAACAGGTGCGGGGAGGAGGAGTAGGTCTCCACCGGGGTCTCGAACCCCAGGTCGAGGGCCTTGTTGATGACCTTCCAGCGGGTCACGTCCGCCCAGTCCACCAGGGTCACCGAGACCCCGGAGTTCCCGGCCCGGCCGGTGCGTCCGATGCGGTGGACGTAGGTGGCGTCGGTGTCGGGGCACTCGTAGTTGATGACGTGGCTGACCCCGGTGATGTCGATCCCCCGCGCCGCGACATCCGTGGCCACCAAGGTGGTGACGGTGCCGGAGCGGAACTTCTTCAGGGCGCGTTCCCGGGAGACCTGGTTGAGGTCACCGTGGATGGCTGCGGCCGGGAAACCACGGTCCACCAGCTCGTCGGTGAGCCGCTGCGCCGCCCGTTTGGTGCGACAGAAGACCATGATCTTGCCCGCATCGCGGGCCTGGATGATCCGTGCCACCACCTCGGGTTTGTCCAGGTCGTGGGCCTGGTAGACGAACTGGGTGATGTCCGGGACCGTTGCGGAGGCGTCGGCCCCCTCGGCCCGGATGTTGACGGGGCGGTTGAGGGTGGCCCTGGCCAGCGCCAGGATCGGGGCTGGCATGGTCGCGGAGAACAGCAGGGTCTGCCGCGAGGCGGGGGTCTTGGCCAGCAGCTTCTCGATGTCCGGCAGGAAGCCCAGGTCCAGCATCTCATCGGCCTCGTCCAGCACCAGCACCTGCACCTTCGACAGGTCGAGGGCACGACGGTTGGCCAGGTCGAGCAGTCGTCCCGGCGTGCCGACCGCGACATCGACCCCCCGCTCCAGCGCGGTGAGCTGCTCGTCGTAGCTGGTACCGCCGTAGATGGTCACGACCCGGGTGCCGAGCCGGGAACCGGCGAGTTCGAGGTCACGGGCAACCTGCAGGGCCAGTTCCCGGGTCGGGGCGATGACCAGGGCTCGGGGCCTGCCGTGATCGACAGGCTCGTCGGCCTCCTCGGACAAGGTCTCCAGACGGTGGAGCAGGGAGGTGCCGAAGGCCAGGGTCTTGCCCGTTCCGGTGCGGGCCTGACCGATCAGATCGGTGCCGCTGAGGGCCAGTGGGATGGCCAAGGCCTGGATCGGGAACGGGTGGACGACACCGGCCTCGGCGAGGGCGGCTGTGATCTCCTCCCGAATGCCGAGGTCGGCGAAGGTTTCAGGGATTGCGGTTGTCTCGCTCAGGGTTCAACACCTAACTGTCAGGCGGCCGCCACGAGGTGGAGCGGTCGCGGGGACGTCTCGTCCCCGGGCGAGTCTATCGCGCCGACGCGACCCGAGGGTTCAGAGCGCGCCGAACCCGACGGGGCGGGAGTCTGCCGGGCCGAGGTCGAGGTAGGCCACCTTGGCGGCTGGGATGAACACCCGACGGCCCTTCTCGTCGGTCACCTCGAACAGGGAGCCGTCGGCCAGGGCGCTGCGCAAGGAGCCCAACACCTCGTCCGCGCTCTCCGTTGTGCGGAGCTGAAGCTCGCGGTTGATGTCGCTGATACCGATGCGCACGTCCATGCCCACAACCATAGCGTTGTCCTCACAGTTCGTGCCGCAGCAGGGCCACGGTGATGTTGTCCCGGCCCCCGAGGTCGTTGGCCCAGGCCACGAGGGCCTCGGCGATCTCGACCAGGTGGTCACGCCCCCGGGTCTGGTACTCGAGCACGCCACGCAGGGCGTCCGGGGCGCTGGCGTAGTTCCACAGCCCGTCGGAGCACAGCAGCAGCCACCCGGGGGAGGGAGGGCGCAACTCGACGAGGGCGGGCGCGACATCGGAGGTGTTGCGGCCCAGCCAGCGGGTGATGGAGTGGGCCTGCAGTGAAGCCTCGGCCTCCTCCCGGGCCATACCGAGCATCATCCGGGCCTGGGCCATCGAGTCATCCTGGGTGAGTTGCCAGGTGGCGCCGTCGTCACCGAACCAGTAGGCGCGGGAGTCGCCGATGCTGCCGACCATCAGACGGCTGCCGTGGACGGCGGAGGCGACGAGCGTGCAGGCTGAGGCCTCCCCGTCGGGGGCAGCGGCCAGCACGGCCTCGTGGGCGCGCTGGAAGGCGTCACGGAAGGTCCTGGACTCCGGGCCCGGACCGGACAACGCCTCCATCAGCACGGAGCAGGCCACGTCCGCGGCCACCAGGGAGGCCTGTTCGGAGCCGTGCGCGGTGCTGACCCCGTCGGAGACCGCCATCACGGCCTGCCGTAGCGTCGTGTCGCGGGCGGCGAGGCTGAGGGCATCCTGGTTGGTGGCGTGACGCCTGCCCCGGTCACTGCAACCGGCCAGCCAGCTCACGGGGGCCGCAACGTAGTGATGCCTGGCGTTCGGCGAGGCATCACCTGCGATGTGTGTCACCTCACAGCGGGCGGACGTGGTCCGCCTGCTTGCCCTTGGGGCCCTGGACGATCTCGAACTCGACGCGCTGGTTCTCGTCGAGGGTCCTGAACCCCGTGGTGTCGATGGACTTGTAGTGCACGAAGACATCCTCGCCGGGGGCACCGTCGACAGCGATGAAGCCGAAGCCCTTCTCCGCGTTGAACCACTTGACGGTTCCCTGAGCCATGTTGTTCTCCTGAATCGCTGTCGCCGCACGGCGCGACGAACTCCTGGCAAACTCTTGCACATTTTGTGGGTCAGCCATGCTTCGATGAGGACATGACCTCGGTGAAGAAGTGGCATCCACGGGCCTTGGAGCACCGCGGGGTCATCCAACTGGATGACGCCCAGCGAACTGCTGTGACTGCCCACCAGGGGCTCCGGGTGGTGCTCGGGGGACCTGGGACGGGCAAGTCGACGGTGCTGGCACAGGCCGTGGTCGAGCGACTTCGCGGTGGGAGTTCGCTGGAACGACTGGTGGTGCTCGCCTCCTCCCGAGCCGCAGCCCAGACCTTGCGGCGTGAGATCGTCAGGCAGCGTGGCGGGGCGGAGGTCGGTGCCAGGGTGACCACCATTCACGGCTTCGCCCTGGCCCTGATGCGTGAACTCGGGGACCCGGAGCAGGACTTCCGGCTGCTGCGGGCCCCAGATCAGGAGCAGCGGCTGCGTGATCTGCTCGATGGTCTGAGCCCTGATTTCTGGCCGCAGGAGGTGCGCGAGGCCGCCGGGACCCGCACTTTCGCCAAGCAGCTGCGCGAGGTGCTGGCCCGGGCCAGGCAGTTGGGCCTGGATCCGGAGCGGGTGGAGCAGATCGCAGGGGAGGAGGAGCTGTACCGGGCGGTGGGGCGGTTCTTCGAGCTGCACCTGACGGTGGGGGACTTCCACGGTGCGCTCGACTACGCGGAGCTGGTGCACCGCACCCGCATCCTGCTCACCGAGGAGGACGCGGCCCGGGCCTGCCGGGCGCGTTTCGATGCGATCTTCGTCGATGACGCCCAGGAGCTGGATGAGGTGAGCTTCCGGCTGGTGGCGGACCTGGCCCGGTTGGGGTTGCCGGTGCTGGCCACGGCGGACCCACAGCAGCGGCTCGGCGCCTACCGGGGGGCCTCCGGTGGGGCTGTCGGGTATCTGCTCGGCCTGCCGGAGGCAAGCCGCATCGAGTTGCTCACGGGATACCGCAACGGCCCTGCCGTCAACGAGGCCCTGACCCGGCTGCGTGCCGGGTTGGATGCCACCCACGCCCCACCCAGTCCTGTTCCCTCAAGCACTGATGCGGGGGTGGTCACGGTCACCTGGTTCGACGATGCCTCGGCTGAGCGCGCCCATGTGGCGGCTCGTCTGCGCAAGGCGGTGCAGGAAGGGTTGCAGTGGCGTGACCTGGCGGTGGTGACCCGCCGTGGCGGGGCGGAACTGGAGCTGTTGGCCCAGGAGCTGAGCGCTCGGGGCATCCCGGTGGATGTCGATGGCGAGGCTCGGGCGCTCGGGATGCAGAAGGCAGTCCGGGCACTGTTCACGGCCCTGGCCTACGCCGCAGCACCCCACGAGATGGAGACGGAGCTGCCAGGTCTGCTCACTGGGCCCCTCGGTGGTCTGGATGCGGTGCAGCTGCGCCGTCTGGGACGTCGGCTGATGACCCGGGGCAGCACCTCGACGGTGGCACTGCTGGCGGCTGTCGACCAGCCGGAACGCCTCGATCAGCTGGATGATGAGGAGGCGGCCACGGCGGCCAGGCTGGTGCGACTGCTGGCCCGGGTCAGTGGTGAGCTGGCCACAGGTTGTGACGTGGGTCGTGCCCTGTGGCTGCTGTGGGACGGCACCCCCTGGCCCGAGCGGCTGCGTCAGGCGGCCCTGGCGGGGAACCGCAACGCGGAGGAGGACCTGGATGCCCTGGTGGACCTGTTCGACCTGGCGGCCAGGCGACAGGAGTTGAAGGGGGTCTCAGGGGCGCTCACCTTCATCCAGGAGGTGGAGCGGGAGGAGATTGCTGGAGACACCAGCCGGGAGTTGGCTGCCCTGCCGAAGGGGGTGCGGCTGCTGACCGCTCACCGCGCTCGCAGTGGGGTGTGGCGTCAGGTGTACGTGATCTCGGTCACGGAGGGGAGCTGGCCGAGGAGCCGGTGGCAGCCGGGTCTGCTGGATCCCGATCGGCTGGCCCCGGATCACCTGGATGCGGCCTCGGCGGCGGGCCTCGTCGCGGCGGAGCGGCGCAGCTTCCACGTCGCCTGCTCGCGGGCTGTCGAACAACTGCACGTCTCGGCCCCGATGCCCACGGAGGAGCATCCCGACCCGCCGTCGCGGTTCTGCCGGGAGCTGGGGGTGGAGCCGCGCCAGGTGCATGGCCTGCCCGAGGGGTTCCTCACCCCGCAGGCGTTGGTGGCTGATCTGCGGCGGGTGCTGGAGGACCCGACGAGCAGCCCCGGCCTGCGCCGTGCCGCAGCTCTCAGGTTGGCCCGGCTCCCGCACCGGGATGCGGCGGTGACGAACTGGTGGGGGGTGCGCTCGCCGTCCTCGGGAGGGTGGGCGATGAAGGAGCCGGTGGTCATCACGGGATCCTCCCTGCAGGGGCTGATCCGCTGTCCCAGGAACTGGTTCCTGTCGCGACGAGGAGGTGGGGATCAGGGGCGGGGAACTCAGGCCACCGTCGGCGATGTGGTCCACATGATTGCGCAGCGTGCAGCCCGTGATGGGCTGGCTCTGGAGCAGATGATCGAGCTGCTGGATCGGGTGTGGCCGAAGCTCAGGTTCCCCAGGCTGTGGCGCAGCGGGGCGGAGCGGGAGAAGGTGGTGGCGGCCCTCACCCGGTTCGACCGCTGGCAGCGGGACAACCCGGGGCGGCTGCTGGGGGTGGAGGTCGGCTTCGAGGCCTCGCTGGAGGTGCTGGGCGGGCAGGTGCTGCTGCGGGGCAGCGTGGACCGGTTGGAACTGCACGGCAACCGGCTGGTCGTGGTGGACCTGAAGACCACCCGCAAGGCCGCGACGAAGGCGGAGCTGGAGCAGCACTCCCAGCTGGGGGTCTACCAGTTGGCGGCCCGGCTCGGGGCCTTCTCCCGGCTCGCGCCCCCCGGGGTGGTCGTGGGGGAGCCGTCGCTGCTCCAGCTGCGTCAAGGTGTCCACACCCCGGAGCAGCAGTACCAGCCGGTGCTGCCCGAGGGCCGCTCCTGGTTGGATGAGCAGCTGGAGCAGGCGGTGGGCATCCTGAGGTCAGGGGCCTTCGACGCCCGTGAGTCCGAATTCTGCCGGTGGTGTCCCTTCAAGGATTCCTGCCCGGCGCTGCAACCGGGAGGTCTGCTGTGAGCCTGTTCACCCAGCCTGAGGACGTGTGTCGTGCCATCGGTGTCCCGTTCAGTGCGGAGCAGCTGGATGTGATCTGCTCCCCGCTGGAGCCGCAGGTGATCGTGGCTGGGGCCGGGACCGGCAAGACGACGGTGATGGCGGCCCGTGTGGTGTGGCTGGTCGGGTCCGGGCAGGTGCGTCCCGACGAGGTGTTGGGGCTCACCTTCACCCGCAAGGCAGCCGCCGAGCTGGGGGCGCGCATCTCCCAGGCCCTCGCCCGGGGTGGGCTGGTTCAGGCCGGGGCCAGGGAGGAGCAGGAACTGGTGCTCACCTATGACGCCTTTGCCGGTCGCATCGTGCAGGAGCACGGGATCAGGCTGGGCCGCGAACAGGGGCAGCGGATGCTGGCGGGGGCCTCGAGGTTCCGACTGGCACAGCGTGCCATCGAGGAGTTCGATCGTCGGCTCGAGGTCATCGAGCAGCGTCACGCCACGGTGCTGCCGGAGCGGCTGCTCGAGCTGGATGCGGCGATGGGGGCGCACCTGGTGACCCCGGAGCGGGTGCGGGAGTTCACCCTGCGGAGCATGGAACAGTTCGAGGCGGCCCCGCTCCACCGGGGAAAGCCCTACAAGGTGATCGGCGAATGCCTGGCGGCTGCCAAGGAGCGACTGGAGCTGTTGGAGCTGGTGGAGGCCTACCGCGGGTTGAAGGCGAGCCTCGGGGTGGTGGAGTTCGCCGACCAGCTGGCAAGCGCCGTGGAGGTGGTCCGCTACTTCGCGCCCGTGAGGTCGGCGATCCGGGAACGGTTCAAGGTGGTGCTCCTCGACGAGTACCAGGACACCTCCTCGGCCCAGGCGGAGCTGCTGCGGAGCCTGTTCAGCGGCCCTGATCCCGACCGGGGGCGGGGGTTCCCGGTGACGGCGGTGGGGGACCCGAACCAGGCGATCTACGGGTGGCGGGGTGCGGCGGCCTCCAACATCCTGGACTTCCCCCTGGCCTTTCCGCGTCAGGACGGCACGGCGGCCACACAGTGGTCACTCACCATCAACCGTCGCAGTGGCAGCAGGATTCTCGAGGTTGGCAACGCCTTGGCGGAGCCGCTGCGCCAGAGCGTGGGTGGGGGAGTGCGCCTGGTGGCCCCGGAAGGGATGGGGCCGGGAACCGTCACCTCCTGTGCCTTCAACACTGAGCAGGAGGAGCTGGAGGCACTGGCCCAGGCCGTGGTGGATCAGCACGCAGCCGGGGTTGCATGGGGGGACATCGCGGTGCTGACCAGACGAAACGAGCTGCTGGGGCGAGTGTGGCAGCAGCTGCGGGATCGCGACGTCCCCGTCGAGATCGTCGGGCTCGGTGGGCTGCTGCACCTGCCGGAGATCGCCCCGGTGGTCGCCACCTTGAAGGTGCTGGCGAATCCGGTGGCCAACGCCGAGGTCGCGGCTCTGCTGACGGGGGAGCGGTGGCAGCTGGGACTCGATGACCTCCGGCTGCTTGCGGAGCGTGCCAGGGAACTCGTCGGGGTGAAGGCCGCCGAGGTGCTGGCGGGCGAGGACCTGCTGGAGGAGTTGGTGACCCGGGCGGACCCGGTTCTCACGCCGTCACTGCTGGATGCCGCCCTGGACCCGGGGGAGCGGTTGAGCCCGGAGGGGACGGTGAGGGTGCGGCAGTTCGCGGCGGAGATCAGCCGCCTGCTGGCGCACCGCCTGGACCCGGTGACTGAGCTGGTGACCCGGGTGATCGGGGTGCTGGGGTTGGAGACGGAGATGCTCATCGACGGTGATGCTAGCCAGCTCGCGAGGTTCGTTGCTGCCTGCGGCAGCAGCCCGGACCTGGATCAGGCGGGGAGTCTGGTGGGGCTGCTGGCGTGGCTGGAGGCCGAGGACAACCACGGCGACGGCTTGGAGCGGGCGTTGCCGAGCGAGGCCGATTCGGTCAAGCTCCTGTCAATCCACCGGGCGAAGGGGCTGGAGTGGGAGACGGTTCACCTCCCGGCGTTGAGCGAAGGGATCTTCCCCAGCCAGGATCGCAGCGGGAACTGGACCACGAACGCGGCGATCCTGCCCGCCCCACTGCGCGGTGACGCCTTGGGCATCCCGCAGCTGCTGGAGTACTCGAAGCAGGGGATCGATGCCTACAAGGCGGAGTTGAAGCAGGAGGCGCTGCTGGCCGAGGACCGTTTGGCCTATGTCGCAGCCACTCGGGCGCGTACTCATCTGCAGGTCAGCTGCCACCACTGGGCGCCTGGGCGGAAGAAACCGTCGGGCGGGAGTCGCTACCACCATGTGACCGAGGCGTTGGCCGATGTCACCGCCAGCGTCGAGGCGTCGAGGGACAATCCGGTTCCGGTCGCGTTGCGGCAGGCACCCTGGCCGGGCCGGGGTGACCCTGCGCGCAGGGAGGCCAGGCAGCGGGCGGCCCGGCTCGTCGAGGAGGCCCGAACCGTGACGGATGGTGACGACTGGGTGTGGCGCTCGGGGATCGCCTCGGCGGCGGAACTGCAGCGGATCGCGCTGTGGGATGCTGAGGCCGCCTTCCTGGCGGAGCAGGCGGAGCGCAGGGAGTCCAGGGAGGTGTGGCTGCCCGACGGGTTGTCGGCCTCCGCCATGATGGAGTTGGCAGCCGATCCGTCAGGTTTCGCGGAGCGGATGGCGCGCCGGATGCCCCGGGAACCCCGCGCCGAGGCGCTGCTGGGTCAGCGTTTCCATGACTGGGTGGTCTCCCGCTTCCAGGCCACACCGGGGTTCGAGGAACTGGAGGTGGCCGCGGCCCAGGACCCGGCGCTGGTACGGCTTCAGGAGGCCTTCGAGCGCAGCCGGTTTGCCCGGTTGCAGCCCCTCGGGGTGGAGGTGCCGTTCCTGCTGGATCGAGACGGGCTGATCCTCAGGGGGCGGATCGACGCGGTGTTTCCCGCCCTGGATGACAGCCATGACGTGCTCATCGTGGACTGGAAGATCGGCAGTGGCGATGCGGACCCGCTGCAGTTGGCCATCTACCGGCAGGCCTGGGCGGAGGCGTCGGGAGTGGCCTTGGCGCGGGTCGCCACCGCCTTCCACCATGTGATGGGCAACCGCACCGAGTTCGTGGCGGCCTCGCCCGGGTTGATCGAGGCGGCGGTGGCGAAGCTCAGGTCAGGACCTCAGACGTGAGGTCTCGTCGTGGATGGCCGAGGCCACCTGGGTGAGTTTGTCGCGGTGCTGGGTGGCGTGATGGGCGCAGAACATCAGTTCACCGCCGGTGAGCAGGGTGACGCGGAGGTAGGCCTGGGCCCCGCAGCGGTCGCAGCGGTCCTGGGCGGTCAGGGTGTGGGGGGCCGGGTTGGTGCTGATGCTGGTCATGCTCGCCCTTCTTCAGTCGTCTCGCACATCGTGTTCTTGGTATCAAACGTAGCGCGCCTGTTGAATGTTCCCACACCTTCGGGAGTAGCCTGTGTCGGTGCCACAGAAGATCAGTTCCCACAACCCTCGTGACTACGGGGCGAAGAACCTGCTCGTCCTCGAGGGGCTGGAGGCGGTGCGCAAGCGTCCCGCCATGTACATCGGCTCCACTGACACCCGCGGGCTGATGCACTGTCTGTGGGAGATCATCGACAACGCGGTGGATGAGGCACTGGCCGGGTACGGGGACCGTATCGAGGTGACCCTGCACGCGGACGGTTCGGTATCGGTGGCGGACCATGCTCGGGGTATCCCGGTGGACAAGGAGCCACGAACGGGGCTGAGTGGCGTCGAGGTGGTCTACACGCGGCTTCACGCGGGAGGCAAGTTCGGCAATTCCTCCTACAACGCCACGGGCGGGCTGCACGGGGTGGGGGCGTCGGTGGTGAATGCGCTCAGCTCCCGGGTGGACGTCGAGGTGGATCGGGAGGGAGCCACCTGGGCGATGAGTTTTCGGCGTGGAGTACCCGGGGTTTTCGATGGAGAGGGGCCGGATGCGCCGTTCACCCCGGCCTCAGGGCTGCGCAAGGGCAAACGGATTCCCAAGGACCGCACCGGCACCCGGGTGCGTTACTGGGCGGATCGGCAGATCTTCCTCGCCGATGCCGGGCTCTCGCTGTCCCAGCTGCACGACCGTGCCAGGCAGACCTCCTTCCTGGTGCCGGGGCTGAGGATCGAGGTTGCCGATGAGCGTTTCGGTGAGGCCAGCCGGGAGGTGTTCCACCACGAGGGGGGGATCACCGAGTTCGCGGACTTCCTGGCCAAGGATGCTCCGCTGACCGAGGTGCTGCGGCTGCGGGGGCAGGACACCTTCGTCGAGACGGTACCGATGCTGGATGAGGCCGGGGCGATGACCGCCACGGATGTGGAGCGCAACCTGGAGGTGGACATCGCGGTCAGATGGGGGACCGGGTATGACGCCACGGTGCGTTCCTTCGTCAACATCATCGCCACTCCGAAGGGCGGCACCCATGTCTCAGGCTTCGAACGGGGGCTCACCCGGGCCTTCGTGAAGTCGATGGAGGGCACCCGGCTGCTCAAGAACGGTGACGAGATCGTCAAGGATGACTGCCTGGAGGGGTTGACCGCCGTGGTGACGGTGAGGTTGGCCGAGCCGCAGTTCGAGGGGCAGACCAAGGAGGTGCTGGGGACCCCGCCGGTGCAGCGGCTGGTGGCGCGGATCGTCGAGCAGGAGTTGGGGGATTTCCTGACCTCCTCGAAGGCGGCGACGAAGCAGTTGGCGCGGACCCTGATGGAGAAGGTGGTCAGCGCCTCACGCACCCGGGTGGCGGCCAGGGCACACCGCGAGAATCAGCGTCGCAAGAATGCGTTGGAGTCCTCCTCGTTGCCGCCAAAACTGAAGGACTGCCGCAGCAGCGACGGTGAGGCCACGGAGCTGTTCATCGTGGAGGGTGATTCGGCGCTCGGTACGGCGAACTCGGCCAGGGATTCGGAGTTCCAGGCGTTGCTGCCGATCAGGGGCAAGATTCTCAACGTGCAGAAGGCCTCGGTGGGCGACATGTTGAAGAATGCGGAGTGCGCCTCCATCATCCAGGTGGTGGGGGCGGGCTCGGGGCGCACCTTCGACGTGGAGGCGGCCCGCTACGGCAAGATCATCTTCATGGCCGACGCCGATTCCGACGGCGCGCACATCCGTTGTCTGCTGGCGACGCTGTTCTTCAAGTACATGCGACCGCTGGTGGAGGCGGGACGGGTGTTCTCGGCGGTGCCGCCGCTGCACCGGTTCGAGCTCATCAACCCGAAGCGGGGGATGGAGAAGTACATCTACACCTACACCGATGGTGAGTATCAGCGGAAGATGGCCGAGCTCACGAAGAAGGGCGTGCGGTTCAAGGAGCCGCAGCGCTACAAGGGGCTCGGTGAGATGGATGCGAGCCAGCTGGCGGAGACCACGATGGACCCGAGGCATCGCACGCTGCGTCGCTTGACGGTGGATGACGCGGCGCGGGCGGAGGGGATCTTCGAGATGCTGATGGGCAACGAGGTGGCCCCCCGCAAGGAGTTCATCGTGCAAGGTGCCTACGCCCTGGAGGCCGACCGCATCGACACCTGAGTCGTGACTTGGAGCGGTCGGTATTTCGACGGTTCAGGACTGCTCGACCAGTGGTCTGGTCATCGTCGTCTCCGTTTGCGGGCTGCAGTTTTCTGTTGCTCGAGGGGGAGGGCCTTGAACTCGCCCATCGCTTGGGGGTCGTGGCGGGGGATGCCTGCTTTGCGGGCTCGCCAGTACCAGCGTGGGATCAGGAAGGGAGGGAACCAGAAGAAGAACCCGAGGAGGAAGGTGGCTATACAGAATAGGGAGGTCACCCCAAAAACTCCCAAGATGGCTTCGGGGATGGTGGCTTGCACCTCCTTGAGTTTCGTGATTGGCACAGCTACCCCTATGCTCAGCATACCGAGGCCGCCGTAGAGTATGGCCAGGGGTGGGCAGGACCAGCCGGTGTAGTGGAGGACGAATCTTGGGGTGGGTTCGGTGTAGGCCATCCACCCCTGCCAGAGCCCGAGTAGACCGATGAGGGCGAGTCCAATGATAAGCCCGATGTGTTCTCCGGTTAGGCTTTCCAGAGCAGGGAGAGCACCCATCACTCTTCTCCTTCGAACAGTCTCTTCCCGAAGTTCCAAGCACCTTCAACAGCGTCGGCGATGTTGTCGCCGATGCTCTTGCCGTCGCCGTCAGGGTCGAAGCTCATGGCGAGGCCAACACCGACTCCGACAAACAGGCCGACGGCGGTACCCGCCACGGGAAGAGCAGAACCGACGGCAGCCCCTGCGAAAGCTGAAGCAAATACCTGTGATCCGGTGCGGACGGCTGCGGTCTCGATGACCCGGCCCCGGCGCTCGTCGGCGGTGAGTTCGGGGTGTTCCTCGCGGAAGCGTTTGTCCATCTTCTCGTGTTCGCAGGCCGGGGTGGCTTGCTCGAGCTTGAGGAAGGCTCCTCGGTCAGGTGGTCGGGCTGGGTCGTGGGCTGTTCGCAGTGAGACTTGGCGGGGATTCCGGCTCATGCTCCGGGAGGGCCGATACGGACCGGAGTTTCGTGGCTTCACCAGTGGATCGGTCATCGTCGTCTCCGTTTGCGTGCTGCTGCTTTTTGTTGCTCGAGGGGGAGGGCCTTGAACTCGCCCATCGCTTGGGGATCGTGGCGGGGGATGCCTGCTTTGCGGGCTCGCCAGTACCAGCGTGGGATCAGGAAGGGAGGGAACCAGAAGAAGAACCCGAGGAGGAAGGTGGCTATACAGAATAGGGAGGTCACCCCAAAAACTCCCAAGATGGCTTCGGGGATGGTGGCTTGCACCTCCTTGAGTTTCGTGATTGGCACAGCTACCCCTATGCTCAGCATACCGAGGCCGCCGTAGAGTATGGCCAGGGGTGGGCAGGACCAGCCGGTGTAGTGGAGGACGAATCTTGGGGTGGGTTCGGTGTAGGCCATCCACCCCTGCCAGAGCCCGAGTAGACCGATGACAGTTGCAAAGATTGCAACCCAGATAATTCCAGCAGGCAGGGTTTCCAGCAAAGAAACACTCATCATCATCCTCCTCCGAACAGCTTCTTTCCGAAGTTCCAAATCCCCTCGCCCACATCAGCGAAATGGTCTCCCAAGGTTTTGTCGTCGCCCGTGGGAATGCTCATGGCCAAGCCGACACCGAGCCCGACGGCGAGGCCGACGGCGGTACCAGCCACGGGAAGAGCAGAGCCGACAGCGGCCCCAGCCGCAGCCGAAGCAAATACCTGTGCACCCGTGCGGACGGTTGCGGTTTCGACGACTCGGCTCCGGCGCTCGTCGGCGGTCAGCTCGGGGTGCTCCTCGCGGAAGCGTTTGTCCATCTTCTCGTGCTCACTGGAATAGGTGAGGATGAGGCCGACCCCGAAAGCGCTCCGCCCGATTGCTCGGCCGACTCCCGTGACTCCGGTGTAGGTGCGCGTGGTCTCCTGCATTCCTTTGCCGAACCACGTGAAAGGGTTGAAGAACTTGACCGGCTTCATGCCGTGTGGGCTGGTGACGGTCGTCGGTCCCCAGCTCCCGCGCGGTGGCCCGAGGAAGGTGTTCCGAATGCCTGCGGCGAATCGGCTCAGGAAACTACCTTCGGCTGGTCGCTTCCGCCAGGCCTCCCAGTTCCAGGTCTTGGTCTTGGTGTACTCGTTGCCCCTCTCGAAGCTGAGCTCGACGCCGAAGATGCGCAGGTGGAATCGCTTGGCCACGTGCTCGATTTCGAGTTTCCGGGTCTCGGCAGTGGCGGCGAGGGCAGCGATGAAGAAATCCGAAGGGACCCCCTTCCATGCGAAAGCGCCCTCCTCCGGGAGGCCGTCGTCCCCGATGGAGGAGAGCTGGTTGGCGCACTCGTTGATCGCCGTGTTGTACCTGCTGCCCAGGTCGTTCACCCTCACCTGGAGTCTCAGCCCCTCCTGGTCGTGCTCGGCGAGCTGGACCGGGTCCGTCGGCTCCTCCTTGTTGTTGTAGGCCGCAGCTTCTTTCTCCAGGGAGTCACGCTCGGGCTTCAGGGTGCTGATCTGGTCGACGAAGAGCGTCATGGCCACCTTGACGCTGATGCAGCCATCCGAGGCGTGCTGGGCAGCCTCCAGGGCCGGGTCCAGGGACGAGTACAGCAGGTCGCTGTGAGGGGTCACGTAGTTGTCCGAGGCAGACAGCCCTTTCCACGCACTGTGGGCGCCCTCGATGTTCTCGTGGAACTCCCCGCCGCGGGCCATCAGGCTGGACGCTGAGTTGAAGATGGTCTCCGGGTCCGGCCAGTCCTCGAGTTCGCTGGTGTCGATCTTCATACTCTCTTCCCATCTGTGATGCGTGCCTCGTCAACGCGGTTCGCTTCGCGCTCTGCATGTTCTGTGGCCGTGGCCATCTCGGCATCGGCTCGCTGGATCGCCGCCACCGCGTTCCTTCCACCAGCAACGGCACCTGTGACCTGCTGCTCGGCTCCGGTCATCGCGGCTGTGAGGACTCGGTTGTAGACAGCGTTGAGCGACGAGGCGAGCTTGGCGCTCTTGCCGGTGCAGGCGGAGCCAAGGGCATCGATCTCATCCGAGATGGACTTGTGGGACTCCTTGGCGCTCGCGTTGTCCTGCTCAGCCTTTCGGAAGATCTCGAAGCATGTCGGTGCATTCACCTTGTGATAGGTCACGGGGTCTCCTCACTGTTCTCGGCGATCGTTGCGGTCAGTTGCAGCCAGAGCGCGGCATCGTCGTGCTGGCGCACGGAGATCAGGTCATCGGGGTTGCGAAGCGAGGACTCGTACCAGGTCGTGGCAGCTCCTCGCTTCGGGGTGTGAATCCAGTTCAACAACGTCTCCTCCCTGCTGCTCGCCAAGGACAACAGGGTCCAGGGCTGGCTCGCGAACTCCGCTGCGTCACCATCGGGGGTGAACGTGACCTGATCACGCTCCAGCTTGACCTGCAGCTGCTCCGGCCTCAGCTCCAGCTGTACGTCCAGCGGCCAGGCCGGGGCTGTACCCACCCAGCCCAGCAAGATGCGGAACAGGTCGTTGGAGGGGCAGTAGAACAGCAGGCTCGTCCCGGTCTGCTCAGGGTTCGCAGCGGTGAAGATGGTGGTCGAGTTGGTCACCCAGAAACGGAGCTTCCACGGCTTGGGAGCTGCGACGGTGACGGTCCAGCCGGTTCCGCTCAACAGGTGATCGATGTACCAGAACCCCGCCCCGCTGGGTGACCCGTCCTGCTCGACGAGGCCAGCAGCGGCCAACTCATCCTTCACCTGCCCGGTGACCGGGGTGAAGACCCGCTGACCGGCGTGTGTGAAGAAGACCTTGGCGGCCTCGTCGCTGAGGACCAGGGGCTCGGCCTGGAGTATGAGGCCGGGTGAGGACACCACGGAGAGGTCCTCACGTGGCGCTCCGTCACGGGCAGTCGCCCACTCGTCCAACGCCACCTCGGGGACGGTGGCGGTGGTCGGCGGGGTCGCTCGCTTCCCGAGAGGCAGTGCCTGCAGGGAGTCGATGATCTTCTGGTGCTGGTTGTTGGGGGACCATTCGATGAAGGGGACGGTGAGGGTCAACTCGGCGATCACCCCGTCGGTGACGACGAGGTCCTGCACGCTGAGCAGGCTGAGGATGTTGCCGTGAAGTTCCTCGGGGGTCACCGGGGTCAGCATCCAGATGCGGCGGTGCTCCACCCCGTCCCGTTCCACGGCCTCGACCTGCAGCACCAGGGCTCCCGGAAGTTCCGCCGTCGCAGACAGGGTGGCCTGGCTGATCGCGGCCAGGGCATCGGGGCGTTGCTTGATCACGGATTCCCGCAACACCACGTTCGGGGTGAACCCCAGCAGTGGGGTCGGGGCGGTTGCGATGACGCAACCGAGCTCTCTGACCTCCTGCCACCCGTCAGGGACCTCGCAGTGGAAGGTGGAGCCCACCAGATGCATGGGTTGTCCTCTCAATAGTGGTGAGCCAAGTAAAACAGCTGATGCCCCCGCGCGGAACTGATCAGGATGGGTCGGTGAACCGTTTGGTGTCAGCTATTTGGATGATGTGAGGTGTTTCGCCACGTCGGATGTAGCGGCCCCGTCCAGGTTGGAGCCGTTCCGGGGTGATTCGGGGCAGCAGCTGCCCCTCGCTGCGGTCCCCGGACATCAGCAGCACTGCTCCACCGGTGTCCCGGACGGCCTGCAGGAACGGGTTGTACAGGGCACGGGTGGAACCAGCCACCGGGCGGGTGACCACCAGGTGGAGCCGCAGGTCACGGGCGGCCGGGAGATGTGGCATCAACGCGGCCAGTGGCTCGGAACCACCGGCTGAGACGATGTCGTGGTCGTCCACCAGCACCACGATCCGAGGCGAGCGGGCCTGCTCCTCTGGGCTACGGGTGGGCCGCTGCTCCAGCTCGCTGGCGATGGAGGCGGCCAGCCCGCTGGCCTGCTGCAGGGTTCGGGCATGGGCGGCCAGGTAGTCCTCCGGGATGCTTTCTGGGACATGGCCTCGCGGATCGACGACGGCGATGGCCAACTCCTCCGGGGTGAATCTGGCCACCAGGCCCTGAGCGATGGTGCGCAGGGTGGTCGATTTCCCGCACTTCGCATCGCCCAGGATGAGTAGATGCTGATCGGAGTCGGAGAAGTCCCACAGTGCGTTGCCCATGGTGTCCTGCCGGATGCCGAGGGGAATGGTGTTCGGTTCCAGGCCGGGGTCAGGCAGCGATGCGGGGTCGATGTGGTTCGGCAGCAGCCGGATCGGCGCTGCGGAAGGACCGGACCAGGATTCGGAAACCTGACGGACCAGTTCGTCGAGGGCTTCGCCCTGGTCTGCTCCCTCAGCGAGCTCCAGCGACGGCAAGGCCACCTGGGCGAGGGTCTTGTTGTCGGTCAGCGCCCGGCCTGGGGTGTCACTCGGGATGGTTGCTGCGAGCTTACGGTCGATGTTCGAGTCGCTTGGGTCATTGAGTCGAAGCTCCACCCGGGTGCCGAACAGGTTCTGATGGGCCATCCGTAGCTCACCCCATCGGCCCATCGTCATGACCAGGTGGAGGCCGTAGCTGGAGGCCTGCAGCATCAGCCGGTTGAAGGCCTCATCGAGTGAGTCGAAGTCACTGCGGAACAGCCCGTACCCATCGACGAGCAGCACGATGTCCGCGCTCGTCAGCTGGGGCAGCAATCCTTGGGAGTGCAGGCTGCGCAGGTGGGGCATCGAGTCGATGCCCTGACTCTTGAACAGCTGCTCGCGGGCCTGGACCATCGTGGTCAGCTCCTCCAGCAGCCGACGGATCCGGTCCGAATCGCCACGTGTGGCGACACCACCGACGTGAGGGAATCCCTCGATCCGGCGCAGACCACCACCGGCCAGGTCCAGCCCGTAGATGGTGACCTCCTGTGGTGTGGTCGTCAACGCCAAGGAGGCTGCGATGGTGCGCAGCAGCGTGGTGCGTCCGCTCTGCGGGCTGCCGATGATGGCGACATGGCCGCCGCTGCTGCCCAGGTCGAGAATCCAGGGTTTCTGCTGCTGATGGGCCGGGTCATCCTCCAAACCGACGGTCACACGCAGTGGGTTGGTGTCATCCTCGTCCAGTACCCGGCCCAGGGTGAGCTTCGAGGACAGTGGCGGTAGCCAGATCGGTCTGACCGCTGTGTCCTCGGAACGCAGTGCTGAAACCACCTCGTCGACGAGGGTGAGGTTGGTGTCGGGCCGGTGCAGCACTGGCACCTCCGGGTTGTGCTGATCGACGTCGATGCCGTTGTAGATGGGCAGCCTGTGCGCCATCGGTCCCATCTGCGTCACCTCACGACGCCCCCCTGACGGCATCGGCCCCGACACGTAGCCGGAGCGGAACCGCTGGTACACGGAGGTGTCCACCTTCAGGTAGCCGTAGCCGGGTTGTGGTGGCAGGTGGAAGGCGTCCCCTGAGCCCAGCACCACCTGGGATTCCGACTCGCTGAAGGTACGAAGCCCCAGCCGGTAGGACAGATAGGTGTCCAGGCCGCGCAGCTTGCCACCCTCGATACGTTGGCTGGACAACAGCAGATGAACCCCGATGGAGCGACCGATGCGTCCGATCTGCAGGAACAGGTCGATGAAATCAGGCTCGGCCGTGAGCAGCTCCCCGAACTCGTCGATGACGACGAACAGGTGGGGCATCGGTGGCAGCTCGGGACGGGTTTGGCGCATTTCGCGGTAGTGGGTGATCGACGGTGAGGAATCGGCATCCTTGAGCTGCTGTTGCCGACGCACGACCTCACCCTGCAGCGAGGCCCGGGCGCGAACCGTGAGTTGTGGATCGTCGGCGAGGTTGTCGATGAGACCGGCCAGATGGGGTAGGGGCTGGAACGGGGCGAAGGCCGCGCCTCCCTTGTAGTCGATGAGGATCATCGACAGGTCCTCCGGTGAGTGGGCGACTGCCAGGGACAGGATCAGGGTCCGCAGCATCTCGGACTTGCCGGAGCCGGTGGCGCCGATGCAGATGCCGTGCGGACCCATGCCCTGCTGGGCGCTCTCCTTCAGGTCCAGATGGATCAGCCGTCCGGCATCGTCCACCCCGAAGGCGACCCGCAGGAAATCGGCCGGGGTGCGGGGTGTCCACAGGTCCTCCACCCGGATGGAGCGGGTCAGGTCGATACCCAGCATCTCGGAGATGTCGGCCTGATGCCCTTCCACGATCTCCTGGTGCAGGGCGGTGAAGGTACGGCGAGCCGCCAGGGTCCGGGCGACGGACTCGAACAGCCAGCTCGGGGTCTCCTCGGGGGTGAAGGTGATGGTCGTGGGGTCGTTGCTGCGGGCCTCCTCGGTGAGGGTGGCCTCTTCCTCCCGTAGGTCGATGCGGAGATCGACGTCGTCAGGCTCGTCCAGACGATCGTCGATGAGATGGATCACCGTGATGCCCAGATCGCGGGTCTGCAGGGTCTGGTCGGGACGACGCAGCGTGCTCGCGACCTCGCCATGTTCATCGGCGATCACCACCATCCGGGGAAGCTCATCGGCGGTGACTCCTCGCCGTCGGGCTGCGGTGGCTTTGGCGGAGCGATCCACCATCTCGGAGTTGAGGATTTCGCTCAGATCGGCCAGCGTCGGGGCGACACGACGTGCCGGGACCGGGCCGTCGAACAGCTCGGGGTTGTGGACGTGGGGCAGCAGGTCGAAGCCGCGCCAGTCCCTGGTGTGGTCGCGGGGGAAGGCCAACGCCAGATCCAGGTCCTCCGGGAGTTGGTGTGCTGCCAGATGCAGGATGATGCCGCGGGCCAGTGGGACGGTTCTTTCACGGGGGCCGATGATGGCGACGACCCCAGCTTTCTTCAGATCGATGAGCGCGGGCATCCCCTCAATGCTGGTGTAGGTGTCGGCGACGAGTTGGGCCTCCTGCTCCAGGATCGGGTCGGCTGGTTCGATGGGGGAACCTGCCGTGCTCAGGTGGAATGTGAACCACGGGGTGCGGGCGATCCCGATCCTGGCCTGCAGATGGTCGCTGTCGTTCCGACGCCGCTCCCACAGCCGTTCCGGGTCATGGATGAACGTGATGAGTCCCTCGGGGGTGGGGTGGAGCACTTCAGCAGCGGCTCGGGTGGTCTCGGCGCGCTCCCGGACGTCGAGCCGGAGACGCTCCAGGTAGTCGAGGTAGCGGGCACGTTGCAGGCGGAGTTTCTTGGCTTCGCGGCCCTGGCTGGAAATGGCGAAACCGACACCACTGACCAAGGCGATGACGAAGACCACACCGGCGAGCAGCATGAACAGGGGCTGCCCGTTGCGCATCACCACCATCATCGTCACGGAGGTGAGGGCACCGACCACGGGGAGCAGGAACTGGAAGGGTGTGGTGGCGACGTTGGAGGACAGGGTCGGTGGGGGAGTGACCTCGATGGGTTCGGGGTCGGGCAGCGGTGTGCTGGTGCGGGTCGGGCGGTGCAGCCGCCGGACCGGCAGTGTCGTCTCCGGGGTCTCGCTCCCACTCATGCGGTCTGCTCCTTGTAACCGTTGCTGAGATCCTGGATGAGGCCGACGGCCAGCCGGTACAGGTCAAGCGCATCTGGTTCCCGGAACCGTACGGTGGTGGCGCGCCCACGGGCCAGCCGGGAGTCGTGGCGCAACAGGGCAGCTGGCAGCGCCAGGTTGCGCACCACATCCTTGATGCTCGGCCCGACCTCGCCGGCGACGTCGACGACAGCAAGCCGTACGGCCTGCTGTTTTGCCAATTCCGCACCGACGTCGAGGGTGGACTGGATGAGCCGTCTAACAGCTGGGGTGACCAGGCACAGCGCATGGCTGTGTGAGGCGATGGCCCTCATGTGGGACAACGGTGCCGATCCCCAGTCGGTGAACGTGATGTCGTGGGTCAGCTGGTGCCCGCGGGTGGATTCCGCCCAGTTCGCCAACGGGTCCTCGGTGTGGTTGCCGATCAGTTTCTTCACGGTGCCGCTCCAGCGGTAGCGAGGGCTGTCCGCATCGGCTCGGGTGACGAACAGGACGCGGTCGGTGCGGTGCAGTGAGAACATGCGGGCGGTCTCTGTGGCGACGGTGGTGGCGCCACAACCGTCGGTGACCGAGACGAAGCTGATGCGTCGGCGCACCGGGAGGGGGGTGCTCATCTGTTCGGCGAGGACCCTGAGTTCACGGGCACGTCCGCTGGCGGCAGCACGGAGCCAGGACAGGCTCATCGGAACACCTCCAGCAGGTCGGCGAAGATTCCGAGTGTGGCCAGTGCCAGCGGGATGATGGCGATCATCAGCAACAGCTCGATGATCTCCGAGGCCCGGCGAAGCTTGGCTGTCATCACGGCACTCGGTCGGGTCAAGGAGAGCGCCAGCAGGAGAGCGACGACACCCCCGAGGATCGCTGCCCGGTGCATGGGGGTGAGGTCGGGATGCTGCAGCAGCACGGCGAGCAGAGGGGCACCGCCCGCGATGAGCAGTGCCACTTTCTGGGGGATCAGCGGCAGGATGCGTGCCCGTAGGAGAATGATGACCCCGGCAATGCTCGCCATCGTCATGGCCCACTGTTCCCCGGTCCCGGTCAGGACCAGTAGCGCCAGCACCAGTGGCAGGGCCACCGCGATGATCGTCCAGGTGAGGGTGGCGAATCCTTCGAGGATGGCTTGTTGAACCTGGCCGCGTAGAGGGTGCTGACCCTGAACGGACTGGTCGTCGTAACGGGTCAGACCGGAGAAGGAGAGCGCCAGCCCTGGGAGCAGTCCCAGAACAAGCAGCCCGACGAGTACGGTGCTCACCGCAACCACGAGTGGATCCCAGGCCAGGAGTGATGCGGTGACGAAGAGCCCGGCCACAGCGATCCCGACGATGGCTGCGATGAGGGCGGAGCGCCGTCGAAGTCCCAGGCCGAGAACTGCTCCGAGCACCAACCAGCCGGTTGCGGCGGCGACGAGGATGACAGCTTGGGGAGTGAGTCCGCCGGTGACCTGGAGCAGCGGCAGCATCGCGCCCAGGGCGGCTCCGGAGAACACGAGTGCGGGCAGTGGTCGACCACGGTGGGCCAGGAGCACTGCCCCGCAGAGCAGTATTCCGATCCCGATCAGTTGGTAGCCGCCTGCCAGCAGGTCCTTGGTGATTCCGGGCGGGAGGGTCAGCATGCAGATGATGAAACTGAGGAGGGCTACCGCGAGGGCACTGACCGTGGCGGCGGCGCGTGGTGTCCAGCGGTCCCGGATGTCGTCGCGGGTCAGGGCGACGGCGTCGGTGACATCGGTCACCTCGGGGGCGTGAGGGGTCTCGTCGATGGCGGTGAGCCGGAGCATCGAGCCGTGGGCGACATCCTGCTCGGCCATGGAGACCCCGAGATCGAGCTGATTGCCGTCGAGAGTGCTGAGGGAGAGCTCCTGACCGCCGGGGACGTTTTCCTGCAAGAGCTGGAGCAGCTGGGGCAGCAGGGTGCCGAGAGGCTCGTCATCGGGCAGCACCAAGTCTGCCTTGTGGGTGCTTCCCAGCACGGTGACACGTGTGTAGCCCATCAGTTCTCCTCCACGACGGTCAGGGTCTCGGGATCGATCCGCAGCCCCGAGGCCGGATCCGTGTAGTAGCCGGTTTTCGGGTCGAAGTACCAGCCCAGACGTACATCGACGGTTCTGCCCTGCGGGTCGGTGGCCAGCATCGTCTCGGGGTCCACGGTGAAGCCCGTGCGGGAGTCGATGTAGCGTCCAGTCTCCGGGTTGTGGAGCAGCACCGTGCCCTCCACCTCTTCCCACCCGTTGCCGGGTTTGATGGGGTTGGAACTCATCGCCTGCATGAAGGCGGTGACGGCCTGGTTCTGTTTCTGACGCTGCAACAGGCCGAGCACGAATCCGGTGCCGAGACAGGCCATGCCGATGACAGCGGCGAGGATGAAGGAACCGAGGAGTCGGTTGACGTTGCTGTTGACCTTGTGGCGTTCCTGCATGCGACCGTGGATGAAGGCCGCGGTGAGGCGTTCCCGATGTGACCTGGTGGTCTCGATCAGTGTGCGGTCGTACTCGTTCATGATGCTCCCGTGTGGCTGGGGACCGCCTCCACGCTGAGCATTCGCGAGCCCAGTCGTAGTTTCACGGTCTTGCCGGTGGTCAGGGGAAGTCGGAAGGGTTCGTGAGGTTTGATGGCCACGTCCCCAAGAGCGGTGACGAGGGCGGTGCCGCTACGGCTACCGAGGTCCTGCATGACGAGTGCCGTCCCGTCGAGCCACAGCGCCAGATGGGTGCGCGAGATGCTGCGCCGGATGTCGGTGATGGCCACCTTCGTGAAGGCCTCCGATGCCTTCGGCAGCCGCCCGATGACGCAGGGCAGGGGCAGCTGGAAGGTGGAACCGTCGTCGAGGGTGCCGACCAGTCGTGAGGTGGTGGACAGGATGGGGTCTGGACGCTCCCAGTCCAGGATCACAGGGCGCGGGGCCAGGTGGAGGGGGTCTGTGCCGCGTCGGATCCTCACCGCCCGCAGACCGGGCCAGCGTCCCGGGAACTGGGTGCGTGGGTCGATGGCACGTAAACCGAGTACAACGTGCCCAAAGCTACTGCCTTGTCGTCTTCTTGGCCATATTTCCAGCAGCAATCCCAGGGCGACGGCCGTGCCGGTCAGGATCCACGACAGGGTGTCCGGGAGCAGGAGGACCGTGGTGAGCCATCGCATGATGTAACCCGCTCCGACTAGGGCTGCAACATCGATGATGAGGGAAGTCAGGGACAGCCACAGGGGTGCTGGAACGTCGATGGGTGCCTTGTCGTGACCCAAGGTGAGCCTCCTTTCTGCCAAGCACAGTGAATCATGTCTGAGGGGTGGGGTCAGTTCGGGCAGGGCTGCGGGTGACCCACCCTTCGCCTAGGGTGGTGGCTGCCCGGTGGTTCACCGCCGGGAATCCTCAAGGCATGTGATGTCGACCAGAAGGAAGTGGACATGAAGTTCTCGATGGAAGAAGGAACCCTGGTCCGGTTGAGCCAGCGTACGCAGGCAGAGTCCCAGGACCTGGGTGTCTTGGTGAAGCGACTGGGAGAAGCAACAGAACCGCTGGAGGGGATGGTGAACGGTCCGACCCGTGCAGCCATCGACAAGTTCCAGAGCAGCACGGATGAGATCGCAGCTGCGTTGAACAGCGCTCTTTTTGGGCTCCTCGGGTCCGTCATCGGGCAGAACAATGCGTTCGTGACCGCAGCTGAGGAAGGCGCCGCCACGCACCAGTCGGCCGAGAGCTCCGCCGACTTCAGTTCCTCCGCCTTCCTGAACCGCATCGGCCCGCGCTGAGCCCAGCACCTGACAACCAGACGAACGAAGGATGACTCATGGCCAATCAGATTGATCGCAACGACTACAGCGTCTCGGCGTCCCAGGCCGCCCAGGCGAACTTCGAGAGCGTCGCCTCCCAGCTGGAGGCTGCCCTGGACCGCCGTGACGCGGATGTGAAGGCCGCGATGGCGGAGTACTACGCGGACGGCGTCTCCGACGACTACGCCCACTTGGAGCGGAAGTGGAATGATTCCGGGCGTCAGGTGCGTGAGATCATCGCGCTGATGCGTCAGTCCCTCAGCGACAACGACGACATCGCGGTGCGAGCCGGTTCAACGGCGAGGTCCCACATCCCGGCCTGAGCATGAAGGTCCTGCACCCCCTGGCCGACGAATGGGCCGATGACTACCTGCTGCTCACGACATCGAGTGAGCGGGTGGTGTTGACGGCTGCCATCCGTGGCTTCCTGATCGAGGCTCGAATCAGTCATCGCAGGCCTGTCCTGTTGACCAGCTCCACCGCTCATCTGGCGTGGACGGTGACGGATGAGTTGCGGGTCTCGGGAGGTTTCTGGGCGGTGCAGGACGATCAAGGCCACGTGTTCGACGGGGGGACCGGACGACGCATCCGGTCCTTCCGTGAACTCTGGTCACCACAACCGAACAGTGACCCCGGGCTGCCCACCTATGACGGGGTCTCCTCCTCAGGGCAGGGCGCTTTCCTGTTCGACGTGTTCACGAGGGAGCAGGCGGCCATCGAGACCCGGGCCGGGGGTGTCGCGGAACACATGGTGGCTGGTCTGGGAGGTGGCAGGCTGGTGCGTTGGGACACCTGCGAACCGCTTGCCCGGCCGTGGTCACGCGAAGCGCTGTCCGAGCAGTTGCGCCTCCAGATGCCTGCAACCGAGCATCACTTCGCGCGCAGCGACAGTGGCGTTCCGGTGAACATCACGATGGCGCGGACCCGGCATGGCCTGCTGGAGCACACCAGGGGAATCGTTCCTGTGGGCACCTACGGCCAACCAGCAGGGTTGGCTGCGAGGGCCCCTGTCGGATCACACCCGGCACTGACCAGCACCTTGTTGGGGCTTGCGGAGCGTTTCAGGGTGAACGTCGCACTGATCACCTACTGCCAGGTGGTTGATCGAGATGGCTCCTTGGGACAACTGCCGGAACGACGGCACATGGATGCTCCAGCAGCACTGCTGATCGGGCCGATCGCGGCCCGAACCCTGAAGCTCGATGTTCGGGAGTTGGAACAGCGACACGATGTGGAGCTGGCTGGTCCCAGGAAGATCCCGAGTGTGTTGGTCCGGTTCAGCGGACCTGATGACCTGTGGGGCCAGGCCATCAACTTCTGTCGTGATCTGGACCAGGAACGACTGGCTGGACTGTTGGGGGCGGAACTCGTTTCCAGCGGGAAGGACTGAGGAGTATGGCGACGGAACTTGTGCTGTTGAGCAAGGTTCCTGTCAGCTCGGGGGTGATGCAGGAGGCACTGCTCCGAGCACAGGGGGATGGACGCCTGATCGAATTCAGGGGAGGCGAGTTCACCAGTCTGCTGGGGGCAGGAGACCAGCACCTGCTGACCGTGCATGCCACGAGAATGATCCAGATGCCTGAGGAGGCGGCACAGATGTTTGTTGAGCCACCGGAGAGGTTCAACCTCTGGACCGAGATCACGGTACCGTTCGGAATGCTCACTGCTGGGCGTGCTCTTGCAGAGGAGATCGCCACGGAAGTCAGTGGCCAGATCAAGGAAAGGATTTGACGATGACATCATGGAGTATCGAACCGGGGGGACTTCAGACCCTGTTGGTCAATGCAGAATCCGAGAAGGAGCTGCTGTTCGGGGCGCTGGAGGACAGCGACTTCGAGACCATCTTCACCAACCTGCAATCTGCCGGGGACATACGGGGTGACGTTGCCACGGCACTGCAAGGCCTGTTTGAGGACAACAAGCAGACGTTGAAGACGATCTGCTCCTCGGTGATGGCAGGGATCGTCGGCGTCAGCTATGCTGCACGCGCCTACATGCAGGGCAATGAGGACATGGCGACCTCGGTGGAGACCGAGATGATGAACGCCGCAGACACCGGCGACTTCACCTACTTCGAAGAACTCGCACAACAGGAAGAAGGTGTCTCATGAGTGATCAGCCACAATCCGAGGACGGCCTGGTGATGCCGTTGGCATTTCCGGTTCAGTCCTCCACGATCAATGTTGACAACGTCAATACTGCTGCGTCGGACCTGCGTTCGATGGGCAAGGACGTGGACACCCACATGGACAACATCGTCACCCATTGGAATGGGATGCCCGCCGTCTACGTCTCCCCTGAGTCCGCTCAGGTGTACACGATGATGGATTCGGCCGCCACGTCCTCGGAGAGCCTGAAGAACACCTTGGACAAGGCCGCTGATGCCATCGAGACCTACGCCACTGAACTGAAGCCCATCAAAACAACCTTGGAGGCCTTGGAGAAGGAAGCCACTGCATTCCGAGAGGAAGCGTTGGCTGGTTATGGCGGGAAATCGTGGAAGGAGGACAAGGGGGCGATCAAGCGTAACACTGAGTTGCTCAGGCGCTATGCAAATGTTTATGAATCGCTGACCACAGCTTCGTCGAACTGCGCCAACAGCATCAATGGGCTGTACACTCAGTCAACGCCTGAGCAGGTTGTCCCTGTTTCCGCGGATGCTGTCATGGCTCACCCTGAGATGCTGCCTTGGGGTTCTCCGGTGAAAAAGGATCGGACCTGCACCGAGGAGGCTGTCGATTCAGGAGTTTTCGGCACCGGGCCAGCTTTGCTTGGGTTCGGGTCGCAAACTGCGGGTGATGCGTGGCGTTCATTCGGTAAGGGTGTGTGGAATTTCTTCTACAACAGCTGGGATGCCTCAGCCTCGTTGTCAGGTTACGGTTCTGTTCCTCCAGGGCAAGCTTGGCGGGGATTTGGTAACGTCGTGGTGTCTGTGATGTTCTCTGGGGTAGTTCCTCAGATCATGCTCAGAAGCTCGGGGAACGATGAAGCTGTTGCTTGGGCGCAAGAGCGTCTTGATGTCACCAATACTGCGGCCGCCAGCTTTGTTGGGTATGACTACATGGCTGCGAAAAATGGTGGGGACGGCTGGCACCTTCACAAGGAAGATCCGATCGCTGCCAGGACCGAGGCGCAACTCAACATCGTGACCTTGCTGATCCCCAACCCCGGAGGGGCCGCTGCAGGAGGGACGCGAGCAGCAGTTGGTGGTTCACGTGCTGCTGTCCTCGCCTCTAGGGCGAGTCGAGTGGCGATGGTGGCTGCTGACTTCATGGTTCCTGGAGGCGCATGGGCTGTCAAGGGTGCCACCACACTGACCGGGTTGGGGATCAATGGAATCCGGACTGGGCTGAGGGGAGTGACCGCTCACTTTGGGAAACCTCTGCCCGACCTGACAGACGCGGCAGCAGCGGCCGCCCCCCACACTCCCGTTTCTGGTTTGCTGGGGCTCGATGAAGCACCCACGCCTCCCGTCAAGGGTGGGGGCGGCTCAGGGGGAACAGTTCCCGATCTGGGTGATCTCTCGGGGGCGCCGGACGCCGCCCCGCCGAAACCCCCGACCAAGCCGGACAACGTGCTCCCTGACGAGGTCATGGACACCAATCTGCCTCCCAGGGATCCGGGTGGACCTGGCTCCGGCGCGGGTGGACCTCATGGACCGAGTAACCCTGCTCCCGATGGGGTCGACGTGTCCTCCTCGGTCTCCCCGAGCTCTGGGGCGGCAGGCACTCCGTCCAAGCTGCCGGATCTGGAGACACGACTGGGCGGTGCGGATCCAGGCAAGGTGCCCGCGATGGCTGGCGCCCCGGCCACAGAGGCAGCTGCCCAGGCCACCAGGGCAACTGACCCGGCTGTGGTCAATGTGGCCGATGGCAGCTCGGCGAAGGTAGGTGGGGCCGAAGGTGCTGGAACAAAGGCTCCTGAGACCTCAGGTGCCACCGCCCCTGAGGTCACTGGCCCGAAGGCGCCGGAGCCGGTCAGGACGACAGCTCCTGAGACCACGGCTCCCCGGATGCCTGAACCGGTGGGGGCGAATGCGCCGGAGCGGGTCGGGACAAAGATGCCTGAGACCTCTGCTCCTTCGGCTCCTGAACCAACAGGGGCGAATGCCCCCGAGACCACGACGGGCAGAGGGGCCGGGGAGCCCCCGACTCCCGATGCGTCGCGCCCGAAGTCGCCTGACATGGCACCGCACCGTGGGCAGGACATTGACGGTACGGGCGGCATGGATGCTGGGACTCCGAAGCCACCGGAGACGGAGCCCGGGAAGCTGTCGGACACAACTGATCCGCTGCCCCCTGAGGTGGGCGACGGACATACCCCTGATGCCGAGGCGAAAGCTCCCGATGGAGCAGATGCTGGGGATGGCTCAACCCAGACTGATCGTCCAGTTCCAGAGGGCAACCGTGACTGGAGGCTGGGCGATGACGGGTACTACCACGAAGCGGGTGACCCTGACTGGGAGAACACCTTCCGGGATCGTCGCGGCAGGTTGCAGTACAAGACAGGCGGCTTCGCCCCTGACCCGAACCCTGCTGAGTCCGCAGACCTCGTCAAGGCGGATCACACTCGCGTGGACAGCCCTGACGGACTCGAAGAGCCCCTGCACCGTGCCAACGAGGATGGGGGTACCTACCAGGAAGATCTTGCGGAGCGGAACGCTCTGCAGGAGAAGCACATGGTGGACAAGACGAGGCTTGATCAACTCGTCGACGACTTGGGCATCACCCCGGATGACATGAAGGAGATCGACAAGGACACCTTGGTCACCAAGGTTCAGGAGATGGAGCAGGAGGGCCGGATCACCCACGCCCAGGGCGAGGAGTTCAAGAAGGCCTTCGTGGCCGAGAAGGAGTCCGCAGCGGCACTGAACAAGGCGTCGGAAAAGCTTGGCGAGCGTGCCGGTGAGGCGGTGATCGAGGCCCGCCAGGAGGAGTCCTTGTTCAAGGGCGACTCGCAACCTGGCTCCCATCGCCTGGATGATGTCGGCGTGGATCTCGACACCCAGACCATCAACATCTATGAGGACAAGTGGGACAACGCCAGCCTTGGGTCCTCGAAGGTTGACGGGGTGCCCCACCAGCAGGGTACGGCTGCCTACCTGGACAAGCTCATGCGCGAGGACCCCAGGTTTGCACAGGCGATCTCAGACCTCATCGAAAGGTCCGGCGGCAAGGGGCAAGCGCTGAAGGAAGCCATCGAGAACGGAACCGTCGAGATCAACTACTACGTGGTCAGGGCGCGCCCTGACGGTACGGTGGACATCTACAAGTTCAACCTGGAACACAAGCCAGAGCTCCCAGAGCTGCCGCCACCATCGAAAGAGGAGTGACCCCGGACATGAAATCAATCCCTGCGGAAGACGTGGCCCGTATCGCGGACTTCTGGGTCAACCGACCGTGGCCTCTCAGCGAAGAGGAAGCACGTGGATACTGTCGTGAGCTGGGGTGGAGTCAGGACGGCGAGGGTTTCTTCCACGTGCCCTACGATCTCAACCCCTCCTACGTCTCGATCGTCGTCGGTCATGCTGAAAATGGTGTTGCAACCATCGACTTCAGTGTCACTGACTACGTGAAGGAGGAGTCCGACGAGCGGAGCTTCTTCATCAACGACGTGCTGGCGGAGGTCACGGCCAAGCTCTCTGAGCTCTGGGGCAAACCGAAGGTGGAGAAGCGGAAGACATCGCAGCAGGCGCAATGGGATCTGGAGAACCGCTGCCGGGTGCGACTGACCAGCGGTGGTGCCTCTGTGATCTTTGTGGTCCTCAGCCCCTCCTACGCGGATACCGAGCGCTACTTGGAGAAGCGTTGATGAGGAGGGGGTTGGCGCACAGCGGTCGTCCCCAGATTTCTCGGACTGCCGAGGCGAACCCACGAGCTGTGAGGTCCTGCTGAGCATGAAGGTCCTGCACCCCTTGGCCGACGAATGGGCCGATGACTACCTGCTGCTCGCGTGTTTCACGGAGCGGGTGACGCTCACGGCTCCGATTCGGAGCTTTCTGCTGGAGGCTCGCAAGAGCCAGTTGAAACCGGTTCTGTTCACCTCGGCGACGGCTCATTTGAGCTGGTTCGTGGTGGATGAGTTGAGGCTGGCTGGCGGTTACTGGGCGGTGCGGGACCTTGATGGGAAGGTCTACGACGGGAGGACCGGCGTTCGGATTCATGCGATCTCCGAGCTGTGGGGCCCGGTGTATCGGGGCGAGCCGCTCCTCCCGTCGTTCAACAACGTGACCTCTGCCGCGCAGGGGGCGTTCTTCTTCGATGTCTTCACCCGCGCCGAGGCCACGGAGCGGACCACCGCTGGGATGGTGGCCGAGCACATGGTTGCTGGCCTCGGTGGCGGGCCGATGGTGCGGTGGGACACGTGTGAGCCGTTGGCCCAGCCGTGGGAGCCTGCGGCGCTCACGGCGTCGATGCGTCCCCAGATGCCTGCGTCCGAGCGTCATTTCGCACGCAGCGCAGCGGGGGCGCCGGTGAGTGTGACGCTTGCGCGTACCCGTGGCGGGGTGTTGGAGCACACCCGGGGGTTGGTGCCGGTGGGCGAGTACGGGCGACCTGCCGGTCAGCCTGCCCGGGCTCCGATCGGGGCCCATCCGGCACTGGCCAGCACGTTGACCGGGCTGGCTGAGTGCTGGAAGGTCAATGTTGCATTGATCTCGTACTGTCAGGTGGCTGAGCGGACCGGGTCACTGGGCCAGATGGTGGAGCGGCGACATGCGGATGCTCCGGCGGCGGTGTTGATCGGTCCTGTGGCAGCGCGGAGCCTGGGGGTCGACATCGCGGACCTGGCCTTGCGTTACGACGTGGAGCCGGTGGGGCTGTCCCGAGCCCCGAGTGTGCTGGTGCGGTTCAGCGCCGCCGACGAGCTGTGGCGACAGTTCGTGAGTTTTGGACACGACTTGGATCAGGAGCGGCTTGCGGCGCTGCTCGCGACCGAGTTCGAGGAACTGCGTTCCTTCGGGGGA
Source organism: Propionibacteriaceae bacterium (assembly GCA_030532575.1). GTDB lineage: Bacteria > Actinomycetota > Actinomycetes > Propionibacteriales > Propionibacteriaceae > Arachnia. The sequence goes on along the minus strand of JAUNKV010000001.1, from coordinate 298,884 downwards.
GGGTGAGCAATGGCCACGGAGCTCGTGTTGTTGAGTGACGTCCCGGTGACCCTGGAGGCACAGCGTCGCGCTCTGCTGCGCACCCAGGGAGAGGGCCAAATTCTTGAGTTCAGGAGCGGTGAGATCAGCACTCTGATCGGCGCCGGCGACAAACACCTGCTGACCGTGCATGCCCCCAAGGTGATCCGCGTTGCCGACGAGGCGATCCCTGCGCTGCTGTCTCCCCCGCGAAGTTTCGGGTTGTGGACTGAGATGACGGTTCCCTTCGGTGCGTTCGAGGCCGGACGCGTACTTGCTGATGCGATTGCCGCGGAAGTCCGCGGCCAGATTGAGGAAAGGGTTTGAGATGACTTCCTGGAGCATTGACCCTGCTGGGCTCGAGGGCCTGCTGAGCAGCGTCGAGATCGAACACACGGGGCTCAACGGCGCGCTGGAGGAGGATTTCGAGGGCATCTTCACGGGATTGGAGGCTGGTGGTGACATGCGTGGGGACGTCGCTACGGCACTGAGCGGGCTGTTCGAGGACAACAAGCAGGTGTTGCAGACGATCTGTTCCTCGGTTGCGGCAGGGGCGAACGGGGTGGCGTTTGCGGCACGATCCTGTGCTGAGGGGAACGAGACGATGGCAGCGACGGTGCAGAGTGAGATGGTTCGGGCTGCGGACACAGGTGATTTCAGCTACTTCGAGGGTCTGGCGCAGCAAGAGGGAGCGGGGTCATGAGTGATCAGCCGCAGTCGGGGGATGGGTTGGTGTTGCCTGAGGCGTTCCCGGTGAAGTCGTCGACGATGGATCCGGATACGGTTCGAGCTGCCGCGCAGAGTCTCCGCTCGATGGGGGAGACCGTCGATACCCACATGGACACCATTGTGTCGTTGTGGAGTGGGTTGCCTGCGGTGTATGCGGGGCCGGGGGCGGAGCAGGCGTATGGGATCATGGCCCCGGCAGCAACCTCCTCGGAATCACTGAAGGAGACTCTGGACAAGGCTGCGAAGGCGATTGCGGATTACGCGGACGCGATCGAGCCGGTCAAGACCACCCTGGAGACGCTGGAGCAGGAAGCCGAAGCGTTTCGGGCTGAGGCGTTGGCGGGGTATGACGGGAAACCGTGGCGGGAACATCAGCCGGCGGTGGACCGGAACGCGGAGTTGTTGGGCCGCTATGCGGCGGTGGTGGAGACCCTGACGACGGCATCGACGGCGTGCGCGAACACCATCAACGGGCTCTACACCCAATCGTGCCCGGCTGTGGTGGAGGCGATCTCTGCTGATGCGATCATGCAGAGTGGGGAGATGATGCCCTGGGGTGCTCCGGTGGAGAAGGACCGCAACTGTGGCGAATCAGTGGTCCACGGGGCAGGGAACTTCCTGAAGTCCACGTGGGACGGGGCCAAGGCGATGGTCGGGTTCGGGCCGGAGGGGTGGAGTTTGGACACGTTGGCCTCGACCTGGGTCGGGGTGGCGGACTTCGTCGGATCGACAGCACTGTTGGCCAGCCCGGTGTTGAGCCAGGGCATCAAGTTCTTCGGTGGCGATGAGGTCGACAAGTGGGTGGACGAGCGTCATGATGTGGCCAAGACCGCGCTGGGCAGCTTTGTCGGGTATGACCACCAGGCTGCGAAGGAGGGTGGTGATGGGTGGCACCGGTGGAAGGAGGACGGTGTTGCCGCACTGACGGAGAGTGTGCTGAACATCGGGACCTGTTTCATCCCGGGCGCTGGGCAGGCCGGTGCGGCGACGAAGGTTGGTCTGGCCGGTACGAAGGTGGCGTTGGCCGGGTCGAAGGTCTCCACGGTGGCGTCAGTTGTGACGAAGGTCACCAAGGTGACGGTGAAGGTTGCTGACAACTTGATTCCTGGTGGTGGGCACCTGGTCGAGGGTGTGGCCAAGCTCGTCAATGTCGGCGCGGATACGGTGCGTGGGGTTGATGATGTCGCGTCGGTGAAACCAGCGAAGACGCCTGGGGCGCCGACACCGCACACGCCGGTGACGAACACGCATGGCCTTGGTGGTGGTAATCGTGTGGTCACCAATGGGCCGAACCTGATGCAGGATGTGAAGGCGCCGAAGGTGCCTGCCGCTCCGGTGGGTGATGTGGCTGATCTGGCAGGTGAGGCGGGGGCGAAGAAGGCCCCCAAGGTCGCTACGGCACTGGATGAGGCGGACCCGACCGCCACGACCCAGCGGCCCCGGGCAAGTGACGCTGTCAATGGGCTGGATTCGTCTCGGGCGCCTGAGAGCAGGGCTCCTGAAGGGGCGGGGGCCAGGGCCCCGGAGATGGAGCAGTCACGGGCGCCGGAGGCAGATTCCGTGAAGGCATCTCACACGCCTGAGAGTCGGGCTGCTGAGGCCGAGACCACTCGAAGGCCTGAGGGTGCTGGCGTGCGGGCTCCGGAAGTTGAGTCCTCCAAGCTGCCGGAGCCGGATCGGGCGAAGACTGTGGATGTGGAGGCGTCGCGGGTACCGGAGGTTGATACTGCGAAGACTCCTGAGGCCAGCGGGGCCAAGGCACCTGAGGTCGAGGCGTCAAGAATCCCTGAGGCTGGGAAGTCCCCCGATGTGCCAGAGGCTGAGCGGATGCCGCAGGAGGCTGGCACGCGAGGTACCGATGCCGCCGCAGAGGTGAATCCCGGAAGAACCCCGGATGCCGGGGATGGGCTGGATGCACCTGAGGTGCGTGATGGTTCTGCCGAGCTCAGTCGTGCAGGAGCCGACGCGGATGAGGGCCTGGGGGACGGAGCCCCCGAAGGCACGTCGCCGAAGGACCCGAACCAGTGGCCCGGTGGAGAGCTTGCCCCGGGCGCTGAGCGGCGCCGGGCGCTGAGCGGCGGCCGGTGCCCAAGGGAGACCGCGACTGGTGGTACGACGAGGACGGCTACCCCCACGAGAAGGGCGACCCGGACCCCGAGAACACGTACCGTGGGAAGGGCGGAAACCTGCACAACAAGGAGGGTGGCAAGTATGTGACCGACCCCAACCCGCCAGAGCCGGTTGATGGACCTGAGGCCGTCAAGGCCAAGTACGGCGAGTACACCCCCGACGAGAACGTGGAAGGGGTCACGAAGGAAGCACAAGAAGACACTGCTTTCTCCGAGAGCGTCGAGAAGCGGAATGCAATGCATGAGCAGCATCAGGCAGACGTGCTTCAAATTCAGGAACTGGCAAAGAGGCTCGACGTTGATATCGAGCGCTTGAAAGGCTCCGATTACAGCAAAGAGCTTAACCAGATGGTCGCCGACGGAGAGCTCACAAAGACTCAAGCACACGAACTGCGGGAGGCAATTAACGCCGAGCGTCAGTCGATGCAGGATCTGAAAGAGGCTTCGGAAATCATGGGGGAGAGCGGTGCGGATGGCGTCATGAAGGCGCGGGAGGAGATCTCGCTCCTTGGGCATGATTCCAGGCCGGGCGCTGGCCACCTGGACAAGATCGGTGTGAGGCTTGACCCGCCCAGGATCAGCATCTACGAGGCCAAGGGAGGAGGCGGGCCACTCGGCACCTCCAAGGTGGATGGTATTCCGCACCAGCAGGGCACCGGCCCCTACCTGCAGAAGCTGATGGAACAGGACCCCCGGATCGCCCAAGCCTTGGCTGATCTGATCGAGCGTCACGGGTCCAAGGCTGACGCCTTGAAGGAGGCCATCGCGAGGGGTGACGTGGAGATCACCTACGAGTTGGTTCGGTCCCAGCCCAATGGTAAGATCAAGCTGTCAAAGTTCCAGCTCGATGAGAAACCGAAGCTTCCTGACGGAATCATCGACGAAAACCTGGGAACTCCATGAGAGGAAATGGATGCGATGAGATCGATCCCCGTTGACGAAGTCGTGAAACTCGCAGAATACTTCGTCAATCAGGACTGGCCGCTGACCAGGGAGCAGGGGTACGCAGCCTGTGAAGCCCTCGGATGGCCTGCAGCTGGAAAGGGTATGTTTCGTATGCCCTATGGCGTGCAACACGTTGATGAGGCCTCAGTGTTTGTGGGCAAAGAAGAACAAGGGGTCGCGGAGGTGGAGTTCTGGTTGACCGACGTGGTGCGCGACCCTTCTGAAGAGCGGGACACGTTCATGAACGATGTCTTCTCCAGCTGCGTTACTCGATTTCGTGACCTTTGGGGCAAAGGAAAGATCAAGCGCACCAAAGAAGACCACGAGGCTCGATGGAGTACGCCAAACGGCTGCCATGTCACATTGGTCAACAACTGGAAAGCTATCACATTCACCCTTCTTAGTCCCTCGTACGCAAAGACTCTTAAGTCCTTGGGGAATCTCTGAGTAGCAATCCGCATTCAGGTAGAAACCTTCACAAGAGCCCTTCTCGCACCTGAGAGAGCTTGACACGACAAGGACGAAGATGCACTTCGAGAGGAAGCAGTTGCGATGAGATCGATCCCCGTTGACGAGGTCGTGAGGTTGGCGGAGTACTTCGTCAACCAGGACTGGCCACTGACCAGAGAGCAGGGGTACGCCGCCTGCGAAGCCTTGGGCTGGCCCGGAACCGGTGACGGTGGTTTCGTCATGCCCTACGGGCTGAACATGCCGGAAGCTTCCGTGATCGTGGGAAAGGAGGAAGGTGGCGTCACGCGCATCTACTTCCGGGTAACAGACGTGCAGCGGGAAGCTCCTGCAGACGAGCAACTCGCACTGAATGATTTGTTCGTCAGTTACGTGGATGCTCTCAGGGCTGTCTTGGGGAGAGGGAAGACCAAGAAATCAAAAGAAGATCACGAGGCCACTTGGGACACCTCAAACGGAGCCCACATTGAACTAGTAAACAACTGGCGAACGATTCGCCTGTATGTCTTCAGCCCTTCTTATGTTGAGACTCTCAGGTACTTGGGCAAGGCGCACTGAAACACCTTCTCGCACAAACAATTAGAGCAGAGTCAAGAGTGCGCACTCAAAGCGACCCAGCGACCCCACTTCCTTTTGGGGTCAAAGCACGAGGACCCGAAGCCAGGCGCAACTCGAGCCTTTCTTGTTTCGATGACACAGTTTAGCCGCCGAAAATCGCGACCCGACGGAAACGTTCTCCCTGCAAGACGAGGCAGGAGAGAGCTGCCCAAACAGAAAGGATTTGAACTTGAAGTCTATTCCTGTGGATGAGCTGCTCCGCATCGTTGACTTTTGGGTGAACCAAGAGTGGCCTCTTGGCCGGAAGGCAGCTGAGGCATCGTGTGATGCTTTGGGATGGGAGCGCGACGGAAAAGGTTTCTACGTGACTCCTTACGACTTCAAGGTGCCCGAAGTCCTGCTGGTGACCAGCAGGACGTCAGGACATGTAGGGACAGTGGAATTTCGGATCACCGATGTTGTACAGGAAGACTCTCCCGACCGAGTGGCCTTCATGAACGACGTCTTCAGTGCGGTAGTCGCACGGTTTCGCGCTACCTGGGGAAAGGGCAAGGTCAAGAAAGAAAAGCATGAACAGAGGGCTCTCTGGGATCTGCCAGGAGGAAGCCGAGTCGAAATCTCAAACATTTGGAGCTCTGTAACATGCTCGATCCTCAGCCCAGACTATGCTGAGGTTGAACGCTACCTTGGGGGCTAGTGCCAGGAATCACGCTCGACCCAGCCAACGTTAGTTTATGGGATTAGGGCCACAAAGGCGCGGCAAAAGTTCGCTCTTCGCAGATGACTCCAGGCCGGGCGCTGGCCACTTGGACAAGATCGGTGTGAGGCTTGACCCGCCCAGGATCAGCATCTACGAGGCCAAGGGAGGAGGCGGGCCACTCGGCACCTCCAAGGTGGATGGTATTCCGCACCAGCAGGGCACCGGCCCCTACCTGCAGAAGCTGATGGAACAGGACCCCCGGATCGCCCAAGCCTTGGCTGATCTGATCGAGCGTCACGGGTCCAAGGCTGACGCCTTGAAGGAGGCCATCGCGAGGGGTGACGTGGAGATCACCTACGAGTTGGTTCGATCCCAGCCCAATGGTAAGATCAAGCTGCCAAAGTTCCAGCTCGATGAGAAACCGCAGCTTCCTGACGGAATCATCGACGAAAACCAAGGAACTCCATGAGAGGAGATGGATGCGATGAAATCAATCCCCGTTGGCGAAGTCGTGAGGTTAGCGGAGTACTTCGTCAACCAGGACTGGCCGCTGACCAGGGAACAGGGCTATGCGGCCTGCGAAGCTCTCGGCTGGCCCGCAACCGGCGACGGCGGGTTCGTCATGCCTTACGGCGTGCAACACGTTGACGAGGCCTCTGTAATCGTAGGAGAAGAAGAGCAAGGGGTCACAGAAGTGGATTTCTGGCTGACCGACGTGGTGCGCGATGCCTCTAATGAGCGGGATGCGTTCATGAACGACGTCTTCTCCAGCTACAGTGATGCATTCCGAAGTCTCTGGGGCAAGGGTAAGATGAAACGCGGTAAGCTGAGTCACGCGGCTCAATGGGATACATCGAATGGATGTCATGTCATACTGCGAAACAGCTGGAAAGCTGTCACTTTCAGGATTTATAGTCCCTCCTTCGCTGAAGTTCTCAGATCACTGAGGAAGCTCTGAAAGACGCTGCTATGGATGCCTAAAACTGCCCTGAAAATCGCCTGAACTCAAGATTTCAAAGGAAAAGGATGCGATGAGATCGATCCCCGTTGACGAGGTCGTGAGGTTGGCGGAGTACTTCGTCAACCAAGAGTGGCCGCTGACCAGGGAACAGGGCTATGCAGCCTGCGAAGCGCTCGGCTGGCCCGGAACCGGCGACGGCGGCTTCATCATGCCCTACGGCTTGAAGCCTCGCGAGCAGGCTTCCATGATCGCGGGAACTGGAGATGAAGGTGTCGCACAGGTGCAGTTCTGGTTGACCGACGCGGTGATCGATGCCTCTGACGAGCGAGACACGTTCATGAGCGACTTCTTCTCCAGCTCTATTAAGGAAATTCGCGACATCTGGGGCAAGGGCAAGATGAAGCGCACTAAAATGAGCCATGCAGCACACTGGGACACATCAAACGGATGCCACCTCATACTGCGAAATAGCTGGCAAGCTGTTACCTTCAGGCTTTACAGCCCCGAGTACACAGAAGTCCTTAAATCCTTGGGTGACCTCTGAGTGGGGGCCACCTTTCAGGCCGAAACCCCGTTCAAGAACTCTTCTCTCTCCCTAGACAGTTCAGCTTGGTCAATGTTGTCAAGTTTCGGATCGACAAGGACCAGGAATAGTTCAGAGAGGAAGTGGATCCGATGAAATCGATTCCCGTTGACGAGGTCGTGAGACTGGCAGAGTACTTCGTCAATCAGGACTGGCCACTGACCAGAGAACAGGGCTACGGTGCCTCCGAAGCCCTCGGCTGGCCCGGAACTGGCGACGGCAGGTTCACCCCATGCCCTACGGTCTGAAATATCTCGACGAGGCCTCCGTAAGTGCTCGAAGAGGAGGATAACGTTGCCGTGGTGCAGTTCAGATTGAGAGATGTTGTGCGTGACGGATCTGTCGAACGAGACGACTTCATGAACAACTTCTTCTCGGGTTGCGTAGCCGGATTACGAAGCCGGTGGCGCAAGGGAAAGATGAAGCGAGGGAAGCATGAGGGCGTTGTTCATGTCCTTTTCCCGCTGCTCGAGCCGGAGGCTCGATGCGGAGCGAGAGTGTCCGGCTCGAGGCCGGGGAAGAGGTTTCTGCACCCTGGCACCAGGTCTCGACACGGACTGCTCGCTGGCACTCGCGGTCCGGCTCGACCAACGGGCGGGGCGCGGCCCGTGATGAACAACGCCCTCCGCTACAATGCTTGAGAACCTGTTTCCTTGGAAGGAGGAAGTGGACGTGGTGGAAGACTGGGATGATTTCAAGGCACGGTTCATGCGTGCTGTCATGCAACTGACCGACCGGAGCTACTTGGTGCTGGTGAACCCCGAGACCGGGCAGTTCACGGTACAGATGACAGCCGATGAGGATATTCTCTACATCCACTGTTCGATCCAGCGTCTCAACCTGGACGATCCGGCAGTGACCTCACGGCTGTACGAACTGGGCTGGGACGACAAGCACCGCTACTCCGAGCCTGACTACTTCTGGGGACGCAGCCTTGACCTCCCCGCGATGTCCACTGCCTACCAGCGCCTGGCGGACGACTGCGTGGCAACCATGCGTGAGGTGCAGGGCATCGCCTCGCCAGCGCAGCTACGCTACAAGGCCTGGCGTGAACCCGAACGGATCCCCGACGGACAGCTGTACTACGAGGAGGATCTGGAAGCCTTGGATCCCGGGGAGAAACCGATGCTTCTCGACCTGGGGATCCAGGCTGAACCGTTGTCCTGAGGCCTCCTTGCCCGGTTCTGGGTGAAGGGTTGTGCATCCGGGTTGCGCTCGCCCCGTCGGGTGCTCATGCCGGACGGGTGAGCTTGCGAGAGTCACCAGTTCGAGATCTGGTGACGGTGTGCAGGGGCTTGTCCGGGGCCTCGAGCCGGGTTCCCTCGCTTCCGCATCGGGATCCCGGCTCGATCCAGCTGAAAAAGGCCATGAACAACACTCTGAGTGATGGCTTGCGTGGTCTTGAGCCGTCGGTTCCTCGACAGCTCAAGACCAGACAGATGCTCAGGCGGTCTCGGCGGGGCGCTTCCGAGCGCGCAGCCGTAGCGCCACCCATACCACCAGGGCGATCACGCAGACCACCAGGACGACCTTCGAGAAGATGTTGACGTAGTCCTCCGCGACGTGCCAGTTGGAGCCCAGCAGGTACCCGGCGGTGATGAGGACGGTGTTCCAGATCGCAGCCCCGGCCGTGGTCAGCAGAGTGAAGCGCAGGAAGTTCATGTGGGTCACCCCGGCCGGGATGGAGATCAGCGACCGGAAGATCGGCACCATCCGGCCGAAGAACACCGTCAGGCTGCCGCGACGGTGGAAGAACGCCTCGGTCTTGTCGATGTCCTCGGTGTTGACCAGGGGAAGCTTGCCCAGGATCGCACGGGTGCGCTCAGGTCCCAGCCACCAGCCGAGCCCGTAGAGCGCCCAGGCCCCCACCAGGGACCCTGCGGTGCACCAGATGATGGCGCTCCACAGCGTCAGCCCCGCCTTGCCGGTCCCGGCGGAGAAACCGGCCAGCGGCAGGATCACCTCCGAGGGCAGGGGAGGAAACAAATTCTCCAGGGCGATGAGCAGGGCAGCCCCGAAGCCACCCAGCAGCTCCATGATGCCCACCGCCCATGCAGCGATCCCAGTCAGCTCGGTCCCGGTTTCCAGAAGCACGCTTGTTTCCCTTTCCTTCGGCCCACCCATGATGCCTTGGGAAACCTGTGGAGGAAAACCGATGCCGAGTCCTCCTCACACCACGAGATCGACGATCAGGTCAGCGCGCTCCCGCCCCGCCGCCACGCGGAGCGCATTGGGCTGGTCCACCTCCAGCACCCAGGCCGTGGCCTGTTCCCGGCTCTCCCCGCCAGACATCCGCCGCGCCACCAGCCGATGCATCCGCTCCTCGTCAGGAACATCCAGGAACCACACCTCGTCCAGCAGGGGAGCCACCTGCTCCCAACCACCCTCGGTCTGCAGCAGGTACAGCCCTTCGACGATCACCAGTGGCACCTCGCGCGGCACCGGGATCGAACTCGCGACGGTGACCTCACGGTCCCGGTCGAAACGCGGCGCATAGGTCACCTCCTCCTTCGCCTCGGCCAGGCGGGTCAGCAGGGAGACGAAACCGGCCACGTCGAAGGTGTCGATGGCCCCCTTGCGGTCCCGACGCCCCAGCGCCTCCAACACCGGATTGTCCAGGTGAAAGCCGTCCATCGGGACGATCACCGCCGAACCGGCGAGCAGATCACACAGCTGGGCACTCAACGTGGACTTCCCCGAGCCGGGACAGCCGACGATCCCCAACAACCTGCGCTGCGCGGGGGATTCGATCAGTGAGCGGGCGCGCCCGGCCAGCGCCCGGGGGTCGGTGGTGATTCGCTGAGCTGGCACAGATACCTCCACCTGGACGACATGGTCGGGATGACAGGACTCGAACCTGCGGTCTCCTGCTCCCAAAGCAGGCGCGCTAGCCACTACGCTACATCCCGGTGCGGACTGGAAGAGTCTAGAGCACCTCGGGGGCACTCCACCACCGAAGAGCATCACGCCCCTGGTCGCAACGGGCCTGACTCACTCGCGCTCGACATCGAGCAGGCCCGTCGTCACGGAGCTGACCACGCTGATGACGAGGCCGCCGAGCAGCGCCGACCAGAAGTCGTCCACGTGGAAGGGCAACCCGAACTGCTGCCCCAGCCAAGCCGTCAGGGTGAGCATGGCGGCATTGATCACCAGCAGGAACAGCCCGAGGGTGAGTACCACCAGACAGCATGACACCAGCGTCGTGATCGGCCGCACGACGGCGTTGACCACGCCGAGCAGCCCGGCCACCACGAGCAGGGTCAACACGTACTGTTGATCGCTGTCCGCAGTGATCCTGACCCCGGGCACCAGCCAGACGGCCGCCGCCGTCGCAAGTGCCCCGGCGATGAGCCGCAGAACCATCTTCATGACATCCACGGTAGCCACGAAGACAAAAAGGACCCCCGCGGTGCGGGGGTCCGGTGGAGCGGATGACGGGAATCGAACCCGCGTAGCTAGTTTGGAAGACTAGGGCTCTACCATTGAGCTACATCCGCGCAACCCGAGCGAGTCTAGCAGCAAGTCGGCGACGTTCCCAGTCGATGGCGGACATGCCCTAGACTGGCGCGCGACCATTTTCGACTTCCAGGAGACCGCACGTGCCCAGCACCTTTGAGAAGCTCAGCCCGACCCGGGCGAAGCTCACCGTCGAGATTCCGTTCGCCGACCTGAAGCCCCACCTCGACGAGGCCTACAAGGAAATCGCGCATGGCATCAACATCCCCGGTTTCCGCAGGGGCAAGGTGCCTGCCGCGGTCATCGACCGACGCTTCGGCCGGGGCATCGTGCTGCAGCAGGCCATCAACGACGCCCTGCCCATCGCCTACCAGAAGGCCGTGACCGAGGCGAAGCTCACCCCCTTGGGTCAGCCCGAGATCGACGTCACCAGGCTCGAGGACAACGAACTGGTCGAGTTCGTCGCCGAGGTGGACATCCGGCCCGACTTCGACCTGCCCGACTTCAGCAAGATCAAGGTCGAGGTGGAGGCCCTGGGTGACCAGGATGAGCAGGTGGACGAGCGCATCGCGCTGCTGCGCAAGCGCTTCGCCACCACCACCGAGGTGGACCGCAAGGCCAAGAAGGGCGACGTGGTGACCATCGACCTGACCGCCTCCCAGGACGGCAAGGAGCTCGACGACGCCGCCACCACCGGCTTCAAGCTCACCCTCGGTGAGGACCAGGGCATGATCGAGGGTCTCGAGGCGGCGGTGAAGGGCCTCAAGGCCGGTGAGTCCGCCACCTTCACCTCCACCCTGGTCGGTGGCCCGCAGCGCGGCCAGGAGGCGGAGATCACCGTCACCGTCACCCAGGTGGCCGAGGAGGAGCTGCCCGCGCTGGACGAGGAGTTCGCCCAGCTGATCTCGGAGTTCGACACCGTCGAGGAGATGCGCGAGGACCTGGCCCGCGCGGTCCTGGCCCAGGCCAGGGCCGAGCAGATGACCGTGGCCCGCGACAAGGTCTTGGAGGCCGTGCTCGAGAAGGTGGAGATTGAGCTGCCCGAGGGTGTGCTCACCCGCGAGCTCGAGAACCGTCGTGCCCAGATCTCCGACCAGCTGGCCCGTGCCGGACTGGACGTGGAGACCTACCTGGCGCAGGCCGAGGACGAGGACGCGAAGGACGCCGAGGAGTTCTGGGCCCAGGCGGACGAGCGCTCCACCCAGGCCTTCAAGGCCCAGCTGCTCCTCGACAGGTACGCTGAGGACCACGAGCTGCCGGTCGGACAGCAGGAGTTGACCGAGCTGATCTTCCGTCGCGCTGCCGAGTCCCAGACCTCCCCGCAGGAGGTGGTCAACCACATGATGGAGCACAACCACATGGGTGAGTGGATGCAGGAGATCCGACGGGGCAAGGCCCTGGCCGCGATCTGCGAGGCCGCCTCGGTGGTGGACACCGACGGCAACACCGTCGAGATGGCCCCGGAGGAACCCGCCGAGGAAGAGGCGGTGGAGGAGCCCGAGACCGAGGTGGTCGAGGAGGCCGAGGACACCGCCGCCGACGAGAAGGAGTGAGTGATGGGGGCGAATGAACGGGGCCGTTCCCTGGGGTTGCCGAAGCTCGCGATTGCTGCTTTTGTGCTGGGAGCCATCGCACTGAGCCTCACCCTGCTGAAGGAACTGCGTACCGTCATCGCCCCCACCTTCCTGGCGATCAACCTGTTGATCGCGGCCTTCCCCGTCTACACATTCCTGACCAGGCGCAGAACCCCCGGGCCGGCTGCGGCCATCGTCACCGGACTGGTGGTGCTGCTGGTCTTCATGGCGGGGATCGGGGCCATCATCTGGTCTGGCACCGCGATGGTGCAGTCCTTGACGGCCTACGGACCGCAGTTCACCAGCCTCTACACCCAGGCCATCGAATGGTTGGCAGGGCTGGGTTTCGACCAGACTGCGCTGTTCAACCAGCTCAAGTCGATCTCGCCCACCAGCGTCATCGGAGCGGTCGGCAACGTCGTGTCCGAGATCTCCGGCGCCACGGGGTTGATCCTGGTGGTCCTCATCGCGATGGTCTTCATGGTCATGGATCTGCCGACGGTCGGCCGCCGCTTCGCCGTGACGAACCGGCTGCACCCGGACTTCACCGAGGCCTTGGACTCGCTGACCGTCGGAATCCGCCGTTACTGGCTGGTGACCAGCCTGTTCGGCATCATCGTGGCCCTGATCGACGGTGTGGTGCTCATCGCGGTCGGGGTGCCCCTGCCGCTGGTGTGGGTGATCCTCAGCTTCATCACCAACTACATCCCCAACATCGGATTCGTGATCGGGCTGCTGCCCCCGGCGCTGCTCGCCATGTTCGAGAAAGGTCCGTGGGCCGCCGTCATCGTCGTGGTGGCGTACAGCGTGATCAACTTCGTGATCCAGTCCATCATCCAGCCGAAGTTCACCGGCGACGCGGTGGGGGTCTCCCCGACGGTGTCCTTCCTGTCCCTGCTGCTGTGGACCGCCGTCTTCGGGGCCCTCGGCGCCCTGCTGGCCCTGCCGTTGACGCTGACGGTCAAGGCCCTGCTCATCGACAACGACCCGAAGGCCCGGTGGGTGGGGGCTTTCCTCGCCTCCGATCCGGACTCGGTGGACACCAGCGACTGTGACGGTCGTTGAGACACAACCGTGGTTCACATGGGCGGGCCGTACTTGGTTTGTCGGGGACAGTCGGTAACTTTGTCCTCGTGACCGACAAGCGAAACGAGATCTTCATGGCTGCTCCGCAGGGGCCGGGCCTGGGGTTGACGGACAACGTCTACGCCTCCCTGCTGGCCAACCGCATCATCTTCCTGGGCTCCGAGGTGCGTGACGAGAACGCCAACGCCATCTGCGCCCAGATGCTGCTGCTCAACGCCGAGGACCCGCACTCGGACATCTACCTCTACATCAACAGCCCCGGCGGCTCCGTGGACTCGGGCATGGCCATCTTCGACACCATGCAGTGGATCAGCAACGACGTCGCCACCGTGGCGATGGGACTGGCCGCCTCGATGGGGCAGTTCCTGCTCTCAGCGGGCACCCCCGGCAAGCGTTATGCCCTGCCGCACAGCCGGATCATGATGCACCAGCCATCGGGTGGGCTGGGAGGCACTGCCTCCGACATCCGCATCCAGGCGGAGCAGTCGCTGCACATCAAGAAGACGATGGCCAAGCTCATCGCCCAGCACACGGGCCAGAGCCTTGAGCAGATCGAGGCGGACTCGGACCGTGACCGCTGGTTCACCGCCGAGCAGGCTCTCGAGTACGGCTTCATCGACCACGTCTACGAGCGCGCATCCCAGATCAACGAGAAGGCCCCCAACCAGTGAACATGAACTACTACATCCCGCAGTGGGAGGAGCGCACCAGCTACGGGCTGCGCCGCGTCGATCCCTACACCAAGCTCTTCGAGGACCGGATCATCTTCCTCGGCACCCCCATCAACGACGAGATCGCCAACGCGGTCATGGCCCAGCTGCTATGCCTCCAGTCGATGGACTCCGAGCGTCAGATCTCCATCTACATCAACTCGCCCGGCGGATCGTTCACGGCCCTGACCGCGATCTACGACACGATGCGCTACATCAAGCCCGACATCCAGACGGTGTGCCTGGGCCAGGCCGCATCGGCGGCTGCGGTGCTCCTGGCGGCCGGGACCAAGGGCAAGCGGCTGGCGCTGCCCAACAGCCGCATCCTGATCCACCAGCCCGCCACCGAGGGCGGCTACGGCCAGTCCTCGGACCTGGAGATCCAGGCCAAGGAGATCATGCGCATCCGGGAGCTGATGGAACACATGCTGGCCTCGGACACCGGTCAGGACGTGGCGAAGGTCAGCCGCGACATCGAGCGGGACAAGTACCTGACGGCCCAGGAGGCCGTGGAATACGGGATCGTCGACGACATCCTGCCGTCATTGAAGGAAATGAATCCCTGACCACGATGACCGGTCCGGGTGTTGTGCCCCCGAGGTGCCGCCCGGACCGGTACTGTGGTGGGCGACCGCAGCACGGTCGGAAGGAGCGGGCGGCGTGCCACGAATCGGAGAATCCAGCGAGATCTTCAAGTGCAACTTCTGCGGGAAGTCGCAGAAGCAGGTGAAGCGTCTCATCGCGGGCGCAGGTGTCTACATCTGTGACGAGTGCATCGGGCTGTGCAACGAGATCATCGAGGAGGAGTTCCCCGAGACGACTCCCTCGCTGCTGGAGGAGGACCTGCCCAAGCCGCGTGAGATCCGCGACTTCCTCGACCAGTACGTGATCGGCCAGGACGCCGCGAAGAAGGCGCTGGCCGTGGCGGTCTACAACCATTACAAGCGCATCCTGGCCGAGGGCACCAAACCCGCACGCCACCGCAGTGGTGACGCCGTGGACGTGGGCAAGTCGAACATCCTGCTCATCGGTCCGACGGGATGCGGCAAGACCTACTTGGCGCAGACCTTGGCGAAGATGCTCAACGTGCCCTTCGCGATGGCCGACGCCACCGCGCTCACCGAGGCCGGGTACGTCGGGGAGGATGTGGAGAACATCCTGCTCAAGCTGATCCAGGCCGCCGACTTCGACATCAAGAAGGCCGAGACCGGCATCGTCTACATCGACGAGATCGACAAGGTGGCCCGCAAGTCGGAGAACCCGTCGATCACCCGTGACGTCTCGGGGGAGGGGGTGCAGCAGGCCCTGCTCAAGATTCTCGAGGGCACAGTCGCCTCCGTCCCGCCCCAAGGGGGACGGAAGCACCCGCACCAGGAATTTCTCCAGATCGACACCACCAAGGTGTTGTTCATCGTGGGTGGGGCCTTCGCGGGGCTGGAGGAGATCATCAACTCCCGCATCGGGAAGCGGCCGCTGGGCTTCAGCACCGACTCGAAGCGCCCCCTGGAGTTGGCCGAGCCCTTCGAGGCGGTGCGGCCCGAGGACCTGCACAAGTTCGGCCTGATCCCCGAGTTCATCGGCCGTCTGCCGATGATAACGACGGTCTCCCCGCTCGACCGCGAGGCGCTGGTGCGCATCCTCGTCGAGCCACGCAACGCGCTGACCAAACAGTTCGCCAGGCTGTTCGAGCTGGATGGGGTTCAACTCGACTTCACCGACGACGCGGTGGAGGCCATCGCCGATCTGGCCCTGGAGCGCGGCACGGGGGCCCGAGGTCTGCGTGCGATCCTGGAGGAGCTGCTGCTCGATGTCATGTTCGAGGTGCCCTCGGCCGAGGACGTGGCGCAGGTCGTCGTCACCCGCGAGGCGGTTCTCGGCCAGGCCGCTCCGGAGCGGGTGCCGAGTGAACTCGTGGCCCGCCGCAGAGACCTCTCCGCCTGAGCATCCGCAGCTGTTCCTGGGGGCCGGAACTCCGGTAGGTTTGGGCCATGACTTCCGGTTATCTCCGTTATCCCCACATCCACGGTGACCAGGTCGTCTTCGTCGCTGACGATGACCTGTGGCTGACGACGGTGGCGGGTGGTCGGGCGCATCGACTCACCTCGGAGCACACCCCGGTGCGTTCCCCGCGTTTCTCCCCGGACGGCACGAAAATCGCCTACGTGCTGGGGGAACCCGGCAACCAGGATCTGTGGGTGCTGGACCTGGATGGAGGACGCCGCCGTCTGACCTGGCTGAGCGCCAAGAGGATGCAGGTCTCCGGCTGGGCCGATGACTCCCACGTCCTGGTGGCATCGATGCACAACGAGGCTCTGCGGGCACTGTCCTGGATGTACTCGGTCTCCCTCGACGGCGACATCGAACGCAAACCCTGGGGACCGGCGATGAGCGCGGCCGTGCATCCCGACGGCCGGGTGGCTGTGGTCTCCCCGAACTTCCGTGGCCCGGAGCACTGGAAACGGTACCGGGGCGGCATGGCGAACCGGGTGTGGGTTTCCATCGCCGAGGGCAAGGGCTGGACTCGGGTTCTGGAGCAGGAGAAGGCGAGCCTCACCGGAGCCACCTGGTGGCGAGACCGACTCATCTTCACCTCCGACCTGGGTGCGAAACTACCGAAGAGCGCCAAGGATCAAGGGCAGGTCTGGAGCGTGCGCCCGGACGGCACCGACCTGCGCAACCACACCCATCATGGCTTCGACCAGGGCTACTGTCGGGATGCGACCACCGACGGCCAGCGTGTGATCTACCACGCCCGGGGCCGGATCTACTGGCTGCAGAACCTGGATTCCAAGCCTCGGCGGCTCAACGTGAAGCTGGCGCTGGGAGCACCGGATCAGCAGAGCGTGTCGGGTACTGACCGGCTGGAAGGTGTGGCCCCGGATCACGGTGGCGACGGTTCGCTGCTGGTGTGGCGTGGCCAGGCCTGGTTCCTCACCCATCGGGCCGGACCGGCCAGGGCACTGTCCGATCTGCCCGGGGTGCGGATTCGAGAGGCGATCCCGCTGGGGCGCAGCGGCAAGGGCATCTGGGCCACTGATGCCGAGGGCGAGGACTGTCTGGAGATCGTGCAGCTCGACGGGGACGGCGACCCGCGTCGGATCTGCCACGGGGCAGTGGGTCGGGTGTTGGCCCTGGCGGCCAGCAGCGACGGCAGCAAGGTGGCCGTCGCCTCCCACGACGGCACCATCCACGCCGTGGATGTGGCTGCCGGGACGGCCCGTGCGGTTGGGGTCTCGGCCGGGGGAGAGGCCACCGGGCTGACCTTCAGCCCCGACGGCCGCTACCTGGTGTGGCGGGAGGCACTGCGGGGTGAGGGCGCAGTCGGACGGCTGGTCGGCCACGACTTCACCGAGAACAAGGCCTTCATGCTCACCCGGGGGAGGTTCAACGACTTCAGCCCCGTGTTCAGCCTGGACGGCAAGTACCTGTGGTTCCTGTCCAGCCGCAACATCGACCCGACCTACGACGAGTTGGGCTTCGATCTCGGTTTCACCAACACGGTGCGGCCCTATGTCATCCCGCTGCGGGCCGAGGACCCGGCCCCGTTCGGACCATCAGCGGATGGCTGGGCCATCAGTGAAGGGGATGACACCGACAAGAAGGGGGCCACCCACGACAAAGCCGAGGGAGAGGAGACCAAACCTGAGGCCCTGGTCTTCGACACCGAGGGCGCGGAGGACCGAATGGTGCCGCTGCCGGTGCCCGCGGGACGCTACGACCAGTTGATGCCCACTGCGAACGGCATCGCCTGGCGCAGGCTGAACCCCTACTCGGGGGTGCTCGGCAGCGGACGCCTGCCGGGTTCGGAGATCAAGGACACCGTCGAGGCCTTCGATCTGACCCGCCGCAGGATGACGGTGCTGGTCGAGGCCTGTGACGACGCCGCGGTCAGTGGGGACGGCAAGCAGCTGGTCGTGCGCAACGGCGATGACTTGTGGGTGCAGGGCAGTGACACCAGGCCGGAGGACGATGAGGCACGGGTCACCATCGATCTGGGGAGGCTGCGCCGCACGCAACAGCCCCGCGACGAGTGGCGGCAGATGTTCGACGAGAACGCCCGGCTGATGCGGGACCACTTCTGGCGCGAGGACATGAACGGGGTGGACTGGGCCGCGGCCTGCGCGGCCTACCGCCCACTGATCGAGGAGATCGCGACCCATGACGATCTCGTCGATGTGCTGGAGGAGACGGTTGCCGAACTCAACACCTCCCACGCCTATGTCATCGCGCCGGAGGCCGATGGTGAGCAGAAGGTCGCATGGCTGGGGGCGGAGTTCCGCCGCAACAGCAAGGGGGAGATCGTCATCGCCCGCATCCTGGACGGTGAGTCCTCGGACCCGAAGGCCCGCTCCCCGCTGCGTGCGGCTGGGGTGGCGGCGCGGCCGGGCGATGTGATCCTCGCCGTGGATGGGCGCCTGACCGCCGAGGCACCGGACATCAACGCGCTACTGGTGGGGGCGGCGGGCAAACCTGTGGAGCTCACCCTGGTGCGGGGTCGGATGAAGCGTCGGGTCGCCGTCGTTCCGGTGGCCTCGGAGGGGCCGCTGCTCTACCACGAGTGGGTCGCCGCCCGTGCCGCCCGGGTGGAGAAGAAGTCCAACGGGCGGGTCGGCTACCTGCACGTGCCCAACATGATGGCCCAGGGCTGGGCGGAGTTCCACCGTTTGATCGACGAGGCCAGCCGCAAGGAGGCCGTGGTGGTGGATGTGCGCTACAACGGCGGCGGGCACACCTCGGGGCTGGTGCTGGAGCGGCTGAGCCGCAGGGTCGTGGCCTGGGAGCTGGGACGTCACTACGGGGAGGCCGAGGCCTACCCCTTCCAGGGGATGCGTGGCCCGGTGGTCTTCGTCACCAACCCCTACGCGGGCTCCGACGGTGACATCGTCACGGCTGCCGCCCAGAACCTGAAGCTGGGCCCGGTGGTGGGCGAGCGTTCCTGGGGTGGGGTGATCGGCATCGATGGTCGCTTCGAGCTGGTCGATGGCACCTTGGTGACTCAGCCGCGCTACGCCTTCGCGCTGGACAAGCAGGGCTTCGGGGTGGAGAACCACGGCACGGAGCCGGACATCCCGGTCGAGCTGTCCCCCGGTGACTGGGAGGGCGGGGTGGACAAGCAGCTGGATGTCGCGGTTGCCGAGGCCTTGGCCAGGCTGCAGAAGAAGGCCGCGGCCAAGCCGCCGGTGCTGCCGCCGCCCGCGTTCCGCTGACCCTGTTCGTCAGGTTTCGCCCAGCGCCTGCCGCAGGCATTGGGCGAAACCTCGGGCCGCGCTGGGGGTCAGCACCCCGTAGTGCAGCAGCAGGGCATTGTTGCGGTGGCGCATCGTGAAGTCACCCAGGGCGGAGACCTGGTAGCCGTGGGCCTCCAGGTGCATCTGGACCGCCAGCTCGTCGGCCCCCTGCGGCAGCTGCAGCACGATCTCGGTTCCGCTGGGTTCTCCGAGGGGGCGCACGTCGGGAACTGTCCGGGAGAGCTGCTTGACCAGCGCGTCCCGGCGCTCCTGGCACAGCGTCAGGGCGCGGTTGCGGTGCCGGTAGAGTGCACCGGAGCTGATGAAATGGGCCAGCGCCCGGGCCGGGAAATCCGAGACCGGGGCCAGATCCTCGGCACGAGGGCGGAAGTCGGTGGGAGTGATGAGCCAGACGACGGCGAGCTCCGGGCTGAGCAGCTTCGACAGTGACCCCAGGTAGAGGACGCGGGCCTCTGGTGGGGCCAGCGAGAACAGGGTGGGTTCTGGGGCACGCCCGAAGACGAACTCCGCGTCGAGGTCGTTCTCGATGATGATGCCCCCGGTGCGCACCGACCAGTCGAGAAGCTCCTGGCGGCGCTGCTCGCTCAACGTGACCCCGGTGGGCCATTGCCGAGCAGGGGTGACGTGGACGACGCGGTCGGTCCCGGTCAGCATGTCGATCCGCAGTCCCTGGTCATCGACGGGCAGACACCTGACCCGGCAGCCGTGATCGATGAAGTGGCGCTGGATGCGGGGGTAGCCGGGGTCCTCGACCACGATGCCCTGGCCCCGGAGGTCGGCGCTGTGCACGATGTCGGCCACCACGCTGCCGATGCTGGGACGCAGCACCACCTGTTCGGGGGTGAAGGTCATGCCCCGGAAGGAACGCAGGTGTTTGTGGAGGGCTGTGATGAGTTCCTGTGCTCCGCTGGCGGCGCAGTCGGGGGCGATGGCGTGCCGCCAGGCCCGGTTCCACTCCCGTGGGTCCAGGGCCGCCTCGTGCATGTCGGCGGGCACGGTGAGGTTGAGCGTCGTCTGTTGTTCCGAGGTCTCGGCCGGGGGTGGGGTGGGGCAGGGGGTGCCCTGGTCCAGCAAGGTCCGGGCCCCCGGGCTCACCGTGGTACCGCTGCCGTGGACGGAGCGGATCACGCCCAGCCCGGAGAGGGTCTCGTAGGCCTGCACCACGCAGGAACGGGAGATGTTGTGAGCCTCGGCAAGGCTGCGGGAGGAGGGAAGGGGATCGTCGTCGAGCAGACTGCCATCGGTGATGGCGGCCAGCACCGCTGCGACCACGCGCTGTGAGACCGGGCGAATCTCCGGGTCCATGATGAGACGAGGGTGCAGATCCGGTGCTCTCCTGACCATGGGTGAAGGGTACCCGGCCTGAAGACCAAGGTGGTCGTCTGCTGTTGTTCAAAGTGGTCTGGGGGGAAGGGGGTAGGCTGGGCCAAGGTTACGACAGCTAAGGACAAATGGCAGGTCAGAGGCGCAGTCTCCGACTTATCGGATCAATAGAAGGAAGTCAGGGTGGA
The DNA here is from genome assembly GCA_030532575.1 of Propionibacteriaceae bacterium. GTDB lineage: Bacteria > Actinomycetota > Actinomycetes > Propionibacteriales > Propionibacteriaceae > Arachnia. The sequence goes on along the minus strand of JAUNKV010000001.1, from coordinate 278,207 downwards.
CATCAATCAGATCATTGTCTGGATCCTCATGGGTTGCATGGTCCTGGGCGCGCTCGACCGCGCGATCGGGAACAAGTTCGGCCTGGGGGAGCAGTTCGAGGAGGGCTTCAACGCCATGGGGCCTCTCGCCCTGGCGATGGTCGGTGTGATCTCGCTGGCACCGGTTCTGGCGAAGCTGCTCAATCCCGTCATCACCCCGCTGTACTCGCTGGTGGGGGCTGACCCTGCGATGTTCGCTGGCACCCTGCTGGCCTGTGACATGGGTGGTTGGCCACTGGCCGAGCAGCTGGCCCAGACGGAGCAGGCCGCGAAACTCTCCGGCCTGGTGCTGGGTTCCATGATGGGCGCCACCGTCGTCTTCACCATCCCCGTGGCGCTCGGCATCATCGACAAGGAGGACCGCGGCTACCTGGCCAAGGGCATCCTGGCCGGCATCTGCACCATCCCGATCGGTGTGTTGGTCTCCGGCATCGCGGCTGGTTTCCCGATCGCCATGGTCCTGGTCAACCTGATCCCCATCGTCGTCGCCGCGTTGCTCATCGCCTTCGGCCTGTGGAAGTTCCCGAATGCCATGACCAAGGGCTTCGAGTGGTTCGGCAAGATCCTGGTGGCCATCATCAGCATCGGCCTGATGATCGCCGTCTTCGAGCACATGACCGAGGTCAAGATCATGCCCGAGGGCTGGGAGCTGGCGCCGGTCACCGAGGGTATCGAGGTCGTCGGTGTCATCGCGATGATGCTGCTGGGTGCCTTCCCGGCCGTGTACCTCATCATCAAGCTGGCCAGCAAGCCGCTCGCCAGGGTCGGTGCCCTGCTCGGGATGAACGACACCGCCGCCGGTGGCATGATCGCCACTCTGGCCAACAACATCCCGATGTTCCAGATCATGAAGAACATGGACCCCCGGGGCAAGGTGCTCAACGCCGCCTTCGCGGTGAGCGCGGCCTTTGCGCTGGGCGATCACCTGGGCTTCGTCGCCGCATCCTCCCGCGACATGATCGCCCCGGTCATCATCGGCAAGCTGGTGGCAGGTTTCGCCGCCATCGGTCTGGCTCTCCTGCTGTTCGGCCGTTCCCTGCCCAAGGCCTCCGACGAGGCCAAGGGCGCGGAGGTCGAGGCCGAGGCCGAGGGGGCCTGAGCGATGCGGATCGCCCGAGTGGTCGGTGTGGCCGTGTCCACGGCGAAGGTGGAGAGCCTGCGCGGCAGCAAACTGCTGCTGCTGCGCCCCGCCACCCCTGCCGATGAGCCCAACGGTGACGTCTTCGCGGCGGTGGATGCCGTCGGTGCCGGGACGGGGGAGCTGGTGCTGGTGGCCAACGGCAGCGCCAGCCGTCAGACCGAGTACACCGGTGACGCCCCCGTGGATGCCGTCGTGATGGCCATCCTCGACTCCCTCGAGGTGGACGGCGAGATCACCTTCAGGAAGCAGTGACGATGACCGCCAGGACACGGGAGATGCTGAGCGTCGGCATCGACATCGGGACCACGACGAGCCAGCTCGTCCTGTCCCGGCTCACCGTGTCCAACCAGGCGCGGGCTGGGCTGGTGCCCCGGCTCGACGTGGATGAGCGCACCGTGCTCTACCAGAGCGAGCCCCACCTGACCCCGCTCAGCGCTCCCGACGAGATCAATGTCACCGCGCTGGTGAAGATGATCCACGACGAGTACGCCCAGGCCGGCATCGACTCCTCCCAGGTGGAGACCGGGGCCGTCATCATCACCGGCGAGACCGCCCGCACCCGCAACGCCGAGGCGATCCTGCAGGGCCTGTCCGACCTGGCCGGTGACTTCGTCGTGACCGTCGCAGGCCCCAGCCTGGAGTCCCAGATCGCGGGTCGGGGCTCCGGGGCCTCGGACTGGGCCGCCGACCACTACGCCACCATCGTGAACGTGGACATCGGTGGCGGATCGGCCAATGCTGCCATCTTCCGGGCCGGGAAGCACGTCACCTCCGCCGCCGTCATGGTGGGGGGCAGGCAGGCCATCATCGATCCCGCCGAGGGAACCCTGGTCCATCTCAAGCCCGCAGGCCGAGACATCGTCGAGCACCTGGGCCTGGCGATGAAGGTCGGGGAGCCGGTGTCCCTGTCGGTGCTGAAACAGTTCACCGATGCGATGGCCGAGCTGGTGGTGGATCTGGTGCTGGGGAAGACCTCCCCGCTGGGGGAGAAGCTGGCCCTGACCCCGCCGCTGGCCGTGGACGGTCCCGTCGCGGCCTACTTCGTCTCCGGTGGGGTGGGCGCCGCCTACTACGACGAGGTGCCCTGCGGCAGTCTGGCGGAGGTGGCCCGTTACGGCGACGTCGGCCCGCTGCTCGCCGCGTCACTGCGCAACAACCCCCGCTGGCAGCAGCTGCGGGTGGAGCAGCCGACCCAGACGCTGCGTGCCACCGTGCTCGGGGCCGCGAGCCAGCAGGTGACGCTGTCCGGCTCCACGATCTGGGCGGAGCGTTCCCACCTGCCGCTGAAGAACCTGCCCGTCATCGAGCCCCGAATCCTGGAGCACGTCCCGGCCTACCGGGATCCGGAAGCCGTCCGACGCGCCGTCGCCCAGGCGGTGCAGCGCTGGGACCGGGGCGAGAGCGATCCCGGAAATTTCGTGATCGCCCTCGACCTGCCGGCGCTCATGGTCTACCCCCAGGTCACCGACCTGGCGGCAGGACTCGTGGCCTTCGCCGAGGACTACCTGCCGGATGACAAACCCCTGGTGCTCGTCACCGAACAGGACTACGCCCAGGTGCTGGGGCAGACCATCAAGTCCAAGGCCCCCGCACGTCCGGTCATCGTCGTGGACCAGATCGGATTGGGCGAAGGCGACTTCATCGACATCGGTGAGCCGTTGTTCGACGGTCGTGTCGTACCCGTGTCAGTCAAGACTCTTGTCTTCTACCAGTGAGGATCGAAGGAAGGAACACCATGCAAGCTGAGATCGAGGAGGTGGCCTGATGTTGTTGCGCACCAAACTGTTCGGTGAGACCTACGAGTTCAAGGACCTCAAGGAACTGCTCGCCAAGGCCAACGAGGAGAAGTCCGGGGACCAGCAGGCCGGTATCGCGGCTCGGTCCTCTGCGGAGCGGGTGGCAGCCCGGTTGGTGCTGGCCGAGGTGCCGCTCTCGGCGCTGCGCGAGAACCCGGTGATCCCGTACGACGAGGACGAGGTCACCCGGGTCATCGATGACGCCGTCAATGAGACCGTCTACAACGAGATCAAGAACTGGACCGTCGGTGAGTTCCGCGAGTGGATCCTCAGCAACGACACCACCAGTGACATGATCAAGCGGGTCAGCAACGCGCTCACCGGTGAGATGGTGGCTGGTGTCACCAAGCTGATGAGCAACCTGGACCTGGTGTTGGGCGGCAAGAAGATCCACGTGGTCAAGCACTGCAACAACACCATCGGTCAGCCGGGCAGGCTCGCCTCGCGCAACCAGCCGAACCACCCGACCGATTCCGTTGACGGCATCCGGGCCACCGCCTACGAGGGCCTGTCCTACGGTTCCGGTGACTCCGTGATCGGCATCAACCCCTCCGACGACTCGGTGAGCAGCGTCAGCCGCCTGCTGGAGATGACCAAGGAGATCATCGACCGTTGGGAGATCCCGACCCAGAACTGCGTGCTGGCCCACGTCACCACGCAGATGGAGTGCATGAAGCGCGGTGCCCCGGTGGGTCTGCTGTTCCAGAGCCTCGCCGGTTCGCAGAAGGCGATGGAGAGCTTCGGCGTCAGCGTCGGTCTGATGGACGAGGCCTACGAGATGGCGAAGAAGTACTGCTGGACCGAGGGGCCCAACTACATGTACTTCGAGACCGGCCAGGGATCGGCCCTGTCGGCCGATGCCCACAACGGTGCCGACCAGCTCTGCCTGGAGGCCCGGATCTACTCGATGGCCAAGCGTTGGGACCCCTACCAGGTCAACACCGTGGTCGGCTTCATCGGGCCCGAGTACCTCTACGACGCCACGCAGATCACGCGCGCCGGTCTGGAGGACCACTTCATGGGCAAGCTCACCGGCATCTCGATGGGCTGTGACGTCTGCTACACCAACCACGCCAAGGCCACCCAGAACGATCTGGAGAACCTGGCAGTGCTGTTCGCAGCAGCCGGGGGCAGCTTCATCATGGGTGTGCCCCAGGGCGATGACGCGATGCTGTCCTACCAGTCCACGAGCTACCACGACGCCCCGGCGTTGCGACAGGCGCTCGGGCTGCGTCCCCTGCCGGAGTTCGAGGCCTGGCTCGAGGACATCGGGCTGTGGCGCAATGGCAAGCTCACCGACCTCGCCGGTGACCCGTCCTTCTTCCTCAAGAGGTGAATCACATGACCGACAACCTTGAGCAGATCGTCGCCCGCGTCATCGCGGAGCTGAAGCGGGAAGGGGTCACGCCCCCCAACGGTGCTCCGGCGGCCGCTGCGGCCACGCCGTCGGCCGGGAAGGACCTGGTCATCGACCTGCCGGACCCGACCGTTCCCGAGGAGCGGCACAAGCTGCGGGTGGACAACCCCTACGACGCGGACGGGCTGCGCAACCTCTGCGCCACCACGAACGCGCGCATCGGCGTGGGACGGGCCGGGGCACGTCCCAAGACCCCGAACCTGCTGCTGTTCCAGGCCGACCACGGGGTGACCCAGGACGCCATCTACGGTGTCGTGGAGGAGGAGACCAAGGAGGCGCTCGGCCTGTTCAGCGTCTCCAGCCGCGCCCAGGACCGCGCCGAGTACCTGTTGCGTCCTGACCTGGGGCGTCTCCTCACCGAGGAGGCCAAGGCGACGATCAGCGAGCGCTGCAAGAAGAACCCCGACGTCCAGATCTGCATCGGCGACGGTCTGTCGGCGGCGGCGATCACCAACAACCTGGCGAACATCTATCCGGTCATCGAGCAGGGCCTCAACTCTGCGGGGTTGAGCCTCGGCACGCCGTTCTTCATCGAGAACTGCCGCGTGGGTGTGATGAATGATGTCAACACCATCATCCAGGCCAAGGTGCTGATCCTGCTGATCGGGGAGCGCCCGGGCCTTGGTATCGCCGATGCGATGAGCGTCTACATGGGCTTCGATCCGCAGCCCGGCAAGAACGACGCGGATCGTGACCTGATCTGCATGATCACCACGCACGGCGGCACCAACCCGTTGGAGGCCGGAGCCTACGTCGTCGAGGTGGTCAAGAAGATGATCCAGCACGGTGCTTCCGGTGTGAAGCTCCGCGAACTCGCAACCGGTGCCTGAGGAGGAGACCATGGCCATTCTGGAACCCATCAAGCCCACGATCCTGGCGGCACGCATCATCTCCAACGTGGATCGCGGTTTCGCGAAGCACCTGGAGCTGGGCGACGAACACCGTGCGTTGGCGCTGGTGACCTGCGACATCGACGACGCGCTCTACGTCTCCCTCGACGAGGCGACCAAGTTCGCCGAGGTCGATGTCGTCTACGCCAAGAGCTTCTACGCCGGTTCTGCTCACGCCTCGGGGCCGCTGTCCGGTGAGATCATCGGCATCCTGGCGGGGCCGACCCCCGCCGAGGTCCGCTCCGGGCTCGACGCCTGCATCGCGCACTGCGAGGAGGAGGCCTTCTTCTACGCGGCCGATGAGGCCGGGGAGCTCGCCTTCTTCCCGCATCTGATCAGCAGCACGGGCACCTACCTGTCGAAGGAGGCGGGGATCCGTCCCGGCGAGCCGCTGGCCTACCTCATCGCGCCCCCGCTCGAGGCCACCTACGCCCTCGACGCCGCGATGAAGGCCGCCGAGGTCGACATGAAGGTGTTCTTCGCCCCGCCGTCGGAGACCAACTTCGCGGGCGGTCTGCTGACCGGCTCGCAGAGCGCCTGCCGTGCCGCCTGCTCCGCCTTTCAGGATGCAGTGCTGGACATCGCGGCCAGCCCCCGGAAGTACTGAGGTGTCCTCCATGCTTCATGACGCTGATCTGCTGTCCGTGCAACAGGCCCGAGACCTGTGCACGAATGCGAAGAAGGCCATGCGGCAGTTCCAGTTCGCTTCCCAGGAGGAGGTGGACCGGATCTGTGAGGCGATGGTCGCCGCCGCGATGGCGGAGGCCGGACGACTCGGTCAGATGGCCCACGAGGAGACCGGTTTCGGCTACCCCGCGCACAAGAAGCTGAAGAACGAGTTCGCGGCCACCAACGTGTGGGAGTCCATCAAGGACGTCCCCACCTGCGGGGTGCTGCGCCACGACGAGGCCCGAAGGATCGTCGAGATCGGATGGCCGGTCGGGGTGATCGTCGCGCTGACCCCGTCGACCAACCCGACCTCCACGGCGATCTTCAAGATCCTCATCGGGGTCAAGGCGCGCAACGCCGTCGTGGTGGCTCCGCACCCGTCCGCGGCCAAGTGCACGGCCGAGGCCGTGCGGATCATGATCGAGGCGGGGGAGAGGGCAGGTATGCCTCCCGGCCTGGTGGGATGCCTGACCGACATCACCATCGACGGCACCAACGCCCTGATGGATCACCACGCGACCTCGATGATCCTGGCCACGGGCGGTCCGGGCATGGTGAAGGCGGCGCACAGCAAGGGCAAGCCCGCGCTCGGTGTGGGTCCGGGCAACGTCCCGGCCTACGTGGACCGCACCGCCCACATCGTCAAGGCAGCCCAGATGATCGTGGAGTCGAAGTCCTTCGACTGCTCGACCATCTGCGCCACCGAGCAGGCGGTGATCGCCGATGCCCCGATCGCCGAGCGGCTGAAGTCGGAGATGCAGGCCCGGGGAGCCCACTGGCTGAGCCGGGAGGAGGCCGACAAACTGGCTGCCAGGATGTTCCGGCCCAACGGGATGATGGTGGCCGACCTGGTGGGTCGAACCCCCCAGTACATCGGGGCCAAGGTGGGGATCGACGTCCCCGCTGACGCCCGCATCCTCGTCGCCGACCTCGACGGGATCGGGCCGGAGCACCCGCTGTCCAGGGAGAAGCTCACCACCGTGCTCGGCTGGATGGTCGAGGACGGCTGGCGCGCCGGGTGTGCCCGGGCGCTGGAGATGCTGACCTTCGGCGGTGACGGCCACACCGTGGTCATCCACTCCCGCGACGAGGAGTCGATCCTCGCCTTCGGGATCGAGAAGCCTGCCTTCCGGGTCATCGTCAACACGTGGGGATCGCTGGGTGCAGTCGGCTGCACCACAGGTCTGATGCCCTCGTTGACCCTGGCCCCGGGAGGTATTGGTGGAGCGGTGGTCTCCGACAACATCACCATCCACCACGTGCTCAACGTCAAGCGTGTGGCCTACCAGCTGCACGACGCACCCAGCGTGGCACGCGCCCACGGCGGCGGGGAGGCTGCAACCGCAGCGTCCACCGCCCTGCCTGCGGCACAACAGGACGCGGCGGATGTGATCGAACGCATCGTCGCCAAGGTGCTTGCCGAGATGCAGGGTCGAGGTGAGAGCTGACCGGGGAAGGAGATGTGAGTGACGGTTCAGACAACCAAGAGCGCCTCCAACGAATCGGTGGAGCCCCGTGGGGGCGCAACCAAAGCGGTTCCACCGACCAAGGCCGAGGCCGCACCCGCGGCAACGGCAACCACCAAGAAGAAGCCAGCAACCAACACAAAGAGGAGTACTCCCATGGCTGATGTCCAGATGATCGCTCTCGGCATGGTCGAGACCAAGGGCCTCGTCGGTGCCGTCGAAGCGGCCGACGCGATGGTCAAGGCCGCCAACGTCCGTCTCATCGGCAAGGAGCAGATCGGTGCCGGCTACGTCACCGTGATGGTCCGTGGCGATGTCGGCGCCGTGAAGGCCGCCACTGATGCCGGTGCTGCCGCCGCCGGTCGCGTCGGCGAGCTCATCAGCGTGCACGTCATCCCGCGTCCCCACGGTGACGTCGAGATGATCCTGCCCGGCGGCAAGGCCTGACACCGATGAGCGGTCGCCTCGTCATCACCGCTGACCGGGTCCGCGACGCTGCCGCAGCAGGTAGCCTCGCGGTCCCGGCGGGGGCGGTCGTCACACCGCTGGCGCGGGATGTGGCGGCGGATCTCGGGGTCGCCCTGGTGGAGGGTGCCGCCACCGGCACCCAGGCTCCGGCCCCCGCGAAGGGGGAGGACGCCCTGGCGAGTCAGGTGCGTGACATCGTGACCAAGCTGCTGGCTGGGAGTGGGTTCGGGACCGGGGGCATCACCCCGGCCCCGGCCCATCCGGTCAAGCTGTGTCGCGGTGACCAGGTGGTGACCGAACCCTTCCCGTACCCCGGGCCGAAGCCTGGCCAGCAGGTCAGGACCGCTGATGTGGTGACAGGGGAGGACGGAGCGCCGATGGCAGCGGGCTACATGTCGCTGACCGAGGGCTCCTTCCCCTGGCACTTCAGCTATGACGAAGTCCAGATCGTCCTCGAGGGGGAACTTCACCTCGGGACCCCGGACGGCGTCCGCGTCGGTCGCCCCGGCGACGTGCTCTACGTCCCCAAGGGCTCCGACATCACCTTTGGTACCCCCAGCTGGGCGCGTTTCGTCTACGTGACGTTCCCAGCGGACTGGGAGGCCGGGCTGTGACCGTGATCTCCGAGGCGGACCTGCGCGCCCAACTCCGTTGCCCCACCCGGGGAGCCGTCATCGACGTGCCCGCCGGGTCCTCCCTCACGCCTTCGGCGAGGGATTTCATCAAGGAGTGGGGGCTGCAGGTCCGCGAGGTCCTGGTTGATGACCCCAGCCCGGCCGACCCGGCTCGTCCGGCATGGCTGCGCGAGTCGGTCTTCCCCGTGGTGAGGGCCGAGCAGCCGCGCTGCGGCACCTGTCAGGGGGAGATCACCCGCAAACCGGATGCATTGACCCAGCTCAACGCCACCCAGTTCGTCCACAAGACCCACCCCAGGATCAAGCTGCGTGGTCAGGCGGACAGCCTCCATGCGCTGGTGCTCATGGCCCAGGCCCAGAGTGCCGCGGCCGGTCCGGCGTGGTTGACCGAGGCGCTGGGGGTGCTGGCGGCCTACTGCCGCGAGCTGACCAGCGCCGAGTACAACGAACGCCCGGCGGGGGTGCTGGAGCTCCCCGGCTGGGAGGAGAAGGCCATCCACAAGGCCACCCATGATCCCGACGGGGTGCTGGGTGTGCCACACGCCACCATTGACGGCAGTTCCCCCATCCTCATGCACTGGCTCAACCTGTGCCGCACCCACTGCCGGGAGTTGGAGTTGACTGCCCTGGAGACCTTCCCGGACCCGGAGCACCCCTTCGGGCCGTCGCTGAACCACGCCCTCAACCGCCTGTCAAGTGCCTTCTACCTGCTGCAGCTCAGGCTCGGGAAGGGGGAGCTGTGAAGGGTGTCAAGAAGTTGATGGCTGCGGCCAAGGCGTCGATGAAGGCCGCCACGCCGATACCGGCGGACCTACCCATCAAGGTGGGGGTGGATCTCGGTACCGCATTCACCGTCATCATGGTGACCGATGCCGACGACCAGCCATTGGCGGGGGCCAGTGTCTTCGCTGACGTGGTCCGCGACGGTGTGGTGTGGGACTTCGCCGGGGCCCGGGAGGTGGTGGCCGGGGTGAAGCAGGATCTGGAGCGTCGGATCGGGCGCAGCCTCACCTCCGCCACCGTGACCGTTCCCCCTGCCGTGCATGACAGCGACCACCGCGCCCACCGCTACGTCGTGGAGGGTGCGGGGATGGACTGCACCCAGGTCATCGACGAGACCACGGCTGCCAACGCGGTGTTGAGGATCACCGACGGCGCGGTCGTCGACATCGGCGGCGGCACCACGGGAATCGCCGTCATCAAGGACGGCAAGGTGGTCAAGGTCGTCGATGAGCCGAGCGGCGGCACCCACATCTCGCTCGTGGTGGCCGGGGGGCTCGGGATCAGCTTCGAGGAGGCCGAGAAGCTCAAGCGCAAGCCCGGTCAGCAGGCCAGGCTCGCTCCGATGGTGGCCCCGGTGCTGGAGAAGATGGCCACCATCGTCTCCCGGGCCATCGCAGGCCACGACGTCAACCACATCCACCTGGTCGGAGGCACCAGCGCCTTCAAGGGCATCGAGGAGATCATGACCCGGGTCACCGGGGTGAAGTCCACGGCAGCCCCCCAACCCATGCTCGTCACCCCGCTCGGCGTCGCCAGCTGGGCAGAACCCATCACTGACTGACAGGAGATCATTCATGGCACGCCAGATCGTCACCCAGGATCAGATCAGTCAGCTCCTGGCCGATGGGGCCAGCGAGCTGCGCGTCGATGCCGATGCGATCATCACCGATGTCGCGGCGGAGCTGGCCCAGGAGAGGAACCTGCGGATCATCCGTGGCACGGCCGCCTCACCGGCGCCCCAGGCCCCGCCGACGCCAAGCGGCACTCCGTGCGGTGAGGTGCGCCGTGATGACGTGAAGCGCGCCGTCATCGCGGTGCTCGGCTCGGAGCCGGAGCAGCTGGACGCCGTGCTGGATCGAGTTTTCAAGGCCTGACATGGGGATCAGGACACACATCATCCCGATTGCCGCATCCGGGGATTCTGCTGGAGCCATCCGGGTGCTCACCCAGGTGCTGCGTGGCGTGGCCGCCGTTGATCTCGGGGCTGCCTTCGAGGGCGATCCCGTGGCGGTGGCGAAGGACCCCGACGCCGCACTCGGTGCGGCCCTCGACATGGCGGATCAGGTGGGGGAGGAGAGCATCACCTTCGCCACCCTGCCCGGAGCACTCCAACCCTTGGCCCTGGAGCTGGGGGCGAAGCTCGCAGCGACGCTGGGCGCAGGGGTGGTGCTGGCCCAGGACTGGGAGGATGCCGCAGCCCTCGAGGTGGCCACCACGGTGTGCCGCAGTCACGGTGCCGAGGTGGTCGCGACCTTCGACGGGCGCAGCCTCCAGCTCGCGGAGCTGCCGGATCAGGCGGCCCCGAGTGGGCTGAGCGTCGGAGGGATTCTGCGGGAGCTGGTGGCGGGGAGCCGCCCCGTCGTGCCCGCCGAGCGGGATGATCTGCTGTTGGGACTGCTGATCGGGCTGGCCTCCGGGCAGTTCCCGCTGCCCGCCTCGGTGCTGGTGGACGGGGAACCGCGTGGCAGCCTGGCCGAGATGTGGCGGAGTCTGCTGCCCCAGGTGCCGCTGCGCCGTCGCGGTGAGGTGACTGCACCCCAGCCGACGAAGCAACAGTTGGTGGCAGCCCTCGACAGAGGCCTTGGCGGGGCGGTCACGCCGGTTCGGTTCCAGCGTGGGCTGCTCGCGGATGCGCGGGCTGCGAACTCCCACATCGTCCTGCCGGAGGGGACTGAGCCGCGTATCCTGCGCGCAGCGGACCAGCTGCTGCGGGAGGGGGCTGCGAAGCTCACCCTGCTCGGTGATCCGGCCGAGGTGGCTCGACTGGCGGCGGCCGAGGGGGTGGAGATCGGCGGCGCGGAGGTCGTCGACCCGCTCACCCATCCGTGGCGGGACCGGTTCGCCGACGAGTACGCCGAGCTGCGCGCGAAGAAGGGGGTGACCCGGGAACAGGCCTTCGAGCGCATGGCCGACGTGTCCTACTTCGGCACGATGATGGTGCGCGACGGCCTGGCAGACGGGATGGTCTCCGGGGCGGTCCACACCACCGCCCACACCATCCGCCCGGCCTTCGAGGTGATCCGTACCCGGCCCGGGGTCCAGGTGGTCTCCTCGGCCTTCTTCATGTGCCTGGCCGACCGGGTGCTGGTGTTCGGGGACTGCGCGGTCAACCCGAACCCGAGTCCGGCCCAGCTGGCAGACATCGCTGCGGCCTCGGCCGAGACGGCCCGCAGCTTCGGCATCGAGCCCAGGGTGGCGCTGCTGTCCTACTCGACGGGCAGCTCCGGTGCTGGCCCGGATGTCGAGGCCGTGACCGAGGCGGTGCAGCTGTTGCGTGAGGCCGCCCCGAACCTGGCCTGCGACGGCCCGCTGCAGTTCGATGCGGCGGTGGAGGAGACAGTGGCGCGCTCCAAGGCTCCGGACTCGCCGGTGGCGGGACGGGCGAATGTGCTGATCTTCCCCGACCTGAACGCGGGGAACATCGGCTACAAGGCGGTGCAGCGCACGGCCGGGGCGTTGGCCATCGGCCCGGTGCTGCAGGGCCTCAACAAGCCGGTCAACGACCTGTCCCGGGGTGCCCTGGTGGAGGACATCGTGAACACGGTGCTCATCACCGCGATCCAGGCCGGAGCCGCCCGGAACTGACGGCGACGAGACGGCCCAGACCCATGAAGGGTCTGGGCCGTCTTGCTGCCAAGGGTGATCCCGCCCCCGAACCGTCGCCCTACCTGAGCACGAATCGCTGGTGAAAGACGCTGGCGCGTCACCTGCTGACGGCGAACCGTCGTTCCTCGGCGATTCCTGCTCGCAGGGTCACCTGCTCGGTAGGGGCTCGGTAGGGGAACTGACAGTGTCAGGTGCCACACCCTATACTTCTTAGTGATTACTAAGTAAGGAGTTGGAGTGAGATCAGGACTGTCGACTGGGGTTGTGGCCCTAACCGCAGGTGCCGCGTTCATCGCGGGGCTGGACAACCTCGTGGTCACCTTCGCGTTGCCCGCGATCCAGCGGGACTTCGGGCTGGGGGTTGCCGCGCTGAGCTGGACCGTCAACGCCTACACCTTCACCTTCGCCGTGTTCATGCTGGCAGCCGCGGCCGTCGGGGAGCGCATCGGCAGGCGGACGGCCTTCCAGGTCGGGGTGGGCGTCTTCACCGCAGCCTCCGCCATGGTTGCCCTGGCGCCGGGCATCGAGGTGCTCATCATCGCTCGAGCCGTCCAAGGAGTCGGGGCCGCAATCCTCGTCCCGCTCTCCTTGACCCTGCTGGTGCAGGAAACGGCGGAGGAGAAGCGCCCCATGGCCATCGCCATCTGGTCAGCCGCCCAAGGACTGGCCACCGCAATCGGCCCGCTGATCGGTGGGGCCATCGTGCAGTTCGTCGGCTGGCAGTGGGCCTTCTGGATCAATGTGCCGATCGGTCTGCTCCTCCTGCTCGCTGCACCACGCATGGTCCGCAACCTCGCCACCGTCCACGGCAGCTTTGACCTGCTGGGCCTCGTCGGGCTCTCGGCAGGGATGCTGGCACTGGTGATCGCCCTGACCGCTGGTGACCCCATGCTGGCTGCCGGGGCTGGTGCCCTGGGGCTCTTCATCCTGCTCTGGTTCCTGCTCCACATCCGGCGAGCCCAAAATGCGGTCGTCGACCCCAGGTTGCTGCGCTCGAAGGGATTCACGCTGACCAATGTCACCGCGTTGCTGGTGACGGCAGGGATGTTCGGTGTGGTCTTCCTGCTCACCCAGTACTTCCAACGGGTGCTCGGCTACGAGCCCCTGCAGGCCGGGTTGCTCACCTTGCCCTGGACCCTGTTGCCGGTGATCGCAGCTCCCATCGCCGGGCAGCTCGTGGCCAGATTTGGCACAAAGGTCATCCTGACCGTCGGAGCCGTGCTCCAGGCGGCCTCGCTGGTCTCCTTCGCCCTGGTCCTGCGACCTGACGTGCCCTACCTGCTCCTGCTGCCGGGGCTGCTGCTGGCTGGTCTGGGAATGGGGGCCTTCTTCGCGGTGCTCGCCACCCAGGCCCTGCGCTTCGTCGCAACCAAGGACGAAGGCATCGCCTCGGGCATCAACAACTTCGTCCGCGAACTGGGTGTGCTCGTTGGTGTCGCGGCACTCGCAGCCGTCTTCGTGGCCACTGGTGGCCAAGCCGATGCCACGCAGTTCACCCGAGGACTGGTCGCCAGCCTGTGGGTCGGTGCGGCAGTTCTCACTCTCGCCGTGGTCACCAGTTTGATGACCCCTCGACCGGAGGAATCACCGGGTGCCTGAGGAGCGTTCCCAAGCCCTGGTCACCGTGCACTGACTGATCTCATCGACCTGGAGGGCAGCGGCGACGTTGTAGAGGACCCAGCCTCCCATCATGTCTCCGACGACTGCTGGAGAAGCCCCTGAGAGTGAGCCCACCAGGTTCCAGATGCGCTCGAAGCGTTGCGCCACGACCTTCCGGATCGCCTCGTCGGTGCAGCTGGCAGCCCAGGCCTGCAGCTGGAGGGTCAGCAGTTCCTTCTCCTTTGCCAGCAGGGCATCGTAGGCCGCGGCCAGCGCATGTCCCCGCTCAGCGGTGGGACTGCTCTCCGCGGCCTCCGACAAAACAGCCTCGATGCGGTCGCAACACAGCTGCCACGTCGCGATGAACAGCTGCAGCTTGGACCCGAAGAGCTGGAACAGGTAGGGCTGGGACACCCCCACCCGCTCAGCGATGGCCTGGGTCGATGCGCCGTGGTAGCCGGAGCGGGCGAACTCATGGGTGGCCGCCGTCAGCACCTGGTGCCGACGCTGCTCGGCGGACATCCTGCTCATTGATCCAGCTCGACCTCGGCGGTGAGCGGAGCCTCAGCGACCTCCCAGGTGATCTCCCCGGTGATCCGGCACACGGCCCTCAGGTCTGCCTCGACGGCCTGCAGGCGCTCCAGCGAGGCCTGCTCGCCCCGGAAGGTGACGGCCGTCACGGGGGTCTTCATCGAGGCCTTCGCGCTCGACTTCGCGCCGCGCACCGCGATCAGCACGGCAGCGACATCCGCGATGAGCTCGGTGGCGCCGTCGGTGCTGACCTCCCCAGGAACCGGCCAGGCTGCCTTGTGGATCGAGGAGCCGTGGGTCCACGACCAGGTCTCCTCCGTCACGAACGGCAGGAACGGGGCGAACAGCCTCAACTGCACGTCCAGGGCCAGGGCCAGGGCGTGCTGGGCCGAGGCCTGCTCCTCGGGGGAGTGGGTGCCGTAGGCGCGCTCCTTGACCAGCTCCAGGTAGTCGTCGCAGAAGGCCCAGAAGAAGGACTCCGCCACCTCCAGCGCAGTGGTGTAGTCGAACTCCTCGAAGGCCTTCGTCGAGGCGGCGACCACCTCGGCCAGCCCGGCCAGCATCGCCTTGTCCACGGGATTGGTCACCCGGGTGAGGCTCCCCGGCTCCGGGGCCATCGACAGCACGAACTTCCCGGCGTTGAGAATCTTCATCGCCAGGCGACGCCCCACCTTCATCTGGGACTCATCGAAGGGGGAATCCATGCCGGGACGGGCCATCGCGGCCCGCCACCGGACCGCATCCGAGCCGTACTTGTCCAGGATGTCGGAGGGCACCACCACGTTGCCCTTGGACTTCGACATCTTCTTGCGGTCCGGGTCCACCACGAACCCGGAGATGGTGGCGCGCTTCCACGGCAGGGAGTGGTTTTCCGCGTTGGCCCGCACCACACGGGAGAACAGCCAGGTGCGGATGATGTCATGGGCCTGCGGGGCGATGTCCATCGGGAAGGTCAACGCGAACAGCTCCGGGTCGCGCTCCCAACCGCAGGCGATCTGCGGGGTCAGCGAGGAGGTGGCCCAGGTGTCCATCACGTCCGGGTCCGCGATGAATCCACCCGGGACGCCACGCTGCGACTCGTCGTAGCCGGGCGGGCAGGTGGTCACGGGGTCCACGGGCAGACTCGCCTCGTCGGCGACGATCATCGCCTCGTGGTCCGGTTCGCCGTCGGCATCCAGTGGATACCACACCGGGAACGGCACCCCGAAGAACCGCTGCCGGGAGATCAGCCAGTCCCCGTTCAACCCGCTCACCCAGTTCTCGTAGCGGTGCCGCATGTGCTCCGGGGTCCAGGCCAGCTCCTGGCCCCGTTCCAGCAGCGTGGCCTTCAGCTGCTCGTCGCGGCCACCGTTGGCCAGGTACCACTGCCGGGTGGCGACGATCTCCAGCGGCTTGTCGCCCTTCTCGTAGAAGTTCACGGGACGCGAGATCGGCTTCGGATCGCCGTCGAGATCACCGGAAGCACGCAGCAACTCCACCATCGCGGCTCGGGCGGAGAATGCGGTCTTGCCCGCCAGTTCGGCATAGGGCTCAGCGTTGACCAGCCAGTCCGGGGTCTCCCGCTGCAGCCTGCCGTCACGGTCGATGACGGTTCGGGTGGGCAGGTCCAGCTCCCGCCACCACTGCACATCGGTGAGGTCACCGAAGGTGCAGCACATCGCGATGCCCGCCCCCTTGTCCGGCTCAGCGGCGGCGTGGGCCAGCACCGGCACCTCCACCCCGAAGACCGGGGAGGTGACGGTGGTGCCGAACAGCTTCTGGTAGCGCTCGTCGTCGGGGTGGGCGATCAACGCGCAGACGCTCGGCAGCAGCTCCGGCCGGGTGGTCTCGATGTACACCGGGCCGTCTGCTGCGTGGAAGGCCACCCGGTGGTAGGCCCCGGGGTGTTCCCTGGACTCCAGCTCGGCCTGGGCCACGGCAGTCTGGAAGGTGACATCCCACATCGTCGGGGCATGGCTGAGGTAGGCCTCCCCCCGGGCCAGGTTGCGCAGGAAGGCGCGCTGCGCCACCGCCTGCGTGGCCGGTGAGATCGTGGTGTAGAGGGTGTCCCAGTCGATGGACAGCCCCAGGTGACGCCACAGCTCCTCGAAGACCTGCTCGTCGATGGCGGTCAGTTCCTCGCACAGCTCCACGAAGTTGCGGCGCGAGATCGCCACTTGACGCTTCGGGTCCGGTTTGGCCGGGGGAGTGAAGTCCTCGTCGTAGGGCAACGACGGGTCGCAGCGCACCCCGTAGTAGTTCTGCACCCGACGCTCCGTCGGCAGGCCGTTGTCATCCCACCCCATCGGGTAGAACACCTGCTTTCCCAACATCCGCTGGTGGCGGGCGATGGTGTCGGTGTGGGTGTAGGAGAACACGTGGCCGACGTGCAGCGATCCCGAGACCGTCGGTGGCGGGGTGTCGATGGAGAACACCTCGTCGCGGCTGGTCGGTCGCTGGAAGGCGTAGGTGGCGTCCTCCCGCCATACCTGCGCCCACTTGTCCTCGAGTCCTTCGAGAGCGGGCTTTGCAGGCAGGCCGGAGGCATAGTTCGTCATGGACAGGCATCGTAGTTGTGCCTGCCGACAACCGTCGAATGGAAACGCTCAGGAAGCTTTGAGCTTCTCGACGGCGCCCAGGAAGGACTCGGCCGTGGGCTCGATGAGGACGGTCTTGGTCGCCTCGTCGTAGAACTCGAGCTGCTTGCCGTCCACGGTGAAGGCCGGGGTTCCGGTGATGCCGTTGTCGGACATCGCCTTGTAGGACTTCTCCGCGAAGTTGGCGTAGGCCTTGTCGTCGTAGAGCTTCTGGAACTCGGTCAGGGCCTCGCCGGTGATCCCGGCCTTGGTGGCGAACTCCACGCGGAGCTGCTCATCGGTGAAACCGGCTCCCTCCTGGGGCTGGTTCTCGAAGACCACCTTGTGGTACTCGCGGTACTTCCCGACGGCGTCGGCTGCAGCTGCGGCGAGGGCCGCGCGGGAGGAGGACTTGGCGTTGCCACTGCGGTTGACGCTGTCCAGGAAGTAGGCGGTGCGGATCTCGACGGTGATCTTCCCCTCGTCGACGAGCTGGGTCACCACATTGCCGAACTGGTCCTCACGCACCTTGCAGGCCGGGCACTGGTAGTCCTCGTAGATCACCACGTGCGGGACGTCGCCGCTGGGCTCGGTGCTCTGGGAGACCAGCTGGATGCCGTGGCCCGCGGTGGCGTTCGGAGGGGTGGACGTGTTGCTGTTGCGGCCGACGACCTGGGTCAGGACGATGGCGACGATCACCACGGCGACGACCGCGAGCACGCCGAGACCGATGCCCATCATGCGCTTCTGGCGTGCGTGACGCTCCTCCATCTCCTGCTGCCGTCGCAGGGCTGCCCGCTTGCTCAGATTCGAGTTGTTGGCCATGTCGGGGTGTTTCTCATTCCTTCTCGTCCGCGTCGTCCGCGGGGGTGCTTTCAAACGATGAACGGGTGGGGGTGCCGAAAAGTGCCCGATCCAGGCTGAAGGCTGACTGCGGACGCAGGATCAGCCAGCCGCACAGGGCCGCCATGCCGAGGTTCTCCGCCATCTTCAACGGGTACTGGGTCTCGGAGGCATCCACCTCGCCGCCGGTGCCGAAGCAGCCGCAGTCGATGTTGATGCCCTGGCTCCACACCCAGGCGATACCCCCCATGAACATCAGCAGCATCACGAAGATCGCAGCAGCGGCCCACCGGGTGAAAAGCCCCCCCAACAGCAGCAGGCCAGCGGCGATCTCCAGCACGGGAAGCGTGATCGACAACACCTGCGCCATGTCCCAGCCCACCAACTGGTAGGCCAGGATGTTCGCCCGGAAGGCCTCCATGTCCACGACCTTGGTGGCCCCGGCGTAGACGAAGACGATTCCCGGGATGATGCGGGCGATGAGCCCCACCCAGTCCTTCCAGGAATGGGCGGTGGGCGCAGTGTGCGAATCAGTCACCGGTACATCGTAGCTGTCTAGGATGGGAGAATCATGGATCACGCCACCCTTGTTGAAAATTTGACTTCCCGCTGGCCCGAGCACCGGATCGGCCGCAGCCTGAGCCGAATCCAGGCCCTGATGGACCTGCTCGGCAATCCCCAGGACACCGCGCCGGTGATCCAGGTGGCCGGTACCAACGGCAAGGGCTCCACCTGCATCATGATCGACTCCCTGCTGCGGGCTGCCGGGCTGCGCACCGGGCGCTTCGCCAGCCCCCACCTCAGCGATGCCAGGGAGCGCATCTGCCTGGACGGGGAACCCATCTCCACAAAGCGGTTCCGAGAGGTCTGGGAGGAGATCGAACCCTTTGTGCGAATGGTTGACGAGAAACAGCTCGACGGTATCGCCATGACCTTCTTCGAGGTCATCACAGCGATGGCCTATGCCGCCTTCGCCGATGCCCCCGTTGATGTCGCCGTGGTCGAGGTCGGGCTGGGCGGCAGCTGGGACGCCACCTCCGTGGTCACCCCTGAGGTGGCCGTGGTGACCCCCATCGGGGCGGATCACACCCACATCCTGGGCGAGACCCTGGCCGAGATCGCCACGGAGAAGGCCGGGATCATCAAACCCGGATCGACGGCGGTGCTGGCCGGGCAGGAACCCGCGGCCGTCCAGCCCCTGCTGGCCCGCGCCGTCGAGGTCGGGGCGGTGGTCCGCGCCGAGGGGCCTGACTTCGGGCTGCTGGACCGCAGACCCGCCGTCGGCGGTCAGGTGATCCGCATCCAGAGCCTCGGCGGCCCCGTCGGGGAGCTGTTCCTGCCCCTGTACGGGGCACACATGGCCCGTAACGCCGCTCTGGCGGTGGCCGCGGTGGAGTCCTTCCTCGGTGGCAAGGCCCTGGCCCCGGAGGTCATCGAGGAGGGGCTGGCGGAGGTCAAGGCCCCCGCCCGGCTGGAGCTGGTGCGGACCTCCCCGGCCGTGGTGATCGACACCGCCCACAACCCCCAGGCTGCCAAGGTCACGGTGGCGGCCTGCCAGGAGGCCTACGCCTTCACCCCCACCATCGGAGTGGTCGCGATGATGGCCGACAAGGACCAGGCGAAGGTGCTCGAGACCTTCGCCGAGGTGATGGACCAGGTGGTGGTCACGAAGGTTCAGGGCACGCCGCGCGCGCTTCCCGTCGCCGAACTCGCCGCCCTGGCCGAGGAGGTCTGGCCAGCGGGCAAGGTCCACCAGGCCCCGACGATGGCCGACGCCCTGGAACTCGCCACCCTGCTGGCCGACGCGGCAGGCCCAAGTGCCGGGGTGCTCGTCGCGGGCTCCCTCATCGCAGCCGGCCAGGCGCGCGACCTGTTGGTGAAGTAGCTATCATTCAGGGCAGTCCCTACAACCTCGAGGAGCAACGCAATGGTGCGGCAGTCCACCTTCGTCATCATCAAACCCGATGCCTTCGCCGCCGGTCACGTCGGCCACATCCTCAGCCGCTACGAGGCCGCGGGGTTGGTGCCGACGAGGCTCGAGGTGTGGCAGGTCCCCGCTGAGCTGGCCGACCGGCACTACGCCGAGCACCTGGACCAGGACTACTACGCAGGACTGAGGGAGTTCATCACCTCCGGGCCGTTGGTGGCCTGCGAGCTGGTGGGGGAGGAGGCCATCGAGCGGGTGCGGGAGCTCAACGGTGCGACTGACCCCGCCAAGGCCGATCCCGGGACGATCCGTGCGGACTACGGCACCAGCATCCGCCGCAACGCCGTCCACGCCTCGGACTCCGAAAAGAGCGCGGCCCGCGAACTGGCGCTGTGGTTCGGCGAGGACTGAGAGGGTGCGCGGACAGGCGGAATCTACTGCGGTCGCCCTGATGGCCCCCTGGCTGCGGACCTCCTCGACTGCCACGCTCCAGTGCGATCTTCGTCGTACTACCTTGCCAGGTGGCCACCATGACGATCCTCGCGACGACCCCTCCCATCCGCGCACCCTCTAATCCTGAGCAAGGCCGGATTCGCCGGTTATCCTTCTCCGCATGACCGACACCTTGCCGGAGTTGTCCCTGTACCCGAAGCTCGAACCCCTGCTGGCCGGGGTATCCAAACCCATCCAGTACGTGGGTGGTGAGCACAACAGCATCTGCAAGGACTGGGAATCGGCGAAGGTGCGCTGGTGCTTGTCCTACCCAGACGCCTACGAGGTGGGCCAGCCCAACCAGGGCGTGGCCATCCTCTACGAAATCCTCAACGAGCGGGACTGGATCCTCGCCGAGCGCACCTACGCCGTGTGGCCGGACATGGATGCCGCCATGCGTGAAGCCGGGGTGCCGCAGTTCACCCTCGATGCGCACCGTCCCGTCGCCGCCTTCGACGTGCTGGGGTTCAGCTTCTCCACGGAGCTGTGCTACACCAACATGCTCTCCATCCTGGACCTGGCAGGGCTTCCGATCCGTGCGGCGGAACGCAGCGATGACCACCCCATCGTGCTGGTTGGGGGGCACGCCGCCTTCAACCCGGAACCCATTGCCGATTTCATCGACGTGGCGGTGCTGGGCGACGGCGAGGAGGCCTGCCTGCTCATCAGCGACATCGTGCGCGAGTGGAAGGAGGAGGGGCGACCGGGAGGACGCGAGGGCCTGTTGCTGCGACTGGCCCTGACCGGGGCCTTCTACGTGCCTGCCTTCTACGACGTGGACTACCTCGACGACGGCCGCATCCAGCGGGTCGCCCCGAATCGGGACGGGGTGCCGTTCCAGGTGCGCAAACACACCCTGATGGACCTCGACCAGTGGCCGTATCCGGCCAAGCCGATCGTGCCGATGGCCGAGACCGTGCACGAGCGCTACTCCGTCGAGATCTTCCGGGGGTGCACCCGGGGTTGCCGGTTCTGCCAGGCCGGGATGATCACCCGGCCGGTGCGGGAACGCAGCCTTGCCACCATCGGCAACATGGTGCAGCAGGGCCTGGAGGCCACCGGGCTGGAGGAGATCGGCCTGCTGTCGCTCAGCTCCGCCGACCACTCCGAGATCGGGGATGTCACCAAGCAGCTCGCCGACCGATACGAGGGCACCAACGTCTCGCTGTCGCTGCCCAGCACCCGCGTCGATGCCTTCAACATCGACCTGGCCAACGAGCTGTCGCGCAACGGACGACGCTCCGGGCTCACCTTCGCCCCCGAGGGCGGCTCCGAGCGGATGCGCAAGGTCATCAACAAGCTGGTCAGTGAGGAGGACCTCATCACGACGGTCGCCACGGCCTTCAGCAACGGCTGGCGTCAGGTGAAGCTGTACTTCATGTGCGGTCTGCCCACCGAAACCGACGAGGACGTGCTGCAGATCGCCGAACTCGCCTCCCGGGTCATCGAGACCGGCCGCAAGGCCTCCGGGACCCGCGACATCCGGTGCACCGTCTCCATCGGTGGTTTCATCCCGAAACCCCACACCCCGTTCCAGTGGGCGGCGCAGGCCAGCTACGAGACCATCGACCACCGCCTTCAGCTGCTCAGGGACACCATCCGCCAGGACAAGAACTACGGTCGGGCCATCGGGCTGCGCTACCACGACGGCAAGCCCGGCATGGTCGAGGGTCTGCTCAGCCGTGGTGACCGCCGGGTCGGAGCCGTCATCGAACGGGTCTGGCGAGAGGGAGGCCGGTTCGACGGCTGGAGCGAGCACTTCGACTACGAACGCTGGGAGACCGCCGCCAACGAGGAACTGGGCAGATCGGGCATCGACCTGGCCTGGTTCACCACCCGGGAGCGCGACTACGAGGAGGTGCTGCCCTGGGACCACCTCGATGCCGGGCTGGATCGGGACTGGCTCTGGGAGGACTGGCAGGACGCCCTGGACGAGGTCCCGGTGGAGGACTGCCGCTGGACCCCCTGCTTCGACTGCGGGGTCTGCCCCCAGATGGGCACCGACATCCAGATGGGGCCGACCGGGCAGACCCTCCTACCCCTGCCGGTGCTGCACCCCGACCTGGGCCGAGACTGACGGCTCGGTCTCGATCCGCCAGTCTCGGCAGCTGATGAGCCCCGTGATGGTCATGGGGACCGTGAGCACCAGCAGCATCAGCAGCGGCCAGGTCCACCCGCCGGTCGCCTCCTGCAGCAGCCCGAAGACGAAGGGGGCGACCGAGGCCAGCAGGTAGCCCACCGATTGCACGAAGCCGGACAGGGCCGCCGTCCCGGCCGGGGTGTCGGCCCGCAGCCCGAGCAGCGCCAGGAACAGCGGGAAGGTGGACAGCCCGGCAGCGGCCAACAGGGCCCAGAGCCACGGCAGGGTCGTCGGTGCCACCAGCAACCCCAGGAAGGAGGCGGCCATCGCGGCCGAGAGCGCCAGCAACATCAGGCGGGGCTGGGGCCGTCGGGCGACGTAGGCGGGCAGCAGGAAGGCCGGGACGATCCCGGCCCCCGTCGTGATGGCCAGCATGAAACCGGCATCGGCCTCACTCATCCCGGCGGCCTGGTAGATGCTCGGCAACCAACCGAAGATGGTGTAGGCGGCCGCCGACTGGAGGGCGAAGAACAATGCCAGTGCCCAGGCGTTCCGGCTGCGGGCCACCACGCGCACGAAGAACTGGGAGTGGTTGGTGTGCAGGTGGGGGCGCCCCAGCCTCAGCAGCGGCAGCCAGACCACCGCGGCGGCGACCGCGACCAGGGAGCCAGCGGTGAACGCAGCCCGCCACCCGCCCAGCGCATTGGCCATCGGGATGGTCACGGCACTGGCGAGCGTCAGCCCCAGGGCCAGCGACAACGAGTACAGGCTGGTGACCAGGCCGACCCGGTTGGGGAAGTGGAGCCGCACCAGGGAGGGCAGCAGGATGTTGGCCAGGGCCATCCCGGACAGGGCGATCATCGAGCAGGTGAGGAACAGCCACGGCCCATCCACGGCGGCCCGCACGAGCTGACCGGAGATCAGCAGCACATAGGCGACCCCGATGGCACGGTGGGCGCCGATACGGTGCGCCAGCCACGGGGCGATGGCACCCACGACGGCGAAGCACAGCGAGGGCAGGGCCGTCAGCACCCCGGCGAGGGTGGGTCCGAGCCCCAGATCAGCCTGGATCTGGGCCAGGGCTGGCCCGACGGAGACCGCCACCGGGCGCAGGTTGAAGGCGAGCAGCAGCAGCGCGGCCCCCATGAGAGGGTGCGCGGTGCCGGGTGTCAACGCAGGCCCTCGGCATCGCGCAGGGCGAAGGCCATCACCGGGCTGAGCGGCAGGGTGGGGATCAGTGAGGCCTGCAGGGCGTGGTAGAGGTCAGGTTTGCCCGGCCACACCGTGCCAGCGGGCTGGTTCATCGGGTCCAGTTCGTGGTGCCAGGACCCGGCCTCGAGGTCGAGCAGGTGAGTGGCGGCGAAGTCCCACCAGCGGGCGTAGTCGCGGGCGTAGCGTTTCCTGCCGGTTCGATGCCACAGCGTCGCGGCGGCACCGATGGCCTCGGCCGTCACCCAGTGGAGCCGATCCTCGACGACGGGGACGCCATCCCAGTTGGTGGTGTAGAGGAAGCCGGGGTGCCCGTTGCGACCCCACCCATCGGAGATGGCCCGCTTGTAGAGCTTCTGCGCGGCGTGCTCCCAGCCCTTGCTCGGGCCGGGGAGCTCCAGCAGGGCGGTGTCGCTGAGGGCGGCCTCCACGTGGAGCAGCAGCCTGGCCCATTCCAAACCATGCCCGACGGTCGCGCCGTAGGGGCGGAACTGATCGGCTGGGCGGTCCTCGTTGTAGTCGGGCAGGAACTCCCACTGTGCGCTGAAGTGCTCCGGCATCCGCCACCGGTTCGACGCGGCCTGATGGGCGGCGAAGGCAGCCAGGCGGGCAGCCCGGCGCAGCCAGTGTGGGTCGCCGGTGGCATCGGCTGCAGCCAGCAGCGCCTCGACACCGTGCATCGTCGCGTTGATGCCCCGGTAGTCGCTGGCTGTGGTGAAGTCCCGGTTCCAGGAGTCGATGACCAGACCGTCGTCGTCCAGGAAATGGGTCTCGTAGACGGTGAGGGCTTCCTGCAGCAGCTCGGTGGCGCCGTCGAGTTCAGCGGCGACCGCGGAGCTGGCGGCCAGCACCACGAAGGCGTGGGCGTAGGCCTGCTTCCCGGCTGGGCCGTCCCCGGAGGCGTCGTCGAACCAGCCGCCGTGTTCGGCATCACGCAGCGCACCGGTGAGCCCCGTCATGGCGGACTCGGCGACGGTGCGGGAGCCGGGAATCCCCAGCAGATGGCCGAGCGCATAGCAGTGCACCATGCGGCAGGTGACCCAGGTTGCGGGCGGGCGTTCCAGGTCCAAGCTGCCGTCGCTGTTCAGCCACGCGGCCCCGGCACCCGGCACGGGGCAGTTCCGCGCGAAGTCCAGGAGACGACGGGTCTCCTGGCGCAGCCAGTGGAAGTGGTCAGGGGAGAGCAGCCAGTTCGCCATGGGTCCATCCTTGCGTGTGCCGGGCCATCAGTCCACGCGGGATAGGATCAGACTCCGTGGCCAAGAAGCAACCTCCCATCCAGCAGGCACCGCCGGTGCAGCGAATCCGACTCCGCTACGCCCGACGCGGTGCGGCCCGGTTCACCTCCCACCGGGATTTCGGGCGAATCCTGGAGCGGGCGCTGCGTCGGGCCTCGATCCCAATGGCCTACTCCTCCGGCTTCAACCCCCATCCGCGCATCTCCTATGCCAACTCGGCCCCGACCTCGGCGGCGAGCGAGGCCGAGTACGTGGAGCTGGCGTTGGCGGCGGAGTGTGATCCGGGCAAGGTGCAGGATGCGCTCAACGCTGTGATGCCCCGGGGGCTGGTGTTCCTGGATGCCGCTGATGCGGTGCGAGAGTCGTTGAGCGATCTGCTCCAGGCCTCGGACTGGGAGGTGACCCTGCCTCAATGCCCGCCGGGAACCTTGGCCGGTGCGCTTCAGACGCTGTTGGACTCCGAGACCCAGGTGGTCGAGCGGATGACCAAGAACGGGATGCGCACCTTCGATGTCCGGGCGGCGGTGCTCGATGCGCGGGCAACCGATGATGAGCACGTGGTGATGCGGCTGCAGCACCTCACCCCCCTGGTCAGACCCGACGACGTGATGACGGTGCTGCGTCGCCTGGAGCCCCAAATCCCGGCGACCCGAGCGCTGTTGACGAGGCTTCGGCAGGGTCCATTGGGGGAAACGGGCATTGAGGACCCGTTGAACCTGAAATCTGTGGAACAATAGGGCACAGGTCTTGCACCGCCGGTGCTCCCGCCGAGGTGGCCCCAAGGAGTTGAAGACCGCGACGAGATGATTCGACCGCGGCGACTCCCGGGCTTCTCCGGGTGACCTTGAAGTCTTGTACGGCGCAGCGTGCTGCGCCCGATCCCGGCGCAGCCGCGCCTGAAGGAGTCAGGATGACTGAACCCACATCCAACGATGCCACCCTGCCTGAGCGCCCCCGCGTCCATCAGCTGGCCAAGCACATCGCCGTCACCAGCAAGGAGTTGCTGGTCGAGCTGGCTGAGCTCGGGCACCAGGTGAAGAGCGCATCCTCGGTGGTCCCGCCCGAGGCCATCGACGCTGTTCTGGCAAGCCGTGTGGCACAGGAGGTGCCGGAGGAGGGCGCAGCTGAGGTGCAGCCCGAGCTCCTGCCGGAACCTCAACAGGAGGCCCTGCCGGAGGTCGCCCGGCCGACGCGCCGTCGCCGCGCTGCCTCGCGCCCTGCCGGTCCGCCCGTGGAGGTCGTGACCCCGGAAGCCGAGACCCCCGTCACCACCACCGCCGCTCCGGCGGCCCACTCGGGCACGCTGGTCAAGATCGACACCGACGAGCCTGCCCCCAGGCAGCGTCGTCGTCGCGCCACCCGCGCAGCCGGTGGGCCTGAGAACAAGGCGGAGGTCAAGGCAGAGACCGAGCTGGAGACCAGGGCGGAGGTCAAGGAGGCCGTGACCTCGGCTGCACCCGAGGAGGCGGTCCCTGAGGAGGAGACCGCGCCGCGTGGTCGCCGTCGCCGCTCCGGTCGTGGTCGTGGCCGCGCCGTGGAGGAGGCTTCCCCTGAGACTCCCGTGGAGGTGGCGGAGCAGAACGAGGCCTCGGATCAGGCCGCTCAGACCGTCGAGGACGAGGATGGCATCGCGGCTGCGCTGCGGATGGCCGAGGAGGCCGCCAGGAGCCGCCGCGCCACGATGAAGGACCCGTTCGCGGTGACCGCCGAGGGGCGCACCGAGAGCCTGGCCAAGCTGGCCGACGCCATCGCCGAGGTCAAGGAGCCCGCTGGGGCCACCGACGGCGAGGAGAGTGAGGCTGTCGAGGCGGATGAGGTCGAGGCCACCGACGGCGCCGAGGCCCTGGAGGAGGACGAGCGTCCCGGCCGTCGCCGTCGCCGTCGTGGCGGTCGTCGCCGTCGTCGTGGCCGTGAAACGGATGAGGGGACCGCGGAGGAACCCGAGGAGGAGACCGAGGAGGGCGAGGACTCGGAGGAGGACGCGGAGCCCACCGACAGCGGTGAGACCACGGAGGATGCCGAGGAGGAGACCGGAACCAGGCGTCGTCGCCGTCGTCGCCGTCGCTCGACGGAGGCGAAGACCAGTTCCGACGACGAGGTGACCGGTATCGAGGGCTCCACCCGGATGGAGGCGAAGCGGCAGCGTCGCAAGGAGAACCGAGCCGCCGGGCGTCGCCGGGCCCCCATCCTGAGCGAGGCGGAGTTCCTGGCCAGGCGTGAATCCGTGGATCGGCAGATGGTGATCCGGCAGCGTGAGAACTACACCCAGCTCGCCGTCCTGGAGGACGGGGTGCTGGTGGAGCACTACGTGGACCGGGCCTCTGCCACCTCGCTGATCGGCAACGTCTACCTGGGGCGGGTGCAGAACGTGCTGCCCAGCATGGAAGCCGCCTTCATCGACATCGGCCGGGGTCGCAACGCCGTGCTGTACGCGGGCGAGGTGGACTGGGACTCCTTCGGGGTCACCGCAGAGGACCGCAAGGTGGAGAAGGTCTTCAAGTCCGGGCAGGCCGTGCTGGTGCAGGTCACGAAGGACCCGGTCGGTGCGAAGGGTGCCCGACTGACCGGACACATCTCCCTGCCGGGCCGCTACATCGTCTACTCGCCCGGCGGGCACCTGTCGGGCATCTCCCGCAAGCTCCCGGACAGCGAGCGCGCCAGGCTGCGGCAGATCCTCGGCGAGTTGATCTCCGACGACGAGTCGGTGATTGTGCGTACCGCTGCCGAGGGCGTGGCCGCCGAGGAGCTGGTGCGTGACGTCAACCGGCTGAAGGCCCAGTGGGAGGTCATCGAGAAGAAGGTGGCCGCGGGCAAGGCCCCCGAGGCCCTGTACGCGGAGCCCGATCTGACGCTGCGCATCGTGCGCGACCTCTACACCGAGGACTTCCGCAGGCTCACCATCCAGGGAGACGACGCCTACGAGGCGATCACCGCCTATGTCAGCCATGTCGCCCCGCACCTGGCGGATCGGGTGGAGCGCTACGAGCCGGGCGAGGATGGGCGCGACATCTTCGCCGAGCATCGCATCGACGAGCAGATCGCCAAGGCGCTGGAGCGCAAGGTTTTCCTGCCCTCGGGTGGGTCGCTCGTGATCGACCGCACCGAGGCGATGACCGTCATCGACGTCAACACCGGGCGTTTCACCGGCTCGGGGGGCAACCTCGAGGCCACCGTGACCAGCAACAACCTGGAGGCGGCTGAGGAGATCGTGCGGCAGCTGCGGCTGCGTGACCTCGGTGGCATCATCGTGATCGACTTCATCGACATGGTGCTGCCGAGCAACCGGGAGCTGCTGCTGCGGCGGCTGGTCGAATGCCTCGGTCGGGATCGTACTCGGCACCAGGTGGCGGAGGTCACCAGCCTCGGGTTGGTGCAGCTCACCCGCAAACGCATCGGGACCGGGCTGGCGGAGGCCTTCACCGAGGAGTGCGACCACTGCCACGGTGGTGGGTACCTGCGCTTCGAGGACCCGGTGGACTCCCAGGCCCCGGCCGACGGCGGGGAGCGCAAGTCGGGCGGTCGCCGTCGGAAGAAGAGCTGACACACAACACGCTCCCTCATCGGTTTGACCGGTGGGGGAGCGCGACGTAAAGTTGTCCCCCGGTGCTTTGAGCCATGCCCATGCGCGTGGACAGGTGCCAAGCCCCGAAACCCAACGGTTACCGGGGAATCAGACGTGAGAAACCAAGAAGGTAGGTCAGGCGTGTACGCGATCGTGCGCAGTGGCGGACGCCAGCACAAGGTGGCTGTTGGCGACATCCTCGACATCGACCTGGTGTCTGAAGGCGTCGGCGAGACCGTCAACCTGCAGCCGCTGCTGCTGGTCGATGGCGACACCGTGACCTCCGACGCCAAAGCCCTCGGCAAGGTCTTGGTGACCGCTGAGGTGCTTGGTCTGTCCAAGGGGCCGAAGATTCGGATCCTGAAGTACAAGAACAAGACCGGCTACAAGAAGCGCCAGGGGCACCGCCAGCGGTACACCCAGGTCAAGGTCACCGACATCAAGAACTGAGGTAGCAACACAATGGCACACAAGAAGGGCGCGTCCTCGACGCGGAACGGTCGTGACTCCAACGCCCAGCGCCTCGGTGTGAAGCGCTTCGGCGGACAGCTGGTCGGTGCCGGGGAGATCCTCGTGCGCCAGCACGGCACCCATTTCCACCCCGGCGACAACGTCGGTCGTGGTGGCGACGACACCCTGTTCGCCCTCGCTGCCGGCCACGTGACCTTCGGGGTCAAGCGCGGTCGCCGCGTCGTCAGCATCGCTCCGGTCGAGGCCTGATCCTCGACCTGAGCACGAGCGACGGGCCTACCTCTTGTGGTGGGCCCGTCGCTTTCGTCTTCCATCCCTCATCCAGGAGGAAAGCATGGCCATCCCGTCCTTCGTCGACCGTGTGAGGCTGACCGTCCAGGCCGGAAACGGCGGCCACGGTTGCGCGTCGGTGCATCGCGAGAAGTTCAAACCGCTCGGCGGTCCCGACGGCGGCAACGGCGGCGACGGCGGCTCGGTGATCCTGCAGGTGAGCGAGAACCTCAACTCGCTGGTGGAGTACCACCGGCAGTCGGTGCGCAAGGCCACCAACGGGCAGCCCGGCCGGGGGGACCACCAGCACGGGGCCAAGGGCAAGGACGTCGTGCTGGCGGTGCCTGCTGGCACCGTGGTCTCCGATGCGACGACGGGGGAGCATCTGGCGGACCTGACCGAGGTGGGCGATGAGTTCGTCGCCGCTGTCGGGGGCAAGGGCGGACTCGGCAACGAGGCCCTGGCCACCGCGGCGCGCAAGGCCCCCGGTTTCGCCCTGCTGGGTGAGGAGGGGCAGTCCCGGCTGATCCAGCTGGAGCTGAAGGTGTTGGCCGATGTCGGCCTGGTGGGTTTCCCGTCGGCGGGGAAGTCCTCGCTCATCGCGGCGATCTCCCGGGCCCGGCCGAGGATCGCGGACTACCCGTTCACCACCCTGGTGCCGAACCTGGGGGTGGTGGTGGCCGGGGAGGTGACCTACACCGTCGCGGATGTGCCGGGGCTGATCGAGGGGGCCTCCGAGGGCAGGGGCCTGGGGTTCGATTTCCTGCGCCACATCGAGCGCTGCCAGGCCATCGTCCACGTCATCGACCTGGGGACCTGGGAGCCGGGTCGGGAGCCGCTCGGCGATCTCGATGTCATCGAGGGAGAGCTCACGGCCCACGGCGGGCTGGAGGATCGGGTGCGGTTGGTCGCGCTGAACAAGATGGACCTGCCGGATGCGCCCGTGCTGGCCGAGATGGTCAGGCCGGAGTTGGAGGAGCGCGGCCACCGGGTCTTCGAGATCTCCACCAAGACCGGCCAGGGGCTGAATGAGCTGAGGTTCGCGATGGCCGAGATCGTGGCCGCCCGGCGCGCCCAGCTGGCGGAGGAGAGGCCCGAGCCGCGCCCGGTGCTCCGGCCGAAGCCGGTTGGTCGGGCCGCCAGTGACGACTCCTTCACCATCGTGCAGCAGGGCGACGGTGAGGGTGGCTGGTTGTGGCGGGTGCGCGGCGCCAAGCCGGAGCGTTGGATCAGGCAGACCGACTTCAACAATGCGGAGGCGGTCGGCTATCTCGCGGATCGGCTCAACCGGTTGGGGGTCGAGGATGAGCTGCTGAAGCTGGGGGCCGAGGAGGGGGATGCGGTGGCCATCGGCGGTGAGGACGCCGTCGTGTTCGACTTCCGCCCCCAGATCGAGGCCGGGGCGGAGATGCTGGCCAGGCGGGGCGAGGACCAGCGCCTGGAGACCGAGCGTCCGGCCGCGACCCGCCGTCGGAGGCTGGATGCGGAGTACCACGCCTGGAAGGCCGAGCAGGGTCTGGGCGGCCATGAGGGCTGAGGTGGTCGGGGCCGAGCGGATCGTGGTCAAGATCGGCTCCTCCTCGCTGACCGACGCCACGGGGCACCTGGACCCGAACCGGGTGGCCGAGCTGGCCCGACACATCGCCCGGCTGCGCAGCCACGGCACCAAGGTGGTCCTGGTCTCCTCGGGGGCGATCGCCTCGGCGCTGCTGCCGCTCGGGTTGCCCAGGCGGCCCAGGGACCTGGAAACCCAGCAGGCTGCGGCCGCCGTCGGGCAGGGAATCCTGGTGCGCCACTACGCCGATGCCTTCGCAGCCCACGATCTGATGGTGGCCCAAGTGCTGCTCACCGCTGGCGACCTGCAGGATGGTCGCAGCTATCGCAATGCGCTGAACACGATCTCCCGGCTGCTGCGGCTGGGGGTGATCCCAGTCATCAACGAGAACGACACGGTTGCGACCTCCGAGATCAGGTTCGGGGACAATGACCGGTTGGCCGCGCTGGTGTCGCATCTGGTGCGCGCCGATGCGTTGGTGATCCTCAGCGACGTGGACGGCCTCTACACCGCGCATCCTGACGAGCCTGGGGCGGAGCTGATCCGTCACGTGGCCGACATCGCCGAGCTGAGGGCCGACACCTCCCGGGTGGGTTCCCGGGTTGGGACCGGGGGGATGAGCAGCAAGGTGGAGGCGGCACGGATCGCCACCTCGGGCGGGGTGGGCGTGGTGCTGGCCCATGCCAACCAGGTGGCCTCGGCCCTCGACGGCCAGGAGGTGGGGACCTTCTTCGAGGCGACGGGGCGCAGGCGGCCCCGTCGGATGCTGTGGCTGGCGCACGCCGCCGAGGTGCGGGGGAGACTTCGGATCGACGAGGGGGCCGAGCGGGCGCTCCGTCGAGGGCAGGCATCGTTGCTGGCTGCTGGGGTCGTCGAGATTGCAGGGGAGTTTGAGGCCGGGGACCCCGTCGATATCATCAGCATCTCCGGTGATCTGTTGGCCCGTGGGCTGGCGGACTGCGCCGCGGAGCCCCTGAGCCGCCGGGTACGCGATGGGGGGCTGGCGGTGCATCGTGATTTGTTGATCGAGATGGTGCAGTAGTGGGTTTTCTGGACGTGTTGGGCTGGGTTGCGGCCTGCACAGGAATGATCTCGGGCCTGCCGCAGCTGGTGCGGCTCCTGCGGGAGCGGACCAGCGCGGGGGTGTCGTTGCCGATGTGGCAGCTGAACGTGGCGGCGCTGTATGCGTGGAGCTGTCACGGGTTTCACATCGGGCAGTTCAGCCTCCTGAGCTCCAACCTGTTGTTGGCGGTGACCTCGACGGCGGTGGTGGTGATGATCTGCCGGGATCGGGGGCAGGCGGTGTTGCCGAAGCTGGTGCCGCCGCTGCTGCTGAGTGCCTTCCTGTTCGGGGTGATCGATCTGTTGCTCGGGCCGCTGATCTACGGGTTGGTGGCGGTGCTGCCGCTGGCGGTGGGGCAGGTGACCCAGTTCCTGGACCTGCGCAACTCTGCTGACATCTCCGGGGTCTCGGGTGGGTTCCTGGCGGTGAACCTGCTGGTTCAGGCGTTGTGGCTGGTGTGGGCGTTGCTGATGGGGGAGTACGCCGTCACGGCGGCCTCCACGGTGATGACCACCCTGACGGGGATCAATGCGCTGTACTACCTGTGGCGGGTGATCCCAGGGGGTGGGCGAGGCGCGTCGCTGGGACAACCTGCTCAGTAGACTCCGGTCATGGAGTTCCAGGAACAGGCCAGGTCTGCGCGCGAGGCGAGTCGTCAGCTGGCTGTGCTCAATCGTGAGGTGAAGGATCGGGCACTGCACGCGATGGCCGATGCCTTGGCCGCGGCTGAGGATGATCTGCTGGCGGCGAACCGGCTGGACGTGGCGAATGCCCGGGGCGCAGGGATGCCGGAGCCGATGATCGACCGGTTGCGGCTTGATGTCGACCGGGTGGCCGGGATGGTGCAGGGGCTGCGGGACGTCGCGTCGTTGGCTGATCCGGTCGGGGACGTGGAGAGGGGCTGGCGGCTGCCCAGCGGGGTTGCTGTCACCCGGGTGCGGGTGCCCTTCGGGGTGGTCGGGATCATCTATGAGAGCCGCCCCAATGTGACCGCCGATGCGGCTGGGCTGTGCGTGAAGTCTGGCAATGCGGCGCTGCTGAGGGGGTCCAGCACCGCCATCGAGTCGAACCGGGTCACTGTCGCAGCGCTCAGGGCCGGGCTGGAGGCCTCCGGGATCGATCCGAACGCGGTGTCCCTGGTGGAGGGGAGCCGGGAGGTGACGGCTGAGCTGATGGCGGCCAGGGGGCTGGTGGACGTACTCATTCCTCGTGGCGGGGCCGGGCTCATCAACGCCGTCGTCGAGGGTTCGAAGGTGCCGGTGATCGAGACGGGCACCGGGAACTGTCACCTGTTCATCGATGCCAACGCCGATCAGGACAAGGCGCTGCGGATTCTGCTCAACGCGAAGGTGCAGCGGCCGAGTGTCTGCAACGCCGTCGAGACCCTGCTGGTGCACCAGGACATCGCGGCGGAATTCCTGCCGAAGGCTTTGGCGGCGCTGCACGAGGCGGGGGTCACCGTGCACGGCACCCCCGAGGTGCAGGCCTTCTCGGCCCAGGTGGTTCCGGCCGGGGCAGGGGAGTTCGACGCCGAGTACCTGTCGCTGGACATCGCGGCAAAGGTGGTGCCGGACCTGGATGCCGCCATCGCGCACATCCGGCAGTACAGCAGCGGACACTCGGAGATCATCGTCACCGAGTCCAGGGCGAGCGAGGAGCGCTTCGTCGCGGAGGTGGACGCAGCGGCGGTGCTGGTCAATGCATCGAGCCGGTTCGTCGACGGCGGGCAGTTCGGTTTCGGGGCGGAGATCGGCATCTCCACGCAGAAACTTCACGCCCGTGGGCCGATGGGGTTGGCGGAACTGACCTCCACGAAGTACGTCGTGCAGGGGGACGGTCAGATCCGTCAATGAGTACTGTTCAGCCCCGAACGGCTAGCATGCTCGGCATGAACTTGCTGGAAACCACCATTGGGAGTGCCGCGCCGGTGCTGTCCGTGGTCATCGTGGCGTTCATGCTGGGGTTGGCGGCGTTCGGCTGGTGGCTGGGGGCGTCGAAGGGGCCGGGGAGGCGTCGATGACCACCACGGAGCTTGCGGCTGCGCGGGTGGGGCGGGAGCGTCGCTACCGGCTCGGGGTGATGGGGGGCACCTTCGACCCGATCCATCACGGCCACCTCGTGGCGGCCAGTGAGGTTGCGGCGAGGTTTGAGCTGGATGAGGTGGTCTTCGTCCCGACGGGGGTGCCGTGGCAGAAGGCGGACCGGCAGGTCTCCCACGCGGAGGACCGCTACCTCATGACGGTCATCGCCACGGCCTCGAACCCCAGGTTCTCCGTCAGCCGGGTGGACATCGACCGGCCGGGTGACACCTACACCGTCGACACGCTGAAGGATTTGCGGCGGGAGCGGGGCGAGGACGTCGACCTGTTCTTCATCACCGGGGCGGATGCCGTCCGGCAGATTCTCACCTGGCACGGGGCGGACGAGCTGTTCGATCTGGCGCATTTCGTCGGGGTGACCCGGCCGGGGGTGCCGATGACCGAGGATGACCTCGCGCACCTGCCGGAGGGGGCCGTCACCCTGCTGGAGGTGCCAGCCCTGGCCATCTCGTCGACGGACTGCCGCGCCCGGGTGCAGCGGTTGGAGCCAATCTGGTACCTGGTGCCGGACGGTATCGTCCAGTACATCGCCAAACGCGGGCTGTACCCGCATCCTGAGACAGGAGTTCCCGTTGACCGTTCCTGAAGCCGTCATTGGACACGTCACCATCGCCGCGCAGGCGGCAGCTGACAAGCTCGGCACCAACATCGTCGCCTTTGACGTGAGCGAGCAGCTGGCCATCACCGATGTCTTCCTCATCGTGTCCGCGAAGAATGAGCGCCAGGTCGGTGCCGTGGTGGATGCGGTGGAGGAGCAGCTCATCAGGCAGGCCGAGATCAAGCCGGTGCGCCGGGAGGGGGACCGGGAGAACCGCTGGGTGCTGCTGGACTACATCGACTTCGTGGTGCACGTCCAACACACCGAGGAGCGCAGCCTCTACAACCTGGAACGGCTGTGGAAGGACTGCCCGCAGATCGAACTGGACGTCCGGGAGATCGCGGCCGAGGACGTCGAGGAGTGACCCATACCCGCATCGTGATGCTCCGGCACGGCCGCACCGAGTGGAACGGTGCCGGGAGGCTGCAGGGGCAGGCGGACATCGCCCTGGACGCCGTCGGGCTGGCCCAAGCCGATGAGGCCGCCCGGTACTTCCGGGACTGGCACTTCGACGCCTGCTACTCCTCGGACCTGAGACGCGCGATGGTCACGGCTGAGACGGTGGCAGGGGGCCATGACCTGGAGGTCGTGGCGGAGTCGAGACTGCGTGAGATCAACGTCGGTTCCTGGTCCGGCAAGACCACGGCCGAGGTGTCGCAGGAGCTGCCGGACTTCATCGACCTCTACACCCGGGGGGTCGACTTCCGGCGCTCGGCGACGGGGGAGACCCTGGCCGAGATGACCGACCGGGTGATCCCGGCGGTGCTGGAGGCCGCCGAACGCCACCCGGGCGGGCAGGTGCTGATGGTCACGCACGGGTTGCTGATCTCGACGGTGGTGCAGGCCCTGGTCGGCATCCCGCCTGCCGTGGTGCTCGCCATCCCCGGCAACGTCTGCTACTCGGTGCTGGGAATCGCGGAGGACCGCCGCTGGCTCATCACCCACAACGCCCCGACGGCGGCAGGCGGCCTCGGTTTGCCTCCGACGATGTGATCCGGTACTGTTCTTCGGGTCGAAATGACGGGGCTATGGCGCAGTTGGTAGCGCGCTTCCATGGCATGGAAGAGGCCAGGGGTTCGAATCCCCTTAGCTCCACCAGAAGTTCGTTGTTCAGACCAACGACATCACTGGTTCAAGTTCCAGACTCCGTCGTCCATCCTTCCTGGTGGACCTCGAGGTCTTGACCTGTGTGGCGGGTTCCATGTTCTCCGGTGCCGTCACTGTCTCCACGATGTCATCGGTCATGCCGTTCGCGCCACCCTGATGACACGTGGACGACGCGACCAGACAGGAGGCCCGCCGTGGCGAAACGCAGCCGACGCGGATGGGGCAACATCTCGAAGCTCCCCAGCGGCAGGCATCGCGCCCGCTACGTCGGCCCGGACGGCCCTACCGTTGGGTTGTTTGCTTGTTCTTCGGTATCCAGCGCAGGGCGAGTGCGCCGAGTGCTGTGCTCAGGACGGCTGCGATGCCGATGGCGATGTGCATGCCGGTGAGGAAAGCAGTCTTGGCCTGCTCCGCGGCTTCGGTGGTGAGGGTGAGGTCCAGTGTTTCGGCCAGGGTGGGCGCGAGGTCTGGGCCTGTGAGTCGAAAGACGAGAGCGGCGGTGGAGCCGAGGAGCGCGATGCCGAGCGCGTTACCGACCTCGTTCGAGGTCTCCGCGATCGCACCGGCCGAACCTGCCCTGTTCGGTGGGACTGCTGAGACGGCGGTGTCGGCGACGAGGGCGAAGGAGATGCCGTAGCCGATGCCCGCGATAACCGTGGAGGCGATGTACCAGCCGATGCCGCCGGTGATCGTGGTGGCGAGCAGCAGCGCAAGTCCTGCGGCCATCGAGAAGTGGCAGAGCACGAGTGCAGCGCGTCCACCGATGCGTTCGACGAGCTTGGGGGTGAGGATGCAGACCATGGTGAGCACGATGGCCCCGGGCAGGGCGAGGAGGGCTGCGCTGAGCACGGGAAGGCCGAGCACCGATTGCAGGTGGATGCCGGTGAGGTAGGCGGCGGCCGACCAGGCGAACAGTGAGAACACGCCGGTGATGATCGCGACGGTGAAGACCTTCTCCCGGAAGAGCGTCACGTCAACGAGGGGGTATTCGAGGTTGCGCTGGCGCAGGATGAACCAGGTGAGCACCAGTACGCCGGTGACGCCGAAGATGGCGACGGGCCAGGAGGGGCCGTAGGCGGCGAGTTGCTTGACCGCGTACACGGCGGCGAGGAGGCCGCCTGCCGAGAGGATGATGCTGACCGGGTCGACCTTGCCGGGCCGGGTGGCCTTGACCTCACGTAGCACGATCGGGGCGGCGGCGAGGAAGACCGCCACGACGGGCAGGTTGATGAGGAACACCGAGCCCCATGCGAAGTGGCCCAGCAGCAGCCCGCCGATGACCGGTCCCATGGCGAAGCCGGTGGCGAAGGTCGCGGCGAAGATCCCGATGGCCTGGGAGCGCTGACGCGGGTTCTCGAACAGTTCGCTGAGCACGGCCAGACCGGAAGGGAGCAGGGTGGCACCGCCCAGGCCCATGAGGGCGCGGGAGGCGATGAGCCATTCCGGTGAGGTTGACAATGCCGCCCCGGCGGAACCCAGCCCGAACGTGGTCGCCCCGATCATCAGCAGTTTGAGTCTGCCGAAGCGGTCGCCGAGGTTCCCGAACGCGATCAGCAGCGACCCGACGGCGAAACCGTAGATGTCGAGTATCCAGAGGGCTTGGTCTGCGCTCGGGGTGAGGACGTGGGTGATCGTTGGCATCGTCAGGAACAGGATCGAGCCGTCCATCGAGACCAGCAGCACCGGGCCGAGCACGACCAGCAACCCGAACCACGCGCGGCGACCCGCCCTGATCTGCTTCCGGTGCGGCGAGGCGGAGGCGTCGGGGATGGAGAGATGCGTTTGCTCGTTCACGTACTCGATCCTCTGCAGGCAGCCCGGGCACAGCCAGATCCCTGGCATGGGTACACCTGACAGGTGCAGGCACGCACGAAAGTGGCTGACTAGCATGGTGAACGTGCAGACCGAGACCCTGGGCGTGTTTCTCAAGACCCGGCGCGACCGCGTCACCCCCGACGACGCCGGACTGCACACCTACGGCACCACCCGCCGGGTGCCCGGCCTGCGACGTGAAGAACTTGCGCACCTCGCCGGAGTCTCCGTCGGTTACTACACCCGTCTGGAACAGGACCAGTCCGGCACCGTCTCATCTCAAGTGCTCGACGCGTTCGCCCGGGTGCTCGGTCTGGACGATGTGGAGACGACGCATCTGCACAACCTCGCCCACCGCTCCGGCCTTTCCCGACTCAGCCAGCCCGAACCGGAAGTCCTCGCCCCCCGCGTGTCCGCTCTCCTGTCCTCGCTGGGTGAAAGCCTTCCTGCCATCGTGCTCGGCCGACGCGGCGACGTGCTCGCCTGGAACTGCACCGGGCACGCTCTCATCGCCGCACATCTCGACCACGATGCCCCGGCACATCCCGAGGTGCGCCCCTCGATCCCACGGATGTTCTTCCTCGATCCGCTGCACCGTGGCCTGTACCGGAATTGGGAGGAACTCGCCCGCACCCACAGCGGCTACCTCCGCCTCACGTCTGGCCGCTACCCCGACGACGCGAAACTCGCCGGGCTCATCGGTGAGCTCACCATGCACAGTCCGGACTTCGCGACGATCTGGGCCACGGGTGACGTCGCCGATTGCACGAGCGGCCCGATGGACCTCCAGCATCCGACGATCGGAGCCGTCAAGGTCGACTACCAGGTTTGGCTACAGCCCGACAGCCCAGACCACCGACTTGAGATCTACACCCCCCGCGACGACGCCTCGCGCGACGCGATCAAGCGCTTGTGAGAAGACCGAGCACTCAGGATCTGTCCGGGCTGCCGTCCGGAGCTGTTCGGTCGGTGATGTGTTCCCATCGGGCATCGGGGTGGCACACCCAGCTGTTGAGTTGCTTCGATCAGCGACCACAGCGTCTTCAGGTGCTCGAAGCAGCCGGATTCACCCGGATCAGGACTCGTCTTCCACCATCCGGTTGAGGGTGTGCGCGTGGTGCTGCTGCGCGAGGAGCACGAGGGCGTCGAGAAGAGGCCTTCGGAGGATGCTGCCGAGGACGACGCCGCGGATCATGGCGTCGAGGTTTTCTGCACCACCGACCGCCTGGACGTCGATGCGCCTGATGTCATCTGCTGCTCGTGCGTAGTCGTCGAGACGGTCAGTGAGCATGGTGAGTTCTTCGGCCTGTAGTTCAGCCACTGCTCTGATGGCTGCCACATGCGCGGGTGAACCGGGTTGGCACCGCCAGCCGCGCGCCACCGCATCCGAGAGGTCATCATGAACTGGCTGAAGATCGCGGCCATTCTCGTCGTCGCTTTGTCGGTTCTGCGGAGTTCGGCTCCGCCGCCCTGGTGCACCCGGTCGTCCGCAAACTCGCCCCGGACGACCAACTCGTCTTCGAGAAAGGTCTGCTCAAGACATTCGGGCGGATCATGCCGGTCGGCATGACGGCCGCCACCATGCTCGCGATTGGTCTCGCCATTGCGACACCCTCGGAGTGGCTCGTCGCGGCGGCTGTCTGCCTTGGGGTTGCGCTCGTGGTCACGATCATCGGCAACGTGCCGATCAACCTGCGCACCGGTCGCATCGACCAGGGAGCCGCACCGCCTGGTTTCATCGCGATGCGACGCCACTGGGA
Organism: Propionibacteriaceae bacterium; assembly: GCA_030532575.1. Classification (GTDB taxonomy): domain Bacteria; phylum Actinomycetota; class Actinomycetes; order Propionibacteriales; family Propionibacteriaceae; genus Arachnia. The sequence continues at coordinate 239,306 of JAUNKV010000001.1, read as the reverse complement.
TGTCTTTCAGCTCATCCGAGGATCGCTCCAGCTCATCGGTTTCGTCCTCGTCACCATCGGCATCGTCGGCGAATGACGTTGCTTCACTTTGCTGGTGAAACAACCTTTGAGAGGATGTTCCCATGCATGTCATCATCCGCCCGGCCGTCGCTGATGATCTGCCCAGGATCATCGAGGTGGAGCGGGCCGCGGACGCCATGTTCGACGCCGTCGGGCTGTCCGTGGTCGTGGATGCACCCCAGACCACGGCTGAGGATCATGCCCCAGCCCAGGAAGCGGGGCGACTCCTGGTCGCCTGTGCGGAGGAGCACGGCGTGGTTGGCTTCGTCCGTATCGATCTGGTCGATGGGCAGGCCCATCTGGAGCAGGTGAGCGTGCATCCTGCCGCGGCAGGTCACGGCATCGGTGCCCAGCTCATGGCGGCGGCTGAGGAATGGGCCGTGGATCGCGGGCTCACACGGGTGACCCTGTGCACCTATCGCGATGTCCCTTGGAATGCTCCATACTATCAGCGGCTCGGCTGGGAGGTGCTACCAGACGATGCGCTGGGTCCTGGGCTCAGCGCGATACGTCGTCATGAACGCGAGCTGGGTCTGGAGGTTCAGCCACGGCAGGCGATGGTGAAGGACCTCAGCAGCAGCCGCTGACCGGTTTCTCCCGCCCGGCTGCCTGATACTGCGACGGTGACACCCCGAAGAGCGCCTTGAAGTGGCGTGCCGCATGGCCACGACTGCGCCATCCGACCCTGCGCATCGCCTCGGTGACGGACAGATCAGTCTCCAGCAGCAACCTGGCCAGCAGATGGGCGCGGAGCGCCGTCAGGAAACGCATGGGGGTGAGGGCGAACCTGTGGGTGAACACCCGTCCGAGCTGTGAGACCGAGAGATGGACCAGGCCAGCGAGCTCATTCAGTCGCCAGTCGCGCTCAGGGTGCTCGATCATCAGGTGCGCGGCCTGTTCAGCAGGGGAGAGGGTCATCGTCGCCTCCGGTTGCGTCCTCGTGTGCGAGGTGAAGGCGGTGATGAGCCCGTCGTCTTGAACAGGTCCACCCAGGCCGTCACTGGCATGTCCTTGGGCAGTGCAGAGGGGCTGATGCCGTGTCGACTGAGCCACCCCCGGGCCGTCTGTGAGGACCGGAAACAGGTGGTGCGGGCAAGGACCTGGGCCAGCCCTTTCCCTCCTCCGGTGTAGATGCGGTGGACCAGGGCGTGGAATCGACGCTGCTCTGCTGCTGGCAGCAGCGGGTGTCCGCGACGGTGGATGCTGAGAATGCCGCCGTCCACGCCGGGACGAGGTGTGAAGGCCCGGGCTGGGACCCGCCCGTGCAGGGTGAAGGTGAACCATGGTGCCCATTGTGTGGTCATCATGGTGGCCCCACCCACACCGGCTCTGCGGCGGGCAACCTCCCACTGGACCAGCAGGACGGCGTCGCTCCACGCGGTGGAGTGCAGGAGGTGCCTCAGCATCGCAGTGGTCTGGTGGAAGGGGAGATTCCCCGCCACCACGTGAGGTCCCTTCGGTAACTGATACGTGAGGAAATCCGTTGTCACCATCTCCACATGTGGGGGAAGCCAACGGCGCAGCCGCTGCGCCAGGCGCGGGTCGATCTCGACGGCAGTCATGGGGCGACCAAGACGCGCCATCGGTAGGGTGAGTGCACCGTCACCCGATCCGATCTCGACGATGGGGCCACGGGTCACGGCGACGAGGTCGACGAAGGTGGCGATGACGGCTGGGGCGGTGAGGAAGTTTTGGCCGTGCTCGTGACGGCCGTGCTGAAAAGTGGGCACTGCTTGCTCCGTGATGGTCGTGGAGCCGGGCACGCTGAAGGAGCCGCCCGACTTGAGGGCCGGGGCGGGAGCAGTGACAGGGTGCTCCCGCGGTCAGCGGCTGCGCAGACGCAGCGAAGCAGTGCAGAGGATCAACATGGCATTCAGCATAGGGACTTCACCGCAGGAAGGACCAGCAGGAAACTGCCGTGGAGTCGAAGACGCGCAGATCAGTATCAGGACAAAATCTGAACAGGCGTTCACGGGAGGTCCCCGTAGTCGCCCTCCAGCCACCCGGCCAGGCCCATGCAGGCACCGTCGCCATCGCGCAGCGACTCGGTGTGCAGCACTTCCCCGGTCTCGGAATCCACCAGTTTGCCCACGAGATCCACCTCGAAGTCGATCCCACCCGTTTCATCGCGTGGCGAATCGACGATGCCCTCGACCAGCATCATGAGCGAATGGAAGGTGTGATCGACGGTCTTGCAGGTTGCTGCTCGGGTCTCGTCGTCGAGATCGTCGGGCAGGTCATCAATGACACGTTGCCGGACCTCTGTCATCAGTAGGAACCCGGTCATGTGCTGCATCCACAGGCTTCGGTCACGTGGCTCCTTAGAGGGTGCGCGGATAGGAGGGGTCGTCGCGAGGATCGTCATGGTGGGTTCCTGGCAAGGCGGACGACGAAGATCGCACTGGAGCGTGCGTTCGAGGAGTTCAACGCTGCCAGGGGGTCACCAGGGCGACCGCAGTAGATTCCGCCCTCACCGCGCGCCCTCTTAGGAACGGTGAACCTTGTTCGGTCCGGGAGCTGACTCATCGGGAGCTCTCCATGGCCTCAGGCGTGATGGCGGCCTGATGATCCTTGGGTCGGGCGGCTTGAGACGTCGCCGATGGGAGGCTCTGCGGACTGAACAGCTCAAGCATCCACCAGAAACGAAGGATGTCGCTGCGGTCGCTCGCCCCGGGAACCTGTCTCCTGCCATCATCCTGCCTGATCCGCTGGCAAACGGTTTGATTGTTCAGCCGAGCCCCGCCCCGAAGCGGATACGCTCCTGCAGCCGGACCGGGATGTCCGCTGTCTCCAGCAGGGCGACGAGGTGGGCGCGTTGCTCCGGGGTGGGGGCGTGGTACATCCGGCTGGCCCGGTCACGCTCCCAGGTGTTGAGACCTGCGCGTCCCAGGCCTGCGGTGCGCGGTTCAGTCGCGGCCAGCAGGTGGGCGCGCACCTCGTCCCAGCCGCCTCGGCTGGACAACAACCGCCACAGCCGACGGCGCAACCGCTCGTCAGCCCTCTCCCAACTCCCGGCCAGGTCCTCCCAGCTCCAGCACGCTGTGCTGGTCAGCGTGCGGACCACCTGGGAAGCGGCGGGGCTGTCGAGGAGCCGCCACAGCAGAGGCAGTTCCACACGCTCCACGCCCAGCCTCGCCAGGAAACGGACCCCCAGCCGCTGCAACCTCGCCGCACCCGACTCCAGCAGTCCGTGCACCTCGGGGCGCGGGAGCGCACCTCCACTCTCCAGTACACCGGCCAGGGCGCGCGAGTCCCGCCCCGATACCCAACGCTCGCGGTACCAGGACCGGGCATCGATCCCCACATCGGCCGCACGGAAGGCCGCCATCCGCCGCACCATCGCGGAGCGGTCGATCAGTGCCTTCTCCACCTGCTCGGCGGACAGTTCGGCGGCAGGCAGCACCTCCAGGGCGCGCCGTCGCCCAACAGCGGATCGGCCGGTCAGCAGACGGCGTGCTACCTCACCGTCACGGACCGCGACCTCCACCAGCTCCCGCATCAGCAGCAGGTCCCGCTCCCCATCGAGCAGCAGCAACGCCGTCTCAGACGTCATGCCCTGCCCGATCTGCTCCCTGACCGCCCATCGCCTGGTCTCCCGGTCAGGGTGCGCCAGGAACTCACGCCACAGCGGATGCCCCAGCCGAGGTTCGACGGCGCGGGTGTAGTCGACGAGGGCGGTTGCCGCCACAGCACGCCCCTGCAGCGCGACCAACACCGGGACCACCGCGTCCAGCTGAGGTTTCATGGGGCGCACACGCAGGGCCTGCCATGCGGCCTCGCGTACCTCAGGCACATGATCGCCAAGCCTGAGGGCCAGCAAACGATCCGATGACACACCCGGGCGCGAGGCCAACACCTGAACAGCCGCCTCGCGACGGTGACCATCAGAGGCCATGCTGAGCAGCGGGGCCTCGTCGGGACTCGGCCGTCGGTGACGAAGCCATGTGTCCCGGCGCCGTGCGGGCTGGAACTCGACGGGCCAACTCCGCGCTGCACCATCCAGCTTGATCAACTGTCGAGCTGACCACGACCAGATCAGCTGATCGACATCCCCGCCTGAGGCCGTCACCTCGGCCAGCAACGCGACCGAGGCGCGGGGACTGGGCCGTGCAGCGGGGGAAGGACACACGAGGACGATCCTCTCATGGCAGGGCCCGAGCCTCGTGCGACCACGCAGTGACCAGATCCGACCAGCGTCCCGGGGAGCCCTGAGCTGCCCCGGAATCGCGCTCCTCCTGGGCGTAGCCAGTCCGAGGATGACGCTATCGTGCCGGTGTGGGTTTGATCACTTTGACTGGACTGATGCTGCTGGCGGCCTTGCTGGGCGTGGGATGGGTGACATGGCGTCGTATCCAGCAGGAGCCACGGCGACTGGCCAATGCCGGATGGGTCGTCGCCACCATGCTGATCGGCATCCAGGTGCTGGCGATCCTCGGGTTCTCGGCCCCGCTGGTGGGTTTGGGTATCCTCGCCGTCCTGTCACCCCTGCTCGCCATCGGGCTGGCCGGGTTCCTGATCCTCAACGGGTTCGTCATGCTCCGCAAGGAACGTTTCTCCCTGGCGAACTCCCTGTCGCTGCTGGCAGGCGTCGGGCTCGTCGTCGCCATGGTCTTCTGTGTCGTTGTCGTGATCATCGGTGACCGTCATGCCTTCCCAGCAGTGGCCTTCACCATGGCCGCAACCGGGTGGGTGGCCCTGGTGTTCTTCTGCTTCGTCGGCTACTCATGGCTCTATCAGCGGATCGTGCGGGGAATCCACCCGGATTTCATCATGGTGCTGGGGGCCGGGGTCCGTTCCGGGAAGGTGACACCGCTGCTCGCCGGTCGCATCGACCGAGCGCTCGGGGTGTGGCGAGGTGAGGTCGAGGTCGGGCGGCGTCCGCTGCTGCTGATGAGCGGCGGCCAGGGCCCGGACGAACCGGTCAGCGAGGCCAAGGCGATGGCCGAGTACGCGCTGGAGCAGGGGGTTCCGGAATCGGTCCTGGTGCTGGAGGACCACTCCACGACCACCCGGGAGAACTTCCAGATGTCGACGGAGCTGGTCCGGGTCGAGCCTCGCCTGGGGCCAGGGGCCACCGGGATCGCGGTGACCAGCAACTACCACGCGATGCGTGCTGCACTCCTGGCTCGTGACCTGGGTACGAACATCCAGGTGCTGGGGGCGCGCACCGCATGGTACTACTGGCCAAGCGCCATGCTCCGGGAATTCGTGGCGGTGGTGAGGAGGTCTCCCAGGGCTTACGGGTTGGGATTGGCCTTGGTGACGGTGCCGCTGACGTTGCTGGTGGCGGTGCTGTCCTGGTTCTCCTGACGGAAACCGCCCCGGTCCTTGCGCACCGCGATGTCGTCGAGGGTGCGGATGTCGACGAACTCGGCCCGGGTCAGCCACCCGCTGAGGCTGCGCCTGGTCCGGGTGAACGGCACCAGCAGGATTGCCGCCACCAGCGGCATCAGCCACACCAGATCGGGCAGCGGAGCTGGCCCCCACAGCGACCACAGGGTCCAGATCAGGCAGGGCAATGCCACGATGTTGGCTCGCAGCAGCCGTAGCCAGCGGGGTCCGTGGCTGCGCACTCCATGACGGTTCGTCCACATCGGGGTGAGCCACACGGCGGCCTGACCGAAGGACGCCCCCAGGTGGTTCCAGGCCGGGACGAGGAAGACCACCAGCCAGGCGACGACCTCGGCCACGCTCTGCGCCACCAGCGCAGGGGTGCTGTTCGGTGCCCACCCGGCCAGCAGGACCACCACCACGGCCACGAGGTGCAGGGTGCCTGCGACGAGGGTCAAGGCCGCCACGTCGAGCAACTGCCCGAGCCAGCGTCGAACAGCTGTGACGGGGCGGGGCTGCAGGCGTTTCGTCGCCAGGGTGGCGGCATCCGGCATCCACCACAGCACCAGTGGTGCGAGCAACGCCCCCAGCAACGCCCCGGTGGTGTTGGTGATGAGGTCGTCCACATCGGCCAACCGGTAGGCACAGGGATAGATTCCCCACAGTCCCGTGCCCTGGGTGACCTCAATGAACAGACTGACCAGGAACCCGGTGATGACGGTGAAGAAAAAGCCGCGCCTGAGAAACCGCCGCACGATGATGCCCCAGGGAACGAAGAGCAGGACGTTGAAGGCCACCTGCTGAAAGGTGAAGCTGCGCAGCGTGCCCGTGAGGGAACCTCGGGCCTCCCACACGGCCCGGATGTCGCCCACCAACCGAAGTGGGGTCAGCTGTGGTACTCGTAGCCCGGTGCCACAGTTCAGGGTCGCCGGGTCCGGCAGCGGTAGCAACGTGTAGGTGACCAGCGCTGAGCCGTACAGGGAGACCGCGAGGCTTCCCAGGGTGCGGGCCAGGTTCCACGCCCCCCACCGTCGGTACTGGAGGACCAGCATCGGCAGCCAGAGGATCAGGAAGGACACTCCACCGACGAGGATCGCCGTGCGACCCGACCAGAACCACGCAGACATGCGCGTGAGTATAGGTGGGCGGATGGGGAGCAAAGGGGGCGTTGCGATCTGGGCAGCGATGCCGAGACGTCGCGGTGCCCCTGAGCGTCCTTCACCGGCCCATCGAGCACCAGAGCACATCGGGGCAGTATCTTGAGGGGACGACTCGAAGAAAGGTGACGCCGTGACGAAGACGCCTCGTTCGCCCTTGGCGACCTGGCCCGCCTACCGTCTCATCAAGGTGGGGGAGCAGGCCATCGCTGAAGCGGAGGCGACGCTGCTGGAGGTCGGGATCAAGCCGCGCCACTTCAACGTTCTCGTGACCGCGGCGGCGCATCCCACCTTGTCCCAGCGGGAGCTCAGCTCGGCCCTGGGGCTGGACCCCAACGTCATGGTCGGGGTGATCGACGAGTTGGAGGCGGCAGGGCTGGCTCAGCGGCAGCGCAGCTCCGTGGACCGTAGACGGCACGTGGTGGTGGTCACCGATGCAGGGCAGGAGGTCCTGGATCAGGGCCTGGCTGCCCTGCGAGCGGGGGAGGAGCGTTTCCTCGCGGCGTTGAGCATTGCGGAGCGGCAGCGGCTGCACACCCTGACGGGAAAGCTGCTCGGCCTCTGAGGTCATCACGGATCAAAGATTGTATGTTTTCTTGATGATCTGATTTTCCTAGGGTAGGGTCGTCGGGGAACCGCCTTCTGGAAGGACGCCGATGCCTCGCCCAACTCTCGTGCGCCACCACCTGATCCTGCTGGGTGCCCTGCTCATCGCCCTACTGGCCGCCGTGACCGTCCCCGCCGCGATGGAACGGATGGTGCTCAGCCGGTTCGAGAGCCCCGGGACCCAGTCCCACGCCGTCGAGCAGTCGCTGCAGGAGCACCACGGCACCGGCAAGCAGCACTTTCTGATCCTGGCCACCGCCATTGCAGGCGACATCGATACCGCTGAGGTGAGGACTGAGGGGCTCCAGCTCGCAGCCGAACTCAAGGCGCTGCCACAGATTGCTGAGGTCTCCTCCTACTGGCAGGAGGGCAACTCACCCGCCATGCGCTCCCGCGACGGCAGGCAGGCCCTCATCACAGCGAGGCTCGCAGGGAGTGTCACCGAGGGCAGGCAGGCATTGGCAGAGATCTCCCCGAATTTCACCCGCGACGGCGCCCAGCTCAGCACCCGGGTGGGCGGTGGGGACGAGATCTTCCGGCAAGCTGCCACGCAGGCTCGGACCGACTTCGTGCGTGCCGAGCTCATCATTCTGCCCTTGGTGTTCGTGCTGCTCGTGGCGCTTCGACGCGGGCTGGTGGGGGCGGCCCTGACCTTGGCGATGGGAGTCTTCTCCGTGGTCACCACCTTGGCCCTGCTCGGGGTGCTGGCGCAGTGGGTGGACATCTCCACCTTCGCCGCGAACCTGGTCCTGGTCATGGGGATCGGCCTGGGAGTGGATTACAGCCTGCTGGTCATCGACCGCTTCCAGGAGGCACGATCCCTGGGCGCATCACCCCGGGAGGCGGTGGCTGGGCTCCGGGTGGGCGTGGGGCGCACCGTCGTCTTCAGTGGGATCATCGTCGCCATCAGCCTGCTGGGTCTGCTGCTCTTCCCCTTCCCGTTCCTCCAGTCCTTCGCTCATGCCGGGGTGGGTACCGTCATCACCTCGATGGTGGCGGCCCTGATCCTGCTGCCCGCAGCGCTGCTGGCCTTCGGCAACCGCATCCCGGCGGCACGCCCCGCATCCGAGGTTGGATTCTGGCACCGCACCGCCACGCTCATGATGAAACGTCCCGCGCGTTTTGCTCTCCCGGTCCTGGCGTTGCTGCTTCTGCTGGCCTCCCCGGTGCTCGGGATCAGGCTCGGCCTGCCGGATGCGCGGGTGTTGCCGCAGGAGGTGAGCAGCCGCCAGGTGCAGAACCAGATCACGGCGAACTTTGATTCGGAGTACATCGACTCCCTCCACGTGCTGCCTGCAGTTCCAGTCGCCGACGACCAGGCTGCTGCCTACGCCGTCGCTCTGTCCGAGGTCCCGGGTGTGGGGCAGGTGAACTCCGCCGCAGGTCGCTTCATCGACGGTGAGCGCATCGGCGGGGCCGACCCCGACCTGGCATGGTTCCAGGTCATCCCGGAGATGAACGAGCAGGGCTACGCCTCGGTGCTCCAGGCGGTTCGGGACCTGCCTTCGCCCGCGTCGGTTGCCATCGGCGGCTACCCGGCGGAGTTGGAGGACTTCCAGCAGGCACTGCTCAGTGCCGTGCCGGGGGTGATGCTGCTGATCCTGGCGGTCACCTGGCTGCTCATCGCGGTGATGAGCAGAAGCCTGCTGGTGCCCACCAAGGCAGTGCTGCTCAACGTCCTCAGCATGGCGGTGATGTTCGGGGTACTGGTGTGGGGATTCCAGGAGGGGAACCTGGCAGGCCCGTTGGGCTTCACCGCCGACGGCACCCTGGAGGCCACCTTCCCCATCCTGATGTTCTGCATCGCATTCGGGATGTCGATGGACTACGAGGTCTTCCTCGTGGCCCGTATCCGAGAGGAATGGCAACGCACCCATGACATGGAGGCGAGCATCGCTTCCGGGCTGGAACGCAGCGGACCCGTCGTCACCTCGGCGGCCCTGGTGCTGGCGCTGTCCTTCGCCGTCTACGCCACCTCTTCGGTGATGTACCTCAAGATGCTCGCGGTGGGGGTGGCCGCCATCATCGTCATCGACGCCACCCTCATTCGCGTCGTGCTGGTGCCAACTCTAATGAAGCTGGCCGGGGCCGCCAACTGGTGGGCCCCGGCCTGGCTCAGGAAGCGGACTCGCGGGGGTCCAGCATGAGCAGCAGCAGCTTGCTGGGTTCCAGGGCTGTCACGGCATGGGGCAGGCGGGTGCCGAAGTGCATCAGATCACCCGGCACCAGCTCGACGCTCTGCCCGTCGGCCTCGATGAGGAGCCTGCCCTCCAGGGTCTGCAGGGCGACGGGCATGGCTGCGGTGTGTTCGCTCAGCTTCTCGCCCTCGTCGAAGGCGAACAGTACGGCGCGGCAGTGCTCGGCCTTCATCACGGTGCGTGACACCGTCGCCGACTCATTGATCTGGACCTGGGAGGCGACGTCCTTGACGACGCTCAGGGTGAGGTTCTCGGTCATGCTTTCTCCTGTGGGGTGAGGGGCTTGCGAGCGACGAGGGCCACCCCTCGCATCTGGTTCTCGTACTGCCGGAAGGTGGCTCTCATGCTGAGGACGCGCCTTCTCAGGTCGGGCTGACGAATGAGGTTCCACATCATACGCAACACCCCGGGCAGCCCTTCATCGGCCAGGTTGCGCCGCATCTTCAGCAGCGCCATCGGTGCGGTGTCGCTCCACTCGACGACCAAGCCGTGCTCCTCGAGCAGGGAGCGCCACTGGGCGAGGGTCAGAGGGCGTGCGTTGACATGGATGGCTCGGGCCAGGGCGCGGGAGATCTCGGTGCCCACCTCAGGGTCGAGATCATCCGGGGCCAGGCCCAGCTCATGAATGGCGTAGACCCCTCCCGGCTTGAGCACGCGCACCGCCTCAGTGACGATCTCCGCCTTGGCCCGGGGGCTCTGCATCGTCAGCATCGCCTCTGCGATGACGACATCGGCCGTTTCCGAGTCGAGGCCCGTTGCGGCGGCATCGCCCTGATGGCAGGTGCCGCCGATCTCCGAGACCACGGCTGCCACGCGAGCAGCTGCTTTCTCGTCCCGATCCACTCCGGTGTAGGAGCGGGGGTGCGCTGTGACGATCTCGCGTGCGGTGCGACCGAGCCCTGGGGCGAGTTCCACCACGTCCTTGTCCTTGAGGGCGCAGCGTTCCAGGAGTTGACGGGTGAGGTGGAGGCCACCGGGGCGCAACACCTTCTTGCCTGCGCGGGCGAGCACCCAGTGGCCGGGAGCGTTCTCGGCGGGACGCTCAGAGAATGGAAGTGAATCCTTGTCCATGCCCTTAGGTTAGCGTTGCCTCATCTGTGTTCTGGCTGGGGGTGCTCAGATGGTCGCGCATCCCGGGGGCGAGGAGGGCGTAGATGCTCAACCCCACCCAGCCGATGGCCAGCACCCAGGCGCTCGCGCCCAGTCCGGCGGTGCCGACGACGACCGTCAGCAGGCCGAGCCCCGCCGGGGCTGCGACATTGCTCAGCATCGAGAACACGGAGAACACCCGGCCGCGCAGGGCATCGGGGACGGAGGTGGTCATCAGCACGTTCGCCACCGGGTGCAGCAGACCCGAGCCGATTCCGGCGACCAGCATGGCCACAGCCATGATCCAGAAGACTCCCAGTGGGGCGAAGAGCAGGGCGAAGACGACGTAGGCGACCTGGCAGGTGGCCCAGGCCCACCAGTGCCGTTTCGCGAAACCCCAGCCGAAGACCAGGGAGCCGATCACGGTTCCCAAGGCGTAGAGGGAAAGGCAGGTGCCGAGCAGACCGGGGGCGTCGATCCGCTCGAAATGAGCGGGCAGCACGATGGCGAGCATCGGGGCGACGAGGATGCCCGCCCCGGCCTCCACCACCAGCAGCACCGTCAGCGGCCTGGAGGAACGCACGAAACGGAACCCGGCCAGCAGGGAGCTGTCCTGATCGGGGCTGGTCGGTTGGGGCAGCAGGGGCATCACCTGGATGGCCACGGCAGCCACGAAGGAACAGGCCGCCGTGATCCACACCACCTGGATGGAGGGGAGGAAGGCCAGCAGCCAACCTGCAACGGCCGGACCGATGAGGAAGGAGATCCCGAAGACGGCCCCCTGGAGACTGCTGATCCTCTCCAGGCTCACCCCGGAGGTCGAGGAGACGTTCTGCAGCAGGGTGTTGCGGGCGGTCATGCCCGGTACGTCGAACAGGGCACCCAGGACGCCGAGCACGATGAACCAGACCAGGTTGAGGCCGAAGAAGTGATCGACGACGGCCAGTGCGGCCACGGAGAAGGCTGATCCGAGGTCGGAGAGCACGGCCATGCGACGGCGCCCCACCCGGTCGATCAGCCAGCCGCCGACGAAGGCGGCGAAGGCCCCGGGGAGGGCAGAGGCGGCAGCGACGAGACCGGCGAGCGCCGGGTCCCCGGTGCGCTCCAACACCAGCCAGGGCAGCACGACGGCGATGGCGGCGTTGCCGAACAGCGAAGCGGCGTTGGCCACGAGGAAGGCCGGCAGCGTCAGGCGATGGTTCACCCCTTCAGTGAACCCGCTACCCGAGGGGCTTTCAAGTCAGCAGGCGATCAAATAGATGACTGGGAATTGATCTTGCCAATTCTTGATCAGGGTCGTGTCAATTCTTCGTCAAGGCATCATCAAAGTTTCCGTGATGAGAGAAATTGACCCGAGAATCGGACGGAAAGAGGACGGAAGTCTCCTTTTCATGAAGGTTTCCGTGTGAGTAGATTCACGAGAACAAGGAGGATCATCATGCAATTGCCCCGTCGGAAATTCGTTGTCGTGGGAGCGCTCTCCGGTCTGGCCGCCTGCCGACCGGTTCCCCCCACCCCCGTTCCGCCGCAGAGTGCCACGCCGAGCCCCAGCCCCTCGGCGGCTGCGGCCTCCAGCGCCGCGGCCTCGGCCACCCCGACGCCCAGTGCGTCCCCCACCCCGACCCCGAGCCCGACCCCCAGCGCCACCCCGACGCCGAGCCCGGCCGAGACCGTCGCTCCGGAGCCCACGCCGTCGCCCAGCGCCGCCGCGACCGGCAACCCGTTCGACGCCTACTACGACAAGTCCTTCAAGCTCACGCCACTGTCGGCGGACCCCATCCCCGCGATGCCCAGGCCTGAGCTGTCGAAGGGGCTGGACGATGCAGTGATCGACCCGGTCTACGGCACCCGGCTCCACCGGGCCACAGTCGTTGATTCCGGTACTGGGAGGCGCCTGCGGCACCACTACTCGCGTGGGCAGGCCTTCAACGCGGACAACACCCGATTCATGGCTGAGGCGGAGAACGGCTACTGGAGCCTGCACGACGCCAACACCTTCGAGAAGCTCCAGGTGCTGCCCCGCTTGGCCGGGAACTGCGAGCCGCTGTGGGACCCGAAGGACCCCACCCGATACATCCACACCGGGCGCGACGGTGGGATGCAGTGGTGGGACCAGGACGGCAAGGTGGTCTTCGACTTCACCGGCAAGACCCCCTGGCCCAAGGCCACTTCCTTCTGGACCAAAGGCGAGGGTACCCGCAGCGCCGATGGCCGCATCCTGACCGTCATGGCCACCACCTACGACGAGGCCACCGGGGATACGACCTGCCACGGCATCGTCACCGTGGATCTCAGCGCCGGAACCATCCTCGGCACCCTCGATGCCTCGAAGTTCCCCTTCCCGCACTTCACGCCGGACCATGTCAGCACCAGCCCCAGTGGACGCTACGCCGTCGTGTCCTGGCCCTGGACCAAGGAGAACAAGCGAGGGGCGACGGTCGCCTACCCTGTGGACTTCTCCACCTCCCGGGAGCTGATCCCCACCTCGGAGCACTCGGACCTGGCCATCGGGGCCAATGGCCACGACCTCTTCGTCGCTGCCTCCTACAAGAAGGGCAGCATCATCACCATCGACCTGGAGACGGGGGAGGATCACGAGCTGCACACGCTCTATCCCCCGGACAGCGAGGCGTACGCCTGCCACATCAGCGCCCAGTGCTTCGACCGCCCCGGCTGGGCCGTGATCTCCACCTACGGTGAACACCGTGTGGAGAAGGACCAGATCGTTGAGGTCAAGCAGCTGCGTGCCGAGTATCGCAAGGTCTGGCTGCTGGAGCTCAAGCCCGGCGGACGGGTGCTCAACGTGGCCCACATCCGCAGCACCTGGCCGACCGACCCCGAGAAGAAGGAGTACTTCCTAGAGCCCCAGGCCACGGCATCGAAGGACCTGAGCCGCATCATGGTGGCCGCCAACTACGACGGTGGCGAGATCAACTCCTACATGATCGGTCTGCCGAGCTGGATTCTCGACTGATCGGCCTCACCTCTGGTCCTGACGCTAGGGTGTAGCCAGATGACCAGGCCAGGACCGTGGAGGACGAGTGAAGATCAGACTGGGAACCAAGAACTCGATTGTCGATGTGGCCCGCAGCGAGGTCGTCGCTGAACAGCTGCGGGGACTCGGACACGATGTGGACATCATCCGAATCCCCGCAGCAGGCGACGCCGAGACCATCGGCGCGCTGCGGCTCGGCCTGATGCGGGGCGACTTCGACCTGGTGGTGCACCGGATGCACCGCATCCCGCAGCAGCCGATGCCGGGGCTGACCTTCGCGGCCGTGCTCCGGCGCGGCGACCACCGCGATGCGCTGGTGACCCGCGACGGCACCACGTTGGCGAACCTGCCCGAGGGTTCCGTGGTGGCCACCCGCTCCAACCTGCGCCGCGCCCAGCTGCTGGCCCTGAACCCGGGGCTGAAGTTCGTCGAGCGCACCACCGGCCAGCTGCTCGAATTCCTGGACAAGGTGAAGGCGGGGGAGATCGCCGCCGTCGTGGCGGGGGCGGCCGACTTCGAGGCCGTGGGGCGGCTCGACGAGGTCACCGAGTACCTATCGACCCTGCCCGCCGCCGGGCTCGGGGCCATCGGGCTGGAGTGCCGCAGCGAGGACACCCAGCTGGTCGAGGCGCTCGCCGTGCTGGACCACGCCGACACCCGGGTGTGCGTGATGGCCGAGCGGGCCGCCGTCGCCGCTCTCAACGTGGCGGACTCGGTGGCCGTGGCTGCCCGTGCCCACCGAGCCGGGGTGTTGTCGCTGCTGGTGGCGGCCCTGCCCGGGGACGGCTCCAAGGGGTTGACGGTGCAGATGGGTATGCCGACCTCCGAGCTGCACGCGGTCCGCACCGCCCGCAAGGCCGCCGCGTACCTGCGCTTCAAGGGTGCGGAGGACCTGGGACGGCCGCCGCGCCCGAACCAGGAGGAGACCGAGGATCAGCCGCGGCAGCGGGTGACCGAGCTGGCCCGAGCGGGCATCCTGGTGCCTCGCGAGGAGGGCCGCCTGGTCCGTGGGCTGAGGGAGTTCGGGCTCCACGTCACCGCCGTGGCCCTGCAGCACCGCGAGGTGCTGGATGTCTCCTCCACCCTGGACGGGGCGGACTGGCTGGCCTTCACCTCCGTGCGGGCGGCAGAGAGCATCCGGGACCTGGGCTGGACCCTGCCCAAGGGGGTGAAGATCGCGGCGGTTGGGGCCGGAACCGCCGATGCCCTGCGTGGCATGGGCTACGAGGTGGACCTCGTCCCGGACAGCGGCGCCGGGGTGCGTGCCCTGCTGGAGATCTGGCCCGACGGTGAGGGCACGGTGCTGGTGCCCGGATCGGCCCTGCTGGCCCCGAGCTTCATCTCAGCGCTGCAGGCCAAGGGGTGGAACACCCAACTCATCCCCATCTACACGATGCAGGTCAACGACGAGGCCCCCCAGGGCATCCTCGACCAGTGGAACCAGGGAGCCTTCGATGCCGTGATCGTCACCTCCGGCTCCAACGCCATCGCCACCGGGCGACTGCTCGGCTGGAACCCGAACGTGCTGGTGTTCGCCATCGGGGACTCCGCGCGCCTGGTGCTGGAACGCGCGGGGGTCCCGATCGCCGGATACTCCGATGACTACTCGCCGGATGCGGTTCACGCCCTGCTGAAGCAGGTCATCGAGGAGGGTCAGGCGGCAGGCTGACGTGCGGCCCACTCGGCCAGGCTCACCCGAGGGCCCGTGAAGAAGGGGGTCTCCTCACGGACGTGCAGCCTGGCCTCGGCCCCGCGCTGGTAGCGCATCGCATCGGTGAGACGGTGCAGCTCGTCGGCCTCGAAGGCCAGCAGCCACTCGTAGTCGTTCAGGGCGAAGGCCGAGGTGGTCGAGCCCAGCACGTCGGGGTATTCACGCCCCATCTTCCCGTGCTCCGAGAGCATCTTCGAGCGGTGGGCATCGTCGATGTTGTACCAGTCGTAGCTGCGTACGAAGGGATAGACGCACAGCCACGGCCGCGGCGCGATGCCGGAGAAGCAGGCCGGGGTGTGGCCACGGTTGAACTCCGCCGGGCGGTGCACCCCGATGCAGGACCACACCGGCTCCAGCGACACCCCCAAGGAGGAGTTCCGCATGGCGTGGTAGGCGGCCTGGAGGGCCTGGGGGTCGTCGCTGATGGTCCACATCATCAGGTCGGCGTCAGCGCGGAAGCCCCCGATGTCGTAGAAGCCACGCACCGTGACCCCCGTTCCCGCCAGGGCCTCCTCGGCCGCGGCGACGGCCTCGGGGCTGACGGGGGCGATGGTCTGGAACACCGAGTACATGACGTAGTGGGCGCTGGCGTTGACCTCCTCCGCCGGAATGGGCGTGTCGCGCGGGTCAACGCTGTGGTGAGGGTGAGACATGGTGGTCCTTCCGGGGTCGGATCTGACAGCAGGGCGTCTCGGAAGCGAGACACGGATGCGCGGGGCGATCAAGTTCGCCTCGCGTGACGGCCGCCTGCTCCAGCAGGAGGTCCGCCAGGGCCGCGACGAAGGCGGGATGGGTGCCGACGGTGGCGGCCCGGATGTAGTGGATACCAGCCTCGGCCGCTGCCGCCCTGGCATCGGTGTCGAGGTCGAAGGCCACCTCCATGTGGTCGGAGATGAAGCCGATCGGGGCGGCCACCACGGCGTCGACGCCGGTCAGTTCCCCCAACCGGTCGGAGATGTCGGGCTCCAACCATGGGACGTGAGGGGAGCCGGAGCGGGAGCAGAAGGTCAGCTCCCAGTCGAGTTCCATGCCGAGCTCCGCACCGGCACGGCGTGCCACTTCTGTCGCGACGGCGATGTGCTGGGCCTCGTAGCTCCTGGCGGGCGAACCGTCGGCGGACAGCTCCTCCATGGCCGTGGGGATGGAGTGTGTGACGAAGAGCACCCGAAGCGTGTCGTCCTCCTGGATGCGCCCGCACAGTGTGCGAACGGCTTCGACCAGGGCCTCGGTGTTCGCGCTGAGGAAGCCCTCTGTGGCCCAGTACGGGCCGACCTTCTCCAGTTGGATTCCAGGCACCTCGGTCATGGCCCGGTCCAGGTCCTCGCGGTACTGGCGGCATGCGGAGTAGCAGGAATAGGCGGCAGTCGCCACGGCGACGACCCGTTCGTGCCCGTTGTCACGCAGCCTGCCCACGGTTTCGGCGAAGAAAGGGGTCCAGTTGCGGTTGCCGATCACCACCTCACGGGCACAACCGCGCCGCTCCAGCTCAGCAGCCAGGGCATCGCGCAGCGCCTCGTTCTGCTCGTTGATGGGGGAACGCCCCCCGAACAGCTCGTAGTGCTGGGAGACCTCGATCAGGCGCTCGTCCGGGATGCCCTTGCCAGCGGTGGCGTTGCGCATGAAGGGCAGCACGTCCTCCGACTTCCGGGGGCCACCGTAGGAGGCGATCAGGACAGCGGTGTAGGGGCTCAGGGCATCATTCATCGGGACTCCACGTGGGACTGTTGCAGGTCGGCGAAACTCAGCCCGGTCATGGGGCAGCGATGTTCCTCGGCAGTGGGGGAGTCCAGGCTCATGTCGATGCCGTAGAGCTCCTCGATGGCGGCCAGGTAGTCGTCGATCCGCCCCGCCATCGCTGCGTCGCGGGCGCGAGCAGAGGGGGTGTGCAGGAACCGGGTGGCCAGACGCCGCAGCGCCTGGGCACAGTCCTCCACGCTCAGGGCGCGTCCCCGGGGCAGCCGGGCCACCTCCTCGTCGACGATGGCGAGCACCGATTCACGCAGCGAGGCGACGGCGGGATCGGCTGCGCGGGAAGCCAGACGGGCCGTGGTCTCGGCGACGGCGAGCCGTACCAGCTGGTCGGCGTGGGCGGTGTCGGAGGCCCAGGTCGGGGAGATCTGGTTCTGGATGCTGACCAGGTTCACCACCCTGACCCCGGGGAGATCAGCCACCTCCGGGGCGACATCGGGGTGGAGTGCCAGATCGACCAGCACCCGGGTGGAGGTTCCGGCCACCTGCTCGGCGTGGATGACGCTTTGACCGGAACCCCGGCAGGTCACTGCCAACGTGCTGGCGGCCAGGGCCTCGGCCAGGTTCTCGGTAGCCTCGAGTCCTCGCGTGGCGGCGAACTCCTGTGCTCTGCCGGAGGCCGAGTGAACCACGATCCGGGAGACACCACGCTGCCGAAGGGCAGCGACGACGGCTCCGGCGAAGGAACCGGTTCCGACGATGAGGGCGCGCTGCTTCGCCCAGTCACCGATGCCGGTCATCTCCAGGCCGACGGAGACCAGGGAGCGTCCGGAATCCTGCAGGCCGGTCTCCGCCCCGACCCGGCGCGAGGTCTGCAGTGCGGCGTTGACCACCTGGGTCAGGTTGCCCGTTGCCCGGCCGATCTCGGTGGCCGAGCGTAGGGCGCGACGCAGCTGCCCTGCGATCTCCCGTTCCCCCACCACCATCGAGGACAGTCCGCTGGCCACCCGGAACAGGTGGTCCAGGGCGTGGTCCTGCTCGTAGACGTTCCAGTGGACGTTGGGGGCCAGCTCGCGGGCCAGCCGGAGCCTGAGGTGGGACTCGGACACGTCGGTGGCGTCGAGCAGGAACTCGACACGGTTGCAGGTGTTGAGCGTGACGACGCCCTCCACGCCGGGAACAGCGCTCAGGCTAGCGGACAGGGTGTCCGCATGTTGAGAAACGCGCTGCACCTCGGCCAGGCCCTGGCGATCATGCTCGACAGACAGAATGCGGAAGTTCACGATGGGTCAAGCTAACCAGAAATCCGCCCATACGGCAGAATCAGGACCATGACTGTCAGCGATCAGCCCATCATCCTGCAAGCCCTGACCGGGCAACGGCCGTCACGACTGCCCGTGTGGTTCATGCGTCAGGCTGGTCGCTCGCTGCCTGAGTACCGGCATGTGAGACAGGGGGTCGCAATGCTGGAGGCCTGTCTCAGGCCGGAACTGGCTGCGGAGATCACCTGTCAGCCCGTGCGCCGCCACGGGGTGGATGCGGCTGTCTTTTTTTCCGACATCATGGTTCCGCTGGCCCTGGCGGGGGTTGATGTCACCATCACCTCTGGGGTCGGCCCGGTCTTCGCCGACCCGATCCGCAACCCCCAGGACGTGGATCGTCTGGTGAGCCGCCGCATCGAGGACGGATCAGCCATCATCGAGGCGGTTCGGCTCGCTGTGCTCGAGCTGGGGGAGACCACCCCCGTGCTCGGTTTCGCCGGGGCCCCGTTCACCCTGGCCGCCTACCTGGTCGAGGGCAAGGGCTCCCGTGACCATCTGGCCGCCCGCGCCATGATGCACGCCGCACCGGAGTCCTGGCGCAGGCTCATGACGTGGTGCGCCGAGCTGTCCCGGGAGTTCATGCAGCTCCAGATCGCAGGCGGGGCCAGTGCGGTCCAGCTGTTCGACTCGTGGGCGGGATCGCTCACCCTGGGCGACTACACCACGCACGTCGCGCCGTACTCGAGGCAGGCTCTCGACGAGGTGACGGTGCCCCGGATTCACTTCGGGACCGGCACAGGACACCTGCTGGAGGAGATGGCCAAAGGGGTGGAGGCCGTCGGCATCGACTACCGCACCCCGCTGGACGAAGCGGCGGCGCGGCTGCCGGGCGTGGTGCTGCAGGGCAACATCGACCCCGCCCGGCTCGCTGCCGGGTGGGAGGCGCTGGAGAGCCACGCCCGCGACGTCGTGGAGCGCGGCCGATCCGCCCCGGCCCACATCGTCAACCTCGGCCACGGGGTGCCGCCGTCCACCGACCCGCAGGTCCTGACCGACCTCGTCGCATGGGTGCACGAGCAGTGAGCGCCGTCGTCATCGGTGGCGGGGTGGCGGGACTCGCGGCCGCGCACCGGCTGGCCCGCTCCGGTCAGCAGGTGAGGCTGTTCGAGGCCTCGGACCGGCTGGGCGGCATGGTGATGCCCGTGACGCTGGCCGGGGTTCAGGCCGACGGTGGGGCGGAGGCATTCGCCCGGAGGCTCGGGATCGCCGATGAGCTGTGCGCCACCCTCTCCTTGGAGGTGCGAGCCCCCGAGGGCAGGCCACACATCCGCTGGTCGGTGGATCAGGCATGGCCGGGTGCCGACGGGGTACTCGGCATCCCGGCGAGCCCCGAGGACCCGGCACTTCGGGCCGCGCTGAGCAAGGGCGAGTTGGAGGCGGCCCTGGCCGAGCCCTCCCTGCTGGAGGAGATCGGGGCCGATGCCGTCACCGTCGGGGAGCTGGTGACGGCCCGCCTGGGGCAGGCGGTCACGGACAAGCTGGTGGCCCCGGTCACCAAGGGGGTCTACGGGATGGCGCCGGATCGGATGCCGCTGGCCCAGTTCGCGCCCGGGCTGGCAGGTCCGGGGTCGATCTACGCGAAGGTGGCGGCTTCCCGAGGGTCGCGCTCCAGCGTCGCCCAGCCCGTCGGGGGATTGTTCCGGCTGGTGGAGGCCCTGGCCGAGGACATCCGCAGGCACGGGGGAGAAATCCGCCTGGGACATCGGGCGGGGGTGGCGGACCTGGGGGAGGCCGAGCGCGTGGTCATCGCCTGCCCGGCCCGGCCTGCAGCAGAGCTGCTGGAGCACTTCGGGGTGAGCGTGGAGACCCCGGCCACGACAGTTTCGCAGAGCGTGCTGTTGGCCCTGGACCCGAACGCCCTGGCGGGCTCCCTGGTGGGTTCCGGGGTACTGCTCGGGCAGCCGATCCCGGGGCTGGGTGCCCGGGCGCTGACCCACTACTCCGCGAAATGGCCGTGGGCTGATGCGACGGTGACGGTGCTCAGGCTGAGCTATGCCCCGGAGGTGACCCCCAGCAGGGGGCGGGCGCTGGTGGATGCCTCGCTGCTGCTGGGGCAGCCGGTCACCGAGGCGCTGGACTTCCAGCTGGTCCGGTGGCCTGCGGTGCCGCGCAGCCTCACCCCGGATGCCCGCGCCGCACTGCTGGCTCAGCTGCCGAACAACGTGAGGGTGGCAGGTGCCTGGGCCTTCGGCAATGGCATCGAGGCGGCCATCGCCTCGGGGCTGGAGGCGGCGTCATGAGGTTGGGTACCCGTGCATCGACGCTGGCCGTCACCCAGTCCACCTGGGTGGCCGAGCAGCTGCGAGCCCTCGGCCACGAGGTGGAGCTGGTGCGGATTCGCACCCGGGGGGACCGC
Source organism: Propionibacteriaceae bacterium (assembly GCA_030532575.1). GTDB lineage: Bacteria > Actinomycetota > Actinomycetes > Propionibacteriales > Propionibacteriaceae > Arachnia. The sequence goes on along the minus strand of JAUNKV010000001.1, from coordinate 218,792 downwards.
GAGCGGGGTTCGCTCACCGCGCTGACCGGGCTCGGGGTCTTCGCAGCTGAGCTGCGCACCGCGCTGCTGGAGGGCGAGGTGGACCTGGCCGTGCACTCGCTGAAGGACCTGCCGGTGGAGCCGGTACCGGGCCTGGTGATCGCCGCGGTGCCGCCCCGGGAGTGGCCGCACGATGCGCTGTGTGCCCGCGACGGGCTCCGCCTGGCCGAGCTGCCACGTGGCGCCCTGGTCGGCACCGGGTCGCCCAGGCGGGTGGCCCAGCTGCGAAGGCTGCGCCCCGACCTGACCTATGTGGACATCCGAGGCAACATCGACACCCGGTTGGCCCGGGTTCGTGAAGGTGATCTCGACGCCGTCGTGTTGGCTGCAGCCGGACTGAAACGCCTGGGGCTGGTGAGCAGGATCACCGAGGAGCTGTCGATCCTGCCAGCCCCCGGGCAGGGAGCCCTGGCCGTGGAGTGTCGCGAGGACGACCAGGACACCCGCACCGCGCTGATGGCGCTGGAGGACCTGCGGACCAGACAGGCGGTCACCGAGGAACGCGCCGTGCTGGCGGCCCTCGGTGGCGGGTGCGCGGCTCCCATCGCCGCCATCGGGGAGCACGGTAGGCTCTTCGCGGGCGTGTACTCCCACGACGGGACGCGCGCGGTCACCGTCCAGGAGTCGCTGGTCCCGGGCGGGGGGCAGTGGGCGGCGACCCGGCTGCTCGAGGCCGGGGCGGCCGAGGTGACGGAGCTGGGGGCCAGCCGGGAGTCGAGGCTGGCGGAGTTCCACGACGCGGCCGAGCTGTGGCCGACCGAGGCCCGGCGCACCGTGTTCCTGCCCCGCGAGGAGGGGGCGCTGTCGAAGGCCCTGGCGGGGCAGGGGCTCGAGGTGACGGCATGTCCGGTGCAGGTGCGGATGGTGTTCGAGGTGGAACATCTGCCGGATGCCGACTGGAGTGTGGTGACCTCCGCGCGCACCGTCGAAACCCTGGAGGAGCTGGGGCTGAGGCTGCCCGGTCGGATCGTGGCGGTGGGTAGTGCCACCGCACAGGCACTCCGGGAGGCGGGATACGAGGTGGACTTCGTACCCAGCCATGCCAGCGCTGACGGGATCGTCGCGGAGTTCCGGGTGCCACCTGCCCGGGTGCTCATCCCCGGCTCCGAGCTGTCGAAGCCAAACCTCTCCGCAGGGCTCAGAGCCCTTGGCCATGAGGTGACGGTGGTGCCCGTCTACACGATGGTGCCGACCGGCCACCTACCCGAGGAGCTGGTGTCGAGCTGGCAGGCGGGGGAGTTCGGGGCCGTGGTGGTGACCTCTGGCTCCGTGGCCCGGGCGATCCACGAGCGGCTGGGATGGCCGCCCGCCACGCGGGTGCTGGCGATCGGGCAGCCGACCCTGCAGGTGTTGAATGAGCTGGGGGTGGCCGCCAGTGCGGCGGATGCCCCCGATGCCGAGGTGGTCGCCTGGGCGGCCGCCGAGCTGATTCGGAAGGGAAACGCATGATCGAGCGTCCACGTCGTCTGCGCACCACGGCCGCCATGAGAAGGCTGGTCCGCGAGACCCGGCCCCGGCCCGGGCAGCTGGTGCTGCCAGCCTTCGTCGGGGAGACCGAGGCCGAGATCTCCGCGATGCCCGGGGTGAGGCGTCACACCGTCGAGCAGATCGGGGACGTGGCCCGCGCAGCTCGGGAGGCAGGGCTAGGCGGGCTCATGCTGTTCGGGGTGCCCGACGATGCCGGCAAGGACCCGCGCGGCTCCCAGGCGTGGGCCGAGGACGGGATTCTGCAGCGCGGGATCACGGCCTGCCGCGAGGCGGTGGGCGATGAGCTGGTCATCATGTCGGATGTGTGTCTCGACGAGTTCACCACGCACGGACACTGCGGGGTGCTGGCCGCCGATGGGCGGGTGCTGGGGGATGAGACCTGCGAGCTGTACGCCCGGCAGGCGGTCTCCCAGGCCCGGGCCGGGGCGCACGTCGTCGCCCCGTCGGGGATGATGGACGGTCAGGTGCGCATCATCCGGGAGGGGCTGGATGCGGCAGGGTTCGCAGAGGTCGGCATCCTGGCCTATTCCGCCAAGTACGCATCGGCCTTCTACGGTCCGTTCCGGGAGGCGGTGGGGTCGTCGCTGGAGGGGGATCGGCGGACCTACCAGCAGGACCCCGCGAACCGCAGGGAAGGGCTGCGGGAGGCGCTGCTGGACCTGGCTGAGGGGGCGGACATGGTGATGGTCAAGCCAGCCAGCCACTACCTGGACGTGCTGGCTGATGTGGCAGCAGTGGCTCAGGTGCCGGTGGCGGCATACCAGGTGTCGGGGGAGTACTCGATGATCGAGGCGGCAGCCGAGCGGGGCTGGATCGACCGTCGGGCTGCCATCGAGGAGTCGGTGACGGGTATCGTTCGGGCCGGTGCCGATGTGGTGCTGACCTACTGGGCGTTGGAGGTGGCGCAATGGCTGAACTGAACCGGGCATGGATGCAGCGGGCGGTGGAATCGATCCCCGGCGGGGTGAACTCGCCGGTGCGGGCGTACTCGTCGGTGGGCGGGACACCGCGGTTCATCGCGGAGGCCTCCGGGTGCCGGATCACGGATGTGGCTGGCCGCAGCTACGTCGATCTGGTCTGCTCCTGGGGGCCTGCGCTGCTGGGGCATGCGCACCCGGAGGTGGTGGCTGCGGTGCAGCAGGCGGCGGCCAAGGGCTTGAGCTTCGGGGCGCCGACGGGGGCCGAGGTGGAGCTGGCCGAGCGCATCCGGCAGCGGGTGCCTGCGGCTGAGCACGTGCGGCTGGTCAGCACCGGCACGGAGGCGACGATGACGGCGCTGCGCATCGCGCGCGGTGCCACGGGCCGGGACCGGATCATCAAGTTCGCGGGGCTGTACCACGGGCATTCCGACGCGCTGCTGGCGGCGGCGGGGTCGGGGGTCGCAACCCAGGGGCTGCCGGGCAGCGCCGGGGTGACGGCGGCTGCGGCGGCGGACACCGTCGTACTGCCGTACAACGATGCCCTGGCGCTGCGGGAGGCCTTCGCCAGCTTCGGCGACCAGATTGCCTGCGTCATCACGGAGGCGGCCCCGGCCAACATGGGGGTGGTGCCTCCGGCTGAGGGGTTCAACGCCGAGATTCGCAGGCTGACCTCCGAGCATGGCGCGCTCATGGTGCTGGACGAGGTGCTGACCGGGTTCCGGGTGTCACGGGCCGGATGGTGGGGCTTCGAGGCTGGGGTGGAGGCCCCGGCCTGGGTGCCGGACCTGTTCACCTTCGGCAAGGTCGTCGGTGGTGGGATGCCACTGGCGGCGGTGGCAGGTGCCAAGGAGTTCATGGACCTGCTGGCCCCGCTGGGGCCGGTGTACCAGGCGGGCACCCTGTCGGGGAACCCGCTGGCCACCGCGGCGGGGATCGCCACCCTGGACCTGGCCGACGAGGGGGTCTACGCTCACGTCGATGAGCGCTCCCGGCAGCTGCAGGAGCTGGTCCACGAGGCCCTGACCGGGGCTGGGGTGCCGCACGTGGTGCAGCGTGCGGGCAACCTGTTCTCGGTGTTCTTCCGCGAGCAGCCGGTCCGCAACTACGCCGACGCCCAAGCCCAGGACACCGAGGCCTTCACGCGGTTCTTCCACGCGATGCTGGAGCACGGGGTGGCCCTGCCGCCGTCGGCCTTCGAGGCCTGGTTCCTCTCTGCGGCCCACGACGACGAGGCGATGGAGGTCATCGCCCAGGCCCTCCCGAAGGCTGCCCAGGCGGCTTTGCGCTGACGAGCCCCCTACGCTAGGATGGAGGGGCTCAAAGGGGCTATGGCGCAGTTGGTAGCGCGCTTCCATGGCATGGAAGAGGCCAGGGGTTCGAATCCCCTTAGCTCCACCGGATTGCAAGAAGTCAGCCCCGTTGTACAACGGGGCTGATGTATTTCTGGGCTGAGGCTCACGATGGGTGCCCTCTTGCTTGACTGGCTGTCTTGAACCTGAAGGAGTGAACAGATGAGTGAGGACCGCGTGCGCATCCTGGCGCTGGTGGGGAGCCTGCGGCAGGGGTCGGTGAACCGGCAGCTGGTCCGGTTGGTCCAGGAAGGGCTGAGCGCCGGGGTGGAGATCGAGAGCTTCGAGGAGCTGAAGGCCATCCCGCCGTTCGATGAGGACGACGAGGGCCAGGTCCCCGACGTGGTGCTGGAGCTTCGCCGTCGGATCGCGGAGGCCGACGCCGTGCTCGTGGCAACCCCCGAGTACAACAGCTCCGTGCCGGGCCAGCTGAAGAACGCCCTCGACTGGGCCTCCCGGCCCTTCGCCACCAATGAGCTGCGCGGCAAGCCTGTGGCAGTCGTGGGAGCCAGCCCGAGCGGCGGCGGGGCACGCTCGGCCATCGCCGATGCCCAGCGCATCCTGCAGCGGATCGGGGCCACCGTGATCGACGAGACCTACTCGCTGGCCCGGGCCTTCGGGAAGCTTGACGAATCCGGTCAACTGAACAGCCCCGAGAGCAAGGAGGGGATGGCCGCCGTCGTCGCCGCGCTGGTGAGAAAGAGCCGCGAGACCGCCTGAGCGGTGGGCTATGCGGCTGGTGTGTTGGTCTCCACCCACTCACGCAACTGGCGTAGTGGCACAGCAGCGCTGATTCCGAGGTCTGTCAACTTGTACTCCACCCGGGCGGGCACCTCAGCGTAGACGGTACGGGTCAGAAGGGAGTGCTCCTCCAGACGTTTCAGGGTCTGGGAGAGCACCTTCGGGGTGATCCCCTCCAACTGCCTACGCAGCTCGCCGAAGCGTCGAGGTCCAGTCTCCAGCGCGTTGATGGTCAGTGCGCTCCATTTGTTCGCCAACAGGTCCAGCATCTCGCGACAGGGGCATAGCGCCCGGTAGACGTCGTTACGGGTGCAGTCACTGGAAGTGCTCATGACTTGGATGGTATCTGATGGATACCTGATGTCCTTGACGGTAACCAGGCGCGGTCAGAAATGATGCGTCCATGACAACAACCACAGCCATCGGATACCAGCACAACCTTCCCGTCTCGGACCCAGCCAGCTTGACGGCACGTACCATTGAGCTGGGGTCCCTTGGCGTCCATGACCTCGTGGTCGAGATCGAAGCGGTCTCGGTCAACCCCGTTGACGTCAAGCTCCGCGCCGGTGCACCCGCCGAAGGTTTCCGCGTGCTCGGTTTCGACGCCGCCGGGGTGGTGCGAGAAGTTGGAGAAGCAGTCGAGCTGTTCGCACCGGGAGATGAGGTGTTCTACGCCGGGGAGATCAATCGTCCCGGCAGCAACCAACATCTGCAGCTCGTGGATGAACGTATCGTTGGTCGGAAGCCCCGGTCCTTGTCCTTCGCTGATGCGGCAGCTCTGCCATTGACCGTGCTCACGGCTTGGGAGACGCTGTTCGAGAAGTTCCGGCTCACCGGCGACAGTGCTGGAACACTATTCGTGATCGGTGCGACAGGAGGTGTGGGAGCCATGCTGGTGCAGCTCGCGGAAGCGATGCTCCCGGATGTCACCGTCATCGCCACGGCTTCCGATCCTGAACGCGCCGAGTGGATCACAGGCCTCGGCGCGGACTATACGGTGAATCACCGTGATGATCTGGTCGCCCAAGTGCTGGCGCTTGCGCCGACAGGGGTGGATTGGCTGTTCACCGCGCACTCCGAGGGACAGCTCCCGACCTATGCGGAGATTGTCCGGACTTTCGGGCAGATCACCGCGATTGATGACGGACCTCGAGATGTCGCACCCCTGAAGGGCAGGAGCATCACATGGCACTGGGAGCTGATGTTCACTCGCTCGCTGCATCGCACATCCGACCTGATCGAGCAGCATCGGATCTTGGAGCGTGTGGCGTCCCTTGTTGATGACGGAAAGCTCATCACCACGGCAACTCGGGCGTTCACCCCGATCTCTGCAGCGACGTTACGGGAGGCCCACGCCCTGGTTGAGAGCGGACACACCATGGGCAAGGTGGTTCTCCACGGCTGGGAGTGAGCGCTTGATTCAGGATGTCGGAGCAGCCTCAGGTTCGTCAGGTTTTGCGCCGTCGGCGAGTTTGAGCCAGACGACACCAGCGATGATGACCGCCAGCCAGAGGGCCTTGGGGAGGGTGAAGGTCTCGTTGAAGAAGAACGGACCGAGGACAGCGGAACCAACTGCGCCGATGCCTGCCCAGACGGCGTATCCGATGCCCACGTCGATCCTCTTCAGGGCAACGCTGAGGAAGAACAGGGTGCCGAGGAAGAAGACCAGGGCGACCAAGGACCATGTGAGGTCCGTGAAGCCACGACTGCCATTGACGCTCAAGGCGTAGCCGATCTCGAAGAGCCCGGCGAGCAGCAGCGCTGCCCACGAGGTGGTTGAGGGGGTGATGTGGACATGTGCGATGGTCATGAAAACTCCTTGCAAGGGTGGTCAGAGGCTGCCAGCGAGGTTGAGTCCGACGACGCCGACAATGACGATGCCGATTCCGAGGAGCTTTCGCCATGTCAGACGCTGCCCCAGGAACAGTGCCCCAACAATGACGATCCCAACCCCGGCCAAGGAGGTCCACAGGGCATACCCGACGCCGACATCGAAGGTGAGCAGCGCCAGACTGAGGAAGAACGTGGCGATACCGCCGCTGAGCAGGGTGGCGATGGTCCACCCCGGGTGGCGAAACCCTTCAGCTTTGCCAGCGGCGATTCCGACGGTCACCTCGAAGATGACTGCAATGGTGAGATGAACCCAGTGCATCAGAGAACTCCAATCAGCTTTGTGGGTGATGGTTCAGGAACATGGTGAACGGCAGAAGGTCTCCCGGGACTCGGAGAGGCTGCATGAGTGAAGCACGCAGCTCGTCGTCGATGCCGAACATCGAGTAGCTGGCGCGGTAGTCGAAGTCGTGTGCAGCGACCACGTCCCGGTCAACTGCCACTCGCACGTCGCTGATCCCGTGTGTGATCGCATGTCGGTAGCACATGCCACAGGGCTCCCCGGTGGCCAGGAGGGTCGCCCCGATGAGACCTCCTCGCCCATGAGAGGCGACGGCTTCCCTGAGGGCAACGATCTCGGCGTGAGCCATCGGGTCAGAGGTTTCCAGGACCTGGTTGACCCCGAACCCTGAGAGGACCTGTCCATCCCGTACGACGACCCCGACGAAGGGAAGGCCGCCTCCTGCGACGTGCTGCACGGCGTGGGCCACGGCTCGGTTCATCACGGTTTCGAGGAAGGAGCTCATCGATTCACCTCCGGTCGAGCCACAGCGGCATCAACTGCTTCCTGGAGACGGGCGATGTCCGGAACTCCCTGGAGCAGGTGGCCTGCGACCACGATTCCGGGGACCGCTGTGATCCCGACCTCATCCCTGGCGTACCGCAGGTTCGCGCGATGCTGTTGTCGTCGTGTCTGACTGCCGAGCGCAGCCATGACCTCGTCGTGGTTGAGCCCGACCGATACGGCGATGTCGGCCAGGACCTGTGGGGAACCGATGTCCTTGTCCTCTTGGAAGAAGGCCTTGAACACCATGTCGGTCCAAGCTGTGGCCCTGCCTTGTTCCCGGGCCAGTTGAAGAATGAGGAAGGCCTGCTCGGAACGCGGCTGGGGGGAGATGGTGGGAAGGGAGACGGGTATCCCAACCCGGGACGCCATGGGAAGGACGACTTCACGCCACACCCGCGGCAGGTAGTCGTCCTCGGGACGCAGGGTCGGAACTGGGGCGGGACGCAGCTCGAAGGGATGGAGCTCCAGGTTGACGTCGCGCGTGCGTTGGAGCTCGTCAAGGGTTGGCTCGATGAGCAGACAGAATGGACAGACGAAGTCGATGAAGACTTCAACGGTGGTGGTCATGCACGCCTTCCTTTCTATGCGTGTACATGCATGTATATGGGTGCAGTGGTGGGCGGTTGGAGGTGTTGGGTGGGTCAGGAGAACTGGCCTCCGATGCTGCTGAAAGCGGCGTGGAGTGCCTCGCGGGCCGCCTGTGGCATGTGCTTGGCGTGTTCGGTCAGCAGTTCTTCGAGCTTCTCTCGATAGGGGTTGCGCATGGACTCGGTGAATGCGATGCCCTGCTTCGTGACGACGGCGTAGACGCCGCGTCCATCTTCGGGGCAGGTGTCCCGGAAGGCGAGGTTCTTGTCCTCGAGGCGCTCGACGAGTCGGGTGGCGGAGCTCTGCTTGAGGCCGAGGCGATTGGCGAGTTCGGTGATTCGGAGCTCGTGCTTGGGGGACTGGGTCAGGAGGACAAGTGCGCGGTAGTCGCTGAGGACGAGGGAGTGGTTCCCGACGAGCCAGCGGCCAAGGCCGAGTTCGACGGCTCCCACGGTTGCGGTGACCAGGGTCCAAGACTCCTCAAGAGAGTTCACGGGGCATCGACTCCAAGTTCATGCACATGCATATACTTTAGCCCTGTTGTCGCTCGATGCAAGTCTGCGTCGACGCGGCATCCCAGAGGATGCTGACGTACGCTCGGTGGCGGCGGAACCGAACCAGGTGGGAGAAACGTGAAGAAGTACGTGGGGCGCGGGCTCATCGCGCTGGCCCTCGTCGTCGGAGTGCTGCTGGCGGCGAACCTGGCGATGGGGCATCGTCCCCGTGCCCCTGAGCTCCACTCGCAGCCCCTGCCCTCTACCACCGAGGCGACGACCACCGCGCGCCCTGCCCCGGAGCTCACCGGGATCGAGGCCTGGCTGAACAGTGAGCCGGTGACGCTTGCTGGGTTGCGGGGCAAGGTGGTGTTGGTGGATTTCTGGACCTATTCGTGCATCAACTGTGTGCGGACGCAGCCATATCTGAATGCCTGGTATGAGCGGTATCGCGATGCTGGGTTCGAGATCATCGGGGTTCATGCTCCGGAGTTCGCGTTCGAGAAGGTGCCGGAGAATGTGGCGAAGGCTGTGGCTGATGCCGGGATCGAGTATCCGGTGGCCCTGGACAACGACTTCGCCACCTGGCGGGCCTACGACAACAAGTACTGGCCGACCAGATACCTCGTCGACAGGTCCGGGAGCATCGTCTTCACCCACCACGGCGAAGGGGCCTACGAGGAAACCGAGCAGCACATCCGCGACCTGTTGCAGAGCACGGCCCCGGCGGTCTCGGCGACACCTGACGGGCAGGCCCACACCGGAACCTCCCCGGAAATCCACCTGGGAGCCGAGCGAACCTTCGGCTACAACGGAACCCCCGACCTCAACCCGCAGCTCTTCGACTACACCCCGGCCGGGGAGCTGGCCAGCCACCAGTGGCATCTCGAGGGTCAGTGGCAGGTCACGGGCGAATCGATCACCGCGCTGAGCGACGGCGCGACGCTGCGCATCCGCTTCGACGCTCGACAGCTGTTCCTCGTGGCAGGCGGGCCACCTGGCAGCACCGTTGAGGTTCAGGGTGAACCGATCCCCATCGAGCACAGCGGGCTGCACCGCATGGTGGAGCTGCCGGAGTTCGCCACCGGGACACTGGTCGAGCTGCGCTTCAGCGCAGGGGTCACCGCCCATGCCCTCACCTTTGGTGGATGAGCACCCTCGACGTTGGCGCATGGGTCGCAGGGCAGGCATGATGGGACAGAACTCCCAACACCAGGAAGGTGCCTCCATGTCCACTCAGCCACAACACCAGATGCCCTATGGTGGGCCGCCGTTCCAACCTCAGGTCGGAGTGAGCCCGAACCTGCTCGGAGCCTTCATCGGGCTGGGTGGCGCTGTACTGGCGCTCATCGGGTCCTGTGGCACCTGGGTCTCCGCCAGCTTCCTGGGTGCGAGTCTCGAGGTCGACGGGCTTCAAGGTGACGGGAAGATCACCCTCGTCCTTGCCATCTTCGTCATAGGGGCACTGGCGGCAGGAGCTTTCGTTCCAGCGCTGAAGCACCAGATCTGGCCACCGATCATCGCCCTGGTCGCTGGAGTCATCATCCTGCTCATCCTGCTGCTCAACATCGTCAACGGTGCCAAGGCCGTTGGGGATGCCGCCAAGTACGGAGCCAGCATCAGTCCCGGGTGGGGAGTCATCCTGCTGTTCATCGGGACACTGGCCTTCCTGGCGGGAGCAGTCATGCAGTTGCTCCAAGGCCTGAAGGCGAAGCGAGGGATGGCTCTGCCCGGGCAGCCGTTCCCTGGAGGAATGCAGGGTCACATGCCCACCCAACAGCCCCCGCAGCAGTTCGGCCAGTCGCCCCAGCAGCCCTGGCAGAAGTGAGGGGAATTCAACACTCGACGACGTTGACCGCCAGACCGCCCGAAGAGGTCTCCTTGTACTTGGAGAGCATGTCCATGCCGGTCTGGCGCATCGTCTCGATGGCGGCATCCAGGCTGACCCGGTGCTCGCCGTCGCCCCACATCGCCATGCGGGCGGCATTGATGGCCTTCACGGCGGCCATCGCGTTGCGCTCGATGCACGGCACCTGAACCAGCCCACCCACCGGATCGCAGGTGAGGCCGAGCGAGTGCTCCATCGCGATCTCGGCGGCATTCTCCACCTGACGCGGTGTACCGCCGAAGGCCTGGGCCAGGCCCGCCGCCGCCATCGCAGCGGCAGAGCCCACCTCGCCCTGACAGCCGACCTCCGCCCCCGCGATGGAGGCGTTGGTCTTGATGAGGGAGCCGACGGCGGTTGCGGCCAGCAGGAAATCATGCACCGCACGCCGTCGCTGCGCCGCCACCGGGGAAGGGTCCTCAGGATTGAGCCGGAACGGGGTCAACCCCTGGTCGTTGACCGGGGTGAAGGAACCGAAGTCAGCCCCCGCCTCCGGGCAGTAGGCGATGAGGAAACCGATCACCCCGGGGATCACCCCGGCGGCGCCATTGGTCGGGGCGGTGACCACGCGATGCCCGGCCGCGTTCTCCTCGTTGACCGCCAGTGAGTACAGGTTCACCCAGTCCATCGCCCGCATCGGATCGACGGGGGTGGCGGCCCAGTGCTTGGCCCCCTCGTCCTCGGACGGGGCCAGGCGGGCGCGCTCACCCAGCCGATGGGCCAAGGCCTTGGCGCGACGGCGCACCCGCAGGCCCCCCGGCAGGATTCCGTCGGCGACCAGCCCAGCATCGACACAGTCCAGCATCGTGTTCGCGACCCGATCCAGGTGCTCCTCCAGCGCAGCGCGCCCGTGCCGGTCGATCTCGTTGATGCGAACCAGATCCGCCACGGTGTGCCCGGTGGCCTCGCAGGTCGCGACCAGCTCGGCTGCCGTGGCATATGGGTGGGGGAGGCTCTGAGAGCCGGTCTCCTCGACGTCCAGGGCCACGATGTCTCGCGGGTCCTCGCCTCGCTGCATCTCGACGAAGCCGCCCCCGATGGAGTAGTAGGTGCCGGTCAGCTCACAGTCGCCACTCGCGCTGAGCACCAGCGCGTTGGCGTGATGTTCCAGCCACGTGGAGGGCTCGAAGACCAGATCGGACTCCAGGTCGAAGGGCACCGCCCCCACCCCGGGCACGACGATGCGCCCGGTGGCCGCGATGTCGGCCATGATCGATTCCACCACCTCGATCCCCACGCTGTGCGGGTCGTGCCCACTCAGCCCGAGCAGCACTGCCCGATCCGTGGCGTGTCCCCGCCCCGTCGCTCCCAGGGAACCCAGCAGGCGGACCCGGAGTCGCACCCGGCCAGGGCTCGGGGAACACTGCGCCAGCAGCGTGGCGAAGTGCCGGGCTGCCCGCATGGGGCCGACGGTGTGCGAGGAGGAGGGGCCGATCCCGATCCGAAACATCTCCGTCACCGACAGCGGCTTCGCCACAGCCTTCATGTCCGCCTCCTCACGTGGTCCTGATGACAAGAGTAACGGGGTCATCGGGGCTGAGGGGCTTTCCTCGTGAGCGCAACGCAGGCGACCAGGGCGAGTGTTGCCAGCAGGCTCAGCAGCACAGCCGTCAGCGGGAGCCCCAGAGCCACTCCCAGCCATCCGGCAGCGGGATAGGTGATGAGGTAACAGGCGTGGCTGAGGGAGAACTGTGCAGCGAAGACCGCCGGGTGATCCGCGGGTTCGGTGCAACGTCGGATCACCCGGGCCGATGGCGTGCCCACCATCGAGGTGGCGACCCCGAGCAGCGCCCAGGTCAAGGAGAGCCACACCCACTGCGTCCACCCTGCCGGGGTCTCGATGGCCAGCGCCGCCAGCCCGAGCCCGCCAGCCATGAGCACCGCCCCGAAGGTCATCACCTCCAGGTCACTCAGCCGTTTCAGCAGCCGGGGTAGGTGGAGCGCTGTCAGCATTGACCCCGCACCGTGGGCCGCCAGCAGCCAGGCCACCTGGGTGCCATCGGCCTGCAGCAAACCCGCCACCAGCACGACGGTGTTGACGAGCACCATCGAGACCCCACAGGCGACCACCAGGTTGAAGGCCAGCAGTCCCCTGAGCTCCGGGCGGCTGCCGAAGAGTCTCATCCCGTGGGTCAGCCGCTCCCGGAAAGAGGATGCGGGCTGGGGTCGAGGGGCTGGTGGCCGGGCCAACAGGACCAGAATGATCGACCCGAGGAACCCCAGGGTCGTCCCGATGAACAGCTGCTGGAAGCTCATCACGGTGAGCAGTAGGGCAGCCATCACGGGTGAGAGCAGGGACTCCAGGTCATAGGCCAGTCGGGAGAGCGTCAACGCGGCGGTGTAGTCCTCCTCGTCCGGCAGCACCTGGGGAATGGTGGCCTGGAAGGTGGGGGTGAAGGTGGCAGAGGCGGCCTGCAGCAGGAACACCAGCAGATGGATCTGCCACGTGCTGGTGACCAACGGCAACACCAGCGCCATCGCAGCCCGCACGGCATCGGCTGCCACCAGCACGGTGGTGCGGGGCAGCCGCGCAGCCAGGGCGGTCATGACGGGGGAGAGGATCACATAGGCCAGGATGCGGATGCTCAGCGCCGTCGCCAGGACCCGCCCCGCGTCCTGCCCCGCCAACTCGAAGGCCAGCAGCCCCAGGGCGACGGTGAGCAGCCCGGTGCCGAGCAGCGCCACCACCTGAGCCGCGAACAACCGGGCGTAGGTGCGGTTGGCGAGGGCGCGTCGCATCACTGTCCCCGATGGTGGGCGGGGGAGTCGTCGAGGGCGTGTTCGGCCTGGTGGAGGGAGTTGGTCACGAGCTCGATGGCGTGCTCGTTGGTGAGGCTGTAGAAGACCCGCTGCCCGTCCTGGCGGCTCGCGACGATGCGGGCCAGGCGCAGCTTCGCCAGGTGCTGGGAGACCGCTGCCGGAGCCTTCCCGACGGCCTCGGCGAGCTGCCCGACCGAGAGTTCGGCGTCCTGGAGGGCCAGCACGATCCGAATCCGGGTGGGCTCGGCCAGCATGGAGAAGACCTCCACCGCCAGGTCGATGTACTCCGGGCTGACACCAGCAGAGCTGAGCTTATCTGCATTCATACGCAAATAATGACATGGTTGGTTTCCCGGGACAAGGGGGTGTCGCCTGATATACCTGTTGTGACCGAGGAGGGGGACAGACCCGTGAAGTTCATCGCCACCGCCGACTGGCAGCTGGGCATGGCGGCCCGGTTCCTGGATGACGCCGCCCGCTCCCGGTTCCAGCAGGCACGCCTCGACGCCGTCGCCCGGATCGGTGACGTGGTCCGTGGCACGGGTGCGGCCTTCGTCGTGGTGGCAGGCGACGTCTTCGAGTCCAACCAGCTGCACCGCTCAGTGCTGCTCCAGGCCTTCGAGGCGCTGCGCGCCATCCCGGTCCCGGTGTTGCTGGTGCCCGGCAACCACGACCCCCTGGACGCGGCCTCGATCTACGACGATCCCGCCTTCGGGCGGGGCTGCCCGGAACACGTCATCGTGGCCCGATCTGAGACGCCCCTGGAGCTGGTGCCGGGGGTGGAGGTCGTCTGCGTGCCGTGGCACTCCAAGCGCCCGACCAGCGACCGGGTGGCGGAAGTGCTCGCGGGGCTTTGCCCAGCTCCCGAGGACACGTTTCGGGTGTTGGTCGCCCATGGCGCCGTGAGCAGCCTCAATCCGGATCGAACCTTGCTGGCCGCCATCGACGAGCAGACCGTGGCAGCTGCCCTGGCGGACGGGCGGATCCACTTCGCCGTGGTGGGGGACCGCCACTCGACCACGCAGGTGCTGCCCGGGCTGTGGTACCCGGGAGCCCCAGAGGTGACCGACCGGCTCGAGAGTGACCCGGGGAACGTGCTGCTGGTCGATCTCACCGAATCCCGGGTCGAGCCCCGACGGGTGGGGAGTTGGAGCTTCCAGGTGGTGGACCAGGAACTCACCTCTGCAGCCGACGTGGAAACCCTGTTGGAGCGGTTACGGGCCCTGCCAGCCAAGGAACGCACCGCGGTCTGGCTGACGCTGCGGGGCACCCTGTCCGTGGCCGACGAGGCCCGACTGCAGGACGGACTGGAGGAACTCGAGACCCTGTTCGCACGCCTCGGTGCGTGGGGGCGGCACCACGAGTTGGTGGTCCTGCCCGATGACCACGACTTGGCTGCACTGGATCTCGGCGGTTTTGCCGCTGCGGCCGTCGCAGAGCTCGCCCAACAGGCCGACAACGACGAGACCGCCCGCGATGCCCTGGGGCTGCTGCACCGTCTGACCAGGAGTGCCGGATGAGACTGCACAAGATCACCCTGCGAAACTTCCGGGGCACGCTCGAGCGCACCGTGACCTTCGGCGACGGCGTCACCGTCGTCCAAGGAGTGAACGAGGCCGGGAAGTCCTCGCTCATGGAAGGACTGCGGCTGCTACGGCAGTACAAGTCCTCCTCCAACCATTCCGCGATCCGGGCGGTCAAGCCCGCCCATCGCGACGAGGGGCCAGCCGTGGAGGCCGAGCTCAGCATCGGTCCCCACCACGTGATCTACGCCAAGCAGTGGCTCAGGGGAGCCCGGACCATCCTGGAGGTGCGCGGCCCGAGGCAGGAGTCACTGACGGGGGAGGAGGCCCACAACCGGTTCCTGGCATTGATGCGGGAACACGTCGATGACCAGCTGCTGGAGGCACTGGAGGTCTCGCAGGGTGGGTCCTTGGCCCAGGCTCAGCTGGTCAACCTGCCGACGCTTCGCCGGGCCCTCGATGACGCCCGCCTGTCGGTGGCCGACAACGACGCCCTGATGGCGGCTGTGCAGCAGGAGTATCAGCGCTACCACACCGCGACAGGGAAGCCGACCGGTGATTACCTCAGGGCTGAACGTGAGCTTGAGGAGCTGCAGCGCAGGGTGGAGCAGGCCGCTGCGTTGGGTGTCGAGGTGGATGAGTTGACCGCGCGCCACGAACAGTTGGGCAGGGAGCATGACGAGCTTGGGCGACGACTCCGTCAGGCCCACGACGACCATGCGGCTCACGTGGAGCAGAACCGTAGCTTGGAACAGCTGCACGAGCGTGTGGCGACGGCGCAGCAGCAGACCGGGCTGGCTGAGCAGGCGCTGGGAAGTGCTGTGCAGGAACAGGCCACCCGTGACGAGCTGGTGGCCGATCTCGACCAGGCGGAGACGGCCCTGGCCCAGCTGCACCAGGACCGCGACTCCGCCCGGGCCGAGCAGGCCCGGGCGGAGGTGGAACTGCAGCAGCGTCGCGACGAGCTGGATGCGGCCAGAGGAGCCGTTGATCAGGTGCGAGGCCGGATCGCCGAGGGGGAGGAGGCTGCCAGGCGGTATCAGTCGGTCCAGGAGCTGGCGGTGCTCGCCAAACGACGTGAACGCCTGCGCGTCGCCGAACAGGCGGCAACCGAGGCAGCGCGACGCTGCGAGGCAGCTCGGATCGATGCCGCCGTGTTGCGTCGGCTCGAGGAGGCCGAGGTGTCCTGCCGCATCGCCCGAGGAAAGTTGGAGGCAGCAGCCGCGTCCTACCAACTCGAGGTGCTGGGGGAGGTGCTGCTCGACGGCGAGCCACTGCCGCCAGGGAGGCAGGAGGCCACCCCGGTCAGTCACCCGCTGCTGATCGAGGTCCCCGGACAGCTGAGCCTGGTGATCACCCCGGATGCCGATGCCTCAGAACTTGACCGGGACTCCCGGGAAGCCGAGGAGGAGCGGGCCGCGCTGCTGGCAGAGCTGAAGGTCACCTCCCTGGAGGAGGCGAGGCAGCGGATGGCCGAGTTCAACCGGCTGAGCGGTGAGCAGGATGCCGCTGAGATCGAGGTGAAGGTGCTGTTGGGAGAGGACAGCCGAGCTGCTCTCGAGGCCCGCGTCGAGGCGCTGCAGGAACTGGCCAAACTGGCCGAGCCGACCGATGGTGACAACGTCGAAGCCCTGCCTGCACTGCGGGCGGAACTGAAGGAGGCCGAGGCCCGGTTGCAGGGGGTGATGGCAGCCCAGCAGAGTGCCCAGGACAACGTCGCCGAGATGAGGGAGAACACCATCAGGGCCGAGGCCACCCTGGCGGCGGCCAAGGCCAGGGGGCGAGAGCTGTCCCTCCGGCTGGAGGCGGCCCGAGCACGTCGGGATGACGCTGATCTGGCGGCTGATGTGCTCGCCTGTCGGAGACGGCTCGACGAGGCCGTGGCCGCCGTGGCCGCACTGGAACGGGAACTGACGGACTGCGATGCGGAAGGGGTGCGGTTGAGGCTGACCAACGCCGAGGCGCTCATCGAGCGGCTGGGGCGAGAGGAGGACGAGCTGGAGGCTGAGCGGCTGCGTATCGAGACCCTGCTCGCTGACCGGATGGCCACCGGCCCCTACGACCTGCTCAACCGTGCCGCCGGGGAGCTCGAAGCCCTCACCGCACGCCAGGAGGCCCGGCACCGCGCGGCCCGGGCCGTGGCCCGGCTCGCAGAAACCCTGACCCGCCATCGCGACCAGGCCCAACTGCGATACGTCGCCCCCTTCAAGGAGCGGATCGAGGCTTTGGGGAGGCCGGTCTTCGGCGCGGACCTGGAGGTGGAGGTCAGCCCTGAGCTGCGCCTGGTCTCCCGCACCCTGAATGGGATCACGGTGCCTTTCGCAGCACTGTCCGCCGGGGCCAGGGAACAGCTGGCCCTCATCGGGAGGCTGGCCTGCGCGGAGCTCGTTGATCCAGACGAGGGTGCGCCGGTGATGATCGACGACGCTCTCGGCTTCGCCGACCCGGAACGGATCCGTTCCTTGGCGGCGGTGCTGGGTGATGTTGGTTCCCGGGCCCAGATCATCATCCTCAGCTGCCAACCTGAGAGATTCGGGCACATCGGGAAGGCCGCCGTGGTGAGGATCTGAGCATGACGTGGCTCGAAGGTGTGCACTTCGCCCTCGGGGTCATGGCCCTGGTGGGTGTGACAGCGGTGGTGCTGCAGCTGCACCGGGTGCGGCTCGGCTGGGGAGCGGCCCTCGCCGTGGTGCGTGCTGCGATCCAACTCACAGCCATCGCAGTCCTGCTCAGCGGAGTGAACCAGTGGCCGTTGCTGGCCCTGGCCTTCATCGCACTCATGCTCTCCACGGCGTCATGGACTGCATCAAGGCGGGCTGTGGCCCTGCCCAGCGGGCGTCGTGACGCCGTCGTGGCGGTGTGCCTCGGCGCTCTGTCGGCATCCGGCGCGGTGCTGGTGCTCGGCTTGGTGCCCTTTCGCGCCCAGCAGGTGATCGCCGTTGCCGGGATCGTGACCGGAAATGCCATGAGCACCGTCACGCTGGTCTCCCGGAGGTTGGCTGCTGACCTGTCCGCACATCGTGACGAGGTGGAGGGATGGCTTGCGTTGGGTGCGCCATTCGCCCACGCGACGGCCCGGCTGCGGCGCCTGGGAGTCAGGGAAGCGCTCATCCCGAATCTGGACCAGACCAGGAACACGGGGTTGGTGACCTTGCCAGGTGCTTTCATCGGGTCCCTGTTCGGGGGTGCCAGCCCGGTGGATGCAGCGGTGTTCCAGCTCACCGTCCTCAGCGCCCTGCTCATGGGTGGGGCTGTCTCAGCGACCATCTTCAGCACCTTGACAGGGCGGAGTTGCCAGCTGCCTTGCACTGATAAGACCTGAGGGGCCGTGACGTGCAACAATCCTCAGATGCGAAATCGTGTCCTGGCCGTGGGGGAGTTGCGGGTGGAGGTCACCGAGAAGCGCATGAAGAACCTGCGGATGCGAGTCCCCGGGCCTGACGCAGTCGTCACGGTCTCTGCCCCGCAGGGAACACCGGTGGAGGTGATCCGACGGTTCGTCCATGAGCGGCACGCCTGGATCAGCAGGCAGCGCTCCCTGCATCTGCACCGATCCGTCAGGGCCGATCAGTTGACTGATGGCGGTGCGGTGCGGCACTGGGGGAGATGGCTCGAGGTGACACGTCGGCCCGGGACCCCGTCGCGCGCCTGGTTGCAGGAGGGACGGCTGCACCTTCGCTGCCCGGATGATGCGGCAGCGGAGAAGGCCCTGGCACGATTTCGTGCCGCAGAGGTGAACCTTTTGGTGCCGAGGATCGTCTCCACCTATGTGCCGCTCATGGCGGTACCGGAACCATCAACAATCAAATACCGTCAGATGAAGAGCCGCTGGGGATCATGCAATCACCGCAGCCGCGCCATCACCCTCAACGTGGGGTTGGCCCGGTTTCCGGTTGAGGCGTTGGAGTACGTGGTCATCCACGAACTCGCCCACCTCGCGCATCCCAACCACAGCGCTGACTTCTGGGCTCTGGTCGGATCAGTCCTGCCGGACCTTGAGAGTCGTAGACGACTTTTGAGGACCGACAGCGGTTCGTCTTCCAGCAGTCACTGAAGATGGCTAGAATTCCCTGCGGCATTCTTCTGGCCTCCCCCTTGCGAAGGAAGGTTGCTCCTCATGCGTCGTCGTCTCGTCGTCCTGCCCCTGTTGGCCATGCTTGCCGTGGCCGGGTGTGCCCGTGAACTCCCGATGATGCCTGAGACCGCGGTTCCGGCCCAGGAGGTGACGTCCGCCCCCACCGAGACCGTCACCGAGGAGCCCGCCTCCGAGGTCGTGCCGAGCGTGGACCCGACCTTCGAGGCCACCGAGGTGGCGGCCGAACCGCAGACCGAGGTCGTCCCCACCCCCGCGGTCGTCCAGGCGGTGTACTCGCCTGGCGACAGCGGGGAGGAAATCCGTGATCTGCAGCACCGGCTGCTGCAGATCGACTGGTACGAGGGGAAGATCACCGGCCAGTTCGACGAGACCACCCAGCTCGCGGTGGAGGGATTCCAGGGCAAACGCGGCCTGCCGGTGCTCGGCCACGTCGACCAGGCCACCTGGGATGCGCTGACCGGCATGACCCGTCAGCCCACTCACGAGGAAAAGCACAACATCCTCGTGCCCGGTCCCGCGCTGCTCAAGAACGGAGCCGAAGGGGACAAGGTGCGTGACCTCCAGGCCCGGCTGAAGCAGGTCGGCTGGTACGGCAAACCCATTGACGGCAGCTACGGGGAGGGCACGGCGGAGGCCGTGCGCGGCTTCCAGCAGAAGCGCCAGATCCCCGTCACCGGCGAGGTGGACCAGCGCACTCTCGACCGACTGCACGCCATGACCCGCAAACCCACCGAGGACGAGAAGAACAACGTGGTGCCGGAGAGGAAGCAGGCGGCCGGGATGGCCTTGGATGACCGCTGCCTGAGTGGCCGGGTGCTGTGCATCTCGAAGAAGCAGCGCAAACTGGCCTGGGTGATCGACGGGCAGATCCAGGTGGTGCTCGACGTGAGGTTCGGCTCGGAGACCACCCCGACGCGCAACGGCTCCTTCTCGGTGGGATGGAAGTCCCGCAACCACGTGTCCAAGGAGTACGGCTCCCCGATGCCATACGCGATGTTCTTCTCCGGTGGCCAGGCCGTGCACTACTCCTCCGACTTCGCCGCCCGCGGCTACCGGGGAGCCTCCCACGGTTGCGTCAACGTCCGGGACAAGGGGGCCATCGCCTCGCTCTTTGATCAGGTGAGCGTTGGGGACAAGGTCGTGGTCTACACCGGCTGACCAAGACCACAGGCCGACGCCCCGTGGAAAATCCCGACCATGGTCGGAGGTGTTCGGGGCAGCTCAGGCCCTAGGATGAATCAGGCGAACAGCCACCGACAAGACATGAACCGAAAGGTGTCCTGAGTGAACATCCCGTTGGCAATTGGCCTCCAGGTCCTCTCCTCCTTCCTCTTCGCCAGCGGGGCGACGCTGCAGCATCTCGGCGTGAAGTCCACCTTCGCTCCAGGGGCCACGGCATCCTCGAACAAGTTGACCCTGATGGGGTTGCTCAAGCTCTTCCTCATCCCGAAGTGGATGCTCGGTCTGCTGTGCGTGCTGCTGGGGGCCGCCCTCCACCTGTGGGCGCTGACGATGGCCCCGGTCGCGGTGGTGCAGCCGGTCGGTATCCTCGCCGTTCCCTGGTCGGTGCTGCTGGCCTCCCGCATCCACGGTCACCAGATCTCGTTGCGGGTGTGGCGTGCCGTCGGTGTGACGGTGATCGGCGTGGTGGGTTTCACCATCTTCTCCTCCCTGTTCGCGCGTGGCGAGAAGCAGTTCGGATTCATGCCGGTCACCTGGTCCTTCGTGGCGGTGTGCGTGATCTGCGCGGTGCTGTCGCTCTTCGCGGCGAAGAAGGCCGCTCCGTGGGCCAAGGCGATGCTGTGGTCCTCGGTGGGGGCCATCTTCTACGGCTTGGCCTCCGGGATGATGAAGGCCGCCATGAACATGGTCCAGTCCGGTGAATTCCACCTCTTCCACCCCACGACGCTGGTGGTCATCGGCTACATGATGGCCTGCTACGGCCTGGGGGTGTGGATGATCCAGCAGGGCTACGCCTCAGGGCCGGCCGAGATCACGGTGGGCACCATGACGACGGTTGATCCCTTCGTGGCTGTGCTGTTCGGGCTGTTCGTCCTCGGAGAGGGCAGTGGCATGGGACTCGGCCCCTCCATCGGCATGATCCTCTCCGGTGCCGTGGCCGTCTACGGGGTCGTGATGCTCTCGAAGGACCACCCCGATGCCGTGGCCGAGCGCGAGAAGGCCGCTGAAGCTGCGCTCACCCCTTGAGGATCAAGGCCGTGATCGGGGTCCCGCTGGAGGTGGCGAGCACGAGCGTGCCTTCCCCGCGCGGCAGGTCGAACAGGTAGGTGGCAGTCTTCGTCTCCCCGGAGAACACGGTGATCGGCTCTCCCGTGGTGGGGTCGGCGCTGGTCATCGAATCATTGTGGAACGCATAGACGCTGTAGGTCCCCTGCCCCTCGGTGAGTGTGATCTGGACCTCGACCTCCAGGCCCTTGTTCCCCCAGGCGGAGTTCAGGATCTCGAAGGTCCCCTTGCCATAGCTGTCGAAGGCCACCGAGGTGGTACTGGCACCGAGCGAGGAGGCCGCCATGCTGGGAGCGGTGCGGTGCGCCGAAGGTGAGGCGGAGGACTGTGCCTGGGGCTCACCACCGATCACCTGGAGGCCGTACAGCACAGCGCCGATCACCGCGACCACGACGACCACGATGAGCAGTGTCCGACCCAGGCTGCCACGCGGCTCCTGATAGTCCTGAATCTGTGGCGCAGGCTGCGGCATCGGCTGTTGCGGGGAGCCGAAGGGGGTGCGAGGGTCTCGTCCCTGTGGTTGGGGTGGCTGCCAGTGTGTGCTCATGGTGCCACCACGATACCTTGCTGGGTTGTCAACAGAAGGCCCGATCTCGTGGGGTTCGTGACCACTCAGGGGGTGAGCGTGCCCATGTTGTGAACATGAGAGCACAACACGCAAGAATCCGTAGCAGCTCGCCCCACGACCTGCTCACCGTGCCCGGGGTGATCCTCGGCTTCCACCCGCGCGAATCCTGTGTCCTGATGGGCATGGCCGACACCACGGTGGAGTTCTGCGCCCGCGCGGACCTCGACCGGCTGCCGCTGGGAACACCTGCCCTGCTGGCTCAGCTCGCCTCGGCCATCGAGCAGTCCCAGGTCGATGCCCTGGTGCTGCTGGCCTACAGCAGCAGCCCCTTCGCCCACGAGGCGACGCTGCGCTTCCTGCTGGAGGAACTCGCCGGCTGGGTGGTGACAGCACTGGTGGCCGACGACAGCCGGTTCTGGGATCTGGCGGGGATGCCCCTGGCTGATCAGGAGCCCACGCCGTGGGACCCGATGGCCTCACAGGTGATGGCCTCGGCGGTTTTCCAGGGCTTCGCCGTCGCCGCCGACCGCGACGAGGCAGTGGCCCCGGTCAGAGGCCCGGCGGACCCCGGGGCCCTGCGCCAGGTCACCCATGAGGTTCGGGAGCGCCTTGCGGAGCTGAACGCGGATGGGCCCGCTGAGCTGATGCTCCATGAACTGCTGATCCGATCGGAGCCGTTGGAGGTTGAGGACGCCGTGACCCTGGCGCTGCTGGTGCAGGACGAGGCCTTGGCCCTCCAGGTGCTCGACGAGCTCAACCCCTCGTCGGCGAACAGACTCGCTGATCGTCTGGCGGAGGCGAGACGCAGCGTCGCGGACCCTGATGCCGCAGATGTCCTGGCCCTGCTGGCCTTCGCCTGCTGGATGGCTGCCAGGGGAGCACAGCTGGCCGAGTGCCTGGCCCAGCTTGATCGCATGGCACCGTGGCACCCGCTCCTGCCCGTCCTGGAGGACCTGCATCGGCGAGCCACCCCACCGCCTCGTCCGGATCACCTCATGTGATGGGGCCAACGGGGTCTAGAGTTGGAGCCATGCGTTTCGTTGTGTGCGGTGAGGCACTGATCGACCTGATGCCAGTGAAAACCATCTCCCCGGCCGAGAGCCGATGGGCAGCACTGTGTGGTGGCGGCCCCATGAACACCGCCATCGGCCTGGCCCGGCTGGGGGAGGACAGTCACTTCCTCGGGCGGCTGAGCAACGATGCCTTCGGCGCACAGCTGGAGGCCTACATCCAGGGCAACGGTGTGGCCACCGATCTGGCCGTGCGAAGCCAGGACCCGACCTCGGTCGCGGTGGTCTCCCTCGACCATGAGGGGAAGGCCAGCTACACCTTCCACTTTCCCGGGACCTCCAACTTCGGGTGGCAACCCCATGAGTTCCCGCACCTGACGGAGGAGGATTGGCTCCATTTCGGCTCCGTCGGTGCCGTGGTGGGGCCCGGAGATGCCGCCCTCCTCGAGTTCATCCGCTCCACCCCGGCCTCACTGAGCTTCGACATCAATGTCAGGCCCAGCGTCATCCCGGACCGGGGGGAGTACTTCATGAAGGTGGAGGCGCTGCTGCAGGCGGTGGGAACCGCTGCCGGGATCGTCAAGGCCAGTGATGAGGACATCTGCTGGCTGGTCGATGACGAGGATCCACTGCCCTATGCCCACGCCTGGTGCACCGAGTACGGGCTGTCGATGTTCATCGTGACCCTGGGGGCTGACGGTGCTGTGGCGGTCAAACCGGATGGCCGGGAGTACCGGGTGCCCGGGCACGTGATCGAGCTGGTGGACACCGTCGGCGCCGGGGACACCTTCATGGCAGGTTTTCTGGCCCGCTTCGCGCAGCGACCTGACGACGTGGAGGAGGCGCTGCGCTGGGGAGCCGCCGCTGCAGCCCTGGTGTGCACCCGGCAGGGGGCCAATCCACCGACCCGGGATGAGCTGCTCGCTTTTCTCGGTTGAGAACACAGAGGGCGGGTGGTCAGGAATCCCTGACCACCCGCGCAGCCTCTCAGACCCCGGTGCTCGGCAGACCGGGCTTCGGCTGTCCCGGCCTCGGCGGGACCGGCTTGCTCGGCATCGGCCTGCTCGGGGCCGGAGTCGAACAGCTGGCGCCGTCGCCCTGGATGCGGACAGCCGCGTGGAACACGGTGCCGGAGGGGGAGACCTGGAAGGTGAGCAGCGCGTCGCGGGTGTCCGCGGTGCACGACGAGGGGATCGTGACATCGACGCTCGCGCGGCCCTCTGCGACCACTGCGGTGCCGACCACGGCACCGTCGAGCAGCACCTGAACCGAGGTGTTCGCCAGCTCCGGGCTGACCTTGCCGGGGTCCTTCGGCTCGCGTCCGGTGGCGACCCCGAGCATCATGTCCAGGCTCTCCGGGGCGACCGGATCGGCAGCGGTGACATCGAGGACGTAGCGGGTGGCTGCTCCACCCTCCACCAGCTCCTTCGGCGCGGTGGTCAGGGAGACGCCACGCTTGGAGTGGTCCGGGCTGAGGGACTTCTTGGCGCTGACCCAGGAGGTCCAGGCCTCCAGGTCAACACGCCCGGAGTCCCGGGTCCCGGTCCCCTTGGCGAGCTCGTGGAAGTTGTCCCCACCGGCGATCAGGAAGGAACCCGACCCCACGGTGTAGCGCTTCGCCGGGTCAATGGGGGAGCCGTTGATGAAGATGCCGGTGATCCGATCCCCCTCCGGGCGCGACTCGTCGTAGGTGTAGGACACGTTCTTCGACAAACCGAGGCGCAGGAACGGGCGCGAGGGTACCGTGCCGTCGGACTTGCGCTGCCACTGCTGTTCCAGCACGGTCTTGAACTGGGCGCCGGTGATCTCGGTGGTCATCAGCGAGTTCGCGAAGGGCAGGGCCAGCGCGGCCTCCTTGTAGGTGATCTCCCCCTGGTTGAAGGAGTCACGGGTGCCTCCCGGGTTCTGGATGCCGATGAACTCGGGATTGCCGTTGCTCAAGGTGTCGTAGAACATCTCGGCCACGGCATTGCTCATGGGGGACTCGACGTTGCGGACATCGGCGTTGCCCATCGTGGTGGAGATCGCCTGGGTGGCGTGACCGACCACCTTCATCCCGATCTGATCGGCCTTCGCGATGGCGTCGGTCACGATGCCCTGGATTTCGGCGACCCGGGGCAGCGAGGCGTCGATGGCCTTCGGATCGATGACGTGGTTGACGTTGCCGAGCTCGCCTTGAAGCTGCCCGTCCGCCGTCACGCAGGCGGTCAGCTCGTTGATCTGGGCGGCATAGGAGGCGGCCTGGGTGAACAGCTGTCCCTTGCCGTTGGTCCAGGCGTAGGTCTGGTGGGTGTGGCCGTTGAGAACCACCTTGACCCGGGGGTCGAGGTCGTTCCACATCGAGGCGAAGTTCGGGGACTCGGCGGCCTGGGCGTCGCCGGTGGAGCCGCCGTCGGCTGCGCCCTCATGGATGGCGGCGATCACCAGGTCCACGTCGGCGGGCAGGTTCGCCACCTCCTCGTTGATGGCCGTCACCGGATCGCTGATGTTCAGCTCGCTGATTCCGGCGGGGCTCACCAAGGAGGGCAGGTCCTTGGTCACCGCGCCGATGACAGCCACCTTCAGTGCGCCCACCTCGAAGGTGCTGTGGGCCTTCAGCGGCGAGGCCACCTCAGCAGAACCCTTGGGATGGACGTTGGCCCCCAGCAGCGGGAGGGGCAGGGCGTCGCTCACCCTGCCTGACAGGTCGGACCAGCCCTTGTCGAACTCGTGGTTGCCTGCCGCGTGGGCGCTGAGCCCGGCGGCCGCGAGCACCTTCAGGGTGGGGTTGTCGTCGTCAGCCATCGACTCGAAGGTGGAGCCTCCGATGTCATCACCGACGCTGACCAGACCGACATTGGCCTCGCCCCGGGCGGCACGGATCTGCTCGACGGCGGTGAACATGGCGGGGGCCAGCGAGATGCGGCCGTGGAAATCGTTGTAGGAGATGATCGACACCTTGGTCGTGTCCGGGGCACAGGACACCTCGTCGGCGGCGGCCAGCTGCGCTGGGGCCGCGACCACACCGACGAGCCCAAGGGAGGAGGCGAGAACACCCGAGGTGACCCGCTTGCTGAACTTGGACATGTGAAACTCCACTCGGATACAGGAGGCGACGGGTGGTCGGCCTCAGCCCTCAGCCTTGCCAAAGGCTGCTCTCGCGTCAAGTGGGGACCTTGAACCCGAGGCCTGATCATCTGGAGTTGTCCACAATCTTGGCCCTCGGTGACCACTTGGGGGGTCAGCGTGCCCACAGTGTTGATGTGAGCCTCAACAGATCCTCTGCCCCCACGCAACGTCTCGCATTCCTCACCGCCGAGCAGGACCCCGGCGCCGCCCGCCATTCCGACGGGCAGCCCCAGACCTGGCCGACGCCGCCAACGGCGGGTCCTGGCCGCCTCCTCGAGCTGGGCAGACAGCACCTTCCCGTGGTGCTGGCGCTGCTGCTCGGGGTGGTGCTGATCGCGGTGTATGCGTTGGGAAACACCTCCACGACCGAGACACCAGCCCAACCAGTGGCGGCCCCCTCGGTTCCCGCAACGAGCGGACCGGCGCCCTCGGCGAGCTCTGGGCCACCGAGACAGCTGCGTATCCACGTGCTGGGGGCGGTGGCCTCACCGGGGGTGGTGCGGGTGCCGGAGGGCAGCATCGTCGAGGACGCCCTCCAGGCGGCGGGAGGTCTGCTGCCGGAGGCAGCGCCGGGGGAGCTCAACCTCGCTGCCACCGTGGCCGATGGCCAGCAGGTCATCATCGGAACGCACGATGAGCCACGAAGCGAGGTGGTCACCCCCACCGCTGCGGTCAGCGCGACGGGGCTGCTCGATCTCAACACCGCCACCGACCAGCAGTTGCAGGACCTGCCGGGGGTGGGGCCGGTGCTGGCCGCCGACATCATCGCGTGGCGGACGGAGCACGGGCCGTTCACCGAGGTGTCCCAGCTGCAGGAGGTGAGTGGGGTCGGCCCCAAGACCTATGAGCGGTTGGCTGCGCTGGTGACGGTGTGAACGAGCAGGACTGGAGGCTGGTGCCCGTCGGGTTGGCCGCGTGGCTGGGGGCCTGGGTCGGCACCAGCGGCTGGCGGCCAGGAATCGTCGCCGGTGTGCTGCTCGGGGCGGGGGCGCTGCTCGCGGCTCGTTGCGGGCGGGCCAGGTGGTGGCGGGTGATGCTGCTGGTGCTGGTGGTGACCGCCGTCGCGGCAGGGGTGCGCGAGTGGGGGATGCGCAGTGGTGCCCTGGCCGAGCTGGCCGATCAGGGGAGCACCGCCACCGCGTCGCTTCGCCTGGTGGGGGAGCCGTACCGCCCGGTGGGGCGTGGGGACGGATTGACCGTGCAGCAGGCTGAACTGCTGCAGGTCAGTGCGGCGGATCGGCAGTTCACGACCAGGCTTCCTGTGG
Source organism: Propionibacteriaceae bacterium (assembly GCA_030532575.1). Taxonomy (GTDB): domain Bacteria; phylum Actinomycetota; class Actinomycetes; order Propionibacteriales; family Propionibacteriaceae; genus Arachnia. The sequence goes on along the minus strand of JAUNKV010000001.1, from coordinate 192,034 downwards.
TCCTGATCGGGTCCCGTGAGGCCGGACAGGCGCTGGCCGGGCTCCAGCCCGGCAGCACGGTGGAGATCAGCGGTCGGCTGCGCAGTGAGGAGCCGGGATCACCGGCGGTGCTGGCCCTGCTCGTGAGCCGGGTTGAGCAGACCCTCGAGCCTCCCGGGTTCCTTGACGAGGCGGTCACGGCCGTGCGTTCGGGGCTGCGCGCCGCGAGTTCGGGACTGCCACCCGACCAGGCAGGGCTCGTGCCCTCCCTGGTGCTCGGGGACCGCAGCGCGGTCACCGCCGAGGTGCAGGATCAGTTCCGGGCCACCTCCTTGACCCACCTGATGGCGGTCTCGGGGGCAAATCTCACTCTGCTGCTCGGGGTGCTCATCGCCGCAGCGCGGTGGCTCGGGGTGCGGGGCTGGGGAATCCGGGGGATCGCAGCCGCAGGGGTCGTGGCCTTCGTGTTCGTGTGCCGAGCCGAACCCTCCGTGCTGCGGGCCGCCGTGATGGGGCTGGTGGTGCTGCCCGCCGTCGGGATGGGATCGGGGAATCGGAGCCTGCGCAACCTGAGCCTCGCGGTGCTGGTCCTGACCGCGCTGGATCCATGGCTGTCCCGATCCTGGGGATTCGCGCTGTCGGTCTCGGCCTGCGTGGGTATCGTCCTGCTGGGACAGCAGGTGTCAGAAGCCCTGGCCCGGTGGCTGCCCCGGTGGGCGGCGGATGCGGTCGCGATCCCATTGGCGGCCCAGGTGGCGACCCTGCCCCTGACCGCTGAACTCTCCGGGAGAGTCTCCCTCAGTGGAGTGATGGCGAACGTGATCGCCGGCCCCTTCGTCGGTCCGGCCACGGTGCTCGGCTTGGCTGCGGCCATGCTGTGCTGGTGGCCTGCAGCGGCATCCGGGGTGGCGATGCTGGCGGGAATCGCCGTCCAGCCCATCCTGACGGTGGCCCGCACCATGTCGGGGCTGCCCACCGGGACCCTGCCCTGGCCACAGGGAGCGGCTGGGGCGCTGGCCTCACTGTTGCTGGTGTTCCTCAGTGTCTGGCTGGTGCCACGGCTGCTCGCCCACGCGGGCGTGGCCCTGCTGATGGCCGGGGTGCTGATCGTGGTGAATCTCCTGCCCCGGCTGCCCCCGGGGCCGTGGCAGGTGGTCTTCTGTGATGTCGGGCAGGGTGATGCAACGGTGCTACGAGCCGGGGCCGATACCGCGGTGCTGGTCGATGCCGGGCCGGAGCCCCGCCCGGTGCTGGCCTGCCTGGACGAGCTCGGGGTTCGCCGGGTCCCGCTGGTGGTGCTCACCCACTACCACCAGGACCACATCGGCGGGGTGGGGGAGGTGCTGGCGAGATTCCACCCTGATTTCCTGGTGGTCAGTCCACTCCCGTCACCCCCGGAGGCAGCCGCGGCCGTTGCTGAGCTGGCCAAGGCATCCGGGACCGAGCTGGTGACGGCGCAGCCGGGGCTCAGCCATCGGATCGGGGAGCTGTCCTGGACAGTGGTCTCCGCGTGGCGACCCAGCCGGGTCGAAGCCAGCGACGACACCGAGAGTGTCACGGAGAACGACGCCTCGGTGGTGTCCTTGGCCCGAACAGCAGGGCTCGGGGTGCTGCTGCCCGGGGACGTCGAGCTGGATGGCCAGGCCAAGGCACTGCAGGCCTTCGGAAGCCTCGGCATCGACCCCCGGGTGGAGGTCTACAAGCTGCCCCACCACGGTGCGGCGAAACAGAACCCCACGCTGCTTCAGGCCACCGAGGCCGCCGTCGCGGTGGTCAGCGCCGGGAAGGGCAACGGCTACGGGCACCCCGCACAGCGCACTCTCCGGGCGGCCCAGGAGGCCGGGATGAGCATCGCCAGGACGGACACCCAGGGCATGATCCTGGTGGCTGCTGCGGAGGATGGGGTGCAGGTGACCCATCGTGGACGTTGAGATGGCATCCTGTGACGGTGAGTGTTTTCGGTACCGCCCTGCTGGTCTCCGGCTCGGAATCGTTGCTGTCCTCCCGGGTCATCGAGGAACGCACGCAGGCAGCTCTGGCCGAGCAACCCGAGGCGGAGGTCAACCGCATCCAGGGCTCAGAGCTGGCGGATGTGATGCTGTCCGAGGTGGCAGGGGGCTCCCTGTTCGCCAGCCACATCATCGCGATCATCGACGACGTGGGCGCCACCCCCAGTGAGGTCTTCGACGCGCTGATCGCCCTGGCCCGCACCCCGGGGCCGGAACTCTGCCTGATCCTCAACCACGAGGGGGGCAACAAGGGACGGGGCCTGATCGACAAGCTGAAGAAGGCTCGCATCGAGGTGCGCACCGTGGCGGCCCCCAAGCCCTGGGACCTGCCGAAGGTCTGTGTGGAGGAGGCCAAGCGGCTCGGTATGAGGATGTCCCTCGATGCAGCCGGTGCGCTGGTGGCCGCCGTCGGGACCGATCTGCGTTCCCTCGTGGCGGCCGTGTCACAGCTGGCCGCCGATGCCGAGGGCAGACAGATCGACGCCGATCTCATCAGACGCTACTTCGCAGGAAGGGCGGAGGTGACTGCCTTCGCCGTGGTGGATGCGGTGCTGGCCGGTGACACCTCGCAGGCACTGGAGAAACTGCGCTGGTCGCTTGGAACGGGCACGGCGCCGGTGCTGTTCACCTCTGCCTTCGCGGGGGCTTTCCGGGCGATGGGGCAGCTGCTGGATGCCCGGGGCAACCCGTCGGATCTGGCAGCCCGGATGGGGGTGCCACCCTTCAAGGTCAAGGACTACCAGCGTCACTCCCGCCACTGGCAGCCCGCAGCCGTGGCGGCGAGCATCAAGCTGATCGCCCGCGCCGACGCCGAGGTCAAGGGAGCGGCGGTCAGCGCCGAGTACGCGCTGGAGAAGCTGGTGCTCGGAGTCCTGGCCCAGCGGCGACGCTGACGCTCAGCGTTTCCGGTACAGCTTCTTGGTCTGGAACACCGGCTCGCAGGTGACATTGGTCCCGAGGTTGCGCAGGATCGCCTCATCCACCGGGCCGAGGATCACCGTCGAGTGGATTTCACAGCCGCGCAGACTCTCCAGCTGCTCCAGCGCCCGGCGGGCGAAGTCGCTGTGGTTGGCACTCACGGCCAGGGCGATGAGCACCTCGTCGGTGTGGAGCCGGGGGTTGTGGCTGCCCAGGTGCTGGGTCTTCAGGTTCTGGATCGGGGCGATGGTCTCGGAGGCCAGGAGCTTGACCTCCGGGTCGATGCCGGCCAGGGCTTTCAGGGCGTCCAGCAGCATTGCGGAGCAGGCCCCGAGCAGGGGAGAGGTCTTGCCGACGATGATCTGACCATCCGGCAGCTGGATCGCAGCCGCAGGGGCCTTCGTCGCCCTCTCCTTCTCCAGGGCTGGCAGCACGACGGGTCGGTCCTCGCCACTGACCCCGAGTTGCCCCATGAGCAGGGCGATCCGCTCCGACTGGTCCGGCTCCAGCTGGTCGCGCTGCTCGTGGACACGGGCCTTGAAGTACCGGCGGATCACCTCCTGCCGGGAGGCCTCCCGACAGACCTCGTCGTCGCTGATGCACATGCCCGCCATGTTGACCCCCATGTCGGTGGGTGACTGGTACGGGGAATCACCGAACAACTGTTCGAACAGGCGCTTGAGGACCGGGAAGATCTCGATGTCGCGGTTGTAGTTGACCGTCTGCACCCCGTGGGCCGCCAGGTGGTAGTGGTCGATCATGTTCACATCGTCCAGATCGGCGGTGGCGGCCTCGTAGGCGATGTTGACGGGGTGGTCCAGGGGGAGGTTCCAGATGGGGAAGGTCTCGAACTTGGCGTACCCGGAGGGGATGCCCCGCTCGTGGTCGTGGTAGAGCTGCGAGAGGCAGGTGGCCATCTTGCCCGACCCGGGGCCGGGAGCGGTCACCACCACGAGATCCCGTTCGGTCTCGACGTAGTCGTTGCGGCCGTAACCCTCGGGGGAGACGATCCGCGCGACGTCGTGCGGATAGCCGGGGATGACGTGGTGGCGGTAGACCTTGATGCCGAGGCGTTCCAGCTTGCGCTTGAAGGCCGCTGCCTGTCGGTTGTCGTTGCTCCAGTGGGAGATGACGACGCTGCCCACGTGGAGGCCATAGTCCCGGAAGAGATCGATGTGGCGCAGCACGTCATCCTCGTAGGAGATGCCGAGGTCGGCCCGCACCTTGTGCCGGGAGAAGTCCAGGGCGTTGACCACCACGACGATCTCCACCTCGTCGGCAAGCCCTGCGAGCATCACGATCTTGTTGTCCGGGGTGAAGCCGGGCAGGACCCGTGAGGCGTGCATGTCGTCGACCAGCTTGCCACCGAATTCCAGGTACAGCTTGCCGCCGAACTGCGCTCGGCGGGCCTCGATGTGCTCTCCCTGGAGGGCCAGGTATCGATCCCGATCAAATCCGATGGCGTGCATCTCATTCCCCCTCGTGACGGCCGGTACCGGCAGGACATACGCGGAACAGCGCCCCAACCACCGAGTGGGTCAGGGCGCTGTCAGGCACTGTGTGGGCTCAGCCGAGCGTGTTGACGGTCAGGCTGATGGCCGACTTGCGGTTGGCCGCCTGGTTGGCGTGGATGACGCCCTTGGTGACGGCTTTGTCCAGGGCGCGGTTGGCGACCTTGGCGAGCTCGACGGCCTTCTGGTTGTCGCCCTCGGCGACGGCGGTGCGGAAGTTGCGCACGTGGGTGCGCAGCTCGGACTTGATCGCCTTGTTGCGCTGGCGCGCGATCTCGTTGGTCTTGATCCGCTTCTTCTGGGACTTGATGTTTGCCACTTGGGCTTGCCTCACTCAGTTCTGGGTACTCGGTACAGGCGTCACGCGAACGCGACGGTCCAGAGTAGCCGAGTGGCGGGGCTCGGGCCAAATTGGTGGGATTCATGAGATGATGGCTCGTCCCGACCCCCAAGGCCAAGGATCATGAATGCCCGCTCCCGGCAAGACCGACCCGTCGATCATCCGCAACTTCTGCATCATCGCGCACATCGACCACGGCAAGTCCACCCTCGCCGACCGGATGCTGCAGCTGACCAAGGTCGTCGATGACCGCACCATGCGGGCGCAGTACCTGGACCGGATGGACATCGAGCGCGAACGCGGCATCACCATCAAGTCCCAGGCGGTGCGGATGCCGTGGAGTGTGGATGGCACTGAGTACATCCTCAACATGATCGACACCCCCGGCCACGTGGACTTCACCTACGAGGTCTCGCGTTCCCTGGCGGCCTGTGAGGGGGCGATCCTGCTGGTGGATGCGGCCCAGGGGATCGAGGCCCAGACCCTGGCCAACCTGTACCTGGCGCTGGAGGCCGATCTCCACATCATCCCGGTGCTGAACAAGATCGACCTGCCGAGCGCGAATCCCGAGAAGTACGCCGCGGAGCTGGCAGGCATCATCGGCTGCGACGCCTCCGACGTGCTGCGGGTCTCGGCGAAGACCGGCAACGGGGTGGCGGAGCTGCTGGATGAGATCGTCTCCCAGATCCCTGCCCCTGTCGGCGACCCCGATGCACCTGCACGGGCGCTGATCTTCGACTCGGTCTATGACACCTACCGAGGCGTGGTGACCTACGTGCGGGTGGTGGACGGGGAACTCAGCCACCGGGAACGCATCCTGATGATGTCCACCAAGGCCGAGCACGACCTGCTGGAGGTGGGGGTCATCTCGCCCGAGCCGATGAAATCCGCAGCCCTGGGCGTCGGTGAGGTCGGCTATCTCATCACCGGGGTGAAGGACGTGCGCCAGTCCCGGGTGGGCGACACCATCACCGGGGCGTCGCGCTCCGCGACGAAGGACCTGGGCGGCTACCGTCACCCCAACCCGATGGTCTACGCGGGGCTGTACCCCATCGACGGGGACGACTTCAACGAGCTGCGGGAGGCGCTGGAGAAGCTTCAGCTCAACGATGCGGCGTTGACCTACGAGCCGGAGACCTCCGGGGCGCTGGGCTTCGGGTTCCGGATCGGCTTCCTCGGGCTGCTGCACATGGAGATCGTGCGGGAGCGCCTGGAGCGTGAATTCAACCTGGATCTGATCTCCACCGCACCGAACGTGGTCTACCGGGTGGTGATGGAGGATGGCAGCGAGCACATCGTGACCAACCCGTCGGAGTACCCGAGCGGCAAGATCGCCGAGGTCCACGAGCCGGTGGTGCGGGGAACCATCCTCACCCCGAGTGAGTACATCGGTACCATCCTGGAGCTGTGCCAGACCAGGCGTGGAGTGCAGCAGGGGCTGGACTACCTGTCCGAGGATCGGGTGGAGATCCGCTACACCCTGCCGCTGGCCGAGATCGTCTTCGACTTCTTCGACGCGCTGAAGTCCCGCACCAAGGGGTACGCCTCGCTGGACTACGAACCCGACGGTGAACAGGTCGCCGAGCTGGTGAAGGTGGACATCCTGCTGCACGGTGACCCCGTGGACGCCTTCTCCGCCATCGTCCACAAGGACAAGGCCTACTCCTACGGGCTCGCGATGGCGGGCAAACTCAAGGAACTCATCCCGCGCCAGCAGTTCGAGGTGCCGATCCAGGCCGCCATCGGCTCCCGCGTCATCGCCCGCGAGACCATCCGCGCCATCCGCAAGGACGTGCTCGCCAAGTGCTACGGCGGCGACATCTCCCGCAAGCGCAAGCTGCTGGAGAAGCAGAAGGAGGGCAAGAAGCGGATGAAGATGGTGGGCCGGGTCGAGGTCCCGCAGGAGGCCTTCGTGGCAGCCCTGTCCACCTCCGAGCCCAGCAAGAAGTAGCAGGGTCATCTGAGCCCGGAGGTCGCCAGGCCCTGCACCAGGAAGCGCTGCAGGAACAGGAAGACCACCAGCATCGGCAGGGTCGCGATGAGTGAACCCATGAACAGCTCCGGGTAACGCACTCCCTGGCTGGTCATGAACTGGCTGAGTGCCACCTGCACGGTGCGGGTGTGCTCGCGTCCCACCAACGAGGGCCACAGGAAGGCGTTCCAGGACCCGATGAGCACGATTGTGCCGACCGCTGCGATGGTCTCCTTCGAGTTCGGCACCACGATCCGCCAGAAGGCCGTGAACGGGTTGCAGCCATCAACCAGGGCCGCATCCTCCAGCTCCACGGGGAAGTCCAGGAAGGCCTGCCGGAACAGGTAGGTGGCGAAGGCGGAGAACATGCCGGGGATCACCAGCCCTCGGAACGAGTCGATCCAGCCGAACTGGGCGGTGATGATGAACATCGGCACGAAGATTGCAGCCGCCGGGACCATGAGGGTGAGCAGGGTCATCGCCAGCAGCACCCGGGCGGCTCGACCGGTGTACCGGGCCAGCGCGTAACCGGCCATGAGGGCCACGACAACGGTGCCGCTGGTCTGCAGCGACGCCATGACCGCGGAGTTGAGCATCGCCTGGCCGATCCCGATGGAGTCGCTCGCCAACAGGGACTCCAGATTGCGCCAGTCCAGCTGATCGGGCAGCCAGTTCCAGCGAGCAGCCGTGATGTTGCGGTTGCTGGAGAAGGCGTTTCGGACGATCACGAGGAAGGGCAGCAGGAACAACAACGCCAACGCCGTCGCCACGCCGTAGCGCAGCCCGGTGACCAGCCGTGAGCCCCTCACGGCTGCCTCCGGTTCAACAGCCAGGTCTGTCCCAGCCCGAAGAGCACGATGAGACTGGTCACGATCATGGTTCCGGCCCCTCCCAGGCCGAGGTTCTGGTGCCCGCCGCCGAGGGCGATCAGGTACAGGTGCACCAGGGGCGGGCGGCCATGCGGCGGGTAGTTCCCGATGGAACCCAGCATGTTGTAGAACTCGTCGAAGGCCTGGAAGGCGTTGATGAGCAGCAGCATCACCACGGCGACGGAGGTGGTGCGCAGCTGGGGGAGGGTGATGTGACGCAGCACCTTCCAGCCGTGGGCGCCGTCGAGGGCCGCCGCCTCGTAGGTCTCAGGTGGGATGCGCTGCAGCCCGGCGATGAACAGGATCATGTAGAACCCGGACTGCAGCCACAGCCGGACGGTGACCAGGGGGATCCAATACAGCCCGCCCTCTCCGCCGAGCCAGTTGACCGGGTCACCGCCCAGGCTGCGGATCACGGAGTTGACCAGCCCGAACCGGGTGCCGGAGAAGAACCCGAAGCGCCACACCAGGGCCGCCACCACGTATGAGACCGCCGTCGGGATGAAGAACACCGAACGGAAGAAGGCCTGCCCGAATCTCAGCCCGTTCAGCAGCAGCGCCAGCCCCAGGGAGCAGAGATAGGTCAGCGGCACGATCACCATGGCGAAGACTGCGAAGACCGCCAGCGAATCCCGGAACAGGGGGTCGGCCAGCAGCGTCGCGTAGTTCTCGAGGCCGACGAACCGGGTCGGGGTGAGGGTGTTCCTGGCCTCGAACAGCGACAGGCCCGCGCTCCACAGGATGGGGATGTGGACGAAGACGAGCAGACCCACCGCGAAGGGGGCTGTGAACAGCAGGAACCACAGCCCGGCGCGGTGGCGGGTCACTTCTTCAGCTGTTCCAGTTCGGAGGCGACCAGGGCGCCGAACTCCGCGAAGGCCTCCTTCGGGTCCACACCCTGGGTCACGACCTTGCTGATGTTGGCTGAGTAGGCATCCCCGATGGTGCCGGACCACATGATGTCGTTGGCGAAGCCGTACCGCTCGACGAAGCTCGCGGCGTCGGCCCCGGGGCCGGCGGCCAACTGGCTGGCCCGGCCGACGAGCGACTTGCGGGCCGGGATGTGGGTGCCGTAGGAGTTCGAGAAGTCCAGCTGCTTGTCCGTCTGATCGATCCACAGCCACTTCACGAAATCCTTGGCGGCCTCGACATTCGCCCCCTTCGCGGCCACGCAGGCACCGAAGGCGCCGAAGGGTACCGCATGGCGTCCCTGCGCTCCGATCCTCGGGAAGGGCAGCACGCCGACGTCCTCGCCGTGGGCGGCCAGCGCGTCCGGCAGGGACCACAGACCGCCCCACTGCATCGCGGTCTCCCCGTTGACGAAGGCATCGCTGGAGAACCACTCGGCCGAGGCGGAGTGCAGCAGCCCCTTCGACTGCGCGAACTCCCGGTAGGCGGACAGGGCCGCGTAGAAGTCATCGGTGAGGAACGCGGCCTCGGTGCGCTCCTTGTTGAGCTGGTCGTGCCCGGAGGCCCACAGCAGGAGTGTGCCGAGCACCCCGATACCGCTGTCGTTGCCCGCGAAGAAACCGCCGATGTCCGGGGTTGCGACGGCGTTCGCGGCGGCCACCAGCTCCTCGAAGGTGCCAGGCGGGGTGACCCCGGCAGCCTCGAGCAGGGAGGGTCGGTAGTAGAGCAGCTGCATGTCGATGGTCTGTGGGATGCCGTGAATCCTGCCGTCGAAGGTGAAGCGCTCGATGACGGCGTCGTTGAAGTCGTCCTTCACCTCGGCGATGAGATCGCTCAGGTCCGCGAGCTGACCCGAACGGATCATGTCGAGGGAACCGCCCTGCTCCACCTCGAAGACGTCAGGGACCTGATCGGTCAGCAGCTGGGCGGCAAGAATCTGCCCGTAGTCGCCGGGGGTCCACTTCACCTCCACCTTGGCCCCGGTGTACTCCGAGGCGTAGCGGTTCACGGCCTCCTGCACCCCCTGCTCGCCGTACTCGTGGTACCACTGGGTGAGGGTGACCTGGGTGTTGTCGCCCTGCGTCGAGGCGGGAGCGGAGGAGGAACCGAGGCCGCTGTTGCCACCGCAGGAGGTGAGGACTGCTGTCGCGGCCAAGCCGCTGATGCCGAGGACGCCACGTCGAGTCAGATTCATGGGACCAGTCTTCCAGTTGTGTGGATGCTTCACAGTGGGAACGCAATTTCTGCAGGTATTCTTCCCGGGTGCCCAGCCAGCCACCCCCGGGAGAGCCCGTGCCAGCTGATGGTTCCCTGCCACCTGAAGCCGTGGCGGAGCTGTCGGAGGCCTCGTTCGGGGTCTACGTCCACGTCCCCTTCTGTCGCACCCGCTGTGGCTACTGCGACTTCAACACCTACACTCCATCCGAACTGACGGGCATGTCCCCGCAGGACTACCGGACGGCCCTGCTGGCGGAGCTGGAGCTCGCCGACCGGGTGCTCGGGGAACAACGACCCCGGGTATCCACCGTCTTCTTCGGGGGCGGGACCCCGACGATGCTGCCCGCGGCCGAGCTGGTGGGTCTGCTGGATGCGCTCCGGGAGCGGTTCGGCCTGGCCGAGGATGCGGAGATCACCACCGAGGCCAATCCCGAGACGGTGGACCGGGCCTATCTGGCTGAGCTGCGTGCCGGAGGGTTCACCCGGGTCTCGCTCGGGATGCAGTCGGTGGTGCCGCACGTGTTGGCCACCCTGGAACGCAGCCACACCCCCGGGCGCGGCCTGGAGGTGGCCCACTGGGCCGCCGAGGCAGGCTTTGAGCACATCTCCCTCGATCTCATCTTCGGGGCGCCCGGGGAGAGCGAGGCCGACTGGCAGGCCAGCCTCGACGCCGTCGCGGTGACTCCCGTCGATCACGTCTCCGCGTACTCCCTCATCGTGGAGGAGGGCACCCGACTGGCCCTGAAGGTCAGGCGCGGCGAGATCGCGATGCCCGATGAGGATGATCTCGCGACCAAGTACCTCATGGCCGAGGAGTTCCTCACAGGCCACGGGTTCACCAACTACGAGACCAGCAACTGGGCCCGACCCGGCGGGGAGTGCCGCCACAACCTCGCCTACTGGCGGGGCGGCAACTGGTGGGGCTTCGGGCCGGGGGCGCACAGCCACGTCTCAGGGGTGCGGTTCTGGAATCGACGCCATCCCCGCAGCCATGCCGCGGAGCTGGCGGCCGGGCGTTCCCCGGCCCAGGCCCGCGAGCTGTTGGGTGCGACGGCGCGACGCCTGGAGCGGATCATGCTGGAGCTGCGCCTGGCCGAGGGGCTGCCCTGGGAGGTGCTGGATGCGGCAGAGCAGGAACGTGCCGCCGAGGTCGTCGCGGAGGGGCTGGCCGAGCGGCGCGGGGACCGGCTGGTCCTCACCCTGCGGGGGCGGCTGCTGGCCGACGGGGTGGTGCTGCGGCTACTCGGCTGAGGGCTCGCGCAGGATGGCCGGGTGCAGCCAGGTGGCCTCCCCGGCCCGGTACAGGGCGGCGGGGCGGCCCCGCCCCCCGGAGCGGACACCGGATTCGACGACGAAGCCGGGGGAGCCCAGCACCTTGCGGGAGAAGTTCCTGGGATCGATCTGCTGCCCCCAGGCCGTCTCGTAGACCGCGCGCAGCTCCCGCATGGTGAACTCCGGGGCGCAGAACTTCGTGGCGATGGTGGTGTACTCCAGCTTGGCCCGGGCGCGCTCCAGGCCGACGGCCAGGATGTCGGCGTGGTCGAAGGCCAGCGAGGGCAGCTCGGTGACATCGAACCAGGCGGCCTCGGCGGCGTCGCTCCCGGCGGTGAGGGGGCCGGGCTCAGGGGTGAGGGCCAGATGGGCCACGGAGACCACGCGGCCGCGCGGGTCGCGTCCCGGTTCCCCGAAGGTGGCGAGCTGTTCCAGATGGGCCGGGCCGACCACGAGACCGGCCTCCTCGACCAGCTCCCGGCGTGCGGCGTCGAGGACCGACTCATGGTCGAGCACGAAACCGCCGGGCAGGGCGAAGTCCCCCTTGAAGGGAGGGATGCCGCGGCGGACCAGGGCCACCTTGAGGTGGTCCTGGTCGATGGTGAGTATCACGAGATCGACGGCGAGGGTGAGCGTGGGCAGGTGCACGGGTTCAGTGTACCCAAGGTTTCTTGTTGAGTTGACAAAAATATGGGCCGCAAAATACTGTCATTCCAACAAGAAATTCTTCAGGAGGATCACATGGCCACCATCCGCAGGTACCCGTTCCTGTCCCACGTCACGGTTGACACCAATCGCGAACTGCTCATCACCAAGGGTGGTGTCCTTCGTAGCCTGGGTGTCGGGGCTGCGGCCTGGTTCAACCCGCTCGGCACCTCGCTGGCCGAGGTGCCCCGGGAAGACCTGGGATTCGGCAGCATCATCCGGGCCGTCACCGCTGACCGCCAGGAGGTCAGCGTCCAGCTGACCTTCATTGCACGCCTGCTGGATGCCCTGCTGGTGGCCCGGCGCTTTGACTTCACCGTCGATCCGGCAACGGGAGCCTGGAGCGGGACGCCACTCCAGACGGTGCAGACCCGCATGGTGGAGCGGGCCCAGCAGGTCGTGGCCGAGGTGATCGGACGGCTCCCACTCGAGCAGGTGCTCGACGGCGGATTCGATCACGTGGGCACTGCCCTGGCGGCAGCCCTCACCGGAGTCGCCGACCTGGTCGAGGCCGGGATCGAGGTGGCCGAGGTGCGTGTGCTCGCACTGCGCGCCGACGAGGAGATGGAGCGGATCTGCCAGACCATCACCCGGGAAGCCGCACAGGCCGAGGCTGACCGGGCCACCTACGAGCGTCGCGCCCAGGCGGTCGAGCGGGAGCGTGCCATCAAGGAGAACGAGCTGAACAATCGCACCGAGCTGGCCAGGCGACAGGCGGAGCTCGTCGAGCTGGAGGGGGCCAATGAGCGACGACGCACCGAACAGTCCGTGGAGCGCAGCCGTCTGGTCGCCGAGGCCGAGCGGCAGGTCCTGACTGCGAAGCTGCAGACCTTGGGTGAGGCCGACCGGCTGGCCATCCTCGCCGCGATGCTCCCGGAGATCGCGGCAGTGCTGCCGAAGGTGGACTCCCTCACGGTGACCCCCGACATGCTGGGTGGTGCGCTCCAGCGGCTGCTCGAGGGGGCGCGGGCATGAGTGCGCCCCGGATGGTCGTGGTGCACCGTCGAACCGAGCTCGAGGAGCTGTGTGATCGGCACTCCACCCTGGGGGCAGTGGAGTTCTTCCTCGCAGGTCGCGGCCAGCGGATCGAGGCGCTGCTGGCCGCCGACCGGGCGCAGCGCAGCACCCTGGGTGAGGTGATGGCCGTGATCCCGGACGACTGGCGCAGCGCACTGGTGGAGCGTTCGATGCTCTCCCGATTCCTCTTCGAGGCCGACGACCTGGTGGTCGTGGTCGGCCAGGACGGGCTCGTCGCGAACGTCGCCAAGTACCTGAACGGCCAGCTCGTCGTCGGCATCAACCCGCAGGGGCGAGGTCCCCTGTGTCGGTACACGGTGACCAGCCTGGAACACATCTTGGAGGGGGCTGGGGATGCGGCCGAGGAGCGCTGGCTGGTGGAGGCCGTGCTGGACGACGGGCAGCGGCTCCAGGCCCTCAATGAGGTCTACATCGGGGATCGGGGGCATCAGTCATCGCGCTATGTCCTCGAGGTGGCGGGGGAGCGGGAGGAGCAGTCCTCCTCCGGAGTGATCGTCGGGACGGGGACCGGGGCCTCGGGCTGGCTGGCCTCGCTGTGGCGGCAGAACCGTCCCGGATTCGCACTCCCCGGGCCGGGGTCGGTAGAGCTGGCCTATTTCGTGCGGGAGGCCTGGCCCCTGGGTGGTGTGGGAACGGAGCTGGTGCACGGCCTGGTGGGCGACGGCGAGGAGGTCGAGCTGGTGGCGCGCGGCCGCCTCGTGGTCTTCGGCGATGGTCTGGAGTCCGACTTCCTGCGCCTGGAATGGGGGCAACGGTTGGTGGTGCGTCGCGCCGAGGTGGCCCTGCGGCTCGCCTGATCCCACCGGGTAGGTTGGGGCCATGAAACCAACTGCGCTCATCACCGGGGCGTCCCGGGGCATCGGGCTGGCCATCGCCCGCGAACTCTCCGCCACCCACCGCATCCTGGTTGGTGGCCGCGATGCCCGGGCTGTGGCCCGGGTGGTCGAGGAGCTACCGGATGCGGCCCCCTTCGTCGCGGACCTCGCGGATGAGGCCGCGACGGCGAGTGCCGCAGCCGGGGTCGACCGGTTGGATGTGCTGGTGCACTCGGCCGGGGTCCTCGGGTCGGGACGCATCGACGAGGTGGGGCGCTCGGTGTGGCGAGAGGTCTTCGAGACCAATGTGTTCGCGGTGGCCGACCTCACGCGCCTGCTGCTGCCTGCGCTGGAGGCCGCGGGTGGGTTGGTGGTCGCCATCAACTCCGGAGCGGGCTTCACCTCCTCACCCGGGGGAGGGGTCTACGCGGGCTCCAAGTTCGCCCTGCGTGCCCTCACCGATGCGCTGCGGGAGGAGCTGCGGGGCAGGGTCCGGGTGTGCTCCATCCATCCCGGGCGCACCGACACCGACATGCAACGCCAGCTTCAGGTCGAGGCGGGCAACGCGAACTACGACGGCTCCCGCTACGTCTCGCCGGAGTCGGTCGCCGCGGCCGTGCGCCTCGCCGTCGACACCCCGGTCAACGCCACCATCGAGTCCCTGAGCATCCGTCCCACGACCATCTGACCGGAGCCGCCACTGTTTCCCTTTCCTTGTGGATGCCGTCGCGCTGTGCTACTGTATTAATCACTTAATACAGTGATACGGAGGGAGGGGGTCGTGGAATTCGATCCGAGTCGCCCCATCTGGCTCCAGCTCAAGCAGGAGTTCGCCAGACGCATCGTCGTCGGCAACTGGCCGCCGGGTGTGCAGATCCCCGGGGTGCGCGAGCTGGCTGCCGAGCTGGGGGTCAACCCCAACACGGTGCAGCGCACCCTGGTCGAGCTCGAACGCGAGGGCCTGTGCCGCTCCGAGCGGGCCGTGGGGCGTTTCATCACCGATGACCAGCAGCGCATCGCGGCGCTTCGTCGTGATCTCGCCGCATCGGCAGCCGATGAGTACATCCGACGCTGTCAAGGGGTCGGGCTGACCAGCGCCGACGCCGTCCAACTCATCACAGAAAGGTGGCTTCAGCCATGAACACACTCATCCGGGTGCGCGGCCTCACCAAGCGGTTCGGTCCCGTCACCGCCCTCGACTCCCTCGACCTGGAGCTCACCGGGGGCAGGATTGTCGGGCTGCTCGGGGAGAACGGCTGCGGCAAGACCACCCTGCTCAAGGTCCTGGCAGGCGTCATGCAGGACCACGACGGCGAGGTCCAGATCTGCGGCCACGCCCCGGGGCCGGAGTCGAAGGCCAAGGTCAGCTTCCTGCCCGATGCCAACTATCTCACCCTGGGGCACAGTCTGGAGCAGCACATCGGCCTCTACACCGACTTCTTCCCTGACTTCCACCCCGACAAGGCGCGGGAGTCAGCGGCCTTCTTCGGTCTGGATGTGCGGATGAAGCTCAAGAGCATGAGCAAGGGGATGCGGGAGAAGGCGCAGATCGCACTCGCGATGTCCCGGGACGCGCGGGTCTTCCTGCTGGACGAACCCATCTCCGGTGTGGACCCCGCAGCCCGCGAGGTCATCCTCGAAGGCATCGTCCGCACCCTGGGTGAGGACTCCACGGTGCTCATCTCCACCCACCTCATCCACGACCTGGAACCCATCCTGGACTCCGTGGTGATGATGCGGGCAGGGAAGGTCCTGCTCAGCGGCGAGGTCGACGACCTCCGCGCCACCCACGGTCTCAGCATCGACGCACTCTTCCGAAAGGCATACTCATGGTCGGCACAGTGATCGCGCACGAAGCACGTCGCACCCTGCCCATCCTGGGGGTGATCCACGGGATCGCAACCCTCAGCATCCTCACGGGCAACCTCCTGGTGAGCCTCAGAATTCCGGTGCTGTCCGAGCTGGCGGTACTCCTGGTCGTGGTGCTGCTGTGTGGCACCTGGTTCGCGTCCCAGATCTGGCTGGCCCACGACTTCTGGAGCACGGGATTCGGGGAGCGGGGTTACCTGACCCACAGTCTCCCCGTCAAGGGCAGCCTCATCCTGCGGGCGAGGCTGCTGTGGGCGGGGCTGATCGCCGCCTTCGCCGCCGTCTGGATGGCGGTCATGGTGATCGTGACGATCCCCTTCATGGTCCCGGTGATGACCCCGGGGAAGGATGGATGGGAGACCTTGGCCACCGGGCTTCGGCTGGTCGGTGAGGTGGTGCCCCTTTGGCAGCTCATCACCTTGGCCCTGCTGATGTGGTTCTCCCTCTGGGGCGGTCAGGTGAACCTGTACTTCGCCGCGTCGCTCGGCAGCACCCCGCCCCTGGTTCGCCTGGGAATCGCCGGACCGATCCTGGTGTGGGCGGGTACCTGGCTGGTCACCCAGGTACTGGGCTTCGCCTCCCTGCTGATCCCGCTGGCCTACACGGACCGCGGGAGCGGGATGAAGCTGGAGGTGGTCAACGTCCTGGAGGCGCTCGCGGTCGAGAAGGATCTGCCGTTCATCCCCGTGGGGTGGATTCCGCTGGTGGGCGCCGGAATCATCGCCATGGTGATCTGGATGCGACACATCTGGAACCGCCGGATCTCGCTGTGGTGACGATATAGAGTCGCTGCAATGGACCGATACCGCGACGACGTGCTCCGCCCGGGCTGGCAGAAGGCCCACCTCAAGCAGACCCGCGACATCCCCGTCGAGAGGGACCTGGTGCTGGAGTCGGGCGAGTTCTGCGGAGCCGTCGTCGGCTGGGAGAACGGTCTGGTGATCCTGGAGGACCGGAAGGGGAAGCGTCGCAGCTTCCCCTTCGGTCCGGGTTTCCTGCTGGAGGGCCAGCCCGTGGCGCTGTGTCCTCCACTGCGGGGCGGGGGGCACAAACCCCGCTACACCGCCTCCGGTTCCCGGGTCAGCGACGAGCCGAGCCGGGCCAAGGTGGCCCTGCCCAGCCGGATCTACGTGGAGGGCAGGCATGACGCCGAGCTCGTGGAGAAGGTCTGGGGAGACGACCTGCGCCACGTCGGGGTGGTCGTCGAACACCTCGGCGGGATCGACGACCTGATCGACGTCGTGGCGGACTTCGGCCCCGAGCCCGGCCGCAGGCTCGGCGTGCTGGTCGATCACCTCGTGCCCGGCAGCAAGGAGTCCCGCATCGCGGCCCAGGTGGCCCGGGCCGGGTACGGCGACGTGGTGCTGGTGACTGGGCACGAGTTCATCGACATCTGGCACGCCATCAAACCAGAACGCATCGGCCGGAAGGCCTGGCCCGTGATCCCCAGGGACCAAGACTTCAAGAAGGGCACCCTCAAGGCCCTGGGCCTGCCCCACACCGACCAGGCCGACATCGCCCGGGCCTGGCAGGCGATGCTCGCCAAGGTGCGGACCTGGCGAGACCTGGAGCCGCAGCTGAACCAGCGGATGGAGGTCCTGATCGACTTCGTCACCCAGGACCACCTGGGGCAGGACTGACCAGCGGGGCGAGGAGTCGATAGGGTGAAGGGCATGGAGACCGAAGCCATTCTCGAGCTGATGAAGGAAACCGCTGAAGCGGCCATCAATCCCAGATTCAGAGCTCTGGAGGAGGCGGACATCTCAGCGAAGTCCGGGCCGGGAGACCTGGTCACCATCGCGGACCAGGAGGCCGAGGCCCACCTCAGCGCGGCACTGCGCAAGGTCTACCCCGACGCCCTGATCGTCGGGGAGGAGACGGTCTTCGGTGATCCTGAGCTGAGATGGCGAATCCCGAACGCCGACCACGCCCTGGTGATCGACCCCATCGACGGGACCGGCAACTTCGTGCGCGGGAGCGTGGCCCACGGCATGATCCTCGCCGAAACCCGGGGCGGGGTCACCACCCGGGGTTGGATCTGGCAGCCCCAGGTGGGGCGGGCCTACACCGTCGAACGCGGCGGCGGGGTGCTGCTCAACGGGGAGCCGCTGGTGACCGAGCGTCCCCAGCGACTGCCCCTGGGGGCGGCCTCGAAGAAGCAGTACCACGGATTCACCGCCGACGGTGCGCTCAGCCCGGTGCGGGCCACCAACTTCTCCTGCGCCTTCGACTACCCATCGCTGCTGCACGGCGAGTTCGACTTCGTGTTCTACTCCCGGCTGAACCCATGGGACCACCTGGCCGGATGCCTCATGGTCACCGAGTCCGGGGGAGTGGCGCGCACCAGGGACGGCTTGGACTACAGCGTCTCCTCACGCTCCAGGGGACTGCTCGTTGCCAGCGACACACTGACCTGGATGACCGCGCAGCAGAGCTGGCCCGCCGAGCCCAGGGGCTGAGCCTCACACCAGGGGCAGGGTTTTTCGCACCGGAACCCCGCGGGCGGTCAGGTCCGCCCAGGCCAGGGGGAGGATGACCTTCATGGTGTCCTGGCTGAAGGGCCATTCGACGGCGGTCAGCGCCTGCTCGGGACTCATGCCCTGACCGAACAGGCTCTCGGTGCTGCCCTGGATCATCGCCAGCTCCGCGCGCTGCCGGAAACAGAAGTCGCGATCCACCACCGGGCCGTGCCCGGGGACGAAGCGGGTGTTCTCCCGGGAGGCCCCGAGCACACCGTCGAGGGCGCCCGGCCACCCGGTGAAGCTGGAGGCCGCGGAGAAACAGGGGTCGCCATCGGACTCCAGGGTGTCGCCGGTGAAGATCACACCCTCCTGGGGTGCCACCACGAACAGATCGGTACGGGTGTGGGCCGGGCCGAAGTGCAGTACCTCGACCCAGGTCCCGCCGAGATCGATGGCCTTCATCAGACTCAGCGTCACGTCAGGCCCGGGCAGCTCATCCATGCCCAGTTCACGGGCGGCCTCCAGGACCTCCGGCTCCGGGTCGAGCAGCAGATCCTCGTGGGCCACCGAGGTGACCCCCGGCATCCCGGCGATGCCGAACCAGTGGTCGTGGTGGGCGTGGGTCACCACGACATGGCTCACCTCCACGCCCGCCTCGGCGCGAGCCGAAGCCAACAGCGCCTCCCCCTGGGCCGGGCTCGATCCGGCGTCGATCAGGACGGCCCGCTCATCACCCACGACGAGCCCGACGGTGACCCCGTGTGGTTCGCAGCGTGACACCAGGACCCGAGGTGTGACACGTCGCCAATCCCCGATCGTGAACTCAGCCATGACCATCACCCTATACTGGCACTCGCACAGGTCGAGTGCCAGAGGAGGTGAGGATGCTCGACGACCGCAAACTCGAGGTGCTGCGCGCCATCGTCACCGACTACGTGGCCAGCCGTGAACCGGTCGGCTCGAAGGCGCTGGTGGAGCGTCACCAGCTCAGGGTCTCGCCCGCCACGGTCCGCAACGACATGGCCGTGTTGGAGGAGGAGGGCTACATTGCCCAGCCTCACACCAGCGCCGGACGCATCCCCACTGACAAGGGATACCGGCTGTTCGTGGATCGCCTGGCCACCATCAAGCCGCTCTCCCCGGCGGAACGCAAGGCCATCGATACCTTCATGGCCGGGGCGCTCGACATCGACGATCTGGTCGCCCGCACCGTGAGGCTGCTGGCCCAACTGACCCATCAGGTCGCCGTCGTGCAGTACCCGACGGCCAGCCGCGCAACCATCGCCCACGCCGAACTGGTGCAGCTCGTCCCCGGACGCCTCCTGGTCATCGTGGTCAGCTCCACGGGCCGGGTCGATCAACAGGTGATCGAGCTGCCCGGACTCAGCCAGGAAGCCCTCCACACCGCGACGGCTCGGCTCCGGGAGGCCGTCGTCGGTCGGGTGGCCGCCGAGGCCGCCACCCGACTCGCCCTCGCCCTGGAAGAGCTCGAGCCGCGTCTGAGACAGGAGATCACCCCGGTGTTCGCCGTCGCCCTGGAGCTGCTGGGAGCCGAGCCGGTGTCCCAGGTCCTGGTGGCAGGGGTCCCCAACCTGGCCGGACACACCTTCGCCTCGGGGCTTCGCCCCCTGCTGGAGGCCCTGGAGGAGCAGGTGGTGCTGTTGCGGCTCCTGGACGAGGCCGCCACCGATGAGGTGACGGTCAGGATCGGTGCCGAGAACACCGCCGAGGGATTCCAGTCGACCTCACTCGTGGCCGCGGGCTACTCCGTCGGCCAGGATCGCGCCGCCTCCCTCGGGGTGGTCGGTCCCACACGCATGGACTACCCGTCCACCATCGCCTCCGTGCGTGCCGTGGCCCGGTACGTGAGCAGGATCCTTTCGGAAGGCTGACATGAGCAAGGACTACTACGCGATCCTCGGTGTTGATCGGGACGCGACCGGCGAACAGATCAAGAAGGCGTACCGCCGCCAGGCCATGAAGGTGCATCCCGACGTGGCCCAGGGTGAGGACGCCGCCGAGCAGTTCAAGGAACTCTCCGAGGCCTACGAGGTGCTGAGCGATCCCAACAAACGCGCCGTCTACGACCGTGGGGGAGACCCGATGGGCCGGGGCTTCGGCGGTGGCGGAGGTTACGGCGGCGCTGGTTTCGGCGGTGCCGGGTTTGACTTCTCGACCATCATGGATGCCATGTTCGGAGCCCAGGCCGGGCGGGGCGCCAGGTCTCGCACCGGGCAGGGGCAGGACGCGCTGGTGCGAGTGGCCCTCGAGTTGCACGAGGCCGTGTTCGGCTGCACCAAACCCATCAAGATCGACACCGCCGTGGTGTGCCCGAAGTGTCAGGGCAGCGGCGGTGAGGATGACACCGAGCCCATCACCTGCACCAGCTGCCGGGGACTCGGCGAGGTGACCAGCATCCAGCGGAGCTTCCTCGGTGACATCCGCACCGCGCAGCGCTGCCCGACCTGTCAGGGCTTCGGCAGCATCATCCTGCGGCCCTGCACGGAGTGTTCAGGTGAGGGTCGGGTACGCAGCTCCCGCAGCATCTCGGTGCGCATCCCCGCCGGGGTCTCCACCGGAATCCGCATCCACCTGGAGGGCCAGGGGGAGGTGGGGCGCGGTGGCGGCCCGGCCGGGGATCTCTACGTCCAGATCACGGTCAAGGAGCATCCCCGCTTCCGGCGTGACGGCGACGACCTCGAGCTGGTGGTCAAGATCCCCATGACCGCGGCAGCGCTGGGCACCGTCATGGAGGTCGTCACCCTCGAGGACGAATGGGAGGGCTCCGATCAGGAGGACCGCAGGATCGCGGTCGAGGTGCCCTCCGGCACCCAGTCCGGCTCCCGCATCCCGCTCAAGGGACGCGGGGTGCCGAAGCTGCGCGGCGGGGGGCGTGGCGACCTCGGCATCACCTTCGTCGTCGAGACCCCGACCAAGCTGGACGAGAAGCAGCGGGAGCTGCTCAACCAGCTCGCCGCGCTCCGGGATGAGACCCAGATCAAGGCCACCTCGCAGGGCCACAGTGGGTTCCTGGGGTGGCTGAAGGAGACCTTCGGGTGAGCGACGCCCTGTTCCTCGGCCCCCTCGGTGCGGCAGACATCGGGGATCAGGTGGAGCTCACCGGGGACGAGGCCAGGCATGCCGTTGCCGTCAAACGCACAGAACCGGGGGAGTCCATCCTGATCTCGGACGGTGCGGGCCGGGCGGTGCGTGGGAGGGTCGTGCTGGCGGAGAAGCAGCGCCTGGTCATCGAGGTGACCGAGGTCTTGGCGCAGCCGCCGCGAGGACACCGCCTGGTCGTGGTGCAGGCCCTGGCGAAGGGAGAGCGTGCCGAGCGCGCGGTCGAGATCATGACTGAGCTCGGGGCGGACGAGATCATCGCGTGGCAGGCCTCCCGCTCCATCGTGCGCTGGCAGGGCGAACGTGGGGAGAAGTCCCTGGCCCGCTGGGCGGCAACGGCGAGGGAGGCCACCAAGCAGTCACGCCGGTTGCGTGTGCCCGAGCTGGGATTCGCCACCACCAAGGAGGTCGCGGCCCGCATCGCCGCAGCGGACGGGGCACTGATCCTGCACGAGGAGGCCACCTGTTGGCTGCGGGAGGCTGAGCTCCCGGCGCGTGGCGAGGTGCTGCTCGTGGTCGGTCCCGAGGGAGGCATCAGCCCCGAGGAACTGGAGGTGTTCGAGGCTGCTGGGGGAAGGCCCACCCTCATCAGCGACGGCGTGCTCAGGACCTCCACCGCCGGGGCCGCCGCACTGGCTCAGCTCGCGGTGCTGCTCGGCTGACAGCGCACCTGGAGGGCACCCGGTTCCAACCACACCTCGAGTTTCCGGGCAGCCGGCAGCTCGTCGCCGTCGAGGTGGACCGCGGTGGGCTCCTTTGTGGTGACGACGATGTGATCGGTCTCCCAGCGCCGCATCTTGCCCATGTCGGTGCGGCTGCGGGTCAGTCCGGCCAGGGCCACCGGGGCCCAGTCCAACCAGCCGTTGACCCCCAGGTGCATGACGTGGAGCAGGCCGTCGTCCGGGGCGGCATCCGGGAACATCGAGGCCATCGGGATCTCCCCGATGTTGCCGATCAGCACACTCCAGGCCGTCACGGGCTCGTCGTTGATCCTCATCGGTAGGGCGCCGCGGCCAGCGGTGGTGAGTCCGGCCTGGGCGTAGGCCATCCAGCCGAGCTTCTCCTTGAGGTCGTCGCGGACCTCACCGATGGTCTCGGCATCGCGTCCGACACCGGCAGCGACGAGAAAGGGCTGGGCCTCGCCGTCATCCAGCCTGGCCCAACCGAGGTCCATGGCCCGTGGGGTGCCGCTCAGTGCGATGTCCAGGCCCGCAGTGCCAAGCGGAAGCCCGAGGTTGCGGGCGTAGACGCAGGCGGTGCCGGTGGCGAGGATGCCGAGGGGGACACCGGAGGCGGCCAGCGCCCCGGCCACGAGACGCTGGGTGCCGTCCCCACCGGCGACGAGCACCGCCGAGGCCCCCGCTTCGAGAGCCTGGCGCACCTGGTCCTGGCCGGGAGCATCCGCGGTGGTCTCCCACACCCGGATGTCGGGCAGCGGGCTCAGGGTCTCGGCAACGGTGGCCCCGTCGTCATGGGTGGGGTTGAGGATCAGTGCGGTGAAGGTCACGGCCACCACGGTAGCCTTGCCGGGTGAGTTTTGGCTTCGAAGTGGTCAACACGGCAGGTGATCGGGCACGGGTGGGGACCATCACCACCCCCCACGGTCAGGTCCAGACCCCCGCCTTCATCCCGGTGGGGACGAAGGCGACGGTCAAGGCGGTGCTCCCGGAGACGATGGCGGAGCTGGGAGCCCAGGCCCTGCTCTGCAACGCCTACCACCTCTACCTCCAGCCCGGCTCCGAACTCATCGACGAGGCGGGTGGGCTGAGCCGGTTCATGAACTGGCCGGGCCCCACCTTCACCGACTCCGGGGGATTCCAGGTGATGAGTCTCGGGGCCGGGTTCAAGAAGGTGCTGGCGATGGACACCAGCGGGCTTCAGAATGACGATGTGATCGCTGAGGGCAAGACCCGGAGGGCGCACGTCGATGAGGACGGGGTCACCTTCTTCTCCCACCTCAACGGTGACCGGCTGCGTTTCACCCCCGAGGTCTCGATGCGCATCCAGCATGAGCTCGGGGCTGACGTGATGTTCGCCTTCGACGAGCTGACCACCTTGATGAACACCCGGGAGTACCAGGCGGCCAGCGTGGAGCGGACCCACCGTTGGGCGATCCGCTGCCTTCGAGCACACGCCGAGCTCACCGCGGAGCGCGCGGACAAGCCCTACCAAGCCCTGTTCGGCGTGATCCAGGGGGCACAGTACGAGGATCTGAGGCGCCGGGCAGCCAGGGGATTGGCGGAGCTTGAGGTCGATGGGCAGCGCTTCGACGGCTTCGGTCTCGGCGGGGCCCTGGAGAAGCAGCGGCTGGCTGAGATCATCGGCTGGATGGTCGATGAGCTGCCGGAGGATCGTCCCCGCCACCTGCTCGGCATCTCCGAACCGGAAGATCTGTTCGAGGCCGTGGCGGCAGGGGCCGACACCTTCGACTGCGTCAACCCGTCCCGGGTGGCCCGCAACGCCGCGATCTACACCGCCGATGGCCGTTACAACGTCAACACCAGTCGACACCGTCGCTCCTTCGTCCCGCTGGAGGACGGCTGTGACTGCTACACCTGCCAGCACTACACCCGCGCCTACCTCCACCACCTGTTCAAGGCCAAGGAGATGCTGGCCTCCACCCTGGCGACGATCCACAACGAACGCTTCACGGTGCGGTTGGTGGACCGGATCCGGGAACACCTGCTGGCGGGCTCCTTCGAGGACTTCCGGGCCGATTTCATGGGGCGCTACGCCGGGTAGGCCGATGCGGCCTGATCCTCCTGAACCTGCTCGTGCCGCTTCACGATGGCGATGACGCGGGTGGTCACCGGCAGCAGCAGCACCTCGACGCCCACCTTGAACAGGTATCCGACGACGATGTAGTTGAGCATCGTCGGGGCATCGACGAGCCCGCCGAAGGCGATGAGGCAGAACAGGGTGGTGTCGGCGGCCTCACCCACGACGGTGGAGCCGAGCAGCCGGGACCACAGCCCACCCTGGCGGCGCTTCAGGCGAACCAGCACCCAGGCGTTGAGGAACTGTCCGACCAAGTAGCCGACGAGGGAGGCCAGGACGATGCGGGGCACGAAGCCGAGCACGGCGACGAAGGCCTCCTGGTTCGGCCAGTCCGCTGCGGGCGGGGCGAGCCCCACCAGCAGGAAGGTGACCGAGGCCAGCAGGGAGATCCCGAACCCGGTCCAGATGGCACGCCTGGCACCTCGCATCCCGAAGACCTCGGCCAGTACGTCGCCGCAGATGTAGGTCAGGGGAAACAGCAAGGCCCCGCCGTCGGTGATGACCGGGAGCACCGGAAGGCCGAACGGTGTCCACTGTGGCCCCAACGCGATGAGCTTGGTGGCCGCCACGTTGGAGATGAGCAGCAGTGCGACGAACAGGGTCACGATCAGGTCGTAGTTGCTTCTGGGCTGGGTCACCCGGGGATTCTACGAAATCCTGCCCAGCGGGCGCAGTGGTGGCAGTATTGGTGCATGGAAGACATCGTTGACTTCACAGATGGCAGCCACGCCGAACAGCTGGACCAGCTCCAGGAGGCGGACTCCCTCATCGAGCGCGGCGTGGACGACGTCCTGGACGAGGGCTACACCACCCCCGAGCGGTGGTCGCCCGGCCAGGGTTTCGGCAACACCCTGGCGGAGATGAGACAGGGGGAGAGCCTGGAGCAGCGACTGCGCCAGGAACAGCCTGAGCTCAGCCCTGATGACAGCCCCTGGAACCCCGAGGGGGAGCGCCGCGAGGTGGGGCGGGAACGCGCGGGACGGCTCATGGCGGTGCAGGGCTCAGGGGGTGAGGACACCCTCGGGATCGATGTCGGCTACGCCGGAGGGGCCGCGAGCGCGGAGGAGGCGGCCATGCACATCATCTCCGAGGACGATGCCGATGAGCTGGAGGGGTTCTGAGCGTGCCCCGAGACCGCCTGGGTCGGCTCAGTGCCGCAGGTCAGCGACGTCGAGTGTCCCGGAGGCGTAGGCGCGGACCAGCCGACGCGGCACGTTGAAGGTCTCCCCGCCCACCCTGATCGGCACCAGGTCGACGCGCGTCGCCTTCCACTGGGCCCGGCGTGAACGGGTGTTGGAACGCGACATCCTGCGCTTCGGAACCGCCATCGTCAGTCTTCTCTTCCTCATCGATTGCAGTTGAACGAGCCATAATGATAATCGTTCCCGATCTGGGGTCCAATTCTTCCCCCGCAGCACATAGACTTGGCGGCCGTGGCTTCGGAGAAACCGGAGCGGAGAGGAACACGAGGTGTCAGAACAGGCCAGGTCGGAGCGTGTGGTCCAGGTCCCGGCATCCTTGGACATGGTGACGCTCCTCGGCCCCCGTGACTCCCACCTCGCGGTGCTGGAGGAGAAACTGCCCGCCGACCTCCACGTGCGCGGCCACCAGGTCACCGTCACCGGCTCCCCGGAGAGCGTCACCCAGGCCGTCGAGGTGCTCACGGAGCTGGTCACCATCATCAGGACGGGGCAGGGGCTGAGTGAGGAGACCGTCGAGCGGGTCATCGCGATGACGGCCGACCAGGTCAAGCCCTCGGAGGTGCTCACCGCGGACATCATCTCCTCGCGGGGCCGGACCGTGCGTCCCAAGACCCTCAACCAGAAGCGCTACGTCGATGCCATCGACAGCCACACCATCGTCTTCGGGATCGGGCCGGCGGGAACGGGCAAGACCTACCTGGCCATGGCCAAGGCCGTCCAGGCGTTGCAGACCAAGCAGGTGAGCCGGATCATCCTCACCCGTCCGGCCATCGAGGCAGGAGAAAAACTCGGCTTCCTGCCCGGTACGCTCACCGACAAGATCGACCCCTATCTCAGACCCCTCTACGATGCGCTCCACGACATGCTGGACCCCGAGGCCGTGCCGAAGCTGCTGACCTCCGGAACCATCGAGGTGGCGCCTCTTGCCTACATGCGTGGTCGAACCCTCAACGACGCCTTCATCATCCTCGACGAGGCGCAGAACACCTCCAGCGAGCAGATGAAGATGTTCCTCACCCGGCTGGGGTTCGGCTCCAAGGTGGTGGTGACCGGCGACATCACCCAGGTGGACCTGCCCGGCGGGATCCGAAGCGGGCTGCGCCAGGTGACCGAGATCCTCGACGGGGTGGAGGACATCGCGTTCTGCACCCTCACCGCCCGGGATGTCGTGCGCCACAGGCTGGTCGGCAGGATCGTCGCCGCATACGATCAGTTCGACAGCATCCAGCCGACCAGGGGGAAGCGATGATTGACATCAACAACGAGTCAGGGGTTGAGGCCGACGAGCTCGGTCTGGTCGCCCTGGCGCGGTTCGCACTCGAAAAGCTTCGGATCCACCCGCAGGCCGATCTGTCGATCCTCCTGGTGGATGAGCAAACGATGGAGGAGTACCACATCCGGTTCATGGATCTTCCCGGTCCCACCGACGTGCTGAGCTTCCCGATGGATGAGTTGCGAGCCCCCGCCGACGACGAGGACCCGCCGCTCGGTCTGCTCGGTGACATCGTGCTCTGCCCCCAGGTGACTGCCCGACAGGCAGCCGAGAACGGCCGTGAGCCGAGGGCCGAGGCCGAATACCTGCTGATCCACGGCCTGCTCCACCTGCTGGGTCACGACCATGCCGAGCCGGAGGAGAAGGCCGTGATGTTCGGGCTCAACGACCGGATCATCGCCGCGTGGGAGCTGGCCCGGACCAAGCAGCGCCAGGGCTGAGGGCACGATGTCCGCCGCCCATTGGTTCGAGTTGGGGCTGGCCCTGAGCTGCGGGCTCCTGGCCTCCTTCCTCGTCGCCGTCGAGACCGCCCTGTCCCGGTTCTCCCGCTCCCGGGCGGAGAGCCTCGTCGAGGCGGGCGCCCCGGGGGCGGAACGCATCCGACTCATCGCAGCCGACCCCGCTCCTTCCATCAACGCCGTGATGTTCGCGCGGATGTTCCTGGAAGCGGTCACCATGTCCCTGGTGGCGCTGGTGGTGTTCAGCCACTTCAGCAGTACCTGGACCGGCCTGATCCTGCTGGTGGTGATCCTGCTGGTGGTCTTCTTCATCCTCTGGGGTGTGGCGCCGCGCACCCTGGGCAGGCAACACACCGAGGGTTTGATGCGCTTCTCCGCCCGACTGATCTCGGTGCTGACCACGGTGCTCGGCCCCGTTGCCCAGCTGATGATCCTGCTGGGCAACGCGATCACCCCCGGACGGGGTTTCACCGACGGGCCCTTCGCCTCGGAGGCGGAGTTGCGCGACATGGTGAACATGGCCGAGGCGCAGGAGGTGATCGAGGCCCGGGAGTCGAAGATGATCCACTCGGTCTTCGAACTCGGTGACACCTTGGTCAAGGAGGTCATGGTGCCGCGCACCGACATGGTCTGGGTACCCCGGGACCGCACCCTGCGGCAACTGCTGTCCCTGGCTCTGCGCTCCGGCTTCTCCCGCATCCCCGTGGTGGGTCCAGAGGAAGGCATCGACGACGTGCTCGGTGTGGTCTATCTCAAGGACGTCGCCCGTCGGATCTATGACTTCCCCGATGCGGAGCGCGCTGAGACCGTCGGTGACCTGATGCGCCCTGCCAGTTTTGTGCCGGACTCGAAACCTGCCACCGAACTGCTGCGGGACATGCAGCTTCGGCACAATCACCTGGTCATCGTCATCGACGAGTTCGGGGGTACGGCGGGGCTGTGCACGATGGAGGACATCGTGGAGGAGATCGTCGGCGAGATCGTCGACGAGTACGACCACGAGATCCCCGCCGTCGTGGAGCTACCGGAGACCGGCCAGTACCGCGTGTCGTCGCGGCTCCCCCTGGATGAGCTGGGGGAGCTGTTCGGCATCCACCTCGACGACCAGGACGTTGGCACCGTCGGTGGTTTGATGGCCAAGCTGCTCAACGTGGTGCCGATCCCCGGATCACGGGTGGTCCACCGAGGGATCGAGATGATTGCTGACAGGGCCGTGGGGAGGCGGCACCAGGTGGGCACCGTGCTGGTGGGTCTGGTGGCCGAGGACACCGACGAACAAGGAAATGAGGACACCGATGACTGAGCTCTTCCACTCCGGATTCGCCTGTTTCGTCGGGCGACCGAACGCAGGCAAGTCAACACTCACCAACGCACTGGTGGGACAGAAGATCGCCATCGCATCGTCGAAGCCGCAGACCACCCGGCACGTGGTGCGGGGCATCGTCACCCGGGAGGACGGGCAGCTGGTGCTCATCGACACCCCGGGGCTGCATCGGCCACGGACCCTGCTGGGGGAGCGGCTGAACGACCTGGTGCGTGAGACCTGGTCAGAGGTGGACATCGTGGGGGTGTGCCTGCCCTGCGACCAGCGGATCGGTCCCGGTGATCGCTACATCGTGGCCCAGATCGCGGAGCTCGCCCAGCGGCCGCTGTTGGTTGCGCTGGCCACGAAGACCGACCTGGTGTCGAAGGAGCGGGTGTTGTCCCACCTGGTGGACATCTCCTCGCTGGCTGAAGAACTCGGCATCCAGTGGGCTGAGGTGGTGCCCTGTTCGGCGTTGGCCGACGACCAGGTGGACACGGTGCGTGACGTGCTGATCCGGCTGCTTCCCGAGGGACCGATGTACTACCCGGATGGGGAGGTCACCGATGAGCCGGAGGAGACCCTCATCGCTGAGCTGATCCGGGAGGCTGCACTGGAGGGGGTGCGCGACGAGTTGCCGCACTCCATCGCGGTGGTCATCGACGAGATCCTGCCCAGGCCGGATCGCCCCGAGGACAAACCGTTGCTCGACGTTTTCGCCTCCATCGTGGTGGAGCGGGACTCCCAGAAGGGGATCGTGATCGGGCACCGGGGTTCCCGGCTCCGGGAGATCGGTTCCTCGGCCAGGCAGCAGATCAACCGGCTGCTCGGCACGCCGGTGCACCTCAGCCTGCACGTCAAGGTGCTCAAGGAATGGCAGCGAGACACGAAGCATCTCAACCGACTGGGTTTCTGACGTGGGGGTGCGTTCGAGGAGGTCCGCAGCCAAGGGGGCACCAGGGCGACCGCAGTGGATTCCGCCCTCGCCGCGGACCCTCTCAGTTCGGCTTCGCACTCACGCAGAATGTTTGCGCAAACATCCGAGGTTGATAACTATCCGGTCACAGCGGGTCCACAAGTTTTGAGCATGACCCTCGTACTTCCTAGGATCACGGACAGCAACCACGGAGGTTGCCCTGAATCGGAAAGGAAAGCGCGTGAAGCGTGTCATCAAGTTCGGTGCTGTCGTTGCCGCCAGCGCCCTCGCCCTGAGTGCCTGCGGTGGCGGCACTCCCTCCAAGAACGCTTCCGGGCCGGCCTCGGCGGCTGCGATGCAGGAAGCGGACCCGGCGAGCCTCGAGACCACGATCAAGATCCTTGCCCCCTCCTACGCTGACTCCTCCAAGGCGGACTGGGAGAAGATCATCGCCGAGTTCAACAAGACCTACCCCAAGGTGAAGGTCGAGTTGCAGATCGAGGGCTGGGACAACTTCTCCACGAAGGTCCAGGCTCGGATCCAGGCCGGTGACCTGCCCGACATCCTCAACGACAACGCCTTCGCCGCTTCGGCCTCGGAGGGTCTGCTGCTGCCGATGAGCGATCTGCTGACCAAGGAGACCCTGGACAACATCGAGCCGACCCTGCTCGCCAACGGGCAGGCCGCCGACGGCACCCAGTGGGCGGTTCCCGACATCGCCTCGGCCCGCATGTTGGTCTACAACACCGAGCTGTTCGACAAGGCGGGTATCTCCGAGGCGCCGAAGACCTGGGCAGAGCTGGAGGAGGCCTCGGCCAAGCTCGTGGCCCTGGGCGACGGGGTCAAGGCCTACGGCTTGCCGCTCGGCTCCGAGGAGGCCCAGGTGGAGTCCTCGCTGTGGCTGTGGGGTGCCGGTGGCACCTGGGAGGACGGCACGGACCTCAAGGCGGACAGCCCCGCCGCGGTTGAGGCCTTCACCCAGATCAAGAAGATGCACAGCTCCGGCTACACCCAGGAACAGCTGAACTCCGACCGCCAGGAGATGACCGACCTGATGGGTGCCGGGAAGCTCGGCATGATGGTCGGCCACGGCCAGGTGGTCTCCGATTCCACCGCGAAGGGTGCCAAGGTGGCCCTGGCCCCGGTGCCCTCGAAGTCCGGTGAGGCCGTTGCCACGGGCGTGACCGACTTCATCCTCGCCTTCGACAACAAGGACGACGCCCGCAAGCAGGCCACCTCCGCCTTCCTCAACCTGATGTACTCCGATGCGATGTACGAGGGTTGGTACAAGGGCACCACCCTGCTGCCGGTCACCAAGTCCATGATCGCCAAGGGCAAGCAGGAGGGCGACGAGTACCAGCAGAAGTTCCTGGAGGCCCTGTCCTTCGTGAAGTTCCAGCCGGTCAGCAACCCCCAGTGGGATGCGCTCCAGGGCGCGCTGCAGACCAGCGCCTACAAGGTCGCTGAGCAGGAGCCCGACGCTCTGCTGAAGGAGATCCAGGCCCTGGTGGCAGCCAGCGCCTGATGAACCGGTGTCCCGGGTGGCACCTGGAGCAGGTGCCACCCGGGACATCACCCGATGAGAAGGATTGACGACGTTGTCCAGACCCGTGGTCGACAAGCCCGCCCTGCGCCGTGATGATCGCTGGCGCGAGTTCCTCCGGTCCCTGCCGTGGCTGACCCCCACGTTGCTGCTCATAGCAGGTGTGGTGATCTATCCCACCGTGCTGATGATCCAGACCTCGATGTACAAGTTCAACAACAAGGGAATCCAGAAGGGTGAGGATCCTGTCGGGTTGGACAACTACTTCGGCGCGGGCAAGGGGGCCCTGGACTTCCCGAGCGTGCCCATCGCGCAGATCATCACCAACACGATCGTGTGGGTGCTCGTCGTGGTGGCCGTGACCCTCCTGTTGTCACTGCTGATCGCGCAGTTCCTCAACCTGCCGTTCCGGGGACGCAAGCTGCTCCGACTGTTCATCATCCTGCCCTGGGCCTGTTCGGTGGTGCTGACCGCGACGGTGTTCCGCTACGGCCTGAACCAGGACGTCGGCCTGTTCAACCGACTGCTGGTGGACACCGGCATCCTGCAGAGCGCCGCGGCCTGGACCAAGGACCCGACCAGCTCGTTCTGGGTGGCGGTCTTCGTCGCGGTCTACGTCTCCCTGCCCTTCACCACCTACACCATCCTGGCGGGCCTGCAGTCCGTGCCGCACGATGTGCTGGAGGCCTCCAGCATGGACGGGGCCGGGGTCTGGGGGAGGTACTGGCACATTGTGCTGCCGCTGCTCCGTCCAGCCATCGCCACCGCAGCGTTGATCAACATCATCAACGTGTTCAACTCGTTGCCGATCCTGAGGGTGCTGCAGGAGACCCCCGGCTACCACACCGGGCACATCACGACCACGCTGATGTACGAGTACCAGGTCAAACTCGGTCCCGGTGTCTCCTCGGCCCTGTCGGTGATGAACTTCCTGTTCTGCCTGGCCATCATCGCCATCTATCTCATCGTCGTGCGTCCCACCAAGGAGGTCCAGTGATGGCCAAGCGCAAGTTCCGTGGCGGCGTCGATCACGCCCCCAGCCCCTGGCTGGTCGCCTTCGGGGCCATCGCCATCGTCGCCTTCTTCGGCTTCCCCTACGCCTTGATGTTCATCACCTCACTCAAGACGAGGCTCGAGGTGACCAACATCCCGCCGGCCTATTTCCCGGCCAACCCGCAGTTCGGAAACTACCTCGACGTGTGGGGTTCCGAGGTCAATCCGGCCCAATCCCTGTTGGCGACGGTGGTGATCGCGGTCGGGGCGACCCTGCTGGTGCTCTTCGTGGCCACCCCGGCCGCCTACTACGTGGCCCGCTTCCGGTTCCCCGGGCGCATGGTCTTCCTGTTCCTGGTGCTCTGCACCCAGATGTTGCAGCCCACCGTGCTGGCCGTCGGTCTGTTCCGCGAGTTCTCCGGGTGGAAGGGAATTGCGGTCTGGGGGGCCCTGATCCTCATCAACGCGGCCTTCAACCTCTCCTTCGCGGTGTGGATGATGCAGGCCTTCTTCGCCTCCGTTCCGAAGGAGGTGGACGAGGCAGCCCTGATCGATGGTCTGGGCCGGTTCCAGACCATGATCCGAATCTCGCTGCCGCTGGTGTGGCCCGGCATCGTGACCGCCATCATCTTCGTCTTCGTCAACGCCTGGAACGAGTACGCAGCCGCCCTGGTGCTGGTCAACGACAACGCACTCCAGCCGCTGACGGTCTCCATGCCGCGTTTCCTCGGGCTCTACGTCCAGGACTGGCAGTACCTGTTCGCCGTCGCGCTGATCGCCATCGTTCCGGTCATCATCCTGTTCGGCATCATCGAGAAGCGACTCATCGGTGGTCTGACGGCAGGTGCCGGGAAGTGAGACGAGGGTTGAACCCGGACAGACTTGCCATTACTGTTTCGGACATGTTCCGCCGGTTCCTGCTCCTTGGGTGCCGCAGCGAGGTTCAGTCCTGAACTGGCCAGCCTCCTCGCTGCGGAGCCGTCGCGTGTCTGGCAACCATCCAGCAAGGAGAGAACAATGACCCGGATTCAGCCCAAACCCGTCCAGCGTCCCACGACGATGCCGGTGCACCGCTACCGTGCCTTCGAGCCCGTGGTGGTCCCGGACCGCACCTGGCCGAACCAGCGGATCACCAAGGCACCGAGATGGCTGTCCACCGATCTGCGTGACGGCAACCAGGCCCTCATCGACCCGATGACCCCGAGCCGCAAGATGCGCATGTTCGAGCTGCTGGTCTCCTTGGGCTACAAGGAGATCGAGGTGGGCTTCCCCTCGGCCTCCCAGACCGATTTCGACTTCGTGCGGCTGTTGATCGAGGGAGGGCACGTCCCCGCCGACGTCACCATCTCGGTGCTGACCCAGGCCAGGGAGGACCTGATCTCCCGCACCGCCGAATCCTTGGTCGGGGCCCATCGCGCCACCATCCACATGTACAACGCCACGGCGGAGCTGTTCCGCCGCGTGGTGTTCAACATCGACGAGAAGCAGTGCATCGCGATGGCCACGCGCGGCACCGAGCTGGTGATGAAGTACGCCGAGCAGTACCTGGGTGATGTCGAGTTCGGCTACCAGTACAGCCCGGAGATCTTCACCCAGACCCCGACCGACTTTGCCGTCGAGGTCTGCAACGCGGTCGCCGATGTGTGGCAGCCCGGGCCGGAGCGGGAACTGATCCTCAACCTGCCTGCCACCGTCGAGCGCTCCACGCCCAACACCTACGCCGATCAGATCGAGTACTTCTGCCGTCACGTGCGCAACCGCGAGCACATCGCGGTCTCGCTGCACCCGCACAACGACCGGGGGACCGCAGTTGCCGCCGCTGAGCTGGGCCAGATGGCCGGTGCCGACCGGGTTGAGGGCTGCCTGTTCGGACACGGCGAGCGCACCGGCAACGTGGATCTGGTCACCCTGGCGCTGAACCTCTACACCCAGGGGGTGGATCCCGAGCTGGACTTCCACGACATCGACCACGTGCGGCGCACCGTCGAGTACTGCACGGGGCTGCCGGTGCACCCGCGCCACCCCTACGCCGGTGACCTGGTCTACACCGCCTTCTCCGGTTCCCACCAGGACGCCATCAAGAAGGGGCTGGAACATCTGGAGAAGGAGGCTGCAGCCGCAGGCCGCAAGGTTGCCGAGATCGAGTGGGAGGCCCCCTACCTGCCCATCGACCCGCACGACGTGGGCCGCACCTACGAGGCGGTCATCCGGGTCAACTCGCAGTCCGGCAAGGGCGGTATGGCCTACCTGATGAAGACCGAGGCGCGTATGGAGTTGCCACGTCGGCTGCAGATGGAGTTCAGCCGGGTGGTCCAGGCCCATGCCGACGCCGCCGGGGGAGAGATCCCCCCGAAGCAGATCGTGGAGATCTTCACCAACGAGTACCTGGCCGAGGGGGCCTGGAGCCTCACCCATGCCGGATCGTCGTCCACCAACGGGCAGTTCCACGTGCGGGCCACCGTCAACGATCCGTCCGGGCGTGACCTGGAGATCGAGGGCGAGGGCAATGGCCCGCTGTCGGCCTTCGTTGACGCACTGAGCGAGGCCGGGGCCAGGGTCAAGGTACTGGACTACTCCGAGCACGCCCTCGAGTCCGGCGGTGACGCCCAGGCCGTGGCCTACGTCGAGTGCGAGATCGGCGACGGTGACGACGCCCAGCTGCTGTGGGGCGTGGGCGTCGACCCGGCCATCACCAGCGCGTCGATGAAGGCCATCCTCTCCGCCCTGAACCGGCGGGAGCGATCCTGAGGTGAGGGTCCGGTGACCGTCAGAAGTAGACGGCCACCGGACCTCTTGGCCCCTCGATGACCTCCACCGGGGTGTTGAAGATCGAGGAGAGCACCTCGGGACGGATGATCTCCTCCGGCGAGCCGACAGCGGCAACGCAACCGTCCTTCATCGCGATGATTCTGTCCGCGTAGGTGGCGGCGAAATTGATGTCGTGGATCACGATGACGACGGTGCGTTCCAATTCCGTGGCGATGCGCCGAAGATGCTGCATCATCTGGACTGAGTGGGCCATGTCCAGGTTGTTCAGTGGCTCGTCGAGCAGCACATA
Source organism: Propionibacteriaceae bacterium (assembly GCA_030532575.1). GTDB lineage: Bacteria > Actinomycetota > Actinomycetes > Propionibacteriales > Propionibacteriaceae > Arachnia. The sequence continues at coordinate 157,504 of JAUNKV010000001.1, read as the reverse complement.
CCTGGTGTCCTGTGCCAGGACCATGGCGACGTAGGCCCGTTGCCGTTGGCCGCCGGAGAGTTCATCGATGAAGCGATCCGCGATCTGCGTCAACCCGAGGAAGGAGATCGCCTGTTCCACGATCTCGACGTCTGTCGCGGTGAGCCTTCCCCCGGAGTGGGGGAAGCGGCCGAAACCCACCAGCTGCCTCACGGTCACCCGCATCACGAAGTGGTTCTCCTGCCGGAGAATCGACAGGATCTTCGCCAGGTCCTTTGAGCGGGTGGTGGTGACGTCGAGGCCACCCACCTCGATGCTGCCGCCATCCATCGTGAGCAGCCTTCCGATCATGGTCAGCAGGGTGGACTTGCCGGCGCCGTTGGGTCCCACGAGGGCGGTGATCCCACCCCCGGGAATCTCGAGTTCGATGGGTCCGATCGTGGTTTCGGCGCTGTAGGATTTGAGCGCTCCGTGCACCTGGATCACAGGCGTCCCTTTCGCAGAAGATGGATGAGGAAGAAGGTGCCACCGACGGCCTCGATGATGACTCCGACGGTGCCCTGGGCGTAGAACACGTGCCGCAGCACGAAGTAGGCACCGCCAAGGGTGACGATGCCGATGCACCAAGCCATCGGCAGGACGTAGCGGTGCTCATGGGTGCCGGAGAGCTGGTACGCACACATGGCGATCAGGAAACCGAGGAAGGACATCGGACCGATGAGGGATGTCGAGACCGCCATGAGCACCGCGGTGAGCAACAGGAACCGGATCGACTCCTTCCGGTGGTCCACGCCGAGGGTGTTGGCGACGTCGCGGCCCAGCCCCATCACATCGAGGCGACGACACCTGGCCAGCACCAGAAGCCCTGCAACCAGTGCAAGGGGAACGGCAAGCCCGAGTCGTGAGACGTCGGCATTCGAGAGGTTGCCGATGAGGCGCGCAGTGAGCAGATCGAATTCGCTCGGGGTGAGCAGCCGAGCCATGTAGGTGGACAGTGCACCCAGGCCGGTTCCGATGATGATGCCGACCAGCAGGGTCTGGTGGACATTGCCGCGGTTCCCGGTCAGCAGCCAGCCGAACAGGACAGCGGCGAAGGCCACCATGAGTCCCACCTGCAGGGCGTACTGCCACACCCCTTGGACCGCGGTGAGTCCGGCCACCCCGAAGAAGTACACGGTGCTGGTCTGGACCAACCGGTAGAGGGACTCGAAACCCATGATGGAGGGGGTGATGATCCGGTTTGCGGTGATGGTCTGGAAGGCGACCGTGGCGATTCCCTGACACCATGCGACGACGAGGATGACGATGATCGAGGTGGCACGTACGCCGGCGATTCGCCAGAATCCCGGCGAACCGATGGGAAGCGGGTTGGCCCAGGCGAGGATGCCAAAACAGACGGCAACCGCGATGGACCCGAGGATTCCGAGGGTGAGCCAGTATCTGCGGTGAGCGTGAGAACTGCGGAACGCCCCGTGGCGAGGTGTCGCATCGGACAGGGATGAGGTCTCAGCCACGGTGGCGCTGCCTCAGGACGAGGAACACGAAAACGAATGCACCAAGAATCGACAAGATGGTTCCCACGGGGATCTCGAAGGGCATGATGACCAATCTGGCAAGGATGTCGCAGAGCGTCACCGTCGCGGCCCCGAGCAGGGCCACCCAGGGCAGATTTGAGCGAAGGTTGTCCCCTCGCCACATGGAGATGATGTTGGGCACGATCAGTCCGAGGAAGGGAAGGTTGCCGATCACCACGGTGATGATCCCCGTCGTCGCCGCGATCATCCCGGTGCCGACCAGCACCACAGTGCGGTAGTTGAGCCCAACCCCGGTGGCCACCTCTTCGCCGAGGCCTGCGATGGTGAACCGATCCGCGACGAGGAAGATGCCCACCATGACCAGGGCAACTGCCCAGACCGGCTCGTACTGGCCTTGAATGCTCGCGGAGAAGGAGCCCATGAACCACACCCCCATGGTCTGCAGCAGATTGGTGGACAGGGCGAAGAAGGTTGAGACGGCCCCGACCACCGCCCCCAGCATGATGCCGACGATGGGAACGATCATCGCGGAGCGCAGTTTGACACCTCGCAGCACCAGGAAGAAGACCATGGTGCCCAGGAAACTGGTGACAACGGCGATGACCATCTTGAGCAGCAGTGGGGCCGAGGGGAGGACCGCCAGGACGAAGAGCAGACCGAGTCCGGCCCATTCGGTCGTCCCGGCAGTGGTGGGTTCAACGAATCGGTTCTGGGTGAGCTGCTGCATCACCAGTCCGGCCATTGACATCGAGGCCCCGGCCAGAACCAGCGAGATGGTGCGGGGAATGCGCACGATGGCGAAGATCTGGGCCCCATCGTCGGCACCGAGTACGTCGTAGACGCCGACGAACAGGGAGCACAACGCCAGGGCCAGGGTGGCCACGAAGGCGATCCCCAGACCGGGCGTGAGAAACCCGGGCGCGGCGCCGCCGGGAGCCCTGCTCAGGCTCCCGGCGGATTGGCTCGGAATCACGCAGACTTCTCCATGGCCTCAGCGATGGCGTTGAAGAACTCCGTGTAGGTCTGGATCCCCTCGTTGAGGTAGGTGTCCTTGGGCATGTAGAGGATCTGTTGCTTCTGGACGGCAGGCACGTTCTGCAGGGCGGCCGAGTCGGCCAGCACGGTCGCGGCAGGGATCGCCTCGGTACCGTCAGGACCGCCTACCGCGGCGTCGCGATCCATCACCAGGATCCACTCGGGATTCGAAGCCGCGATGGCCTCGACGGAGATCTCATCTCCCTGATGATCGGTGGAGCCCTCCTGCTCCAGCGAGGGGGTCAGACCGAGCTCTTTGAAGACCGGACCGAGGGTGCGTCCGGAGCCGGGGGCCGCGTAGTTGACCTTGCCGCCGGAGGTGATGACGGCCATCACCTTCTGATCCTTCTGGTAAGCGGCCTTGACCCGCTCGACGGCCTTGTCGTAGTCAGCAGCCAACTTCTCGGCCTCGGCCTGCTTGCCGAAGACCTGACCGGCCAGCGTGATCTGTCGCTTCAGTTCCTCGCCGAGCGGTTTCTCGGTGTCGATGTCGGAGTCGATGAGAGCGGCGTTCGGGGTGAGCTGCTTGAACTGGTCGTACTGGTCGGCGAACCGCTGGCCGTTGAGGATGATGTCGGGATCGGCTGCAACGGCGAGCTCCAGGTTGGGCTCCCGGTGATTGCCGAGGTCGACGATGGAATCGTCCTTCGCGTACGAGGAGGACGGGTCCATGATCGCCTTGGGGGCTGCGCTCAGCTTGACCCCCCAATCGCTGAGCGGCTCAAACAGCCGGTTGTCGGTGACGATGACCGAGTCAGGGTTTGCCGGGACGGTGACCTCGGCGCCGCGGCTGTCGGTGACAGTGACAGCCGCGGTGTTCTCCATGGCGGATCCCTCGGCAGGGGGCGTGGCGCTCGAGGGTGCGGAGCTGCTGGCCGAGGTGGGGGAGCTGGCAGGGGCTTGGCAGGCACTCAGCGCGAGGCCTCCGATGAGGAGTGCGGACAGAGCCGGGATCATGCGACGCATAGGGGTCTCCAAGATTTCTGCTCGATATTTGGCAAGGAAAGCCTTACTTTAAGTGCTGCGTCGGGTTTTGTGAAGTTCGGCAGGCCAGCCAGCGGTGGGGGCATACCTCAAGTGGTGCTTGAGCCTTGAGGTGACGCCGAGGCGCAGGGGTGCTGTGATGGAGCCATGAGGGGAAAAAGGATGACAACATCGCACAATCGTTTTGCGGCTCTCGGGATGGCGCTCCTCCTGGCCCTGCTCGGGCTGGGGATGATGGCCCCGCAGGCCTCGGCCAGCCAGAAGAAGCTCCCGGAGGAGTTCATCGCCTGGGTGGCCCCGATGGCGCAGCGCGGGGAGCGTGAGTTCCAGGTCCCGGCCTCGGTTGCGATCGCCCAGGCGATTCTCGAGTCCGGTTGGGGTGGCTCCCGGCTGACCCGGGAGGCCAACAGCTTCTTCGGCATCAAGTGCCACAAGACCCAAAGCCCTCACCAGAACGGCTGCCACGAGATCGAGACCAGGGAGTACGACGCGGCCGGAAACCCCAGGGTCGAGGTGGCCCGGTTCCGCAGTTACGCCAGCCCCGAGGACTCGTTCCTCGACCACGGGTACTTCCTGAGGAACACGCGCCGTTACCGGTCAGCCTTCAAGTACTCGGGCAACCCGGAGCGCTTCATCCACGAGGTGCACAAGGCCGGCTACGCCACGGATCCGAGCTACGCCCACCTCGTCGCCACCATCATTCGCAAGTACGGTCTGTCACGGTTCGACGTCACTCCTCGTGATGATCGAGAACTCACGCCTTCTGCTTTCGGCACGCTGGACCGGGAAGTGAAGGCAGGTTCCCGCCAGAGATTCATCCTGAGCGTCAACGCCGGTCACGGTGGCAGCATCACCTGGCAGGTCTCCAGGGATGGGAGCACATGGCGCAACGTGAAGAAGGGATCACTTCGAGGCGTCCACCGCAGCATCTACGAACGCACTGTCTCCACGAAGGACGAAGGGCTGCGAATCCGGGCCGTGGTTGCGAACTCCGTCGGTACGACGACGTTGTCAGGGCAGCTGCACATCTCCTGAACACTGGCCTTGCGGATGCACCCCGGGCGGGACCAGCTGTGGCTGGTCCCGCCCGGGGTGCATGGGACGGCTGGGGTCAGCCCTTCAGACCTGAGGTGGCCAGCCCTTCGATGACCTTGCGTTGCAGTGCGAAGAACAGCACGAAGATCGGGGCCATCGCCATCACGGAGGCAGCCATCATGAGATTCCACTCCGCGTTGTACTGTCCCTCCATGGTGGCGATGCCCACGCTGAGTGGCATGTTGTCCTCGCGGCTCGTGACGATCAAGGGCCACAGCAGGTCGTTCCAGCTCCACAACACCGTCGTGATCGCCACGGCGAACAGGCTGAGCCTGACCAGGGGCAGCACGATCTTCCAGAAGGTCTGCCACGGATTGCAGCCGTCCAGGGGGCGGCCTCCTCCAACTCCTTCGGCAAGGTCATGACGGCTTGTCGCATCGAGAAGGTGCCGAAGGCGGAGAACATTCCCGGCAGGACGATTCCCCACGAGGTTTCAAGGAGGGAGAGCCCCTTGATGATCTGGTACTGGGTGATGAGGAAGGCCTGGCTCGGGATCATGAGGATCGCGAGCAGCAGCCCGAACAAGACGTTGCGATCTGTGAACTGCATCCGGGCGAAGGCATGACCGGCCATCGAGCACAGCACCAGCTGGGCAGCCGTACGCAGCACCGTGACCAGGATCGAGACCCAGAACTGGGAAAGGAACGGGATGGTCTCGAACACCTTGGCATAGTTCCCCAACTGCGGTTCGGCAGGCAGGAACTGTGGGGGGATCGCCTGGATCTCCACGTTCGTCGAGATTGACATCATCAGCTGCCAGGCGAACGGGAAGATCATCGTGAGACCACCCAGCAGCAGAATCAGATGAGCAGGCCCGGCCAGAGGCGCAGTTGCCGACGCCAGATGCTTCGCCTACGTTCAGACATAGTGCACCCATCTCTTCTGGCCCCAGAACTGGAGTGCGGTCACCAGGCCGACCAGCGCCAGGATCATGATTGTGACGGCAGCACCGAACCCTCGGTTCTGGGTGACGAAGGCCTCCTGGTAGAACAACTCAGCGTAGTTGGCGAAATCCACGAACTTCGGATCCCCACCGAAGGCGTTCGCCTTGGTCAGGGGAAGTCCAGAAGTTGCCCAGGATCGGGTAGTGGTAGAGCACCAGAACACCCAGTAGCAGGGACCCGATGAACAGCAGGGGCCAGGCCCCTGCTGTTCATCGGGTTGCCGCGGCGTCGCGAGAGGGGGACGGGCGACTCGCCGCTCCCGTGGGGAGAGTCACGGACTCACTCCTTCTCGAGCAGGGCGTTCATCTCGGAGGCCAGCTGGGCGCAGACAGTGGTGGCGTCCGAGGTTCCCGCGAACACCTCGGTCAGCGCGATCTCCTTGTCAGCCCAGGCGTTGGTGTTCTTCGACACCGGGTAGGGCACGGAGTGGCTCTCCGCAGCCTTGGCGAACACGTCGAGCTGCCAGGTCGGGGCCTGCTCCAGCCATACCTGTTGAGTGCCGGTGAAGGCCGGGATGGCGGTGCCGTTGCTGGCCTCGGTCTCGTTGGCCCTCTGCTTGGTCATGAACGTCACCAGTGCCTTCACGGCCGCCAAGTTCTTTGACTTCGCGGAGGCAGCGTAGGACAGGCCGTGACTGATGGTGGCCTCCTGTTCCTTCTTCGGCAGCGGCACCACGACGAGCTCATCCGCGCTGAACTTCTCCCGCAACGGCTTGGTCATCCAGGAACCGGCCCACAGGATGCCGACATCGCCGTTCATGAACAGCGATCGGCCTTGGAGCCCGCGACGACCTGTGGGGGAGTCACCGCACCGTCAGCGATGAGATCCCTCAGGTATTCGATGCCCTCGATGGACTCGGGGTCGTCGAAACCGGACTTGCCGTCCCTGATCACGGAGCCACCCGCCTGGTGGATGGTGTTGTAGTAGCTGGTCTGGCTGGAGGCGACCTCGATGACCGCACCCCAAGAGGCGTCGGCCGCCTTGATGGCCTCCCGATGCTCCTCTCAGCTCCACCCGTCGCTCGGAAGTTCGAGTCCAGCCTGCTCGAACCACGTCGTGTTGATGAAGCAGGCGATGGTGTCGTAGTCCTTGGGAATTCCGAACTTCTTGCCGTCCAGGGCGTAGAGTTCGAGCAGGGCCTTGGGGCAGCTGTCTCAGGCGACATCGCCCAGGTCAGTGAGATCCGCCAGCATCCCTTTGGACGTGTAGAGCTCGAAGTTTGGGCCGTTCATCCAGAACACGTCTGGCAGCTGATCCCCTCCGCCTGGGTGCGCAGCTTCGTCGAGTAGTCCTTGTGGACCGCCACCGATGGTGTGACCTTGATCTTCGGGTACTGCTCGTTGAAGGCCTTGATGTTGGCCTCGACGGTGGGGGTTGGGCCTTGTCCCCAGTAGAACAGGGTGAGTTCTGCCAAGGTGTCCTTGGTGAGTTCACCGCCAGTGCCACCGCCTGCCGAGCCGCTGCAGGCGGTCAGACCGATGGTGGCTCCGAGCACAACGGCAGCCGCCAGGAAGGCACGATGCTTCAGGGGGTTCTCCTTCGCGTTTCGTGGTCACTTGACCTGGTTGTTCTCGAAGTACTGGATGACTTCGGGATCAAGGGGCGGGATGTCTCGGGGGGTCGAGCCGTCCCGTAGCGAATCCGTCGCGGCGATGGCCGCTGCCACTGCGTGGTAGGCCCCGAGTGGGGAGGTGTCGGTGGGGGTGCCCTCGGTGATGAACTTGATGAACTCGCCGATGGTCAGGGCATCGGCGTCCTGGTGGCCGCCCTCGTCGCCGGTGATGGGATAGGTGGCGTCACCCTGCGGATCGTAGTCACAGCGGTGCTGCCACAGCTTGATGTGTCCCCCCTCGTAGTCCCCGAAGTTCTCGAGCCGTCCCTCGGTACCGATCACGGTGTAGTTGCGCCAGTAGTCGGGGGTGTAGTGGCACTGCTGGTAGGAGGCGAGGACCCCGGAGTCCAGCTGCATCAGCATCATCGAGATGTCCTCGACATCGATGACGGGGTTGAGCCCGCGTTGCGTCAGCGGTGGCCAGTTGTCCAGGGAGAACCAGTCCCACAACAGCTGATCGCTGCGATCCATCCGGTCGGTGACCCGGTCGTAGAGGGTGAGTCCACCCATGGCTGTGACCCTCGTGGTGTGGGAATCGGCCAGCCAGTGCATGACGTCGAGGTCGTGGGCGGCCTTCTGCAGCAGCAGCCCCGTGCCGTGTTCCCGGGTGGCGTGCCAGTCCTTGAAGTAGTAGTCACCGCCGTGGCCGACGAAGTGACGGCACCAGATCGCCTTGACCTCACCGATGGCCCCCTTGCGGATGAGGTCACGCATCGAGCGGACCACGTTCATGTGTCTCATGTTGTGGCCGACGTACAGCTTGGTGCCGGTCTCGTGGGCCGTGGTGAGGATCGCCGCGGCATCATCGATCCGGATGGCGATGGGTTTCTCCAGGTAGACCGGGACCCCGGCGCGCAGCAGTTCACAGGTCACGGCCGCGTGGGTGTCGTCGGGGGAGGTGACCAGGGCTGCGTCAATGCCGGTACGGATGAGCTCGTCGACACTGCGGGTCAAGGTGATGTCATCGCGGCCCAGTCGCTCCAGCACCCGCCTCGCCGCCTGTGGGTGGGGGTCAGCGGCTGCGGTGATGCGGCAGTTGCGCCCCGGCAGCTCGAAGTACTTGGCGATGTCGGAACGGGCGCCGACCCCCACCACCCCGATTCTGAGGTCGGGGTGCCAGGGAATGGTCGTGGGGGAGGACATCGGGAACTGACTGCCTTTCGTGGGGACGGGGTGAGGGTTCAAGGTGCTTCTATCCGGGCGGGAACAGACCATTCTCGGTGACCCCGCCGTTGCCGGAGAGCACCAGTTCGATGCGCCGATGCGACAGCTCGGTCACGTGGGCCGAGAGCTGCTCACGCTCCACCCAGTGCACCGCCTTCAATTCCTGATCCCTGGGGCTGAGCGATGCGGCCAGCGGTTCCGGCAGCACGCCACCGTCGTAGATGAACTCGATGGCATCTCCCCAGCCGAGATACGGGGGCATCCAGTCGACCAACACGGGTTGCCCGAGCGTGCACGTGATGCCCACCTCCTCCAGGACCTCGCGCATCGCCCCCAGACGGGGAGATTCGCCCGGATCGACGACCCCACCCGGCAGTTCCCAGTCCTGCTTGTAGGTGGGCTCGGTGAGCAGCACCCGCTCGGCGGGATCACGCAGCACCACGTGGGCGATGACTCGTTTCGTCGGCAACACCGAGTCCATCACCCCCGAGAAACCGTGCGGGCCGTAGACCGGGTCCACTGCCAGGCGGGCGTAGACCAGCACATCGATCAGCTGCCCGTCCTCGGCCAACAAGGCGGAACGCAACCGCCCCTCCCGCCGGAATCCACACCGGTGCAGAGCCTGGATCGCCGCCTTGTCGGTCGCTGGAATCTCACATTGCAGGCGACGCAGGTTGTGCCCCAGGATCGCGTCATCGGCGGCCAGTGAGACCGCACGCTCCAAGGCCTGGACATCGACGAGCTGACCCTCCCAGCGCAGCTGTCCCACACCGTGGCCGATGTCCACCTGGATCTGGAACTCGCTCATGGTGCCGAACGTCGCAACCAGATGGAGCCGAGCGGCGGGATCGTCACCCTCGCGCTGGCTGGGAAGTGACCCCACGGGATCGCCGAGGCCGTGACCATGCCGAGGTTGCCGAACTCACCGGAGCCGTCGTAGACCGCGGAATCGGTGTTGAGGATCTCCTCCCACTGGCCATCGGTGGGCAGACCGACCTCGTAGTCGGTCATCGGGTCGGGGGAGAAATTGGTGAAACAGGCCACGTGATTGCCCTGCGAGTCGTGCCTCACCCAACTGAGCACGTTGTGACCGCTGTCATCGGCATTGATCCAGGTGAATCCCGCCGGGTCGCTGTCCAGCTCGTGCAGGGCGGGGATGGTGACGTAGAGCTGGTTCAGGTCCCGGAACAGTCGCTGCAGCCCGCCGTGCCCCCACAGCTCACAGACCCACCACTCCAGGCTGCGGGCCTCGTTGAACTCCGGGCGTTGCCCGAACTCCGAACCCATGAAGATCAGCTGTTTGCCGGGGAAGCTCCACATGAAGGAGTAGAAGGCGCGCAGCGTTGCGAACTTGCGCCAGTCGTCCTGCGGCACCTTGTTCACCATCGAGCCCTTGCCGTGGACCACCTCGTCGTGGCTGATCGGCAGGATGAAGTTCTCCGAGTAGTGGTAGACCATCGCGAAGGTCAGCAGGTTGTGTTCGTACTGCCGGTAGACCGGGTCCAGGCCCAGGTACCGCAGGGAATCGTTCATCCACCCCATGTTCCACTTGAAACCGAAACCGAGCCCACCCTCGTGGACCGGGCGGGTCACCCCGGGGAAGCTGGTGGACTCCTCGGCGATCATCAGCACGCCCGGATGGCGCTCATGCAGATGTCGGTTGACGTAACGCAGGAAATCGATGGCCTCGAGGTTCTCCCGGCCGCCGTGCTCGTTGGGTACCCACTGTCCCTCCTCGCGCGAGTAGTCGAGGTAGAGCATGGAGGCCACAGCATCGACCCGTAGCCCATCGACGTGGAACTCGGTCAGCCAGTACAGCGCATTGGAGATCAGGAAGCTCTTCACCTCGTTGCGGCCGTAGTTGAAGATGTAGGTGCCCCAGTCCATGTGCTCACCCTGCCGGGGGTCGGCATGCTCGTAGAGCGCGGTGCCGTCGAAGCGTCCGAGCGCCCAGGCGTCCTTCGGGAAATGCCCGGGGACCCAGTCCATGATGACGCCGATCCCAGCCTGGTGGAGCCGGTCGATGAGGTACCGCAGATCGTCGGGCTTGCCGAACCGGCTGGTGGGGGAGAAGTAGCCGGTGACCTGGTAGCCCCAGCTCGGCTCGAATGGGTGTTCCGCCAGCGGCATGAACTCGACATGGGTGTACCCCTGCCACGTGAGGTAGGAGACCAGCTCCTCGGCGAGATCGAGGTAGCTCTTGCCCTTGCGCCAACCACCCAGATGGAGCTCGTAGATGCTGATCGGCTCCTTGTGGGGCTGTGACGTGGCCCGTCTGGCCATCCACTGGTCATCGGACCAGATGTACTTCGACTCGTAGACGATGGAGGCGTTCGCCGGGGCCTGCTCCGAGAACCGGGCCATCGGATCAACCTTCTCATGCCAGGTGCCGTCGGGGCCCTGGATGCGGAACTTGTACAAGGTGCCCTCACCGATCCCTTCGATGAAGGTGGCCCACACCCCGGAGCCGGGGATCAGCTGCATCGCGTCACCGGTCCACCAGTTGAAGTCACCGATCACCTGGACCGCCTGGGCGTTGGGTGCCCACACCGCGAACCGCACCCCCTGGAGCGGACCACGCTCATCATCCTCGACGGTGCAGGTGAAGGAACCGAGGCGGCGCCACAGCTCGGTGTCGCCGCCCGCGTGGAACCCCTCCAGATCCCAGCCGGTCAGTCCGCCAAACGGGTCATGCGCCATGTCAGCTCCTCAGTGGTTGATCCTTGCCAGACAATCTACCGGCACTGGAAGGAACGTGGGTCGGTTCCGTGACTCATAGACGACCTCATAGACGGCCTTGTCCACCTCGTAGGCCAGCAGGAGCTCGGTCGGGAGGAGCTGATCAGCCCCGAAACCCGCGAGGAAAGCCTCGCGTGCAGCCCGTCGCCACCCCTCGTCGGCCTCACCGATGTGGGCGGCGTAGTCGAAGGAACGCAACATCCCGGCGACGTCACGGCACGGCGAATCAGGTTGTCTGCGTTCGGCCAGGGACTTCAACGGTTCTCCCTCGAAGTCCACGTAGCGCCACTGCCCACCGGTCAGCAGGGCCTGTCCCAGGTGGCAGTCGCCGTGGACGCGCTGTGCGGGAAGGCTCAAGCCCCGCACGGCGTTCAGGCAGCCGAGCACGACCTCGCGGAACTGATCCAGCACGGGGACCTCGGCAGCCGCCGCCTCGAAGCGGGAGACGAAACCACGGGCCAGGTCCGTGCCGTCGATGACGGCGGTGGGCAGGCGTTCGGCCAGGAGCCGGTGCACCACGGCCAGCTGCTCACCCAGTGCCCGGGCCGCCTCGACGAAGGGAGTTCTGCTGCGGGCCGCCTCACAGGCGACCACGAAGCCGTCACGTGGCTCGGGCAGGGCCTCGAGGAAGACCCCGAGGTCCGTCCCGGCATGGCTCCAGGTGCCGAGCAGCTTGGCCACCGCGCCGGAATCGGCCAGCACCTCGTGCAGCTCCACGTCGAGATTGCGTCCCTCCTCCAGACGTCGGAAAACCTTGGCCACGAGTGCGTCCCCGAAGAACACCGAGGTGTTCGACTGCTCCCCGCGGTAACGCTGCGGGGGCAGGCCGAGGGGAATCGGTCGTCTCGGATGGAATCCCTCGGCACCGTCGGCCAGGCACTCCAGCAGGATCGCCATCGCCTGGGGATCATCGACGGCCTCGCAGGGCTCATCCCGCTCCGGGTGGAGGGACAGCGGAACGTGATAGCGCTCCGTCGTGCCGTCGTCGTAGCGGATGTGCAACACCGCGCTGCGCACCCCGGGTCGCTGCTCACCGGGCTCGGCGAGCCAGGGCAGCAACTCCACCTCTGCCACCTCCCAGACACGGGAATGCCCGGAGAACCAGCGGGCCCCACCGGCCAACCGGGTGAGCCACCCGCTGAGGTCGCAGGCAGACATCAGTCAGCCGTGACGTGGAAGATGTGGGCCGGGCTGCTCGGATGCAGGCAGACCCAGTTGCGTTCACCCCAGGTGTAGGTCTCACCCGTCAGCTCGTCGTGCACCCGGATCTGCTGGCCGGGGGGCAGGCCGAGGGCAGCCATGTCGAGGTACACCTCGGAGGTCACGGTGTGGTCCGGGTCCAGGGAGCACACCACCAGCACCACGTCGTCGCCGTCGTGCTTGCTGTAGACGATCACCTGGTCGTGGGGGGCGTGGTGGAAGTGGATGTCGCGGAGCTGTTGCAGGCTGCCGTGACGGTCCCGGATGGAGTTGAGCTGACCGAGCAGCAGGTTCAGGTTCGGCTCAGCCTGGAAGTCCCTCGGCCGGTACTCGTACTTCTCCGAGTCCAGGTACTCCTCGCGTCCGGGAGCGTTCGCCTCGTGCTCGAACAGCTCGAAACCGGAGTAGACCCCCCAGGAGGGGGACAGGGTGGCGGCCAGGATCGCGCGGATGGCGAAGATCGCCGGATTCCCGGACTGCAGGTGGAAGGGGTTGATGTCCGGGGTGTTGACGAAGAAGTTGGGCCGGTAGTAGGCCGCCATGTCCTGGCTCAGCTGGGTCAGGTACTCGGTGATCTCCCACTTGGTGACCCGCCAGGTGAAATAGGTGTAGCTCTGCTGGAAGCCGACCTTGCCCAGCGCCGCCATCATCTGAGGCTTGGTGAAGGCCTCCGCCAGGAAGATCACCTCCGGGTTGGTCTGCCGGACCTGCCGGATCAGCCAGTCCCAGAACTCGACGGGCTTGGTGTGTGGGTTGTCCACGCGGAAGATCGTCACGCCCCGTTCGATCCACAACCGGACGATCCTGAGCACCTCCTCGTAGAGGCCCTCGGGGTCGTTGTCGAAGTTCAACGGATAGATGTCCTGGTACTTCTTCGGGGGGTTCTCCGCGTAGGCGATGGTGCCGTCCAGGCGGGTGGTGAACCACTCGGGGTGCTCCTTGACCCACGGGTGGTCCGGGGAGGCCTGAAGAGCCAGGTCCAGGGCCACCTCCAGGCCCAGGGAGCGTGCCTTGGCCACGAACCGTTCGAAGGCGTCGAGATCACCCAGCTCCGGGTGGATCGCGTCGTGCCCGCCTTCCGGGGAGCCGATCGCCCACGGCGAGCCGGGATCGTCGGGATGAGCGTCGAGGGAGTTGTTCCGCCCCTTCTTGAAAGCCTGTCCGATGGGATGGATCGGGGGCACGTAGACCACGTCGAAGCCCATCGCGGCTGCCGCCTCCAGGCGTTCGTGGGAGGAATCAAAACCGCCCGAGTGCCACTTGCCCGTGCCGTCCTGCCAGGCTCCCTGGGAGCGGGGGAAGAACTCGTACCATGACGAGTAGAGCGCGCGGCGTCGTTCCACCAGGATCGGATACTCCTTGGTCGGGCTGATGCATTCCCGCGGACCGAACCGGGCCATCGCGCGTGCGATGGGGCGCGAATCGATGAGTTCGAGGATCTCCTCGACCGGGGTCTCGGGGAACAGCGACTCGGCGGCGGCCCGCAACAGGTGGGCGGCCGGGAGTACGCCCCCTCGATCGGCCTCCTCCGCAGCCAGGTGCATCAGCTCACGCCCCTCCATGCACACCAGGTCCACATCCAGTCCCAGCGGGAGTTTCGCCTCCGCGTGGTGCAGCCAGGTCGTCCACGGATCCGACCAGCCCTCGATGCGGAAGGTCCATGCCCCCTCGACGGCCATGCGGACGTGGGCCTCCCAGATGTCCAGTCCCAGCGGCTCCACCTGGGTCATGTCGATGCGGCGCTGGGTGCCCTGGGGGGAGGTGAGGATCACTGAGGCGTTCACGGCATCGTGACCCTCCCGGAAGACGTTCGCGCGGATCAGCAGACGTTCGTGGGCCACGGCCTTGACCGGGTAGGCACCGGAGGCGATGACCGGGGAGACCTCCGTGACGGGGATACGGCCGAAACCTCCCTCGGTGCGACGCAGGTGGGCTCGGGACGGTGCGGGCTCAATCACGGGTCAAACATTACTTCTTCCTCGTTTCACACGGGGGGAGCACGCACTGTAGTTTTGCTCCGTGCGTGCATTCCGACGATTCACAGTTCATCCTGTCCTGCCCGAGCGCATCGCGAAGCTCGAGGCACTGGCCAAGAATCTCCGCTGGTCGTGGCATCAGGAGACCCAGGACCTGTTCCGGGCCATCGACCCGAAGCTGTGGGAGGAGACGGGGGAGGACCCGCTCAAGCTCCTGTCCGCGGTCAGCGCCGAACGGGTCCAGCAGCTCAGCAACGACCAGGTCTTCGCCCGCAACGTCGAACTGCTGCACGACGACCTGTCGAACTACCTGTCGGCAGACCTGTGGTTCCAGCGTCACGCGGCCGAGCATGCCGACGCCCCTCAGGGCATCGGTTACTTCTCCGCCGAATTCGGCGTCACCCAGGTGTTGCCGCAGTACTCGGGTGGCCTCGGAATCCTCGCCGGTGACCACCTGAAGGCCGCCTCGGATCTGGGCCTGCCGCTGATCGGCGTCGGGCTGCTGTACCGCCACGGCTACTTCCGGCAATCCCTCAACGCAGCGGGTTGGCAGCAGGAGCGCTATCCGATCCTGTCGTCGACCGAGATGCCCGTCACCCGGCTGGTCGATCAGGCGGGCAACCCGCAGGAGGTCAGCGTCGAGGTCTACGGTCGCCAGGTCAATGCCTCCATCTGGGTGGCCTCGGTGGGGCGGATCCCGTTGCTGATGCTCGACACCGACCGCGACGACAACGGTCCCGAGGCCCGAAACATCACCGACCGGCTCTACGGTGGCGGCACCGAGCACCGGCTGGCCCAGGAGGTGGTGCTCGGCATCGGCGGGGTGCGCGCCCTGCGTCGCTACTGCGAGATCACCGGCCACGCCCGCCCGGATGTCTACCACTGCAACGAGGGACATGCTGGTTTCCTCAACTTCGAGCGGATCCGTGAGTACCGGGCTGCCGGGCACGATCTGCCCACCGCCGTCGAACTGACCCGTGCAGGCACCGTCTTCACCACCCACACCCCGGTCCCGGCCGGTATCGACCGCTTCGACAAGGGGCTCATCGAGCGCCAGTTCGCCTCCTTCGATCCGGGGCTGCCGCTGGAGGCCATCATGTCCTTCGGCGCCGAGACCTACCCGGGTGGCGATCCCAGCCGCTACAACATGGCGGTCCTCGGGCTGAGGCTCGGGCAGCGCGCCAATGGGGTCTCGAAGCTGCACGGCGAGGTCTCCCGCGACATGTTCAACGGCCTGTGGCCTGACTTCGACGCCACGGAGGTGCCGATCGGCTCGGTCACCAATGGGGTGCACCACCGCACCTGGATCCATCCCGAGCTGCTCGAGATCCTGAAGGCCCACACCGACGACTCGAGCACCGTCATCGACGGCTACGACTGGTCGGCGATCCAGCGGGTGGATGACGACACCCTCTGGGCGCTGAAGCGGCAGTTGCGTTCCTCGATGATCCAGATGGCCCGACGTCGTCTCGCCGAGGCCTGCCGGACCCGCGGCATCCCCTCCGACTGGACCAAGGAAGCCCTCAACCCGCGGGTGCTGACCCTCGGGTTCGCCCGTCGTGGCGCCTCCTACAAGCGGCTGACGCTGATGCTGAAGGACCCGGAGCGGCTCAAGGCCCTGCTGAACCACCCGACGACCCCGATCCAGATCGTCATCGCCGGCAAGGCCCACCCGGCCGACAACATCGGCAAGTCGCTCATCCAGGAGATGGTGCAGTTCTCCGACCAGGAGGACGTGCGCGGCAAGCTCGTCTTCCTGCCGGACTACGACATGTCGCTGGCCCGCCCGCTGTACCCGGGCTGCGATGTCTGGGTCAACAATCCCCTGCGCCCCTACGAGGCCTGTGGCACCTCCGGCATGAAGGCCGCCCTCAACGGGGCCGCCAACCTGTCGATCCGGGACGGCTGGTGGGATGAGCTGTACGCCCCGGAGTTCGGCTGGGAGATTCCCTCCGCCGAGGGGATCGTCGATCAGGCGGAACGCGATGCCGCCGAGGCGGAGTTCCTCTACTCGATCATCGAGAACGAGATCATCCCGCGGTTCTACAGCCTGGACTCCAGCGGCAACCCGACGCAGTGGCTGAAGATGATGCGCGACTGCATCTCCGAGCTCGGCCCGGAGATCCTGGCCTCCCGGATGGTGCGCGACTACGTCACCGACTACTACACCCCGGCGGCGACCTCGCTGCACGCCCTCGATGACGACTCCGCAGCCCAGGACCTGGCGCGGTGGAAGGAGCGGGTGCGTCGTGACTGGCACTCCCTGCAGGTTGTCGGCCTCGACGTCGGCGTCACCGGGCAGCTGGAGACGGGGACCGTGCTGCGGCCCACCGTGGATGTCCGGCTCGGCCAGTTGCGGGCCGAGGATGTCGCGGTGCAGTTGATCTTCGGTGATGTGGACAACGAGGACCAGCTCCACAACATCCGCAAGTACCCGACCACCCCGGTGGGGGAGACCGACGGTGTGACCCGGTTCGTGGCCGAGATCCCGACCCGCTACGCGGGCCAGATCGGCTGCCTGGCCAGGGTGGTGCCCTCGCACCCGCTGCTGTCCAGCGACGCGGAGATGGGGCTGGCGGCGATCATCCGCTGACCGGCAATGAACCGATGCCCCGGCGGCCCAACGGCTGCCGGGGCATCGTCGTCCCGGGGTGGCGGGTTCGAGACCGCCGGGGCCTCAGGGTTGGGCCAGCTCCAGGGCCGCCAGGTGGCGACGCAGCCGGGATGCCATCGGCCAGAAGGTCGCCATCGTGAAGCCACCGCTGACGAGCCCGCCGAGGACCGGAACCACCTTCGAGACCCCCTTGGCGAAGACGTCCTTCGACATGTGCATCCCGAGCTGGGTGGCGATCCGCTTCACCAGGGTGTAGAGGAACTTCTGGGACAGCGCACGCTTCGGCAGCTCCGTCGCCACACGGGCGGCCAGCAGGTTCGAGACCTTCGCGATCCCCTGGGTCGCGCCGTGGGCGCCGAACATCACCCCGGTGAACAGCGTGAGAATCCCGGTGGTGGTCTCATCCAGCTCTTCGCCGTCGAAGAAGCTCGGCCAGCCGTGGAGATAGGCCAGCTTCTGGGAGACCCGAAGCACGTGGGCCAGGTTCTGCGCCATGTCCAGCGGCACCATGCCGAGCAGTGCGAAACCTCCGGGCAGGCCGGTGGCGGCGGAGAAGGCCGAGACCCGGGTGGCCTCGCCGCGCACGACCTGCTTGGCGAGCCTCTCCACCAGGCTCGCAGGGATTCCCGCCTGGGCCGGGGTCGTCGCGATGGCGGCATCGACCTGGTCAGGGGTGCAGTGCCCGCTCAGGGTGCGGCGCAGGAAGTCCTCGCGGGAGATGCGTACCCCGGGCAGTGTGGCGGCTGACATCAGCGCGTCCATGAAATAGGTGCGGGCCACGCCCTCGTCCGGGACGATCTCCTTGGTCACGGCACCTCCTGGTCGGCGTTGCTCGGCACGGTGCAGTGCAGCAGCACGACGGATCGACCGGGAACGGTGAAGACCTCGCCCGGAGCCAGTGACGTGGTCGGGAACTCCTCATCGGTGCCCGAGTGCCACACGACCCGGCAGCCGTGGGTCCACGGAGTCTCCGGCAGGGTGACCTCGATGGGAAGTGCCCCGGAGTGGAAATAGGCCAGGAAGGCCTCCTGCGAGGTGGATGTGTACATCCCGAGCAGGCGACGCCCCCCGTCGTGCCAGTCCTGCTCCGACATCTCCGAGCCGGTGTGGCTGAACCAGGTGAGATCGACCCGGCCCAGTGGACGTCCCAGGGAGTCAAGGACCTCGCTGTGGTGGAGGAAGGCCTCCGGCCTGAGTGCAGGGTGCTCCGCGCGCAGCCGAAGCAGTGCGACGAGGCGGTCGCGGACCGTCGCCCAGCGGGGCTCGAACTCCCAGTTCACCCAGCTCAGCGGGGAGTCCTGACAGTAGGCGTTGTTGTTGCCCCTCTGGGTCCGACCGAACTCGTCGCCAGCCAGCAGCATCGGCGTACCGGCGGCCAGCACCTGGGTGGCGTGGAGGTTGAGCACCTGACGCGCCCGCAGCTCGTTGATCGCCGGATCCTCGGTCTCGCCCTCGAAGCCGTGGTTCCAGGAACGGTTGTTGTCGCTGCCGTCCCGGTTGCTCTCACCGTTGGCCAGATTGTGCTTCACGTCATAGCTGACCAGGTCGCGCATCGTGAAACCGTCGTGGGCGGTCACGAAGTTGATCGAGGCCTGAGGGGTGCGTCCCGAGCCGTGGTCAAAGATGTCGGGGGAGCCCGACAGTCGGGTGGCGAGCTCCTGCACACCGTGGACGGCACCTCGCCAGTAGTCGCGGACATGGTCGCGGAACCTGTCATTCCACTCCGACCAGCCCCGGCCGAAGCCCCCGACCTGGTAGCCGTAGGGGCCGATGTCCCAGGGCTCGGCGATCAGCTTGACCTGGGAGAGCACCGGGTCGGAGTCGATCTGCTGTTTCAGTGGGTGCTGGTGATCGACGTGGTGCTGGCCGTCACGCAGCAGTTCAGTCGCCAGGTCGAAGCGGAACCCGTCCACGCCCATGTGCTCCACCCAGTAGCGCAACGAATCGACGATCAGCTGCCGGACCATTGGGGTGGCGGTGTTGAGCGAGTTGCCGCACCCGGTGACGTCGTAGTCGTCACGCAGGTCGCCGGTGAGCCGGTAGTACCCGGCGTGGTCGATGCCCCGCATGGACAGGGTTGGGCCTTCGTGTCCGCCTTCGGCGGTGTGGTTGTAGACCACGTCGAGAAGCACCTCGACCCCAGCCTCGTGCAGCGCGGTGACCATCTGCTTGAACTCGTCGACCTGGCTGCCGATGGTTCCCCTCGTGGCGTAGTAGGCGTGGGGGGCGAAGTAGGACAGCGTGTTGTAGCCCCAGTAGTTGCGCAGCCCTTTGTGGGCGACGAAGGGTTCGGAGGCGAAGTGGTGGATCGGCAGCAGCTCGACCGCGGTGATCCCGGTCTCGCGCAGGTAGGCGACGACATCGGGGTAGGCCAGGGCCGCGTACGAGCCACGCAGGTGCTCCGGGACCAGCGGGTGCATCTTGGTGAAGCCACGCACGTGCATCTCGTAGATGACGGTTTCGGACATCGGACGACGACCGCCGGCGACTGGTGGCGGTGGCGGGGTGTCGGCGACGACGACGCTCACCGGAACCGCTCCCAGGGAGTCCCGGGAGTCGAGCTCGAAGGGGTCGGCGATGGTGTGGTCGTGGATGGGGCCACGGTAGTCGATGCCACCGCTGACCGCTCTGGCGTAGGGGTCGAGCAGCAGTCGGGCCGGGTTGAAGCGTAGCCCCTGGTTCGGGGACCACTCGCCGTGAACCCGGTAGCCGTAGAGCTGTCCGGGGCCGACGTCCGGGACGAAGGTGGTCCAGATGCCCTGCCCATCGCGGGTCATGGGGAGGTTGCACTGGCCGCCCCGAGTGTCGATCAGGGCCAGCTCCACATGGCTCGCCCGGGGGGCCCAGAGCCCGAAGCTCACGCCGTCGGCTGCCACGTGCGCCCCCAGTCGATGCGTGTCGATGGCTTCGAGAAACATGCGATTCCACTCCTCGTCCGACAACAGGGCCGATCCATTTTGCCACAACTCATCAGACGTCTCGGCCAACACCGTGGGCATCCTGACAACCGATACGGTGGCGGGATGCGGACCTACCTCGACCATGCGGCCACCTCCCCCCTGCGCCCGGAGGTGGCCGAGGTGCTCGCCGAGGCGCTGCAACTGGGCGGGAATCCCTCCTCACTGCACCGCACGGGGCAGTTGGCACGCCGTCGCCTGGAGGAGGCCAGGGAGGAGCTGGCGGCTGCCGTGGGGGCCGACCCCTCGGAGGTGGTCTTCACCTCTGGAGGTTCCGAGGCGGACACCTTGGCGGTGCTCGGTGCCGGGCGGGCCCGCCCGGAGCGTTCCCGGCTGCTGATCTCCGCGGTGGAACATCCCGCGGTGGCCGAGAGCCGTGGCCACGGGGCCGAGCTGCTCCCAGCGGACCCCGAGGGGCGGGTGTGCCCGAGGGAAGATGATCCGCTCGACGAGCAGGTCACCCTGGTCTCGGTCATGCACGTCAACAACGAGACCGGCACCATCCAACCGATTGACCGATGGGTCGAGCAGGCACACCGGGTGGGAGCCTGGTTCCACACCGACGCCGTGCAGGCCCTCGGTCATCTCCCCGTCCACTTCCACGACAGCGGTGCGGATCTGATGAGCCTGTCCGCCCACAAGATCGGTGGTCCGGTCGGCATCGGGGCGTTGCTGGTCAGACGTGGGCTCACCCTCGCCCCGCTGGGGCTGGGTGGCAGGCAGGAGGGCAGGATACGTTCCGGCACCCAACCTGTGGCCCTGGCCATGGCCTTCGCGGCGGCCGCGACAGTGGCCACCACGGGGTTGGTCCCGCAGGCCGCTCGGCTGGGTGAGTTGCGCGATCGGCTCCGCAGGTTGTGCCTGGACCTGGGAGGACAGCTCAACGGAGCAGCCGATGCGGCGGCCCCTCACATCGTCAACGTCACCTTCCCCGAAACCCGCTCCCAGGACCTGCTGTTCCTGCTGGACCAAGCCGGGATCGATGCCTCTGCCGGGGCCGCCTGCCAGGCCGGGGTACAGGGCCCGAGCCGGGTGCTGCTGGCGATGGGGCGGGACGAGATGGCTGCCTCCTCCGCGTTGCGGTTCTCGCTGGGGCACGACAGCACCGCCGCCGACCTCGTCCAGCTGGCTGAGGCGCTGCCCGAAGCGCTCCAGCGGGCCCGGGCGGCCCGGTAGAATCAACCGGCCGGGACAACAGGGGAGAATCAGGATGAAGGTGCTGGCCGCCATGTCGGGCGGGGTGGACTCCGCCGTTGCCGCTGCGCGCCTGGTCGCCGCCGGGCACGACGTCACCGGGGTCCATCTGGCCCTGAACCGCAACCCGCAGCCCTACCGTGAGGGAAGCCGAGGCTGCTGCTCCTTGGAGGATGCCCACGACGCCAGGCGCGCGGCCGACCTGCTCGACATCCCCTTCTACGTGTGGGACTTCTCCGAGGAGTTCCAGCAGGGGGTCGTCGAGGACTTCATCGCCGAGTACCGAGAGGGTCGTACCCCCAATCCGTGCCTGAGGTGCAACGAGCGCATCAAGTTCGCAGCGGTCCTGGAGCGGGGGCTTGCGCTGGGCTTCGATGCCGTGGCGACCGGGCACTACGCCCGCCTCGTGGAGGCCGGGGGACAGGTCGAACTGCACCGCGCCAGCGACCCGCTCAAGGACCAGTCCTACGTGCTCGGGGTGCTGCAGCAGGAGCAGCTGCGCCACAGCCTGTTCCCCCTGGCGGACACGCCCAAGCCACAGGTGCGGGCCGAGGCTGCATCACTCGGCCTCAAGGTGGCGACCAAACCCGACTCCTATGACATCTGCTTCATTCCCGATGGTGACACCCAGGGCTTCCTGCGCACCCACCTGGGGGAGCGGCCCGGACCCATCGTGGACACATCGGGTACTCGGCTCGGGTCGCACCGTGGGCATCACGGCTTCACCGTCGGGCAGCGCCGCGGCCTCGAGCTGGGCGTGCCCGCCCCTGACGGCCGCCCCCGCTACGTGCTCAGGATCGAGCCGGCGGCCAACACTGTCGTCGTCGGTTCCAAGGAGGAGCTGGCAGCCCGCGTCCTCGAAGGAATCCGGGTGACCTGGACCCAGTCCCCGCTGCGTGGGCCCCTGCACGGGCAGATCCAGTACCGTGCCCACGGGGCGGCGCTCGCAGGAGTCGTCGAACTGGTTGACGACGGTGTGCGGGTCAGCCTGGAGGAACCCGCCCGGGGTGTGGCCCCGGGGCAGTCGATGGTCTTCTTCGACGGCACCCGGGTGGTTGGCTCCGCCATCATCAGGAGCGCCCGGTGATTCGGGCCACGGCCTCGGGTTCCCTGCCGGGGGATGACTTCCGGGGCGCGTTGAGCGCGATGGTCGAGCTGCTTCCCGATGTGGTGCCCTGGCCTGAGCTGCCCGCACGTGGCCTCGGCTCCGACATGATCGGTCGGACCCTCGGGTTGATCGACGACCTGGGCTTCGACCTGCAACCGGCCGGATGGCGGCTGATCCATGGCACAGGGGCCGAACACCGCAGGGCCAGGGCGCAGTGGCGGCGCGATCTGGACGATGCCGAGGAGCTGCTGCAGGGCTTCGAGGGCTGCGTCAAGATCGGCCTCGCCGGGCCGTGGACGCTGGCCTCATGCATCGAGCGGCCTACGGGGGATCGGCTGCTGGCCGACCACGGGGCCCGCACCGAGGTGGCCCAGGCCCTGGGCGAGGGCTGGGCGAGCCTGCAGGCCGAGCTCTCCCGCCGCCTTCCGAGCGCCCGGGTGTTCTGCCAGATCGACGAGCCGATGCTGGTCGCGGTGGGAACCGGCGGTGTCACCACCGCCTCCGGCTTCAGCCGTCACCGTGCGGTGGGTGAGGACGAGCTGGCGGCGGCGCTCGGCCCCTTCGCCGCCGGGGCCTGGCTGCACTGTTGTGCCCCGGGGGAATGGCTGAACACCGCAGGGCGGGCTGGATTCCGCACCATCGCCGTCGATTCCCGGCTGTTCCGAGGCATCGGCATCGATCCGCTCGTCAGCTGGGCGCAGGATGGTGGGGCCGTGGCGCTCGGGGTGGTGGACACCGCCTCGAGGCTCCGGCAGCCGGTCGATGCCCTGCTCACCGAGGCGCTTCGGGTGCTGCGCCCCCTCGAGCTGGGGCAGGAGGCAGTGGGGGACCAGGTGATGCTGACCACGGCCTGTGGACTCGCGGGCTGGCAGGTCGGTGAAGCTGCTGGTCAGCTCGATTCGCTTCGGGAAGCTGCCCGACTTCTCCCGGAAAATCTGGTGAAGGACTAAACTACCGGGGTGCGAAAGACGTCCGACCTCAATCTCAACGCCCAGACCCCGCTGCGTGCGCAGCCGGGAATCGGTGTCTGGGGCCCCCAGGCCGTGCCGTCCACCCGCTGGAAGAAATGGCAGCGGGTCCTGGCCCCACTGATCGCCATCGGCATCGCCGTCGGGGTGTTCTTCCTGGCACGGCTGTTCTACCTGGCTTTGTCCGGGACCCAGGCAATCTACTTCTCGTAGGTCACCGCGTGGATCAGCTCCGGCCAGCGGGCATCGAGGCAGCGCCCCGCCCAGTGGCACAGAGCGACGGCGGCCCCAATCCCTGACAGGGGACCGGCCACGAGGAGTACCCAGCCGAGCCAAGGGGCACGGTCCAGCCCGAGCACCAGCAGGATGCACAGCCCGACGACCACCGACATGACCCCTGAGTGCAGCAGCAGCGCCAGGAAGGCCGCCCCCTGCCCCTTCATGCTGGAGGCGAAGGGGTTGGAGCCCGGCGGGGGCAGCGTCCCGGTGAGGAAAACCGAGATGAACAGCCCGGTCCCCATCCCGATCAGCAGCACCATGAGTCCGATTCCCAGCAGCGCGGGCAGCAGGGACCACTGACCGCTCAGTCCCGCCATGACCACCGTGGTGACACAGAGGCAGGGAACCAACAGCACCGTGTTGCCGATCAGCCGCCCGAGGCGATCCTCCACGCCCCGGATCCCGGAGACCGCGTGGGTCCACAGCGCCGAGCCGTCGTATGACGTGTCCTGCAGACAGCTCAGGCCGCAGAGCCAGGTCACCAGGGCCACGATGAGCCAGGGCAGCACCGGACCCGATGGGAAGGCAGCCGTGCTGTACTGCATGAAGAACATCAGCAGCGGCAACACCAGGATCATGATGAGGGAGAGGAACCGTCTGGGGTCGCGTCGGTGGTGACGCAGCACCCGGGCGGCGATGGCCCCGGCGGGGGAGTCCGGGAACAGCTGGTCGAGCCATGACCAGGAGACCTGCTCCCGGGAAGTCCCGGAACCGGGCAGTGGGGAGACCAGTATCCGAGCGAGCAGCCAGGTCCACACCAACCACAAGGCGGCGAGGAAGGTCACAGCCAGGAGCAGGCGCAGTGCGGCGAGTCCCCAGGCCCCGGAGGAGACGGCGCCGGGCATGGCCCAGGCCGCACCGAAGGGGGTCCAGGCCAAGGTCTCGGCCAAGGGGTGAAGACCTTGGGCGGAGAACTCGAAGGAACCGCCGCCGAGGGAGGCGAGCAGTGCAGGCAACCAACCCACCCCCACGATTCCCAGCACGATGACGACGTACATCAGGTCACGGGAGCGGCGGCTGTTGAGCACCGAGGTCAAGGCGGTGACCAGGATCCGACCCGAGGTGAGACCGGTGAGCACCCCAAGCATCGTGGCGAGCACGGCTGCCGTGAACTCCGCGAGACCAGTGGCCCAGCCGCCGATCAGGCCGATGCAGAGGATGAGGGTGAACAGCCCCGGCAGCGTGATGAGATCAGTGAGCACCAGGGGCAGGGCGAGTTTCCCGGGGCGCAGCGGCAGCAGGCTGAGCCGGGAGGGGGCCAGGGAATCGTCCAGGGCGAAGAACAGCACCGAACCCAGCAGCCACACCAGGATGAGTGCGGCTCCTGCTGCCACCGTCACCACCGGCCGCCACTCAGGGACGGTGCGGGTCAGCAGGAGGGCCACGCTCAGCGCCAGGATGCCGGGGAGCATCATCAGTGCCAGGACGCCGATCCCCACCGTGGACCACACGTTGGAGGTCAGGCTCGCCCACTGCGAGCGCCATTTCACAGCGAGGAGTGTCGCAACCACTGCAGCGTCTCCTCCCCGGGGATGCGGCCCTGACCGACGAGCTCGACGAAGCGTTCCTGCAGCGTCGAGTCTCCGCGCACCTGGGCTACGGTGCCCGCCAGCAGCAGGCGTCCGCCAGCCATGATCCCCACGCCGTCGCACAGGTTCTCCACCAGTTCCATGACATGGCTGGACAGCAGAACTGCCCCACCGCCTGCGGCATAGTCCCGCAGCAGGTCGCGGATCACCTGGCCGGAGACGGGATCGACGGCCTCCAGGGGCTCATCCAGGATCACCAGACGTGGTGCATGGATGAGTGCGCAGGCCAGTGAGATCTTCTTGGTCATGCCTGCCGAGTAGTCGGCGACGACCTTGTTGGCATCCTCCATCAGACCCAGCACCGCGAGCAGTTCCTGGGCCCGCTGCTCGACCAGTTCCCGGGGCAGTCCCCGCAGGCGACCGTTGTAGCGCAGCAGCTCCATCCCGGTGAGCCGGTCGAACAGCAGCATGTTGTCCGGCAGCACCCCGAAGCGGGCCTTGGCCCGGATCGGGTCCTGCCACACGTCGTGTCCCAGGACGGTGGCGGTGCCGTGGTCGGGACGCAACAGCCCGCAGATCATGGACATGGCAGTGGTCTTGCCGGCCCCGTTGGGGCCGACAAGACCGAACACGTGCCCAGCCGGGATCTGCAGGCTGAGATTGTCAACGGCCACGGTCTGACCGAAGCGTTTCACCAGGGCATGGGTGACCAGTGCTGTCTCCATACCCCGACTCTATCCGCCGTGGCGGATGGGCCAAGTCAGCTGCCCTGCACAGCCGTGGCGAACCAGCTCGTGATGGTGCTGGGGTGGGTGATCGCGGTGCCGACGCACACCGACCAGGCCCCGGTCGCCATCACCTCGCGGGCCTGATCCAGGGTGTGGACCCGGCCCTCCACGACGACCGGCTTCGCACAGGCGGCCACAGCGGCCCGGGCCAACTCCAGGTCAGGGCCTTCGGTCTTGGGCCGATCACCGGAGTACCCGGCCAGAGTGGTGCCGATGATGTCGGCCCCGTCGGCCTCGGCCCGTAAACAGTCCTCCAGGCAGCCGCAGTCCGCCATCACCAGCACCTCGGGGTACTCGGCCTTCACACCGGCGACGATCTCGGCGAAGGTCGAGCCGTCGGGGCGGGGTCGCGAGGTGGCGTCGATGGCCACGACCCGGGCACCGGCCTCGGCGCAGGCCAAGGCGTGATGAAGCGTCGGCGTGATGTAGACCCCCTCCGCGCCGTCCTTCCAGAGCCCGATCACGGGGACCTCAACCGCAGCCACGGTGGCCCTGATGTCCTCGATGCCCTGGACCCGGATGGCAGCCGCCCCGCCGACGACGCAGGCCTGGGCCACCTGTGCCATCGTCTCGGGGTGGCGCATCGCCTCACCGGGGTAGGCCTGGCAGGAGACCACCAGGCGTCCCCTGATGTCCTCGATCACGCTGGTCACTTCAGCAGCCCCGTGGCAATCATGACCTCACGCACGGCCTCGATGTCGGTTGCTTCGAACTCGCCCAGGGTGGCGGGCTGGGTCGGGTGGTCGATGACACCGAGCAGGTGCATGGCGATCTTGAATGCCCCCACCCCGGTGCCGTCACCACCGCGCCCGGTCGGCTTGAAGACGATCTCGAACTCGGCGTTGATCTGCTCCTGGAGCTGGGCCGCCTGCTCCCACTGACCGGCGGCGCAGGCATCTGCCAGTTTCCGATAGCTGGCCGGGTCCACGTTGGCGAAGCCGGGAACCTGGCCGTCGGCCCCGGCCAGGAGCATCAGGTCGTTGACCAGTTCGTGGCCGGTGAAGACCTTGAGCGGGGAGCCCGCGGCCTTGTTCAGGGCGATCAGGCGACGGAAGGCGACGTCGTTGCCGGAGGAGTCCTTGACTCCTGCGATCACACCCTCGCGGCCCAGCTCGACCAGCAGCTCGGGGTCCAGCTTCACCCCGCCAAGACGCACCGGGACGTCGTAGGCGAACACCGGGACATCGACGGCGGCCGCGATGAGGCGGAAGTGCCGGGCGATCTCCTTCGCGTTGTTCAGGGCGTAGAACGGGGCGGTGGCGACGATGGCGTCGGCTCCGGCCTCGACGACGCGGTGGGCCTGGGCGATCACGCGGGGTGCGGTGGTCTCCATGCAGCCGACGATCAGGGGAACCCGACCATTGACCCGGGCAGCGATTGCGCGGACCACGGTCACCCGTTCCTCGTCGGTGAGATAGGTCACCTCACCCGTGGAGCCGAGCACGAACAGGCCGTCCACGCCGCCGTCGAGCAGGTGGTCGACAACCCGGTCGAGGGAGGGCAGGTCGATCTCCCCGTTCGGCAGCAGGGGGGTGATGACCGGGGGAATGATGCCGAAGAAGGCGGTCATGAGGTGTGCTCCTGAAGCAGAGACGGAACTGCGGAAAGCAGCTTCCGGGTGTATGGATCCTTGGGGTTGGAGAAGATCTCCGAGGTGGGGCTCATCTCCACGAGACGGCCGAAGAACATCACCCCGATCCGGTCCGAGATGAACCGGACGGTGTTGATGTCGTGGCTGATGAAGACCAGGCCGAGACCGAGCTGGTCCTTCAGGTCGGTGAGCAGGTTGAGCACCTGTGCGCGCACCGACACGTCGAGGGCGGAGGTGGGCTCGTCGGCGATGATGACGTCCGGTTCCAGGGCGAGCGCCCGGGCGATGGCCACACGTTGCCGTTGGCCGCCGGAGATCTGCCGGGGCAGGACGTCGAGGGCTGACTGGGGAAGACCCACCAGGGAGAGCAGTTCCTTGACCCGGTTGAGCCGGGACGCGGCATCCCCGATGCCGTGCACCCGGAACGGGTCCAGCAGTGTCTCCCGTACCGTGAGCCGAGGGTTCAGCGCCGTCGCGGGGTCCTGGAAGACCACCGAGACCGCCCGGCCGAGCTGGGCACGATCCTTGGCGGATCTTCCGAGCCTCTGCCCCTTGAACAGGATCTCTCCCCCGGTGACCGCCTGGAGCCCCACCATCACCCGGGCGGTGGTGGACTTCCCGCAGCCGGACTCGCCGACGATGCCGACGGTCTCGCCGCGGGAGACGCTCAGCGAGACGTCGTTGACGGCGTGGACCTTGTCGGGACGGAACAGCTTGCCGGTGCGCGCCTTGTGGACGACGTGCACGTTGCGCAGCTCGATGACGGGGGTCTCAGTCATGTGCGGCCTCCTTGTTCAGCACTTCACGCAGCTCGGGGGTGCTCGCCCAGTAATGGTCCGTCGTGCCCCCGACCAGCAGCAGCTCGGGCTTGGTCTCGAGACCGACGCCCGGATGCGAGCTGCGTGGGGCGAAGCGGTCCCCCGCCACGAACTCGCGGGGGCTCGGCACGGTGCCGGGCACCTGGTGGAGCCGACCGGCGCCCTCCTCGATGGAGAGCACGGCCCCGAGCAGGCCCTGGGTGTACTCGTGCACCGGGTTGGTGAGCAGCTCGGAGGTGTTCGCCTGCTCCACCACCTGGCCGGCGTACATCACGGTGATGCGGTGGGCGACCTCGGCGACCAGGGCCAGGTCGTGGCTGACGAAGACCATCGCGAAGCCGAGTTCCTGGCGCAGTTCGTTGAGCAGTTCCACCACCTGGGCCTGCACGGTGACGTCGAGGGCGGTGGTCGGCTCGTCGGCGATCACCAGCTGCGGGTTGCGGGTCAGGGCCATCGCGATGAGCACGCGCTGACGCTGGCCGCCGGAGAGTTCGTGCGGGTAGGACTTCAGGGTCCGCACCGGGTCGAGCCCCACCAGGTCGAGCAGTTCCTCGGCGGTGCGGGTGCCGCCACGTGAGGTCAGCTGCTTCATCTGGGAGCGGATCAGCATCGACGGGTTGAGCGAGCTCAGCGCGTCCTGGTAGATCATCGCCATTTCGTGGCCGCGCAGGGCATTGCGCTCCTTGTCGCTCAGCGTCAACAGATCGACGCCGTCGAACCAGATCTCGCCCTGGATGTGTGCGGTCCTCGGCAGCAGCCCCATGACCGCCATCGAGGTGATCGACTTGCCACAGCCGGACTCGCCGACCAGGCCCATCGTCTCACCGGGACGCACGCTGAAGGACACGTCATCGACGATCTGCACGCCACCGTGGGCGCTGGGGAAGGAGATCGAGAGGTTCTGGACCTCCAGCAGTGGCTTGGCCTGCGGGTCCGCCAGCACCAGACGATCGGTGCGGGCCTGCTCCGAGGAGCGCAGCAGGGCCAGCCGCTCGCGCAGCTTGACGGCCTGCTCACTGTGGGCGGTGGCGATGACCTGGTCGCGATCACCCTGGGAGGCCAGCTCGTCGGCCTCGACATTGGCCTTGACCCTGATCCTGGGGCTGGCCAGGGCGTCGGTCAGTCCCTCGGAGAGCACATTGAGGCACAAGGTGGTGACGAGGATGAAGGCCCCGGGGAAGAAGGTCACCCACCAGTGACCCGAGAGCAGCAGCTCCTTGCCCTCGGAGAGCATGTTGCCCCAGGTGGGGGTGTTCACCGAGGTGATGCCGGTGCCGATGAAGGACAGTGAGGCCTCGAAGACGATGGCGTCGGCCACCAGCACGGTTGCGAAGACCATGATGGGGGCCAGACAGTTGCGGGCCACGTGCTTGATGAGGATCCACCAGGTCCTGGCCCCCATCACCTTTGAAGCGGCGACGTAGTCCTCACCGAACTGGGAGAGCACGTTGGCGCGCACCACCCGGGTGAGCTGAGGAACGTAGAGGAAGGCGATGGAGATGATGACCACCACGAGGATGTTCGGGACCCTGAAGGACAGGGCCGTGACCATCACGGCCGCCAGCGCGATGCCGGGGAAGCTCATGATGATGTCGAGCACGCGCATCAGGGCCTCGGAGATCCCCTTGCGGGCCGTCGCAGCGATGGAGCCGAGCACGGCGGCCACCATCAGGGCCAGGCCGGTGGCGGCCAGGCCGACGGTCAGCGAGACGCGCGCGCCGTGGATGATGCGGGACAGGATGTCCCGGCCGGGCTTGTCGGTGCCGAACCAGAACTGACCATCCGGTGGGATCGAGTAGTCGGGAGTCATGTGGGTGCCCACACCCTCGAGCTGGGTC
Source organism: Propionibacteriaceae bacterium (assembly GCA_030532575.1). Taxonomy (GTDB): domain Bacteria; phylum Actinomycetota; class Actinomycetes; order Propionibacteriales; family Propionibacteriaceae; genus Arachnia. Next base: position 127,557 of record JAUNKV010000001.1, on the reverse strand, counting down.
TCGGTGTAGACCACCTTCTCATCCGGCACCAGGCCACTGGCGTCCGGGGAGTAGGGGGAGATCAGTGGGGCCAGGAGTGCCATGAGGGCGATCACGCCGAGCACGACCAGCGCGATGCGCGAGCCGATGGGCAGGGCACCCAGGCTGGGGAGTCTGAGCCCAGGGGTCTGGAGCTTCTTCTTGGATTCTGCTGACAGCATCACACGCTCCTGATCCGCGGGTTGACCAGGACGTAGAGCAGGTCAACCACGATGTTGATGAAGATGAAGGCGACGGCCACGGTGATGGTCACGCCCTGGACGATGTTCACGTCGTTGCGGGTGATGCCCTGGAAGATCAGGTCACCCATGCCCTTGATGTTGAAGATCAGCTCGATGACCACGGCGCCACCCATGAGATAGCCGACACGCAGGCCCAGCACGGTGATGGGGGTGATGAGCGCGTTGCGCAGCACGTTGCGGGCCACCACGACGTGCTTCGGGATGCCAGCGCCGATGGCGGTTCTGACGTAGTCACGGTCCAGTTCCTCCACCATCGCGGTGCGCACCACGCGGGTCAGCGATCCGGCGACGGGAACGCCCAGTGCGATGGCGGGCAGCGTCACCTGGTCGACGTAGCGGGCGGGATCCTCGAAGAAGCTGACCCAGTCCTTGACCAGAGCTGGGAAGATCCCGGCGCCGCCAGGGATGTTGCCCAACCACTGGATCAGCAGCAGGGCCAACCAGAACGACGGGGTGGCCAGGCAGGCGATGGAGAACACCCGGATCACCTGATCGGGCCAGCGGTCGCGGTAGAGCGCCGCGATGACACCGAGGACACCGGCGATGACCACGGCGATGGTGAGCCCCAGGAAGGTCAGTTGCAGGGTGATCGGGAAGGCCCGGGCGACCATCTCGTAGATGTCGACTCCGGTGAAGGACTCGCCGAGGTCGATCTTGATGTTGAAGGGGTTGAACTGGATCTCCGGGGTGACGAGCCGCCAGAGGTAGTCGAAGTAGCGAACCAGCAGGGGGCGGTTGAGCCCATGGGCCTCCCGGTAGGCCTCGAGGGCGGCCTCGTCGGCGGACTCGCCCAGGGCCAGCCGGGCTGGATCAGCCGAGGACAGCGACATCACGAAGAACACGAGCAACGTGACGCCGACCACCATCAGGGGAAGGACCAGGAGGCGTCTGCCGAGCAGGCGAAGGAAGGTGGACATTGGTTTTTCCTAGGTCGAACGTGAAACGGGGGCCCGCACGCCAGGCGTCGGACCCCCGTTGCTCACATCACTTGGTGCTGGACACGTCGATGAAGGACAGGCCCGTGATCGCGATCGGCTGGAAGCCCTCGAGGGTCTTCTCGTCGTAGGCGGTGGGCGTCTTGCGGTGGAACAGCGGGTACAGCGGGACGTTCTCCGCGACGACATCGAAGATCTCGTGCCACTTGGCCTTCTGGGCATCTCCCGTGGCGGAGCCGGCCTCCTCGAGCAGGGACTGCACCTTGGTGTAGGACTCCTGGCCCTTCCAGTGCATCCGGGAATCGGTCCAGGTGTCACCGGCGTACCACCAGCGCAGCAGCAGATCGGCGTCGTCACCGAACACCGACGGGTCGCCGGGAGCCACAACGATGTCGTAGGCCTCGGGCTTGCCGTCGATGGTGGCGTAGACATCCGAGGACTTCTTCTCCTCGTAGGTCACGGTCAGCCCGACGGCCTCCAGGGACTCCTTGATGATCGGGCGGACGGCGGAGAACCAGCCGTGGTCCGAGCACAGCAGCCGCACGGCGGTCAGGCCGGTCTCGGCGAGGAGGGCCTTGGCCTTCTCCTGATCCTGGGTGTAGACGGTGGCGGCCTGCTTGTAGGCCGGGTGCTCCTTCTGCACGAAGCTGGTGGCCGGGGTGGCGAGGTCGCTCATGCCGGTCTTGCAGATCTTCTCGATGTCGAGGGCGTAGAGCATCGCCTGACGGTTCTTGACCTCGTTCATCGGGGCGGAGCCGCAGTTGAACATCATGAACACCAGTCCGAAGCCCTGCTCGGCGGCGACCTTCTTGGAGCTGCTGAGGGTGCTCAGGTCGGTGGCGGGCACGGCGTCGATGGCCTGCACGGTGTCGGAGGAGATCGCGTTCACGCGGGTGGCGTTGTCGGGCAGGATCTCCCAGACCATGCTCTTGGCCTTGGCCGGGCGGGCGCCGTTGTAGGAGTCGTTGCGCTCGAAGGTGACCTTCTTCGACCCGGCGCCGTTGTCGGTCATCTTCCAGGGGCCGGAGCCGATGGGGTTGAGGTCGAAGGCCTTCTGGTCGGCCTCGACGGCCGCCTTCGGCACGACCTTGACCACGGACAGGCGCTCAGGCACCAGGGAGAAGGCGTACTTGGTCTTGATGGTGACCGTGCTGTCGTCCTTCTTGGTCACGGCCTCGATGAAGGGCAGGAAGGCCGCGTACAGGGACTTGTTCTCGGGGTTGAGGACTCGCTCGAAGGAGAAGACCACGTCATCGGCGGTGACCTTCTCACCGTTGCTGAACATGGCGCCGTCGCGGAGGGTGACCTCCCAGGTGGTGTCGTCAACCTGCTTCGGGAGTTCCTTGCCGAGTGCGGCGTAGACCTCGCGGGTGTCCGGGTGGAGCTCGGTGAGGCCCTCCAGGGTGTGCCAGTTGGCGGCGATGGTGAGGGCGGCGGTGGTGGTCATCGGGTCGTACCCGTTGGTGCCGAGCTCGTAGGAGATGCCGGCGGTGATGGTGCCGTCGGGGTTGCCGACCATGGCCGGGGCGGACCCGGTCATGGCGTCACTGGGCTTGCCGCTGGCCGAGGCGCCATCCTTCGGGGTGGTGCCGCAGGCAGCCAGACCAGCCGCGATGCCTGCCGCCGCGGAGGTGGCGCCAAGCAGCTTGACGAACGAGCGGCGAGAGAAGCTGTTCTCCGTGGGGAGATGCATCGTTGAACTCCTTAAATGTTCTGACGTCTGATGACTGACGATAGGCATATACTAAGCACAACATGTGCGGCGGAGCAACGACCGGTTCGTCACAATTCGGTCACGATGCCGAGATTTGGATCACCCTTTCGGAGGACAACAGGGCAATGGGCGTGGAACGGCTGGACAGTGCGCGACGTGGCGTTCGGGGCGGCAGGACCTTGGCGCGGGAGACCGCGAGCCAGATCAAGCAACTCATCATCGGCAGCAAGCTGCAGCCGGGGGACCCGCTGCCCAGCGAGGCGGAACTGTGCGAGCAGCTCGGCGTGTCGCGCAGCTCCGTGAGGGAGGCCATCCGCACGCTCAACACCCTGGAGATCGTGGAGGTGCAGCACGGCCGGGGCACCTTCGTCGGTCGGGCCTCACTGCAGCCTCTCGTGGAGACGTTGGTGTTCCGGGCGATCATGGTGCCCGGCGATGACTTCAAGGCGCTGCGGGAGGTGGTCGAGGTGCGCGAGAGCCTCGACCTCACCGAGGCGGATCGGGTCTGTGAACGCCTGCGGGGCAGCAGGAACGCAGACCTGCACGAACTCGTCGACGACATGGTCGCCGCCGCTGAGCGGGGCGAGTCCTTCGCGGAGCAGGACCGCGAGTTCCACACCCGGCTGCTCAAGCACACCGGACTGGACATCGTCGCCCAGCTCGTCGCGGCGTTCTGGGACGTGCACAGTGTGGTCCTGCCGCAGCTGTCGATCCCGGCCCCCGACGACATCGAGCTGACGGCCAGGGCCCACGGTGACATGCTGCGCGCGGCCGAGGCGGGGGACGCCGAGGCCTACCGGCGCGCGGTGAAGGAACACTACGCCCCCCTCAGACGAGTGCTCCAGACCGCCGATCACGGATAAGATTCGGCTTGGCCCACATCCGTGGGTCGGTGTGATCTGCCTGGAGGAATCGTGGCCCTGACCGCTGAGGAGGTCGCGCGGCTCGCCGCGCTGGCTCGACTCGACCTGACGGAAGCCGAGTGTGCCGAACTGGCCCCCGAGCTGGACGTGATCCTGACCTCGGTCTCCCGGGTTGCCCGGGTGGCAGGACCGGAGGTCCCGTTGATGACCCATGCGTTGCCGCTGGTCAACGTGATGCGCGACGACGAGGTGCGGCCGAGCCTTCCCGTGGCAGCGGTGCTGGCCGGTGCCCCCGATGTCGAGGAGGGACGCTTCCGGGTCCCCCAGATCCTGAGTGAGGACTGAGGACATGAGTGAACTGTTGACCCGACCGGCCCACGTCCTGGCCGAGATGTTGGCCGCAGGACAGACCACCGCGGTGGAGGTGACCCGCGCCCATCTGGAACAGATCGAGGCGCTGAACCCGCAGCTGAACGCCTTCCTCCACGTCGATGCCGACGGTGCCCTGGCGGCCGCCGCGGCCTCCGACGAGCGCCGTCGCTCCGGACGGGTGAGCTCGCCGCTGGACGGGATTCCCGTGGCCGTCAAGGACAACTTCTGCACCATCGGGATGCCCACCACCTGTGGTTCACGGATGCTCCAGGGGTGGACTCCGCCCTACGACGCCACCGTCGTGGCCCGGCTGAAGACCGCGGGGCTGGTCGTGCTGGGCAAGACCAACATGGACGAATTCGCGATGGGTTCCTCGACCGAGACCTCGGCCTTCGGCCCCACCCGCAACCCCTGGGACATCGAGCGCATTCCCGGAGGGTCAGGGGGCGGCTCGTCCGCCGCAGTGGCCGGTTGCCTGACGCCACTGGCCCTTGGCTCCGACACGGGCGGGTCCATCCGGCAACCAGGTGCTGTGACCGGCACCGTCGGGGTCAAGCCGACCTACGGCGGGGTCTCCCGGTACGGGGTGGTCGCGATGGCCTCCTCACTCGACCAACCTGGGCCGGTTGCACGAAGCGTGCTGGACGCCGCCCTGCTGCACGAGGTGATGGGCGGACACGACCCGATGGACTCGACCTCCATCGCCCAGCCGCTGCCAGCGCTGGCCGAGGCCGCCCGCAGTGGGGAGGTGGCAGGGCTGCGCGTCGGCGTGGTCAAGGAGTTCGGCGGCGAGGGCTACGACCCGGACGTCGAGGCGCGCTTCGCCGAGGCCGTCGGCTGGCTGCGTGATGCCGGGGCCGAGGTGGTCGAGGTCTCCTGCCCGAGCTTCGAGTACGCCCTGGCGGCCTACTACCTCATCATGCCGGCCGAGCTGTCATCCAACCTGGCCCGTTTCGACGCGGTGCGCTACGGGTTGCGCCTCGGCGACGACGGCAGCAACGGGATGGAGGCCGTCACCTCGATCACCCGTGGCCAGGGCTTCGGGCGGGAGGCGAAGCGTCGCCTCATCATCGGCACCTATGCCCTGTCCAGCGGATACCACGACCAGTTCTACGGCTCGGCCCAGAAGGTGCGTTCCTTGGTGGCGCAGGACTTCGAGCACGCCTTCGCCAGTTGCGACGTACTGGTCTCCCCGACCACCCCGAGCGTGGCCTTCCGGCTGGGGGAGCGGATGAGTGACCCGATGGCGATGTACAAGGCGGACCTGTGCACCATTCCCTCCAACCTGGCGGGCAATGCCTCGGCCAGCTTCCCGGTCGGGCTGAGCGAGGCCGGTCTTCCTGTCGGCCTGCAGGTCATCGCCCCGCCGATGGCCGACGACCGGCTCTACCGGGTCGGTTCCTTCCTCGAGGCCCGGTGTGAGGGGAGCGCAGGTCCCCTCCTGGCCCAGGCCAGCCCTCTTCCCGGTTCCAAGGCGGTGTGGTGATGACTGAACTCATGGACTACGACGAGGTCCTGGCGGCCTTCGACCCGGCCCTGGGGCTGGAGGTGCACGTCGAGCTCAACACGGCCTCGAAGATGTTCTGTGGCTGCTCGACCGCCTTCGGGGCGGAGCCGAACACCCAGACCTGCCCCGTGTGCCTCGGGCTTCCAGGCGCGCTGCCGGTGGTGAACCGGAAGGCGGTGGAGTCCGCCATCCGCATCGGGTTGGCGCTCGGCTGCAGGATCGCCCCCTGGGGGCGGTTCGCTCGGAAGAACTACTTCTACCCGGACATGACCAAGAACTTCCAGACCTCCCAGTACGACGAGCCGATCGCCTTCGACGGCCTGGTCGAGGTGGAGGTCGATGGCGAGACCTTCGCCATCGAGATCGAGCGGGCGCACATGGAGGAGGATGCCGGGAAGCTGACCCACGTCGGCGCCACCGGCCGCATCCACGGGGCCGACTACTCGGTGATCGACTACAACCGGGCCGGGATGCCGCTGATCGAGATCGTCACCCGCCCCATCCTGGGGACCGGGGCGAAGGCCCCGCAGGTGGCGCGCGCCTACGTCGCCCACCTGCGCGAGTTGATGCGAGCCCTGGGCGTCTCCGACGTCCGCATGGAACAGGGCAGCCTGCGGTGTGACGCGAATGTCTCCCTGGCGCCCAAGGGGTCGGCGGAACTGGGAACCCGCACCGAGACCAAGAACGTCAACTCGCTGCGCTCCATCGAGCGGGCCGTGTCCTTCGAGATGAGGCGTCAGGCCGCGATCCTGGCCGGGGGCGGCACCGTCACCCAGGAGACCAGGCACTTCCACGAGGCGGACGGCTCCACCAGTGCGGGGCGCTCGAAGGAGGAGGCGCAGGACTACCGCTACTTCGCCGAGCCCGACCTGGTGCCGGTGGCCCCTGACGAGCAGTGGATCGAGGAGCTGCGGGCAACCCTTCCCGAGCCCCCGGCCGAGCGTCGCAGGCGGCTGGCCGCCGAGTGGGGGATCGACGAGCGGAGCATGGCTGCGGTGGTCGCGGCCGGTGCCCTGGATCTCATCGAGGCCACGGTCGCTGCTGGGGCCTCCTCGCAGGCGGCCCGCAAGTGGTGGCTGTCCGAGCTGGCCCGCCGGGCCAACGAGGCCGGGGTGGAGCTGGAGGCACTGGGGGTCAGCCCCGGTGACGTCGCCGCCACCCAGGCGATGGTGGACGAGGGCAAGCTCACCGACAAGCTGGCCCGCTCGGTCTTCGACGGTGTCATCGCGGGGGAGGGCAGCCCGGCCGAGGTGGTGGCCGCCCGTGGGCTCACGGTGGTCTCCGACGACGGTGCGCTGACCGCGGCCATCGACGAGGCCATCGCGGCCAACCCGGATGTCGCCCAGAAGATCCGCGATGGCAAGGTTCAGGCCGCCGGGGCCATCATCGGCCAGGTGATGAAGGCGATGCGGGGGCAGGCCGACGCCTCCCGGGTGCGGGAGCTGCTCCTGTCGAAGCTGAGCTGAGCTCAGCTGAGGCTAGCCAAAGTTGGACTTCTCGTTTTTTTGAATTCTTCCAGAAATGGGTTAGGGTGACACCATGTCCTCAACCTCCTCGGATCACGCCGTCTCGTTGCGGTCGGTGGGCCTCAGGGTCACCTCCGCACGTCTGGCGGTTCTCGAGGCCCTGGAGGCGCACCCCCACGCGACGATCGAACAGGCCCGGGAGCTCGCCATCGCAAAGATCGGTTCCCTGTCCGTCCAGGCCACCTACGACGTGCTTGCGGCCCTCTGTGAAGCGGGTCTCATCCGCCGGGTGGAACCAGCCGGTTCAGTGGCTCGGTTCGAGCTTGCGACGGGGGACAACCACCACCACCTGAAGTGTCGCCGTTGTGGCGATCTCCGGGATGTCGCCTGCCACAGGGGGGTGGCTCCCTGCCTGGAGCCGACGAACGCCCAGGGGTTCACGGTGGATGAGGCTGAGGTCATCTACTGGGGCATCTGCCCCGCCTGCCTCACTGCGGAAGGAACGGTATGAACACCAACGACACCCCGTCCACCCAGCTCAACGGCTGCCCGGTCCAGAGCGATTCCCACTCCCTGACCGTCGGCCCGAACGGCCCCATCGTCCTGCACGACGTCCACCTGGTGGAGCAGCTCGCCCACTTCAACCGCGAGCGTGTCCCGGAGCGCAGCCCCCACGCCAAGGGGGCCGGTGCCTTCGGCACCTTCACCGTCACCGGTGACGTCACCGCCTACACCAAGGCCGCCGTGTTCCAGCCCGGTGCCACCAGCTGCTCCCTGATCCGGTTCTCCACCGTCGCCGGGGAGCAGGGCTCGCCCGACACCTGGCGTGACGTGCGCGGTTTCTCGGTGAGGTTCTACAGCACCGAGGGCAACCTGGACATCGTCGGCAACAACACCCCGGTGTTCTTCCTGCGTGACCCCATGAAGTTCCCCCACTTCATCCGCTCCCAGAAGCGGATGCCCGCCTCGGGGCTGCGTGACGCCGAGATGCAGTGGGACTTCTGGACGCTGTCCCCGGAGAGCGCCCACCAGGTGGCCTACCTCATGGGTGACCGCGGCCTGCCCCGCACCTGGCGTCACATGAACGGCTACGGCTCCCACACCTACATGTGGGTCAACGCGGCCGGGGAGAAGTTCTGGGTGAAGTACCACTTCATCAGCAACCAGGGCGTGGAGAACATGACCGGGGCGGAGGCGACCGAGCTGGCTGGCGTCGATGCCGAGTTCCACCGTCGCGACCTGTTCGACTCCATCGCCAGGGGTGAGTTCCCGAGCTGGACCCTGCAGGTCCAGGTGATGCCCTACGACGAGGCCAAGGAGTACCGTTTCAACCCGTTCGACCTGACCAAGGTGTGGTCCCTGAAGGACTACCCCCGCATCGAGGTGGGCCGTCTGGAGCTGAACGAGAACCCGACCAACTTCTACGCCCAGATCGAGCAGGCCGCCTTCAGCCCGTCGAACATGGTGCCCGGCACCGGTGTCTCGCCCGACAAGATGCTGCTGGCCCGGGTCTTCGCATACCCGGACGCACAGCGCGCCCGGATCGGCTCGAACTTCCACCAGCTGCCGGTGAACCAGCCGGTGTGCCCGGTCAACAACTACGCCTCTCAGGGCAACATGGAGTACATCCACACCGGGGATGCCCCGGTCTACGCCCCGAACTCCTTCGGCCGTCCCTACGCCGAGACCCAGGGTCCGGCCGACAACGGTTGGGAGGCCGACGGTGCCCTGGTGCGCTCCGCCTACACCCTGCACAGTGAGGACGACGACTTCGGCCAGGCCCACACCCTGGTGCGCGAGGTCTACGACGACGCCCAGCGGGAGCGCCTCGTGGAGACCGTCGCAGGGTCGCTGGCCGGTGTGAACGAGCCCGTGCTCGGTCGGGTCTTCCAGTACTGGAAGACCAGCGACGCCGCGGGCGGGGCCGCGTCCGAGCCCACGGTCCGGGGCTGCGGCCCTGCGTGGGGCGGCGGGGGGGGCCCCTTGTGGGGGTGGCCGCCCCCGCCTCCTCACGCACCCGGTCACTCACAGGGAGCCGCTTACAGGGAGCCGATGGCTTCGACCAGTGCTCGGGCCGCATCCGGTTCGGCCGTGACGGTGACCTCTGCGCTGCGCCCGGTGAGCAGGAGCAGGAGCTCTGAGGGCAACCCGTGGAGGGTCACCGGGCGGTCCCCACGGCCCAGCAGCAGCGGCCCACCGCCGATGGGGGAGACCCTGAGCCTGCCTCCCCAGGCCCGCTGCGCCCGGAGCGCCAACACGTGCACGGTGCGCCACAGCTGAGCCTGCTCTGTGGCACTCAGCACCTGCTGACGGCCGTTGGCACGCAGCACGTCCTCGTGGTGGACGAAGAACTCCACGGCGTTGACGACGCCATCGAGCGGGAGCATCACCCAGCCGGGCCTGCGCAGCTCGGCGACGAGGGAGTCAAAACCTCGCTGCCTCAGCGCCTTGTCCTGGATGCGCCGGGTGACTTCGGCAAACCGGGACAGACCGATACCCGGCAGGGCGGTGGGGCGGTGTTCCCGCACCCACAGGTGTGCTGCCAGATCGGCGACCTCCCAGCCCTGGCAGCGGGTCGGGGCCGTTGGTCCCAACTCGGCCATGAGATCACACAGGGCGGCGCGTTGGCGCTTGGCAAGACTCATGCGCTCAGCTTAGAGGGTGCTCCATCTGCCACTCGTGCCACCGCCACCGCACTTCCGCGCAGGTGCTCGGGGATCTCGGCCTCGCCGTTGTTCACCGTCGTCTCCCCGCCGCCCAACCATGTCACGCTCGTCACCTGCCTCAGTTCATCGGGCAGCTGAAGCACCCCGCTGGCCGGTTCCAGGCAGTGGGCGAAGAGCCGACCGTTCGCGACAGTGTGACGCACCGTCCCCTCACCGGAGCGCAGCCAGGGCCGGGAGGCGAAGATGGCCTCACCGTTGACCGCCAGCCACCGGCCCAGCTCGTCGAGGGCCTGTTGCTGGAGCTCGGGTATCGAACCGTCGGATCGGGGGCCGACGTTGATGAGCAGGTTGCCGTTGTTGGCCACCACGTCCACGAAGTACCGGATGAGCTCGGTTCCCCCGAGGCTGTGGGACTCGTCCTCAGCACTGTTGTAGCCGAAGGAGGCCCCAAGCCCTCGGGTGGATTCCCACACCACGGGCTGGACACCTGTCACATCGGTGTACTCGCGGGTCAGGTGACCGTGGGCTGGTACCCCCCAGCGGTCGTTGACCACACCCTCGGGCACGGCCTCGAGGTAGCGCCGCCACAGCGCAGCGACCCCGAAGTCGTCGTTGCCCTTGCCTGCATCCGGCCACTCGATGTCGTTCCACAGCAGCGACGGTGAGAACCGGGTGATGAGCTCGTCCAGCTGGGCGGCGGCGTAGCGGGCGAACTCCTCGTCACAGCGGCGAAGCAGGAACAGGTCCCGATCCGACTGGATGGGAGGGAAGTCGCTGACGTGCCAGTCCAGGGCGCCGGAGAAGTAGACCCCGAAGCGGGCACCGGCGGCCCGGGTGGCCTTGGCCAACTCGTCGATGAGGTCTCGTCCTGGTCCGCGACGAGCCGCATTGAACCCCGTCGTGGTCGTGTCCCACAGGCAGAAACCATCGTGATGCTTGGTCACCGGCACCACGTAGCGGGCTCCACTGCGCAGCACCGCCTGCACCAGGGCGGTGGCATCGAAGTCCGGGAGCTTCCAGTGATCGGCCAGGTCCTCGTAGCTGGTGCCCGACCCGTACTGGGCCACGTGCCGGGCCCGGGCGGGGGAGCCGGGGATGCGCACGGTGTTGGCGTACCACTCGGCGTAGCGGTGACGGGCGTAGGCCTCCTCCACGGGGATGTTGCCGTCATGGGTCTCGGCCCAGGCGGGCAGGGAGAAGATGCCCCAGTGGATGAACACCCCGAGCTTGGCATCCCGGTACCACTGGGGCGGGGTGACATCGGGGTAGACGACATCAAGGTCGGGCCCGGTGCGCATCTCGAAGTTCAACATGTGGGCTCCCTACGGGTGAGGACGGGGGTGAGGTCAGGCTCGGGGCAGGAGGTGTCGAAGGGCCAGGTCCCGGGCTTGAGGTTGCGGTGTCCCAGCCGTGGTAGGTCCTGGTCCACCCCGCCCGGGGTCAGCGCCAGGGTCCAGCCTGCCGCCAGATCGAACAACTCCGGCTCAAGGTAGCCGATCTTGACCACCACGATGTCGGCGGTCAACGGCTCCAGCCCGAGGCGCCGGAAGTCCTCGAGGTGGTGGAAGGGCTTGCGTCGCTCGGTGATGACGACGTGGACGCTCCCGGCGCGCACCACTGCCTGACGACCGGCAACCGGGTCTCCTGGGGTCAGGGAGAAGACCTCACCGGTGAATTCGGCGGGGGGAGCCACCGTGTCGACGTTGCCCCCAACCCAGAGGTGGACGCTCGCGCCGACGCCCGCCTCGAAACAACGGCTGACCGCTGCAGCATCGAAGGTCGAGGCATGGATGACCGTGAGGTCGCCGTCGGCCAGGCGGGGATCAGCCAACAGCTCCCGGATCGTCCATGAGACATCCCCTGCGCCACCCGCGGTGGGGTTGTCCCCGGAATCGGAGATGACATGAGGACGCGGCGCGCCCTCGGCCAGGGCGGTGTTCAGGGCACCGGCCAGGGTGTCGGCGGGGCCGACGAAGCAGAACTCCTCCCGCGCATCCCACCAGGCCTGGGCCAGCTCCCGCGCACCAGCGCTCACTGCTTCCCGGTCGTCGCCGGTGACCACGACGGCGGCCTGGCAGCGGGGCTCATCGGCCCAGGCATAACCCACCCACAAGGCGGCATCGAGCACCCCGTCGCGGGCCTCGAGCTCCGGGATGCGGCCGTAGATCGAGGCCGCGGGTTCAACCCGGGTGCTGGTCTTCTCGCCGGGCAGCAGCAGCGGGATCGGGACGAAGGCCTTCCAGGGACGGCCGGTTCCGGCGCGGAGCCGCAGCAGCAGGTTGTGGGCGGCCCGCTCCTTGGTGTTCATCCAGTCCTCGTGGGGGGCCATCCGGTAGCAGGTGATGAGATCGACCTGCTCGACCAGGGCTGCCGAGACGTTTCCGTGGAGGTCCTGGGTGCAGGAGATCAAGGGGGTCGGTCCGATCACCTCACGCAGCGCGGTGGTGAGGTCGGCCTCGGCATCGCGCATCCCGATCACGCTCATGGCCCCGTGAAGGTCCAGCAGGAAACCGTCGAAAGGTCCTTGCTGCTTCGCCAGCTCCAGGATGCGATCCTTCATCCGCTGATAGGTGCCACGGGGAACCGGGCCGCCGGGCAGGGCACGACCGTGGTGCAGTGGCACCCACTCGGCGGCTTCCCTGAGGTCACGGCCGATCTCGAGGAAGGGATAGTAGGAGAGCAGCTCCTCGCCCTCCCGCAGGGTGAAGGCATCGTCGTCACTCAGGTGCGGGGAGAAGGTGCTGGCCTCGATGGAGATGCCAGCGATCCCGATGCGTGGTCGGGAAAGCCCACCGGAGACGGGAGGCAGGGGCGGGCACCAGATGTCAGCAGCGGTCATGGGGTCCTCACAGGGGTTGAGACGGTGGGAAGGGCCAGGGCAGCGGCCCCCAGCGCTGTGCTGGCGAGAGAGGCTCGGTGCACCCGGGGGATGGGGACGGTGATGGGTGGGCTGGCCCTGAGAGCTGAAACCAGCGGGGGTTCCAGCAGATCCCATGCGGCGCTCACCCCACCACCGATGACGACATCGGTCAGGTCCAGCAGCGTGGTGGTGACGACGATGCCCTGCGCCAGGGCCTGCCCGGCCAGGCTGAACACCTGGGTGGCAGCCGGGTCACCTGCCTGGGCGCGGAGTGCGACCTCACGGCCGCTGAGCCCGATCCGGCCGGTCAGCTCCCCGTAACGCAGCCCGAGGGAGCGGCCCGAGGCCAAGGTTTCCAGATGGCCGGTGCCACCGCAGGTGCAGGGCAGGTCCGAGTAGCCGGGAGTGTGCCCGATCTCCCCGGCGCTTCCCCTGGGGCCGCCCCGGAGTTCTCCTGCCAGCAGGAGGGCCCCGCCCACACCAGTTCCCAGCATGATGGCCAGGGCGTCGCGAACCCCGCGCAACACCCCCCAGCGGGCCTCGCCGCCGAGGAAGGCGTTGACATCGTTGACCAGCCGGACCGGGCGTCCCAGCTGCTCGGCGATGGCCCGGGCCGGGAGTCTTCCCACCCAGTCCGGGAAGGTGCCGGAGGCGGCCAAGACCTCACCACTGACCGGATCGATCACACCAGCCGCACCCACGCCGACGGCATCGGCAAGGATGCCGCAGGAGGTCTCCAGCCTGGACAGCAGGGACACCGCGCCGTCGATCAGGGCCTGTCCACCATGTCCTGAGGCAACGGTCTCACAGGCCAGCACAGTGCCCTCGTCGTCGGCCAGGACCGCAGTGATCTTGGTGCCACCGATGTCGATACCCGCGGTGACCATCAACGACCTCCCAGCCCCGCCATCGCGATGCCGCGCACCAGGTGCTTCTGCAACGCGATGACCAGGATGGTGGTGGGCAGCATCGAGATCACCGCAGCCGCCATCTGCAGATCCCAGCGGGTTCCCTGCTGGGTGGAGAAGGAGGCCAGGCCGATCGGCAGGGTGCCGAGGGTCGAGTAGTCGACGGTGACGATCAGGGGCCACAGGTAGGAGTTCCAGAACCCCAGGAAGGTGAACACCGCCAGGACCGCCAATGCGGAGCGTGACAGGGGCACGATGATGCGCCAGTAGATGCGGATGACCCCTGCACCATCGACCCGAGCCGCCTCATCGAGCTCGTAGGGGATCGAACGGTAGAACTGGCGCAGCAGGAAGGTGCCGAAGGCACTGAAGGCGAACGGCAGGATCAGGGCCTGGTAGGAGTTCACCCAGCCGAACCAGCCCATCAGGGTGTACAGCGGGATGACGACCACCTCGGCTGGGACCATGAGGGTGGCCAGGAACAGCACGAAGACCAGGTCACGCCCCCGCCACCTCAGGCGGGCGAACGCGAAGGCCGCGGTGGAGGAGACGAAAAGCACCAGCAGGGTGCCGGTCACCGCCACGAACAGGGAGTTCAGCATGTAGGTGATGAAGGGGCCGTAACTGAACACCTCGAGGAAGTTCGTCCATTTCAGCTGGGAGCCGAGCAGACGTGGGGGAGAGGAGAAGATCTCGTTGTTCGGTTTCATCGCCGAGAACACCGCGTAGATCAGTGGAGCGGCGAAGATCAGTGCTGCCAGGTAGATCGTCACGTGGGCCAGGATCAGGCGGGTGCGGCCCACACGCCGGGGGCTCTCGCGGGTCAGGTCAGTGCTCATAGTGCACCCACTTCTTCTGGGCCTGGAACTGGAGTGCGGTCAGAGCAATGATGATCGCGAACAGCAGCCAGGCCGCGGCGGCTGCCAGGCCCAGATCCTGGAATCGGAAGCCCTGGTTGTAGATGAACTGGACGATGGGTTGGGTCGCATTGCCCGGCCCGCCCCCGGTCAACAGCTGAGGCTGCGCGAACACCTGGAGGGAGCCGATCATGGTCATCACGGTGGCGAAGAACACGGCCGGGGAGATCATGGGCAGGGTCACCTGGAAGAACAGCCTGGCCCCCGTCGCGCCGTCGATCCGAGCCGCCTCGAGGACGGTCTCGGGCAGCTGCTCCAGCACGGCGGAGAAGATCAGCATGTTGTAGCCCATGCCCTGCCACACCGACATCACCACCACCATCGTCATCGCCCAGCCGGGATCGGCCAGGAAATTGGGCAGGGAGAGGCCGAACCAGGCCTGGGAGGCGCCGTTCAACGCCCCCTGGGGCTGCAACAGCATCTTCCACACCAGGATGTTCGCCACCATCGGGGTCACCACGGGGATGAAGAACAGCACCCGGAGTGCGCCGCGTCCCCGGATTCTGGAGCTGAGGGACACCGCCAGGCCCAGGGACAGGGCGATGTTGACCGGGACGTAGGCCAGGGCGAAGACGAAGGTGTTGCGCAGCGCAGGCCAGAAGTCCGGGCTGGCGGTGAACAGCTTCAGGTAGTTGCCCAGCCCGGTGAAGCTCCGGCTCCCGAAGGTGGGCCAGTTGAACAGGCTCATCACGATGGACAGGCCCATGGGGAAGAGGGTGAACAGGCCGAGGCCCACCAGGGCCGGGCTGATGAAGCCCAGCGCCTGGCGTTCCTCGCTCCGGCGCAGTGCGCCACGGGTCAAGGTGGTCACTGCTCGAACTGCTGCTGTGCGGTCTGGAGCATCTCGGCCATCGGCTTGGCCCCGGTGTAGACGCTCACCAGCTCAGGCTGGATGTAGGCGTTGACCTTGGACCAGTTGGGGGAGACGCGCTGGCCCTCGACGTGGGCGAAGGCCGCCTCGTAGGCAGTCTTGACCCGGTCGCGGTACTTCTCGTCGATGGAGCTGAAGTAGAGCGGCTGGGACTCGGTCCGGGCGGGGTAGGAGCGGCCGGAGCTCGCGATGTGGTCCTGGGCCTCCTTGCTCAGCAGCGCACCCATCACCTTGAGGGCCGCTTCCTTGTTCTGGCAGGTCTTGGCCACGCCGTAGCCGGAGCCGAGGACCAGGCCGAGGGAGGACCCGCTGGCACCGGCGGGCAGGTTGACCATCCCGACCTCGAAGCCTGCGTCGTTGCCGAGGTAGCTGACGGCGTTCCAGGTGCCGTCCACCGCCATCGCGGCGTTGCCGTTGCTGTACTGCTCCTCGCCCCAGCCGGCGTCTGAGGCGGAGGCGACTGGGAGGGCGACATGGTGTTCGGTGACCAGGCCGGAGTACCAGGTGGCGGCCTCGACGAAGGCGGGGTTGGCGATGTCGAGCTTCCCCTCGGCGGTGACCGGCTGGGCACCGGCCTTCGCGATGGGCAGGGCCTGCCACTGGAAGTCACCCATGCCGACGGCGAATCCCTGCTTGTCCCCGGTGGTGGCGGCCTTCGCCGTGGCCTCGAAGTCCTCGAAGGTCCAACCGACGCGCGGTTCGGGAGCCCCGGTGGCCTGGATCATGTCGGCGTTGTAGTAGACCAGCATGGTGGCCATGTCGAAGGGAACCCCGTACATGGTGCCGGAGCTGCTGAGGATGTCGGTGGCCCCCGGGGCCAGGTCCTTGGCCGAGAGTCCGGCGGTGGCCAGGTCGGCCTCGGTCAGCTCGACGAAGCCCTCCTTGAAGTCGCTGAGCTTGCCGGAGTTCATGCCGGTCACACAGGCCATGTTCCCGGTGCCCATGTTGCTGGTCAGCTTGGTGAAGAAGTCACCCCAGGGGGCGGTGCGCAGCTCGATCTCGATGTCCGGCAGCGCCTTCTGGGCGATCTCGATCTGCTTCTTGATGGCAGCGGTGTCCTCCTCACCGCCTGCCCACATGTCAACGATGATCTTCGGACGGCCGTCAGCGCCGGTCTCGGCTCCACCACCCTTGCCGCCGCATCCGGTGAGGGCCAGCGCAGCGACAGCGGTCAGTGCAACGACCTTGCGGAAGTTGACCTTCATTGCTCCTCCTTTTGCTTAATTCGTCCTCGAATTAAGTTAGTGGCCTTATTGGCACAACCGACAGTAGGGCTCCGGCCGGGGTTGCGCAACTTCGGATGCGAAACCGTTGCAGAACCGTGATGCTTGGCGCTCCGGCGCGGTGCAGTGTCTGAGCGCTCGCAGCTTGTTTTTTCGACTCTGGTTAAAGTAAGGGCATGGCCCGACCTGATGTCTCAATTCGGAACCTGCTGGCTGACGGTTCCGTGACCTCGAGGGCGGAGCTCGCCAGGCAACTGGGGGTTTCCGCGTCCACGGCCTCGGCCTGGGTGAGCCAACTCATCGCCGAAGGGGTGGTCATCGAGGACGGGGTGGTGGCCTCACGAGGTGGCAGGCCGCGCCGCAGACTGCGCCTCAACCAGCCCCCCGGCCACGTCATCGTGGTGGAACTGGGCGGTAACCATGCCCGGGTCGGGCTGGCCGACCTGCACGGGAACCTGTCCTTCGTGCTCACACAGGAGCTGTCCATCGCCCAAGGTCCCGAACTGGTGCTGGCTGCCCTGCAGCGGCAGATTCAGCAGTTGCCCCTGGAGGGGCCGATGTTGGCCGTGGGGCTCGCGCTGCCCGGGCCGGTTCAGCCCGACGGCTCGGTACGGTTGCCGTCCCGGATGCCTGGCTGGGCCGGTTTTCCCGTGCGCCGCGCGGCGGCCGAGCTGCTCGGGGTCCCCGTCGTGGTGGAGAACGATGCCAACGCGATGGCCCTCGGGGAGCACCGGGTCCAGTTCGGCAGCCGCGGCCACTCCGTCACGGTCAAGGCCGGGACCGCCATCGGCTCCGGGATCATCGTGGACGGCCAGCTGCACCGGGGGGCGACCTCGGCCTCCGGGGATGTCACCCACACCCGGGTGGAGGCGGCCGGGCCGCGCCCGTGCACCTGCGGCAAGCTCGGCTGCCTGGAGACCATCGCCTCAGGGGCCGGGATCGTGACGCGGTTGCAGGAGCAGCAGGTCCAGGTGGCCACCACCTTGGATGTCCTGGAGCTGGCGGCCGACGGCGATCCGGTGGCCACCACGATGATCCGCACCGCTGGCTCCCACCTGGGTGAGGTGCTGAGCCCGGTGGTGAGCTTCTTCAACCCGGACGCGGTGTTCCTGACCGGAGGGCTGGCCTCCTCGCAGCACTTCGTCTCCGCGGTGCGGGCCCGGATCTACGACGGCTGTCACCCCCTGATGACCGAGGCGTTGCGGATCGAGGCCGCATCGCTGGGAGCCGATGCTGCACTGTACGGCCTGGCCCTGCTGGCGGCCTCAGGGGTGGAGCTGACGCGCTGAATGGTGGTCACGGTGGGGCAATCGGGGCGGCAAGCGACACAATGAACCCATGCAGTTGTCCCACGACCTGGCCTCCCGGCTGAAGTTCAACGCCGACGGGCTCGTTCCCGCCGTCGCACAGGAGGCCACCACGGGAGCGGTGCTGATGCTCGCCTGGATGGACTCCGAGGCGCTGGCGCGGACCCTGTCCAGTGGCCGCGCCACCTACTGGTCGAGGAGCAGGCAGGAGTACTGGGTCAAGGGCGAGACCTCCGGGAACGTGCAGCAGGTGGTCTCGGTGCACCTGGACTGCGACGGCGACGCCGTCCTGCTCACGGTGAATCAGAGCGGTGCCGCCTGTCACACCGGTGAGCCCGAGTGTTTCTTCACCGAGCTGACCAAGGAGGACCTGGCGTGAGAATCACCCCTGGACTGAAGGAGTTCACCGAGCTGGCCCGTGACCGCCGGGTCATCAGCGTCCACACCCGTCTGACCGGCGACCACCTCACCGCCGTCGGACTCTACGCCACGCTCTGCGGCAGCAGGGAGGGCACCTTCCTGCTCGAATCCGCATCTGAGGGGGTGTGGTCGAGGTGGTCCTTCGTCGGGGTGCACACCACGGCGACGCTGACCGAGCGGGAGGGCCGTGCGGTCTGGCTGGGTCAGGAGCTGGCGGGGATCGGCGAGGGAGACCCGCTGGAGGTGCTGCGTGCCACCCTGACGGAGCTGGCGACCCCCGCGACGCCGGGGCTGCCGCCGTTCCAAGCCGGGATGGTGGGCTACCTGGGCTACGACGTCGTGCGTCGCCTGGAGCGGCTGCCCGATGGCTGCGTCGACGATCTGCAGCTGCCCGAGCTGGTGATGATGCTCGCCTCCCGGATGGCGGTGCTCGACCATCACACCGGCGAGGTGATCCTCATCGCCAATGCCATCAACTACGACGGCTCAGACGACGGCGTGGAGCGGGCCTGGCGTGACGCGGTGGCCGATCTCGAGGAGATGGCCCGGCGGCTCGCCGAACCGATGCCCTCCCTGGCGGCCCCCGTGCAGGAGGGGCTGGCCGATCTCGTGGTGCATCGGCAACGCAGCGCCGAGGAGTACCAGCAGGCGGTCAGGGAGACGATCCGGGAGATCGAGGCGGGGGAGGCCTTCCAGGTGGTGCTCTCGCAGCGCTTCGACGTCGAGACCACCTCGGATGCCCTGGAGGTCTACCGGGCGCTCCGGTTGACCAACCCGAGCCCCTATCTCTACCTGCTGCGGCTGCCCGGTTTCGCCGTCGTGGGTTCCAGCCCGGAGGCCCTCGTGACGGTCAAGGGGGAGCTTGCCACCACGCGACCCATCGCGGGGTCGAGGCCCAGGGGGAGCACCGAGGCCGAGGACCAGCGCCTGGGTGAGGAGCTGCTGGCCGACCCGAAGGAACGTGCCGAGCACCTGATGCTGGTCGATCTCGGGCGAAACGACCTGGGGCGGATCTGTCGGCCCGGCAGCGTCACCGTCCACGAGTTCATGCGGATTCACCGCTACAGCCACATCATGCACCTGGAGGCTGCGGTCTCCGGGAAACTGGCGGCGGGACGTGACGCCCTGGATGCGACGCTGTCCTGCTTCCCTGCCGGAACCCTGTCCGGGGCGCCGAAGGTGCGCGCGATGGAGATCATCGACGAGCTGGAGGTGAGCCGTCGGGGCCTCTACGGCGGCGTGGTCGGCTACTTCGACTTCGCTGGCAACTCCGATGTCGCCATCGCGATTCGTACTGCGGTGCTGCGCGACGGCGTGGCCCACGTCCAGGCCGGGGCCGGGATCGTCGCGGACTCCAGGCCTGAGCTGGAGGATGCGGAGTGTTCCCACAAGGCAGCAGCTGTCATCACCGCGCTCAGGCGCGCCGCACGGATGGGGGAGACCCGATGAGTGTTCTCGACCAGATCATCGCCGGGGTGCGTGAGGACCTGGCGGCGCGTCAGGCGGCCCTCCCGCTGGCGGAGGTGGAGGCTGCCGCGCGGGCCGCAGCCCCGGCCCGGCCGGTCCGGCTGCGGGGGGAGAGCCTGCGGGTGATCGCGGAGGTCAAGCGGCGTTCCCCGAGCAAGGGGGACCTGGCGGCGATCCCTGACCCGGCCCAGCTGGCCGTGGCTTACGAGGCCGGGGGAGCGGCTGCCATCTCGGTGCTCACCGAGCGGCGACGCTTCAACGGCAGCCTGGCTGACCTCGACGCGGTGCGGGCGAGCGTGGCCACCCCCCTGCTTCGCAAGGACTTCATGGTGGAGCCCTACCAGTTCTTCGAGGCCCGCGCGCACGGGGCGGACCTGGTGCTGCTCATCGTCGCCGCGCTGGACGATGCCCAGCTGCGGGACTTCCTGGCGCTGAGCGAGGAGCTCGGGATGACCGCGCTGGTGGAGACCCACACCGCATCGGAGATCGAGCGGGCGGTGGCGGTCGGGGCAGAGGTGATCGGGGTCAACAACCGCAACCTCAAGACCCTGGAGGTGGACCTGGCCCAGTTCGGCAGGCTCGCCTCCTTGATCCCACAGGGGTGCATCAAGGTGGCCGAATCCGGCATCTTCACCCCCGACGAGGCCCGCCGGGTCCGCGCCGAGGGGGCCGATGCCATCCTGGTGGGCGAGGCCCTGGTCAAACATGGCGACCCGGCAGCGGCGGTCACCGGGTTCAGCGCAATCAACTGAGAGGGGCGCTTGCGAGGTCTCAGGACCACCGGGCCCCAGCAGCATCGGGTTCCACCGTGCAGCAGGTGCCGTAGGATGCCCGACATGACCTCCCTTCCCGATGCCCGCGGCCACTTCGGTCGGTTTGGTGGCACCTTCGTCCCGGAGGCGCTGCGCGCCGCCCTGGCCGAGCTGGACGCCGAGTTCAAGGCCGCCCAGGCCGACCCGAGGTTCACAGCCGAGCTGGCGGATTTGCAGCGCAACTACGCGGGGCGTCCCACTCCCGTCACGGTGGCGCGGAACTTCTCCCGCGAGTGCGGCAACGCCACCATCCTGCTCAAGCGTGAGGACCTGAACCACACCGGGGCACACAAGATCAACAACGTGCTGGGCCAGGCCCTGCTCACCCGGCGGATGGGCAAGACCCGGGTCATCGCCGAGACCGGGGCCGGACAGCACGGCGTGGCCACCGCGACGGCCGCCGCGCTGCTCGGCCTGGAGTGCCGCATCTACATGGGGGAGGTGGACACCAGACGCCAGGCCCTCAACGTGGCCCGGATGCAGCTGCTCGGCGCCGAGGTCCACGCGGTGGCCTCCGGCTCGCGCACCCTCAAGGATGCGATGAACGAGGCGATGCGGGACTGGGTGTCCACCGTCGATCACACCCACTACCTGATCGGCACCGTCGGTGGCCCCCACCCGTTCCCCTACCTGGTGCGGGAACTCCAGCGGGTCATCTCCACCGAGGCGCGTCAGCAGCTGCTCGACGAACACGGCGGGCTGCCCGACTGGGTGGTGGCCGCCGTCGGTGGTGGCTCCAACGCCATCGGGGCCTTCGCGGATTTCATCGCGGACCAGACGGTCTCGCTGCTCGGCATCGAGGCAGCGGGTGAGGGCGTGGAGACCGGGCGACACGCCGCCACCATCGGGGCCGGACGCCCCGGGGTGCTGCACGGGGCCCGCACCTTCGTGCTCCAGACCGAGGACGGCCAGACCAAGGAGTCCCACTCCATCTCCGCCGGGCTCGACTATCCCGGGGTGGGTCCGGAGCACGCCTGGCTCGCCGACACCGGCCGGGCCAGCTACGAACCGGTCACCGACGCCGAGGCGATGGAGGCCTTCCGGCTGCTGACCCGCACCGAGGGCATCATCCCCGCCATCGAGTCCGCCCACGCCGTCGCCGGGGCGAGGCGCCTGGGCCTGCGGTTGGCCGAGGAGCACCCCGACCTGCAACCCCGAATACTGGTGTGCCTGTCCGGTCGAGGGGACAAGGACGTGGCCACCGCATTCGACTGGTTCGACATGCCCGGCGTCCCGGACCGCACCGTGGGAGGACTCGAATGAGCACGTTCACCGACCCCGCCCGGCTCGGCATCTCCGGCCGGGTCATCGCCGCCTGCCGCGACGAGGGCCGCGCCGCCCTCGTCGGTTACCTGCCGGTCGGCTACCCCAGCGTCACCGACAGCATGGCCGCGTACCGGGTGCTGTGTGAGGGGGCCGACATCGTCGAGATCGGGATTCCCTACACCGACCCGTTCCTCGACGGCACCGTGATCCAGCAGGCCACCACCCGCGCCCTCAACCGGGGGGTGCGCACCAGGGACGCATTCACCGCAGCCGAGACCGTCGCCGCGGCGGGTCGCACCCCCGTGGTGATGACCTACTGGAACCTCATCGAACAGTACGGCCCCGATGCCTTCGCCCGGGACCTGGCAGCGGCTGGGGGAGCGGGGGTCATCACACCGGACCTCACCCCGGACGAGACCGACGAATGGGTCGCCGCCACCGATGCCCACGGCCTGGACCGGATCTTCCTCATCGCCCCCTCCAGCACCCCCGAACGCATCGCCATGACCATGACGGCCTGCCGCGGCTGGGTGTACGCCACCAGCGTCATGGGGGTCACCGGGGTACGTGCCACCACCTCGGTGGCCGCCCCCGTCATCACCGAGCGGGCACGTGAGATCGACCCCGGGCTCCCCGTCGGAATCGGGCTCGGAGTGGGCACCGGCACCCAGGCCGCGGAGGTGGCGAGCTATGCCGACGCGGTCATCGTCGGCTCCGCGCTGGTGCGCTGCCTGGGACCCGAGGGAGAGGACCTCGCCTCAGATTTGAGGAAGTTGTCCCTGCTCACGGCAGAATTGAGTGCAGGAGTCCGACAGTAGGAGGCTGCAGTGACGCATCCAGGCCCACAGTTCACCCCCGCAGGCGGGCAGCCCCCGCCGCCACCCGGTTGGAGCCCGGGACCACCCCCGCCGATGCCGCCCTCACAGCTGCCTCCGGGGCCGCCCCCGGGCGGCTGGTACCAAGCCCCGCCGCCCCCGCCGCGCCGAAACGGCCCACTCATCGCCGCCATCATCGCCGTCGTGGTGGTGATCGCTGTCATGGCGGGCTACCTGCTGTGGCCGAAGGGCAACGATCAGGCCACCCCGGAACCCCAGTCCTCGACGAGCATCGAGCCGCCAGCACCCAGCCCGTCACCGACACCTGAGAGCACACCGCCCTCACCGACCCCCACCGCCACCGCGCCGACGAGCCCACCAGCAGCACAACAGGTGCCGGGCGATGCCCCACCTCCGGTGCCCGAGGACTTGGTGACTGTTCACCCGGAGCTTCCGGCGCCGACCCCGACCGCGACTGGTTCCAACCCCACCAACCCGGGATACAACCCCGAGAACGGTCGCGGCGGATTCATCCAGCCCCGCGAGAACCGTCCCCCGATCGAGGCCCCGGATGCCACCCCTGAACAGACCTGGCCCACCATCCCTGACCCCGGCCCCTGGACCGGAGCATGGCAGACGGTGGCAGGGGAGCGAGGCATCTACCAGGTCCCCAGTGACTGGAAGGTGGAAGGACCCGGGGTCTTGCGGGGATACCAGGTGATGGGGCGCACGGTCGGGGTCAACGGAATCGCGGTCCATGGTCCGGATGCCTGCCAGGCAAGTGAGGACCTGAGCTTCGTCGGGATCACCAAGGCCACCGACAAGGCGGTCAACACCCAGAAGTACTCGCGCTTCGTCGCCCACCTCTGGGCTCTGGTCATCAACACCGAGTGGGAGGGGGACTACTACCTGGTGCCGGACCCGGTCACGATGGAGTTCCCCTTCGCCGACGGCACCAAGGGTCACCTCTCGACGGTCACCTTCGTGCCCAAGACGAAGCACGACTGCGACTTCCCGGCAATCCGGGTCTCAGCCGCCATCCGAACCGGAGATTCAGGACAACAGGCCCACGCCATCGTCGCGGTCTCCTACGTCGGCAAGGAGGGTGAACTCGGGGTCGCCCTGGAGCGCCAGGTGCTCAGTTCCTTCCGGCCGCCGGAGTGACGGGTCACCGGTTCAGCAGGGTCAGCACGGCCTTCACCCGTCGATGAACGGAGGCATCAGGGTGGAGGCCGAGCTTGCTGAAGATCCGCTGGGTGTGTTTCTCCACCGCCCCCTCGGTGACGACCAGACGCGCTGATATACCCGCGTTGGTGTGCCCCTCGGCCATGAGCTCCAACACCTCCCTCTCCCGGGGAGTCAGCTCCGCCACCGGGTCCTGGGGGCCTCCCCGGCGCAGTGTCTGGGAGACCACCTCGGGGTCCAGCACCAACCCACCCGTCGCCACCCGGGTCACCGCCTCCAGGAAGGCCTCGAGGTCCGCGACCCGATCCTTGAGCAGGTATCCCAGATGCGAATCCCCCGAGGCGAGGAGATCGGTGACATAGGCTGGGACCACGTACTGGCTGAGCAGCAGCACCGGGGCCTTCGGCCACTGCTCGCGGATGGTGATGGCGGCCCGCACCCCCTCGTCGGTGTGGCTGGGAGGCATCCGGATGTCGGCGATGACCAGATCAGGTCTGAGCTTCAGGGCGGTCAGCACCAGGGCATCACCGTCCCCGACGCTGGCGACGATCTCGTGCCCTTCCTCCGCGAGGATCAGATTGATCCCCTCCCGGAGCAGCACCGAGTCGTCAGCGGTCAGGATGCGCATGGGATGACTGCCTCCAGAATCGTTGGTCCTCCGGTAGGGGAGGTGACCGTGAGCGTACCGTCCAGCCCGTGGAGCCGCTGCTCCAGACCCGCCAGGCCGTGCCCCTTCGAGGCGGCGGCACCGCCCACGCCGTCGTCGGCGACGGTGATCATGACCTCCTTGCCGACGCTGCCCACCTCCACCAGGATCTGTGTCGCCGCCGAGTGCTTGTTGGCATTGGCCAGGGCCTCGGCCACCACGAAATAGGCGGCATGCTCGATGTGTGGCGGCATCGCAGGGACAGCGACGCTGCACCTGGCCGGGATGGGGGAGCCCGTCACGGCCTCCTCCACGGCAGCGGCGAGCCCGCGGTCCACCAGCACCGGGGGAGCGATGCCACGCGAGAGGTTGCGCAGCTCGGCCAGGGTGTCCTGGGTCTGCTGCATCGCCTGGGCCAGCAGCTCGTCGGCAGCCTCGGGGGAGGTGCCCATCTTGCGGCGGGCACGGGCCAGGTCCATGTTGAGCCGCACCAGCCGCTGCTGCGGGCCGTCGTGGATGTCACGCTCGAACCGTCGCAGGGCGTCGGCCTCGGCGCGGTGGGCGGCATGACGGGAGCCCAGCAGGTCGTCGTAGCGCTGTTCCTGGCGTGCCCGGGAATTCAGCAGGAGCTCACCGACCCCCGCCTGGAACGAGGCGAGACCGGCGATGACGGCGGGGCCGAAACGCAGGAACGCAATCGCCAGCAGCAGGTAGAGCCCGAGGTCGAAGAGCCAGGGCATCGGCAGTCCCATCAGTTCACCGAGCCCCATGCTTCCCTGGAGGTGGGCGAGTGGTCCGTTGAACACCAGGACCGCGATCGGGCCGAGCAGGGAGCCGATTCCCACGGCGAGCAGGGTCACGAGCAGCGACCAGGTCAGCGTCGAGGTGACGAAGGCCAACCCCACCCAGGCCACGTCCAACCAGCTCTGTGGGTCGGTCAGCAGGGTGCGGAGCCGCTGGAACGCAGTACCTGAACCACGGCGGTAGACCACCTCGGGAGCAGGCGCGCTGCCCAGGAGGGTCTGCGCCACCTGTCGCTCAGCGATGGCGCAGTACCGGGCGAACAACACTCCGGCGGCCAGGACGAAGGCCCCGAAGATCATGACGATCAGCCCTGCCCCGAGGCTGACGAGGACGACGGTGATGACGAAGGCGGCCAGGTGCAGCGGGAAACCGAGGAGCAGGTAGCTCACGCGCCGCCAGGTCAGTGCATTCCATGATGAAGAGATCATGGTTCAAGCCTTCTCCTTCACACCGCGCGGGACCATCCCGCTGGCTGGCGTCCTTCGTGTTCGGGCCAGCCCGAACACGACACCAGCATGACAGAGGGCAAAACCCGGGATGAGGGGTAGGGTTGGGCAGCGGCCGATGGAAGGGGAGTTGGCGTGGCGCAGTCATTCGTGCACCTGCACTGTCACACGGAGTTCTCGATGCTCGACGGGGCGGCTCGGATCAACGATCTGTTCGCAGGCGCCGAGCAGATGGGGATGCCTGCTCTGGCGATGACCGACCACGGCAACCTGTTCGGGGCCTACGAGTTCTACAAGGCCTCGAAGAACTACGACGTCAAACCGATCATCGGGCTCGAGGCCTACCTCACCCCCCGCACCCACCGTTCCGAGCGCAAACGGGTCCAGTTCGGCGACGGCACCGGCGATGACGTCGCCTCCAAGGGGGCCTACACCCACATGACGATGTGGGCCTCGAACCAGGAGGCGATGCACAACCTGTTCAAGCTGAGTTCGCGCAGCTCGCTGGAGGGGTTCTTCTACAAGCCCCGGGCCGACCGGGAGCTCCTGAACGCCCATGGCAAGGGGCTGATCGCCACCACCGGCTGCCCTTCCGGCGAGGTGCAGACCTTTCTCAGGCTCGGCCAGTACGACAACGCGCTGGCTGCTGCTGCGGAGTTCCGCGACATCTTCGGTGAGGGCAACTTCTACGTCGAGCTGATGGACCACGGCCTGGAGATCGAGAACCGGGTTCGCCAGGACCTGCTGCGTCTGGCGCGTGAGTTGCGCCTGCCGCTGGTGGCCACCAACGACCTGCACTACGTCCATGCCCACGACGCCGATGCCCACGACACGTTGCTGTGCGTCTCCGCCGGTTCCCGCAAGGCCCAGACCGACCGGTTCAAGTTCGACGGTTCCGGTTACTACCTCAAGAGTCCCGAGGAGATGCGGGCCCTGTTCAGCGAGCTTCCAGAGGCCTGTGACAACACCCTCGCCATCGCTGAACGAATCGAAACCACCTTCGACGAAGGTATGGGGACCTACATGCCCCGATTCGACTGCCCGGAGGGGGAGGACGAGGACTCCTGGTTCCACAAGGAGGTCGACAAGGGCCTGCACCAGCGTTACCCCGACGGCATCCCCGATGAGGTGATCGAGCGGGCCGAGTTCGAGTCCCAGATCATCTCCAAGATGGGCTTCACCGGCTACTTCCTCGTGGTGGCGGACTTCATCAACTGGGCGAAGGACAACGGGATCCGGGTGGGACCGGGCCGAGGGTCTGGGGCAGGGTCGATGTGCGCCTACGCCCTCAGGATCACCGACCTCGATCCCATCGAGCACGGCCTGCTCTTCGAGCGCTTCCTCAACCCGGAGCGCGTCTCCATGCCGGACTTCGACATCGACTTCGACGACCGCCGTCGTGGCGAGGTGATCCAGTACGTCACCCGCAAGTACGGCTCCGACAAGGTGGCCCAGATTGTCACCTACGGTTCCATCAAGGCCAAGGCTGCGGTCAAGGACGCCTCCCGGGTGCTCGACATGCCCTACGCGGTGGGGGAGAAGATCACCAAGGCGATGCCCGCCGACGTGATGGGCAAGGGCGTGGCCCTGCCGGATCTGTTCAACGAGGAGCACAAACGCTACGCCGAGGGGGCTGAGTTCCGTGACCTCTACAACGCGGACCCGGAGGTGCGCACCGTTGTCGAGGCCGCGAAAGGCATCGAGGGGCTGAAGCGCCAATGGGGGGTCCACGCGGCAGGGGTGATCATGTCCAACGCTCCGCTGCAGGACGTCATCCCCGTGATGAAACGCGAGTCCGACGGGGCGATCATCACCCAGTTCGACTATCCCGGCTGTGAATCCCTCGGGCTGATCAAGATGGACTTCCTGGGGCTGCGCAACCTCACAGTCATCGATGACGCGGTACGCAACATCCAGATCAACAAGGGCATCGACGTGGTCCTGGAGGACCTGCCCCTGACCGATCCCGCGACCTATGAACTCCTGCAGCGGGGCGACACGCTCGGGGTGTTCCAGCTCGACGGTGGCCCGATGCGGGCGCTGCTGCGATCCATGCAGCCCGACTGCTTCGACGACATCTCCGCCGTCGGTGCGCTCTACCGGCCCGGCCCGATGGGTGCTGATTCCCACAACAAGTACGCCCGACGCAAGACCGGCCGGGAGCAGGTGGAGCCGATCCACCCCGACCTGGCGGAGGCCCTGGAGCCGATTCTGGGGGAGACCTACGGGCTCATCGTTTACCAGGAGCAGGTGATGGCCATCGCGCAGCAGCTGGCCGGCTACACCCTGGGTGGCGCCGACATGTTGCGTCGTGCGATGGGCAAGAAGAAGAAGGCCGAGCTGGACGCCCACTACGAGCGGTTCAACGCCGGCATGAAGGAGCGGGGGTTCAGGCAGGAACCCATCGATGTGCTGTGGAACATCCTGCTGCCGTTCTCGGACTACGCCTTCAACAAGGCCCACTCGGCCGCCTACGGGGTGGTGTCCTACTGGACCGCATACCTCAAGGCCAATCATCCCACCGAGTACATGGCGGCCCTGCTGCAGTCGGTGCGTGACGACAAGGACAAGTCCGCTGGATATCTCGCCGAGTGCCGCCACATGGGCATCAACGTGCTGCCGCCGGATGTCAACTCCTCCGAGATCGCCTTCACCCCCGTCGGCAAGGACATCCGTTTCGGCCTGGGAGCGGTGCGCAACGTCGGGGACAAGGTGGTCTCGGCCTGGACCGAGGCCCGGGCGGAGGCGGGACCTGCGAAGGACTTCAACGACTTCCTCGACAAGGCCCCCCTGCTGATGTGCAACAAGCGGGTGATCGAATCCCTCATCAAGGCCGGGGCCTTCGACGAACTCGGTCACACCCGACGCTCCCTCATGGAGATCCACGAGGAGGCCGTGGACTCGGTCATTGACCTGAAGAAGAACGAGGAGAACGGACAGTTCGACCTGTTCGGGGCGATGGATGACAGCTCCTCTGGTGGGGTCGAGCTGCGGGCAGTGCCGGAACTGCCGGAGTGGGACAAGCGCACCAAGCTGGCCTTCGAGCGCGAGATGCTCGGACTCTACGTCTCCGACCACCCGCTCAACGGCCTGGAGCACGTGCTGTTGCAGCACGGCAAGCACTCCATCGGCTCGCTGTTCGGTGAGGGCGGGGCACGCGGGGAGACCACGGTGTGTGGGCTCATCACCCATGTGGCACGCAAGGTGAACAAGACCGGGGCGTTCTACGCCATCATCACTCTGGAGGACCTCGATGCCTCCATCGAGGTGACGGTCTTCCCCCGGGTCTACGACACGGTGGCTCACTGCCTGGCCCCCGACACCATCGTGGCCGTGCGCGGGGTCGTCGAGGACTCAGAGGATCGGGTTCGGATGCGGGCCGCTGATGTGCACGCCCCCCAGGTCAACGCCGATGGTGGGCTCGGGCCGGTGCTGCTGACCCTGCCCTCGGTCAGATGCACCCCCGGTGTGGTCACCAACCTGAAACAGGTGCTCTCGGGGCACCCCGGCAGTGCTGAGGTGCACCTGCAGTTGCGGACGGGGGACAGCCTCAAGACCTTCCGGCTGGGGGACGGCTTCAAGGTGGCCCCGAGCTCCCCGCTGTTCGCCGATCTCAAGGCCTTGCTGGGCCCGAGCGCGGTCAGCTTCGGGAAGGGGAGCTGAGATGGCAGGTACGTTGCCCACCCGGGCCCGGGCCCAAGCCAGCCCAGCCTGGCGCACCCTGTGGTTCGTGATCTTCGTGGTCGTGGCCGGAGCAATCGGGGGCGCGGCCTGGGCGGTGTTCGCGCATCGTCCCGGCTACGTCATCACCAATGAACTCGGGGCCTACCTGACCGAGCGCGGGCAGGCCGACGTGTTCTCCTCCGATGCGCTGTTCGTGGCCATGGCGGGTCTGGTGGGGATGCTGACCGGAGTGGTTGCCTGGTTGCGGTTCCGGGATCTCGGATGGCTGGTCTGTCTCCACGCCCTGCTCGGGGGAATCGCCGGTGCGGTGATCGTCTGGCGGCTCGGGTTGCTGGTCTCCCCGAACAACTTCGACCAACGGTTGGCAGCCGCAGCCGCCGGGGACACCGTCCCCATCGACCTGGCTCTGCACTCCCTGTCGGCCCTGCTGATCGGACCGTTCGGGGCGATCACCCCGATCATGCTGTGCGCCGCGTTCTGGCCCGACGGGGAGTCCAGCGCTCAGCAGGCACCGGAGGCCAGGCGGGTCGCGACGCTAGACTGACCGATCGTGTTGCGAACCATTGATCTGACCGAGGTCCTGGACGACTTCCGGGGCAGGATGCCACGAGCCACCCTGGACGTCGCCCATGCGACCGAGGCGGTGCGCGGGGTGATCGATGACGTCCGGGAGCGCGGCGCTGCGGCGCTCAGGGAATGTTCTCAACGCTTCGACCATGTGGTTCCGCCCTCCTTCCGGGTACCGGCTGAGGTGCTAGCCAGGTGTGCGGCCGAGCTGGACCCCGAGCTGCGGCTGGCCTTCGAGGAGGCGATCCGCCGCCGTCGGGAGGTGGCGACGGCGCTGGAGCTGGATGCCGACCCCACGCCAGTGGGTCTGGCCCCGGGGGCCGAGGTCGGGGTGCGCAACATCCCGGTTGACCGGGTGGGGCTCTACGTTCCCGGTGGCCTGGCACCGCTGGCCTCCAGCGTCATCATGAACGTGGTCCCTGCACAGGTGGCGGGTGTGGCCGAGATCGCGGTGGCCTCCCCACCCCAGGCCGATCATGGCGGCTGGCCTCATCCGAACATCCTGGCGCTGTGCCACATGCTCGGGGTCACAGAGGTGCTCGCGGTGGGTGGGGCACAGGCGATCGCGATGTTCGCCCACGGGGTTGCAGAGGTCTGCGCCCCGGTGTCGATGGTCACCGGTCCGGGCAACATCTATGTCGTGGCCGCGAAACGGCTGCTGCGCGGAATCGTCGGCATCGACTCGGAGGCCGGGCCCACCGAGATCGCCATCGTCGCCGACGAGAGTGCCGACCCATGTTTCGTCGCCGCCGATCTCATCTCCCAGGCCGAGCACGACCCGATGGCGGCCGCTGTGCTCATCACCGACTCCCCGGAGCTCGCCCGCAGGGTCGCCGTCGAGTTGGAACGTCAGGTGGGTGCCACCCGGCACCGGGAACGCATCCGCACCGCACTGACCGGTGAGCAGTCAGCCGTGTTGCTGGTGCGTGACCTTGACCAGGCCGTGGCCGTGGCCAACACCTACGCCGCGGAGCACTTGGAGATCCACACCCGTGACGCCGCCACCGTGGCGGCACGGATTCGCAACGCCGGAGCGATCTTCATCGGCGACCACTCGCCGGTGAGCCTGGGTGACTACTCGGCCGGCTCCACCCACGTCCTGCCCACCGCAGGCTGTGCCTGTCACAGCTCCGGGCTGAGCGTGCGCTCCTTCATGCGCACCGTCCACGTCATTTCCTATTCCGCTGATGCCCTGGCCGACATCGCCGACGGGGTGGAGCGATTCGCGCTGGCCGAGGACCTGCCCGGCCACGCCGCCGCGATCACCGTCAGGAGGAAACGGTGAGCACACAGCTGCCACTACGTGACGATCTGGTGGGGGAGGTTCCCTACGGAGCTCCCCAGCTGGAGGTGCCGGTCGTGCTCAACGTCAACGAGAACCCCTACCCGCCCTCCGAGACGCTGCGACGTGCCTTCGCTGAGGCCATCTTCGAGGCCTCGAAGGGGCTGAACCGCTATCCGGAGCGGGAGGCCTGGGAGCTCAGGCACGACCTCGCCGCCCATCTGGGACACGGGCTGCGACCGGAGAACATCTGGGTGGCCAACGGGTCCAACGAGATCATGAGCCACCTCCTGACCGCCTTCGGTGGGCCCGGCCGCACGGTGCTGACCTTCAGCCCGACGTACTCGATGTACCCCGAGTACGCGCGCAACACCTGCACCAGATATGTCGCCGAGCCCAGGCGGCCGGACCACGGTGTGGATGCGGAACTGGTGCTGGGAGCCATCGAGAAGCACCACCCCAGCGTGGTGCTCATCACCACCCCGAACAACCCGACCGGCACCTCGGTGGCCCCAGAGGTGATCGACGAGATCTGCCGGGCCACCCGGGCCCTGGTCGTGGTCGACGAGGCCTACCAGGAGTTCTCGACCCGTCCCAGCAGTCTCACCCTGCTGAACCGTCACGAGCACCTGGTGGTCAGCCGCACGATGAGCAAGGCCTTCGCGATGGCGGGGGCCAGGGTCGGCTACCTGGCGGCGTCCCCCGCCATCGTCGATGCCTGCAGGATCGTGCGGCTGCCCTATCACCTGGGCACCCAGACCCAGGTCTTGGCGCGGGTGGCCCTGGCCCACCGGCAGGAGTTGCTGGCCCAGGTCGCCGAGTTGGCCCAGCAGGCCCGCGAATTCCAGGCCTGGCTGTCGGAGCAGGGGTACGAGGTGATCCCCTCGGATGCCAACTTCGTGCTGTTCGGACGCTTCCCGGACCGGCACGCCACCTGGCAGGGCCTCCTGGAACGGGGGGTCCTGATCCGCGAGACCGGCCCGGAGGGTTTCCTGCGGGCCTCGGCCGGCAGGCCTGAGGAGATGGCCGCCCTGCGTGACGCCCTGTGTGACATCCACCCGGAAGGACCCCGATCATGAGCCGCACCGCCACCTGCACCCGGACCACGAGCGAGTCCAGCATCACCGTCACGGTCAACCTGGACGGGACAGGGCGATCCGCCATCAGCACGGGGGTCGGTTTCTACGACCACATGCTGACCGCCCTGGCGAAGCACTCGCTCATCGACATCGACATCGCTGCCGAGGGGGATGTCCACATCGATGGCCATCACGTCATCGAGGACACCGCAATCGTGCTGGGGCAGGCGATCAAGGAGGCGCTGGGGGACAAGGTCGGCATCCGCCGTTACGCTGATGCCACCGTGCCCCTGGATGAGGCCCTGGCGCACTGCGTCGTCGATGTGGCGGGCCGTCCCTACGTGGTGTGCTCGGGCGAGCCCGAGCAGCAGGTCACCGCCAGGATCGGGGGCTCGGGGGTCCCCTATGCCGGATCGATGACCTACCACGTGTTCGAGTCCTTGGGTCTCAATGCCGGACTGTGCATCCACCTGCGGCTGCTGGCCGGACGTGACCCCCACCACATCGTCGAGGCCGAGTTCAAGGCCCTGGCCCGCGCCCTCAGGGACGCCATCGCCCTGGACCCGCGGGTCACGGACGTGCCCTCCACGAAGGGGGCCCTGTGACCCGGGTCGGGTTGCTCGACCACGGCTCCGGCAACCTGCACTCGGCTCGTCGCGCCCTGGAACAGGCGGGGGCGAGCGTCCAACTCACCGGGGACCGAGGTCTGCTGGAGCACTGCGATGCGCTCGTCGTGCCCGGGGTCGGGGCCTTCGCCGCCTGCATGGCCGGGTTGCGAGCCATCGACGGGGAGCCCCTGATCCGGGACTGGATCGCCTCCGGGCGGCCACTGCTGGGCATCTGCGTCGGCCATCAGATCCTGTTCGACAGTGGCAACGAGCACGGCACGGCAACAGCAGGGCTCGGGATCTGGTCCGGCCCGGTGGAGCAGCTTCCGGCGAACCGCCTGCCCCACATGGGGTGGAACACCGTCCAGCCCCCCGAGGGGAGCCATCTCTTCGCAGGGGTTGAGCAGGAGAGGTTCTACTTCGTCCACAGCTATGCCGCACTGACCCCACCAGCAGGAGCCGAGGTGACACTCAGCAGCCACGAGGTCCCCTTCGTCGCGGCGGTGGAGCGGGGCAACGTCTGCTCCACCCAGTTCCATCCCGAGAAGTCAGGTCAGGCCGGGACAGTGCTGCTGCGCAACTGGCTGGGGCTGGCCTGAGAATCCTCGACGGGTCGGCCTCGGCCCGGCCGGTGTCACAACGTGACCCCGAGCGCCGCCACCAGGGCGGGAAGTCCACTGGCGGCCGTGGTCTGCCACCGCAGGTCACATTCCACATCGGTTGGGTTCGGGTTGATCTCCACCACGAAGGAGCCGCTGCGCTGGGCGAGCCCCGGCAGCGCGGCAGCCGGGTAGACCACCGACGAGGTGCCCACCACCAGGGTCAGATCAGCCTGCCGGGCGGCCTCGACCGCCTTGTCGACGTCGGACTCGTCCAACATCTCACCGAAGAACACGATCCCGGGCCGCAGATCGCCACCGCAGTGGTGGCAGGGCGACGGCGGACAGCGCAGCACCGGCTCGGTGGCAGCCGGTGAGAGGTCCGGTACCCCGGGAAGACCACAGTCGATGCAGTGGAACCGGTCAATCCTGCCGTGGAGATGGGCCAGCACCTTTGAGCCGCCACGCTCGTGGAGGTCGTCGATGTTCTGGGTGACGATGTCCAGCCGCTCCACCACACCGGAGCGCTGCCAGCTCCCCAGGGCGCAGTGCCCGGCATTGGGTCGGGTCCGGCTGAGGGTCCCGATCCGCCACAGATACCACGCCCACACCAGACCGGGATCGGCCCGCCAACCCTCTTCGGTGGCCAGGGCCTCGGGGGAGTGGTGGTGCCACAGCCCGGCAGATTCGTCGCGGAAGGTCGGTACCCCGGACTCGGCAGACATGCCCGCCCCGGTCAGCACCAGCACCCTCTGGGCGGCCCTGGCGTGTTCCAACAAGGCTGACGGCACCTGCGGGTGGGTCTCGTTCATGACCCCATCCTTCCACCTGCGGGTCAATCCGTGTCACACTTCCATGCGACTTCCCACACCCGAGAGGCAGCCATGACAGCAGTTGATCCCTCAATCCTCATCACCGGCTTCGAGCCGTTCGACGGCTCAACCACCAATCCCTCGGGAGAGCTGGCACAACGCCTGGCTGGGACCCATCCCAGCGTGGTCCTGCCCGTGGAGTTCGCCGGGCTGCGGGAGCGTCTGGGCGATCTCATCGACCGGTGGAAGCCCAGCTACGTGGTGTGCCTCGGGCTCTCCGCCCCGGCCACCGGCATCACCTTCGAGCGGGTGGCCCTCAACCTCATCGATGCCACCATCCCGGACAACGCGGGGGAGCAGCCCGTTGACGTGCCCGTCGTCGAGGGTGGTGAGGCAGCCCTGTGGTCGACACTGCCGGTGAAACAGATGCTCGCGGCCACCCGGGAAGCCGGGGTGCCCGGTGAGCTGTCGCTGAGCGCTGGAGCCTATGTCTGCAACGCCCTGCTCTACACCCTGCTCGGCATCGCGGCCGAAAGGCCAACCACCACCCGGCCGCGGTGCGGATTCATCCACCTGCCCCCTGCTCAGGTACTCGACCTGGACAGCCAGGAGAAGGGACTCCGCGCTGCGCTGAACACCCTGTCGGCTGACGAGGCGAAGCGGTAGGGTTGCACGTCGTGGACACATTGCAGTTGTTGCCCGCCGTTGACGTCCAGGACGGCCAGGCCGTTCAGTTGGTGCAGGGTGTGGCGGGCACCCAGAAGGAGTTCGGGGACCCGCTGAACGCGGCCCTGCGCTGGCAGGAGGAAGGATCGGCCTGGATCCACCTCGTGGACCTCGACGCCGCCTTCGGGCGTGGGTCGAACGCCCCCCTGCTGGCCGAGATCATCGGCAGGCTCGACATCGATGTGGAACTCTCCGGTGGAATCCGTGACGATGAGTCCCTGGAGCGGGCACTTCGCACCGGGTGCCGTCGGGTCAACATCGGCACGGCGGCGCTGGAGAACCCGGCATGGTGCGAGCAGGTGATCGCCGAGCACGGGGACCGGATCGCGATCGGCCTCGACGTGCGAGGGGAGCGACTTGCAGCTCGCGGATGGACCACCGAGGGCGGGCCCTGGGGCGAGACCCTGGACCGGCTGGCCGCCGCCGGGTGCCCGCGCTTCGTGGTCACCGATGTCAACTCCGACGGGATGCTGACCGGGCCGAATCTCGAGCTGCTGGCCGAGATGGCGGCCCGAACGGATGCCGCGCTGATCGCCTCCGGGGGGGTCGCGAGGCTCGAGGACCTCCGCGCCCTGCGGTCGATGGTGGCCGACGGCGTCGAGGGGGCAATCATCGGCACCGCGCTCTACCTCGGTCGTTTCACCCTCGCCGAGGCCATCGAGACGGCAGGCCCTCAGACCGGGAGGAGTTCGTGATGACCCCGGCCCCGCGCACCAGCTTCGGCGCATCCGAGACCATGCGCCTGCACACCCCGCCGCTGCTCACCGGCCGCATCAAGGACCTGCTGGCTGGGCAGAAGATCGCGATGACCGGGGTCACCGGATTCATCGGGGAGCAGTTGCTGTGGAAGATCCTCGTTGACTGCCCTGAGACCCGCACCGCCGTTCTGGTCCGGCGCAAGGGGTCACTCAGCGCCGAGGATCGGGTGAGGACACTGCTGAAGAAACCCATCTTCGCGGAGATCGTCACCCGGTCCGGGTCCGTCGAAGAACTCATGGCGGCCCGCGTCGAGGTGATCGAGGGTGACCTGCCAGAGGTTCCCGTGCTGCCCCGGGACATCGATGTGCTCGTCCACTGTGCCGGGGACGTGTCCTTCGATCCCCCCATCGATGCGGCATTTCGGACCAACGTGCTCGGCACCGAGGCCCTGCTGGCCAGGTTCCGCGAGTCCTGCTCCAACCGTCAGGGGGAGCTCGAGCGGGTACCGCACTACGTCCACATCTCCACCGCCTACACGGCCGGACGGCGTCGCGGCCCGATCCCGGAGGCCGCCCATCCCCACAGCGTGGACTACGCCCACGAGACCGAGGCGGCCCTCACGATGGCCGCGATGGTGGAGACCCGATCCCGCACCTCCGAGCAGCTCATGCGGCTGCGGAAGGAGGCCGAGAAGCTGCACCGCAGGGCCGGATACCTGACCACCAGCGAGGACACCGAACGTCGCCGCGTGGAGTGGGTGAAGCAGGAGCTCGTGGCAGCCGGGACCGAACGTGCCCGGTCGCTCGGCTGGACCGATGTCTACACCTTCGCCAAGGCGATGGGGGAGGCCGTGGTGGCGGATCTGTGCCGCGACATGAAGGTCTCCATCGTGCGTCCCGCCATCGTCGAGTCCTCGTTGCGGCACCCCCATCCGGGGTGGATCGAGGGTTTCAAGATGGCGGACCCGATCATCCTGGCCTACGGTCGGGGGCAGTTGCCAGAGTTCCCTGCCTCGCCCGATGCGGTCATCGACATCATTCCCTGCGACCACGTGGTCAATGCCATCGTCGCCGTGTGCGCCACCACCCCGACGGTGGGGGAGCCCGAGTACTACCACTGCTCCTCCGGTGCCCGCAACCCCTTGACCTTCCGGGGCATCTACGAGCACATCCGCTCCTATTTCTCGAAGCATCCCTACAGCGAAGGCCAGGATTCCTCGAAGCTCGCCACCTGGGACTTTCCCGGGCCGGAGCCGGTGGAGCGCAAGCTGTGGTTCGCCGGTGCGGGGGTCACCCTCGGCAACCGGTTGCTCAGCTTCGCCCCGCGGGGCCGCCGCACCCTGGCCGCAGCCCAGGCTCTCGACAAGACTGCCAAGCAGCTGGATTTCCTCAACAAGTACTTCAGCCTGTACGGCGAGTACCTGCAGTCCGAGCTGCACTTCGTCGACGACTGCACGCTGGCCCTGCACAACTCGCTCCACGAGGAGGACCGGGAACGTTTCGGTTTCGACTCCGCCGAGATCGACTGGACCCACTACCTGGAGGAGGTCCACGCCCCGGCCATCACGGACCCGGTACGACGGCTGGAAGCAGCCAGGAAACGCCGCAAGGCCCGCTCCGCCACCTACAAGGAACTCCGGCCCGCTGAGCCAGGAACGGTGCTGGCCGCCTTCGACCTCGACGGCACGGTGATGACCACCAATGTCATCGAGACCTACCTGTGGCTGCGGCTTCCCGAGCTGGGACTGACCGGCAGGCTCGGGGAACTGGCGAAGGTGCTCGCCCAGCTGCCGAACTACCTGGGTGCGGAGCGCAAGGACCGCGGGGTCTTCCTGCGTCAGGTCTACCGCCGCTACGAGGGGGCCAACCTGGCTGAACTGGAACGTTTCGTCGATGAACGGCTCACCCCCTTCGTGCTGGACCGGACCTCCCCGGAGGCGATCCGGCGGATTCGGGAACACAAGGCCGCAGGCCACACCACGATTCTCATCACCGGGGTGATCCGGCCGTTGACCCGGCCCTTCGAGGGGCTGTTCGACCACATCGTCGCCGCTGATCTGGCCACCGATGCCGACGGGCTGTGCACCGGCTTCCTCACCGGACCGCCGATGGTCGGGGACTCCAGGGCTGCCTGGCTCACCCACTACGCCGGTCTGCACGGCATCGACCTCACGACCTCCTTCGCCTATGCCGACAGCCACGTGGACCTTCCCATGTTGCGCACCGTCGGCAACCCGGTGGCGGTGAGTCCCGACATCGGGTTGATGCGCGCTGCACGCGCATCGGGCTGGTCCATCATCGACTGGCCCTCCCACTCGGTCCAACCTCGATGGAAGCTGCCCTCATGAGCCGCCCCGGTTTCGTCCTGACCGTCGATGAACGCACCAGCGATCTGCTGACCCTCTCCGGCAGTCGGGTGCAGCTGCAGCGGTTCCCGACGGGTACCCAGGTGGTCTACCCGCCTGACCCGATGCCCTCCAGCGATCCGGTTCCCCTCATCGACTCCTGCCTGGCCTCACCGGTGGGAGCCAGCCCGCTGGCCACCCAGCTGCGTCCAGGGATGAAGCTCACCGTGGTGGTGGGCAGCGTCCATCCGGTGCAACCCCGGATGCGTTTCGACGTGCGTCGCAGCATGGTGGAGCGGGTGCTCGAGCAGGCGGCCCGCGCCGGAGTCGACGACGTGGCGCTGGTCATCGCGGCCGGGCTGTCCCCACGGTGGTCGGCAAAGGACGTGGTTGCCGCCCTCGGGGACCGGGTTGCGGCCTCCTTCCTGCCCGATGGTCTGATCCACAGCCATGACGTCACCTCCTCGGAACTCGTCGAGATCACCAGGGTGGAAGGGCAACCCGTGCTGGTGGACCCGCGCATCGCTGAGTCCGATCTGGTGGTCGTGGTGGACGTGTGCCACGGCAGAAGGGGTGGCTGCGTGCTCGCCACCGGTGCCACCGACATCGCCACGATCAACCGCATCGCAGGGCTTGGTGGCTCCGCCGAGGCCGTGGCGCAGGTGTCGCAGGCCATCGGGGAACGCATCGAGGTGTTCGCCATCTCGGCCGTCCTGGGGCAGCCCTTCCTGGGGCAGGCGCTCAGCTTCCTCAACGAGCGGGAATGGGAGTGGCGGCTGCCGCACCAGCTGGCCTTCGCTGCGGCCCGACAGCTGGTGGAACTGATGCCCGTGAGAGGTGCCCACCGGCTCCACGCCTCGCCCCGAGCCGACCGTCAGGTGTTGGATGTCGTGGCAGGTGCCCCGGATGAGGTGATCCGCCAGGCCTCGGCGGTCTGGCAAGCCGCCAACGCCGTCCTGGTCACGAGTTCCGACACCGTCATCACCTCGGTGTGGGGCAGCAGCATCGATCCCGGTGATCCCGTCGGTTCCCCGATCAGCGCCGCCCACCACGCCCTGGTGGACCGCGTAGGCAACCATGGCGCCACCCCCTTGGTCCGCGACGGTGGCGTGGTCATCGCCTTTCACCCGTTGCTCCGGCTCTTCTCGAATCGGTTGCAGTCCTCGAGCGCGGACTTCTTCGACAAGGTCCTGCCGCAGACCCGC
The DNA here is from genome assembly GCA_030532575.1 of Propionibacteriaceae bacterium. Lineage (GTDB taxonomy): Bacteria > Actinomycetota > Actinomycetes > Propionibacteriales > Propionibacteriaceae > Arachnia. The sequence continues at coordinate 88,201 of JAUNKV010000001.1, read as the reverse complement.
GACGCCCAGGAGATCCACCGTCGGTTCGAGCCACAGGCCTTGGGCGAGGACTGGCATCTCCGGCTGTACCGCGATCATCATGCCCACCACCCGCTGGCGGTGTTCCATTCCTGGTACGCCATCCAGGAGGCGACCTCCCGGCTGTCCGAGGTGATCTGGGTCGGGGGCTCCCGTGAATCAGCAGCTGTGCTCGGTCACCGGGCGGCCACCACCTTGGCCGATGCCCTCGAGTTGGCCCGTGACCACGGCGGGTCGGGGACGATCACCTACCTGCACGGTCCGGGACGGGCGACGGGGGCGTGCCGGTGATCACCTGGTTCAAGGACATGGGGCGATTCGCCCGAACCGGGTTCGGATTGCGCTCGCCCAGGCCCATGGGAGCGCCGTCGCGCACTTCCCGGGGAGGCCGCAGGTTGGGTGGGAGCGAGATGGCCGAGGGGCCGAACCTGCTCAACCCACTGGCCTGGCGGCTCGAGTATCAGGTGGCGGGTCTGGGAGCGCTCGACGGGCTCGATGCGCCAGTGATCCTCGCCTGCAACGAGCAAGGGGTGTTGGACTGGCGGGTGCTGCAGGCCGCGCTTCCCGCCAGGCTGTACGCCACCTCGGGTCGACCGCAGCGGGCACTCGGCCGGGGCCGCAGCGTCGTGATCTTCTCCGAGTCCGCCGGCCCTGCCGGAGGGGTGGGGGAGTTCTCGGAGCTCCCGGCCGAACTGGCGAACCTGTACAACGTCCCCGTGGTCCCGGTTGCGATGGTGGGCACCTATCACCTGAACGAGGTGCTGCGGCTGGCGCTGAGGCGACGCCCCAAGGTCTCGGTGCGCTTCGGTTCCCCGATCTACGTGCGCGGCCAGTCGCTGACGGAAGCGACCGCCGAGATCCAGGCCGCGGTTGCCGCCCTGTTCAACCGAGGGGATCTGTCCTGGTGGGCGCTGCAGCATCGCGGACCGGTCACCGGTGAGGCCCAGCCGATGTCCAGGTGGCGGCGACGATGGCAGCAGAGCGCTCCGCGTGGCTCGCAGCAGTCCGGAATCTGGTGCCGATGATGGACGAGTTCGTCGATCCCCATCTCACCTGGCGCCCATTGGGCAGCCAGGACTGGGAGGAGGTGACTCGGTTGCAGAACCAGATCGCGGTCATCGACGACCCCCTGCTCAACACGGCATCCGATCTGTTGGACTCCCTTCCCCCCGGCGCTGACCTGGGGGAGGCCGTCGGGGGCTGGGACGACTACGGCAGCCTGTCCGCCTTCGCCTGGAACTTCGTGGACCCCGAGGAGGAACTCGTGGTCCACCTGTTCGGGGCGGTTCACCCCACGCACCGCCACCAGGGGATCGGGGTCAGCCTGCTTCGCTGGCAGGTGGAGCACGCCACTCGGTGGCGCGATGCCACACACCCGGGTGAAGAACTGCGGCTGCGCTGCGTGGTCGAGGGACAGCAGGGGCTGGAGCAGTTGTTGCTGCACCGCGGTTTCACGATCACCCGATGCCTGATCGACATGACCCGCCCGATCCACCCGCTCCCACTCCCGGTCTGTCCGCAGGGTGTTGACTTCGTGCCCTTCTCCGCAGAGTTGAGTGATGCGGTGCTCGAGCTGCACCGGCTGTGCTTCGCTGCCCCGTTCCCGCAGCAGACCTGGGAGGAGTCCCTGGCCGACGAGGCCTTCCGGCCTGACTGGTCGGTCGTCGCGCTGCGCGAGGGAAGGGTCATCGGGTACTGCCTCAACGGCTGTGTGCCCACCGTCGACGGGGAGGCCGAGCAGGGCTGGTGTGACCGGTTGGGGGTGACACCGCACGAACGTCGCCATGGGATCGCCGAGGCGATGCTGGCCCGATCCATGCACGCGATGGCCGCCGCCGAGATCGATTCCTGCGGGATCAGCGTCGATGTTCCCAGCCGCAGTGTCGCCGCATGGCTCACCCGAACCCTCGGGTACGAGGAGACCGACAGCGTGGCCACTCTCGAACTCACCATCGCCTGATATATGCTGCGCCTTGCAATTGTGACCATCAGGTATAAGGACGTGATGAATGAGCGGCCACTCCAAATGGGCGACGACGAAGCACAAGAAGGCGGTCATCGACGCCAAGCGCGGCAAGCTGTTCGCGAAACTCATCAAGAACGTCGAGGTCGCTGCCAGGCTCGGTGGCGGTGACCCCGCCGGGAACCCGACCCTGTACGACGCCATCCAGAAGGCCAAGAAGTCCTCGGTTCCCAATGACAACATCGACCGGGCCGTCAAGCGTGGCTCCGGAGCCGAGTCCGGCGGTGCGGACTACGAGACGATCACCTACGAAGCCTATGGTCCGGCCGGTATCGCGATCCTGATCGAGTGCCTCACCGACAACCGCAACCGATCCGCATCCGATGTGCGTGTCGCCGTGACCCGCAACGGCGGCACGATGGCTGATGTCGGCTCCGTGCAGCGACTGTTCGCCCGCAAGGGCGTGGTCGTGGTGCCGAAGCAGCAGGGGGAGCGCGAACTCACCGAGGACGACCTGTTGGAGGCGGCGCTCGAGGCCGGTCTGGAGGAGGTCCGCGACGAAGGGGAGACCTGGGAGGCGCTGTGCGATCCCGCCGACATCGTCGAGGTCCGCAGGGCTGTTGAGGCTGCAGGCCTGGAGTACGACTCCGCCGAGGTGCAGTTCGTGGCTTCCTTCGATCAACAGGTGGACAGTGTGGAGGTCGCGACCAAGGCCTTCCGCATCATCGATGCGCTGGAGGACTCCGACGATGTGCAGAACGTCTACACCAACCTGGATCTGAGTGATGAGGTGGCGGCAGCCCTCGAGAACGAGGATTGATCCGCTATCATCGAACTGATGTTCGAGATGAAGCGGATCCTGGGAATCGACCCCGGCCTCACCCGGTGCGGCATGGCCGTTGTCCGCGGCACCGTCGGGCGTCCCCCCTCGTTCGTGGCGGTCGGGGTGGCCCGTAGCAGCCCCGAACTCGACATCGGGCAGCGCCTGCTGTCCTTGGAGGCGGGCCTGGAGTCCTGGATCGAGGAACATCGGCCCGATGTCGTGGCCATCGAACGAGTCTTCGCCCAGCACAACCGCGCCTCGGTCATCGACACCGCGCAGGCCGCCGGGGTCGCGGCCCTGGTCGCGGCCCGGCATGGCCTGCCCGTGACCTTTCACACCCCCAGCGAGGTCAAGGCGGCCGTCACCGGCTCGGGCCGAGCGGACAAGGCCCAGGTCACCGCCATGGTCACCACGATCCTGAGACTCAGCTCCCCGCCCCGCCCGGCCGATGCGGCCGATGCCCTCGCGCTGGCCGTCTGCCACGCCTGGCGTGGCGGACACACCAACCGCTACGCCGCCCTGGTCGCGGCAGCCAGGAAGACATCATGATTGCTCAGCTGACCGGAACCGTGGTCCACGCCGGGACGACGTGGTTCGTCATCGACGTCGCAGGAGTGGGTTACCGGGCGCTGTGCACCCCCGGCACCGCTGCTGCGCTCAGGCCAGGGGAGCCGACCACGGTCCACACCTCGCTGGTGGTCCGGGAGGACTCCTTGACCCTGTTCGGGTTCAGCACCGCGGCTGAGCGTGAGATGTTCGACCTGGTGCAGGCCCCCAGTGGCGTCGGTCCGAAGGTGGCCCTGGCCATCTGCTCGGTACTGCCGCCCGGGGAGTTGAAGCGCGCGGTGCTGGCCGATGACACCCGTGCCATCTCCCGAGCTCCCGGGGTGGGGCCGAAGATGGCACAGAAGATCATCCTGGAGCTACGGGACAAGGCCGCCCTGCTGGCCCTCGACGACTCCGCACCGGAAGCGGGGCCGATGCAGGGCGAGGAGACCTGGCGGGAGCAGGTCGCCGAAGGCCTCCAAGGACTTGGATGGTCGGCCAAGGATGCGGCTGCCGCCTGCGACTCCATCGCCGAGCAGGCCGCAGCGGGGGCCAGCATCCGGCAACTGATGCGGGCCGCGCTGAGCTCACTGGCGAAGCGCTGAGGAGGATCGGATGGACAACTCAGCGGTCAGCCCGCACCCCAGGGGCGAGGAGAAGGAGTTCGAGGCGGCCCTGCGCCCGAAACGCCTCGTCGAGTTCGAGGGCCAGCCCCGGGTGCGTGACCAGCTCGGGCTGGTGCTCGATGCCGCCCGGCACAGGGGAGCCAGCCCGGACCACGTGCTGCTGTCCGGCCCGCCCGGGCTCGGCAAGACCACGCTCGCCATGATCGTTGCCGCCGAGCTGGGGGTCAACCTCAGGATTTCCTCAGGGCCTGCCATCCAGCACGCCGGGGACCTTGCCGCCATTCTCTCCGGCCTCGATGACGGTGATGTGCTCTTCCTCGACGAGATCCACCGGCTGGCCAGGCCAGCGGAGGAGATGCTCTACCTGGCGATGGAGGACTTCCGGGTGGATGTCGTGGTGGGCAAAGGGCCCGGGGCCACCGCGATCCCCATCGAGCTGCCGCCGTTCACCCTTGTCGGTGCCACCACACGGGCCGGACTGCTGCCGGGTCCGCTCAGGGACCGGTTCGGTTTCACCGCGCAGCTGGAGTTCTATGACGCCGCAGACCTGGCCGGGATCGTCGCCGCCTCGGCCCTGAAGCTGGGGGTGAACCTCGCAACCCGGGCAGCGCAGGAGATCGCAGACCGCTCCCGGGGCACCCCACGCATCGCGAATCGGCTGCTCAGGCGGGTGCGCGACTACGCCCAGGTGGCCGGGGAGAGTCATGTCACTCTCACCCATGCCCGGGCCGCCCTGGAGCTCTACGAGGTGGACGCCCGCGGACTGGACCGGCTGGACCGGGCGGTGTTGAACAACCTGTGCACCCTGTTCGGCGGCGGACCCGTCGGCCTGTCCACCCTGGCGCTCAGCGTGGGGGAGGAGACCGAGACCGTCTCCGAGGTGGCCGAGCCGTTCCTGATCCGGGAAGGGCTGATGATGCGCACCCCCCGGGGCAGAATCGCAACCGGGGCCGGGTGGCGACACCTCGGCCTGCAACCACCCGGTGGCGACCCCTCCCTGTTCGATTGAGCTATCCTGACCCTCGGCAATCCTTGCCCTGAACACTTCTGAAGGACCTCTCCATGCTCGAAATGCTCCTGCCGCTCGTCGCGTTCGGTGCCCTGTTCTACTTCCTGCTCATCCGCCCCCAGCAGAAGCGGATGCGGGAACACCAGGAGACCATCAACGCACTGCAGCCCGGTACCCGGGTGCTGCTGCAGAGTGGCCTCTACGGCACCCTGACCCATGTCGGCGACAAGCAGGCCATCGTCGAGTTCGCCCCGGGCGTCGAGGTGACCACCCTCAAGGGGGCGATCCTGCGAGTGGTCACCGAGGACGAGGAGGAGTTCGAGTTCGACGACGACACCGCCCCGGGGGCCGAGTCGGACTTGGACCAGATGCCCGAGCTTCCTGAGGAGAACCCCGGCCAGGACGAGGCCACCGAGAAGAACTGATCCCACATGGCAACCTCATCCCGAAAGCCCCGTCCGGGGCTCGTGCTCATCATCTTCCTGATCGCGCTGGCCGGGCTGTACGGCATCATGGCGCTCGGCAGGATCTGGACCCCCAAGCTGGGGCTCGACCTGCAGGGCGGCATGACCATCACCCTGACCGCGACCAACTCCACGGTGGAGGCGGAGAACCTGGAGCAGGCCCGCCAGATCATCCAGAACCGGGTGGACAGCCTCGGTGTGAGTGAGGCCTCGGTCACCACCTCCGGGGACCGCCACATCGTGGTCTCCGCGCCGAACGTGCAGCGCGACGACCTGGTCGATCTCATCGGCAGCACAGCCCAGCTGACCTTCCGGCCGGTGCTCAGCCACCAGCCGGCCATCCCGGTTGCGGAGGACGGCGTCGACCGGTTGCCCACCCCGACCCCGGAGCCCGGCACCACCGGAGAGCTGATGCCGGTCGCCGAGGTCCTGGCCTACCAGGCCACGCCGGAGGACCAGACGGCCTTCCAGCGCTACCAGTGCGGGGACAAGGTGGCACAGCCGCTGGATGGTGCCACCGTCGCCTGCGACTCCGGCAGGACCACGAAATTCCTGCTGGGGCCCGTGGCCATCGTCGGTGAGCGTGTGACCAACGCCGTCTCGACGGTTCCGGCCGGTGAGCTGCACACCGTCGTGGCCCTCTCCTTCGACCCGGACGGCACCGAGTCGCTTCGTGCCCTGACCACCGCGCTGGTCTCGAAGCCGGACCCGACCAACCAGTTCGCGGTTCTCCTCGACGGCGTGGTGGAGTCCAACGCCCGGGTGCAGAGTGCGATCACCGATGGCAACGCCCAGATCAGTGGCAATTTCACCCCGGAGTCTGCGGCTCAGCTGGCCAACATCCTTCGCTTCGGTTCGCTGCCGCTGAACTTCGAGCCCTCCCAGGTCGAGACCGTCTCCGCGACGCTGGGTGGTGAACAGCTGCGGGTCGGCCTCATCGCCGGTGTGATCGGTCTCAGCCTGGTCATCGTCTACTGCCTGATGTACTACCGGGGTCTCGGTCTGGTGGTCATCGGCTCGCTCGGGGTCGCCGCCCTGGCCACCTACGCCTCGATGGTGATCCTCGGTGAGGCGATGGGTTTCACCCTGAATCTTCCGGCCATCGCAGGTGCCATCGTGGCCATCGGTGTGACCGCGGACTCCTTCGTGATCTACTTCGAGCGCATCCGTGACGAGATCCGTGACGGACGCAGCCTCAAGTCGGCGCTGACCACCGGCTGGACCAAGGCCCGCTCCACCATCATCGTGGCGGACATGGTCTCGATCCTCTCGGCCGTGGTGCTGTTCATCCTGGCCGTCGGCGGTGTCAAGGGCTTCGCCTTCGCCCTGGGGCTGACCACCCTCATCGACCTGGCCGTGTGCTTCTTCTTCACCAAGCCGCTGGTGCAGGTCCTGGGACGCACCAGGTTCTTCGGTGAGGGTCACAGGCTGTCCGGCCTGGACGCCTCGCACATGGGGGTCACACGGGACTCACTGCTCGGTCGCCGCCGTCGCCGTTCCACCTCGATCGTCAAGGAGGCCTGATGAGCACCAAGCACGGCCTGGCACATCGTTTCTACACCGGGCAGGTCTCCTACGACTTCGTCCGCAACCGCCGCATCTGGTACATCTTCTCCGCCGTCCTGCTCACCGTGTGCATCATCGGTCTGGCGGTGCGGGGGCTCACACTCGGTATCGAGTTCCGGGGCGGCACCGACTTCCAGGTGCCGATGAAGGTCACCGCCACCACCGTCGACGAGGTCCGCACCGAGACCGCGAGCTTCAAGGTCTCCGATCTCGAGGCCCAGGTGTTCTCCCTCGGTGAGGCGAAGGTTCGGATCCAGACCCGTGCCCTGAGCCCGGAGGAGACCACCTCGGTCCGCACCGACATCGCGGAGATGGCTGGGGTGGAGTCGAAGGACGTCACATACACCGCCATCGGCGCCTCCTGGGGCAAGCAGGTCTCCCAGCAGGCCCTGGTCGCGCTGCTGGTGTTCATCCTGTTGGTGATGGTGTTGATCGGGGTGTGGTTCAGGAACTGGAAGATGTCCCTGGCCGCAGTGATCGCCCTGGCCCATGACCTGTTGGTCACGGTGGGGGTCTACGCCCTGGTCGGGCTCACCGTCACACCGGCCACGATCATCGGTGTGCTGACCATCCTCGGCTACTCCCTCTACGACACGGTGGTGGTCTTCGACCGGGTGGCGGAGAACACCAAGGGGATCAAGGACAGCCGCCACACCTACGCCGAGGCCGCGAACCTCGCCATCAACCAGGTACTGATCCGTTCCCTCAACACCACCGTCATCGGCATCCTGCCGGTCACGGCGATGCTGATCGGTGGCGCCATGCTGCACAGCGGTCCGCTCACGGATCTCGGCATGGCCCTGTTCATCGGCATGATCGCCGGTGCCTACTCCTCGATCTTCATCGCCACCCCGCTGCTGGTGCAGATGAAGGAGCGTGAGCCGGAGCAGGTGGCGCACCGCAAGGCGTTGGAGCGCAAGCAGGAACGCGATCTCGCCCGTGCACAGCGCAAGGCCGCTGAGGCCGGGCAGAGCGACCAGGACGAGGATGCCCGCGAGGCCGAACCGGCCAAGGTCGCTGCCGGGGTGAGGCAGCGACGCAGCAACCTCAGCCGGGAACAGCGCCGGAAGCAGAAGCGATGAGCCTGGTCTCCTCCCTCATCGTGGACGTCCCCGACTGGCCGAAGCCGGGGGTGACCTTCAAGGACATCACCCCGCTGCTGGCCTCCCCTCAGGGGTTCGCCCAGGCCATCGAGGAGATTGCGGCCTCGGCCCCTGAGCACGTTGACTTCGTGGTGGGCATGGAGGCACGGGGATTCATCTTCGCCGCCCCCGTCGCGCTGCGGCTGGGAGCGGGTTTCGTCCCTGTGCGCAAGCCCGGGAAGCTGCCGCGTGAGGTGGTCAGCGAGAGCTTCGCCCTCGAGTACGGCACCGCAACCCTGTCGATGCACGTCGATGCGATGTTCCGGGGAGCCAGGGTGCTCGTCGTGGACGACGTCCTGGCCACCGGGGGCACCATCGCCGCGACGGCCTCTCTGCTGCAGCGTCTCGGCGCACAACTGGTGCACGTCAGTGTCCTGCTGGAACTCACGGCGCTCGGCGGACGTGAGAAACTGGAGGCCGTGGGTATCGAGAGCTGCTCGGCGGTGGTGAGGCAGTAGATGGCGGGACGGCGAGCGGTCCAGCGCGGCTATGCCACCTCGATGGTGTCCATGCCGCGCAAGGACGTCCACCCGCTGCGGGAGCTGGCGAAACGCTTCTGCCTCGCGTTCATCATGCTCGCGGGCAGCACCTTGCTGGTGTGGCTGGACCGGGACGCCTATGTCGACAACGTCCGTGACGACGGGGTCGGCTTCATCGACGCCCTGTACTACTCAACGGTCACGATGACCACCACCGGCTACGGGGACATCACCCCGCTGGCCCCGCACGCCCGCCTGCTGAACGCCATCTTCATCACCCCGATGCGCATCGGCTTCCTGGTGGTGCTCGTCGGTACCACCATCGCCGTTCTGGCGAACCAGGGCAACCGCATCATCCGTGACCTGCAGTGGAGGAGCGCCATGAGGAACCACGTCGTCGTCATCGGCTACGGCACGAAGGGACGCAGTGCGATCAACACCCTCAGGCGGCACGGGGAGAAGGATGCTCGCATCGTGGTGATCGACAACAGCGATGTCGCGGTCAACGAGGCCAACCTGGACGGGTTGGCCGCCTTCCTGGGGGACGCCACCAGACGGGATCTGCTGCGACGCGCAGAGATCAGCAAGGCCCGCAAGGTCATCATCTGTCTGTCCCGGGACGACTCGGCGATCCTGGCCACCTTGACGGTGCGTCAGCTCAACCCGGGGGCCGACATCGTGGTCTCGGTACGGGAGCAGGAGAACGTACCCCTGGTGCGTCAGTCAGGAGCCACCTCGGTGGTCACCTCCTCGGACACCGTCGGCCGGCTCATGGGGTTGTCCGCGGTGGGGCCGGAGTTGGGATCGATCATCCAGGACCTGCTGACAGCAGGGACCGGACTCGAGGTGAGCCAGCGCCAGGCAGCGCCGCACGAGGTGGGTCAAGCTCCGACGGCGTTGTTGCACGACCGGGTGATCGGAATCATCCGAGGTGGCACGCTGCGGCGATTCTACGACTCGACGGCGGCACGCATCGAGACCGGGGATCAGCTCATCGTGGTCCGCAGGGCCCAGCACACGGATTCCGGTCGTGGCCGCGAGGAGTGACGTTCCGGCTGTGTGCTCCGGGCGTCTTCAGCACAACAGGGTCTAGACTCCTGACATGGCTGAGCAGGCAAGAGGAGTGGGAGCGCTGAGGCGTTTCACGGGCGGGCCTGAACAACCGCGCCTGCGGATGCGGCAGCGGCTCGCCCGGCTGGGGGCGGTGCGGCCCCGCTCCGCCGTGCTCGACCCGCTGTTCAAGATCATCCGTGCCACCCACCCCAAGGCTGATCTCGAGGTCATCGAGCGGGCCTACCACATCGCTGAGCTGCACCACCGAGGGCAGAAACGCAAGTCCGGCGATCCCTACATCACCCATCCGTTGGCGGTGGCGACGATCCTGGCGGAGCTCGGCATGACCGAGCCGGTGCTGGCCGCCGCGTTGTTGCACGACACCGTCGAGGACACCGACTACACCCTGGACCAGCTGCGCGCCGACTTCTCCGACGAGGTGGCCCGGATGGTTGACGGGGTGACGAAGCTGGACAAGGTCACCTACGGCGAGACGGCAAAGGCCGAGACCATCCGCAAGATGATCATGGCCACCTCCGAGGAGGTGCGGGTGCTGGTCATCAAGCTCGCCGACCGGCTCCACAACATGCGTACCATCTCCTTCCTGCGTCCGGACAAACAGGTGAGGATCGCCACCGAGACCCTCAACATCTTCGCCCCCCTGGCGCACCGGCTCGGCATGAACACCATCAAGTGGGAGCTCGAGGATCTGAGTTTCCAGGCCATCGAGCCCAAGGTGTTCCAGGAGATCTCGGAGCTGGTGACCGAGCAGGCCCCGGGCCGGGAGCGTTACCTCAGGGAACTCATCAGTGATTTCCAACAACTGTTGGCGGAGAACCGGATCAAGGCCACCGTCTACGGCAGGCCCAAGCATCTCTACTCGATCTACCAGAAGATGATGGTTCGCGGGCGCGACTTCGCCGACATCTACGACCTGATCGGCCTTCGGGTGCTGGTCGATGATCTGCGCGACTGCTACGCGGTGCTCGGGGTGGCCCATTCCAAGTGGAAACCCATCCCGGGCAGGTTCAAGGACTACATCGCCAACCCGAAGTTCAACATGTACCAGTCCCTGCACACCACGGTGCTCGGGATCCGTGGGGAACCCGTCGAGTTCCAGATCCGCACCCACGAGATGCACCGTCGCGCCGAGTACGGTGTGGCCGCCCACTGGAAGTACAAGGAGAACCTCCGCAACGGTGTCACCCCGGAGCAGGCCGGGCTGCGTGCCATGCACCAGCTCGGGGTGATGAGCAAGGAGACCGAGGACCCGACGGAGTTCCTGGACTCGGTGCTGTTCGAGATCAACTCCGACGAGGTCTACGTCTTCACCCCGAAGGGTGAGGTGGTGGCGCTGCCGGTGGGGGCGACCCCGGTCGACTTCGCCTTCTCGGTCCACACCGAGGTGGGTTTCCGCTGCATCGGGGCCAGGGTCAACGGTCGCCTCGTGGCACTGTCCACCAAGCTGGTCCAGGGCGACAAGGTGGAGATCCTCACCTCGAAGTCCCCCAATGCCGGTCCCAGCCGTGACTGGTTGAGTTTCGTCGCCTCCAGCCGGGCCAAGCAGAAGATCAAGCAGTACTTTTCCCGAGAGCGCCGGGACGAGGCCATCGAGAACGGCAAGGAATCCCTGGCCAAGCAGCTGCGGCGCACCGGGTTGCCGATGCAGCGGCTCCTCACCCTGGAGAATCTCACGGCCGTGGCCAACGAGCTGCGGCATCACGACGTGCCCTCGCTGTACATGGCGATCGGGGAGGGGCAGGTCTCCGCGCAGGCTGTCGTGACCCAGCTGATCCAGCTGCACGGCGGTGAGGACGAGGCCGTTGACACCATCACCGAGGACGAGGTGGTGCGGCCCCGACGACGTGCCAAGCCGGGTGGTGAGGCGCGGGTGCTGGTGGCGGGGGAGCCGACCATCACGGTCAAGCTGGCCAGGTGTTGCCACCCGATCCCAGGGGATGGGATCAGCGGATTCATCACTCGGGGCGACGGGGTCTCGGTGCATCGTGACGACTGCACGAACATGCCTGCCCTGCAGGAGAGCCCGGAGCGGATGGTCCCTGTGGAGTGGGAGGACAGCACCGGGGGCCATTTCGAGGTCACCATCCAGGTGGAGGGTATCGACCGGGCCCGGCTGTTGGCTGACATCTCAACTGTGATCTCCGAGGCCCACGTGGACCTCCTGGAGGCCTCGATGTCCTCGGGACGCAACCGCAAGTTCGTCGGCCGTCTCACCTTCGAGTCCCCGGACTCGACCCATCTGCAGCACGTGCTGACCCAGGTGCGCAAGGTGCCGGGGGTCTATGACGCCTTCCGGGTGAATTCCTGAACGGGGTGTCACCTTCACCGGGTGCCAAACGTGTACTGGGTGTGAACGAAGACATCGAAACCCGTTTCCGGGAGCTCTACGAGGCGACCTCAGGGCGGGTGTACGCCTTTCTCAGAAGGCACAGTGACCCTGATCTGGCGGAGACGGTGACCGCTGAGGTCTTCGTCAAGGCCTGGCGAAACTTCGAGACGATGGGGCCGGAACCGCTCGGCTGGCTCATCACCACCGCGCGGCGCACCCTCATCGATCATCAACGCTCCCGGGGCCGACGCGCACGTCTCACCGAGCAGGTCTACGTCATGGAACGCTCGGCCAGCGAACCATCCCCGGAAACCACGGTGACCGAGCGGCGAGCCGTGCTGGAGGCCTTGGAACAGCTGTCCGAGACCGACCGGGAGGCCCTCCTGCTCATCGGCTGGGACGGCCTGACCCACGAGATGGCCGCCGAGGTGCTTGGTGTGTCCCGACCCTCTTTCACGAAACGACTGGGACGAGCGCGTCAACGCCTCGAGGAACTGCTCGATCCCACCGCACCTGCCCGTCCCATCCCCCTGAGGAGGATCTCATGACCGATCTGTCCAACCATCGCCCCGACTTCGAGGCGGAGTTCACCCCTGAGCGCCGGGCTGCCCTGTACCAGGAAATCATGGCGAACCGCAGGGCCGCGCCCGCCAGACGTCCTCGACTCCTGGTCGGGTTGGCCGTGGCAGCAGCTGTCGTCACAGCGCTGGCCCTCGTCGTCCCGGCCATCATCCAGGCCCGCGTCCCCGGCCCCGCCGCCCAGTCAGCAGTGGTGCCCGAGACCTCACCCACCCCGGATTCTGGTGCGACCGCCGAGGACGTGGACTCCACGACGCCGTCCAACGGGCACTCCCGGGAGCCGGGAACCCTCACCTGGCAGCTCGGCGGGCCAGCTGACCCGAACGCGCTGGAGGAGGTCGCGGTCGTCTCGGCCGGGGTGGGACAGCGCACCCCGGGAAGCTACGTTCACATCATCGAGGTGATCGGTCAGCCCGGCCCGAACAACGAGGTCGTCCCCCAGACCACCAATGAGAGTTACATCGATTCAGACGGCTGGATCTGGGAGCGCCGCAGCTACGCCGAAGGGATCTCGGGACAGGTGGAGTGGTACAAGCACAGGCCCAACCCCGACCACACCCAGGTGCCCACCGACCCAGCCGCCCTGGATGCTCACTTCCGGGCCCAGAGCGGGACCAACTCAGCCGATGAGCGAGTGTTCAAGTCAGTCTCCGAGCTGTTGACCCCGCATACCTCCCCTGAGCTGCGGGCGGCGGCGCTGCGGGTGCTGGCGATGCTGGCGGAGAACCCGCAGGAGCCCGGTCAGGACAAGGAGGGCACCCCGACCAACCCCAGGGTGACCCTCACCGAGATCACCTTCTCCGATGGCACCACCGGGTATCGCGCCCACTTCGAGGACCCGACGTCGCGCCCCGGTGACGGACACAGCATCTTCATCAACGCCGATGGCATCATCGTCGGCGGTGAGCATGACACCCACGAGGATGGGGGCTGGGCCACCGAGGTGATCCTTCAGGAGACCACCCCGGTCCTGCCGGATGACTTCGCCAGGCGGCTGGGAGCAGACCAGGTTCCCTTCGACCAGATCGTGGTGGACGAGGGCTGATCCGCTGCTGAGACAGTAGGTGGGGCCGATCCGTCGAATCGGCCCCACCTACCATGTTTTGGTCGTGTCCAGGTTGGTTCAGCCCTCGGAGAACTCCTTGAGGGTCACCTTGGCCTGGTCCAGCCACGAGGTGTAGGTCTCCAACGACTTCGCGGCGTCCTTGGCCCGGCGGGCATCGCCCTTGGCCTGCGCCTCTTCGAGGTCGCGGGTGAGTTTGTCCACCTGGGCCTGGAACAGTGCGACGGTGTCCTCAGCGCGTTTGCGAGCCTCGGGGTCGGTGCGGCGCCACTGTTCGGCTTCCAGCTCGGCGACGTGGTCACCCAGCTTGCGGACCCGGGCCTCCACCTCCCGCATCGCCCCGCGTGGCACGTGGCCGAGGTCGTTGAACCGGGCCAGGAACTCACGGTGCAGCGCCTTGGCCTGATCAACATCGGTGGCCTTCGCCAGGTCCTGCTCCGCCTTGCCCAACAGCTCCTCCTTCGCGGCCAGGTTCGCCGCCTGTTCACCGTCGAGGGCGTTCTGGGCGGCGGTACGGGCGTTGAAGAACTGGTCCTGGAGCGCACGGAACCGGGCCCACAGGGCGTCGTCCTCGCTGCGTCTGGCGCTCCCTGCCGCCTTCCAGCGGGCCATCAACTCACGGAAGGCACCCGAGGTGGCCCCCCAGTCGGTGGACTCTGCCAGGGGAATGGCCTCGGCGATGATCTGCTCCTTGAGCCGCTTGGCCTCGTCGCGTTTCGAGTTGAGCTCCGAGAAGTGGGCCTTGCGGCGGCGGGTGTACTGGGTGCGTGCGGAACTGAACCGGTGCCACAGCTCGTTGTCCGTGGTGCGGTCCACGCGGGGAAGCACCTTCCACTCCTCCAGCAGCTCGCGGAACCGGTCGACGCCGCGCCGCCAGTCATTGCCTGCGGCGAGCGACTCGGCCTCGGCGACCATTGCCTGCTTGGCCTCGATGGTGGCCGCATTCTGTTCGGCCTTGGCCGCCTTGCGTGCCTCGATCTGAGCGGGAAGCAGCTCCTCCAAGGCCTCGAGCCGAGCAGTGAGCGCCGCCAGATCACCGACGGCATTGGCCTCAGCCACGTTGCCCTTGGCGGTGGCGATGGCCTTGCGTGCCTCCTCGGGTGACATGGCCTGCGCCTCCACCCGAGAAGCGAGCAAACCCACCTCCGCGGCCAGGTTCTCATAGCGCCGCGTGTAGAACGCGAGGGCCTCCTCGGGGGTGGAGTCGGGGATCTGTCCGACACTTCTCTCGGTGTCACCGACGCGGACGTAGACGGTGCCGTCGGGATCGACACGTCCGAACTCGACCGGTGCTTGCTGTTCGCTCATGGGAACAATCTAGCGGCCCACTGAGCCAACTGCCATAGAGTAGGCGGGTGCGTATTCACACGGTCCCGGTGTCCCCCTGGCAGGCGAACTGCCATCTCCTCTCCGCAGCTGATGCCCCCGAGGGCTCCCGATGCCTGGTGGTCGATCCCGGCGTGATGGGTTCCGAACTGATCGTGGCGGCCCTGGACCGGCTGGGCTGGACCCCGGCCGCGATCCTCGCCACCCACGGTCATCTCGACCACGTGGGGGCGGCAGCCACCCTGGCCGAGGTGTGGCAGGTGCCGGTCCACTGCGCTGCCGCGGATCACCCGATGCTGCTCACCCCGTCGCTCGGCCTCGGCCTTGGCGCGGTGCCGCTGATCGAACAGGTGCTGGGGGAAGATGCACTGCCGCGACCCGATGACCTGCGCGACCACGAGACCTTCGAGGCCGCGGGGCTCACCGTGACCCCACACCCTGCGCCCGGGCACACCCCTGGCTCCACCGTGCTGGAGGTCAGCGACGGCACCGAGACGGTCTTCCTCACCGGGGACGTGCTCTTCCAGGGAACCATCGGTCGAACCGACCTTCCCGGTGGGGACCACGAGGCGATGCGGACGACGCTGCGTCGTCTTCTCGGGACCCTGCCCGATGACGCCGTCCTGCTGCCCGGTCACGGGGCCGCAACCACAATGACCGCCGAGCGGAACCACAACCCCTACCTGCAAGCCGATTTCCTGGAGCACTGAGATGGCCCGTCCCACCCCGATGTCCGGTTTCCCCGAGTACCTGCCCGCTGGGCGCATGGTCGAGTCCCGCGTGCTGGGGGTGATCAGCTCCACCTTCGAACTGCACGGTTTCGCCCCCATCGAGACCCGCGCGGTGGAACCGCTGGAACAGCTGGCCCGCAAGGGGGAGATCGACAAGGAGATCTACGTCGTCCGTCGGCTCCACGCCACCGAGGGGGACAGCGACGAACTCGGCCTCCACTTCGACCTGACGGTGCCCTTCGCCCGGTACGTGCTGGAACATGCCGGGCACCTGGTCTTCCCGTTCCGCCGCTACCAGATCCAGAAGGTCTGGCGCGGGGAGCGCCCCCAGGAGGGACGCTACCGGGAATTCACGCAGGCTGACATCGACATTGTCGGTTCCGACCAGCTGGCCTCCCATCACGACGTGGAGATCCCCCTGGTCGCGCTCGATGTCTTCGGGAAGCTGCACCGGGACCTCGGCCTGCCGCCGGTGAGTATCAGGGTCAACAACCGCAAACTCTCCGAGGGTTTCTACCGGGGCCTGGGGATCGAGGACCCGGCAGCTGTGCTGCAGCGGGTGGACAAGTACGACAAGATCGGGCCCGCCGCCGTCGCGGAGCTGCTCACCTCACAGCTCGGTCTCAGCACACATCAGGCCGAGGCGTGCGTCACGCTGGCAGGGATCTCCGCGGTCGATGAGTCCTTCGTGGAGCAGGTGCAGGCCCTGGGTGTGGAGCACGAGCTGTTGACCGAGGGGTTGGCGGAGCTGGCGACCTTGGTTCGGCTCGCCGCGGCCCAGGAACCGGGACGGGTGGTGGCCGACCTGAAGATCGCGCGTGGGCTGGACTACTACACCGGGACCGTCTACGAGACCCTGCTGCAGGGCTTCGAGAAGCTCGGTTCGGTGGCCTCCGGTGGTCGCTATGACTCCTTGGCCTCCGACGGGAAGGTCACCTTCCCCGGCGTCGGTTATTCCTTCGGTGTGACCCGCATCCTGGCCCCACTCATCGGCAAGGGGAGGATCACGGCCTCGCGCAGCGTGCCCTCGGCGGTGCTGGTGGCCGTGGACAGCGAGGACACCCGCGAGCAGGCCATCGCTGTGGCCCGGCAGCTGCGTTCCCGTGGGATTGCCTGCGAGGTGGCACCGAAGGCGGACCGGTTCGGGCGTCAGATCCGTTACGCCGAGCGCCGAGGCATCCCCTTCGTGTGGTTCGGGGCCGGACACGACGACTCGGTCAAGGACATCCGCTCGGGGCAGCAGCAACCTGCCGATCCACAGCGGTGGCTGCCACCCGAGGCGGATCAGCAGCCTCAGCTCACCTCCACCCTCTGAGAGGGTCTGCGGTGAGCGCGGAATCTACTGCGGTCGCCCTGGTGACCCCCTGGCAGCGTTGAACTCCTCGAACGCACACCCAGTGCTTTCCCGGACAGGTTGCACTGACTCGATGACCTTGGTTAGGCTCACCTTTGCCAGTATGGGTCATGGTGTGGTTGTCGAATTGGAGGCACATGTTCCTGGGGTCCTTCCTCATCGGTCTTCGTGAAGGTCTCGAGGCCTCCCTCATCATCGGCATCCTCATCGCCTACGTGCGCAGACAGGGCCGATCCGATGTCGTCTCCCGCATCTGGCTGGGGGTCGGGATCGCCGTCCTCGGCGCCGTCGCGCTGGGTGCTCTGTTCACCTTCGGCCGCTACGGACTGAGTTTCGAGGGCCAGGAATTGCTGGGCGGCGGGATGTCACTGCTCGCCGTGGTCATGGTCACCTGGATGGTGTTCTGGATGCTCCGGATGGGGCGCGGCATGAAAGCCGAGCTGGAGGCCAGCGCCGCCACCGCCATCGGCAGCGGCTGGGGAATGTTCTGGCTGGCCTTCATCTCCGTGGGACGGGAGGGTATCGAGACCACCCTCATGCTGTGGGCCTGGCTCACCGAACCCATCGCGCTGTTCGGTGCCATCGCCGGTCTGCTCGTGGCCTGCGGCATGGGCTACCTCATCCACGCCGGGATGCTGCGCATCAAGTTCTCCACCTTCTTCGCCTGGACCGGTACCCTGCTCATCATCATGACCGCAGGCATCCTCGCCTATGGCATCCATGACCTGCAGGAGGCCCGCTTCCTGCCCGGCCCCTTCTCCGGCGCTCCCATCACCCCCATCGACCTTCGCACCAAGGAGGTCCTGGTCGGATTCTTCACCGAGCGTCCCTTCTGGGGGGCCGCCTACCCATTCGGCTGGGCCTTCGACGTCCAGGACGTGATCCCACCCGACAGCTGGCTGGCCGCGCTGCTCAAGGGCACCGTCGGCTTCACCCCGCTCATGAGCTGGCTGGAGATCACCGCCTGGGCCCTCTACCTCGGAATCGTCCTTCCCCTGTTCATCAAACGTGTCCGCCCTCGAAAGGAAAACCATGTCAACGCTCACTCTGCGTAGCCTCGCCGCCCTCGCCGTCAGCGCCCTGGTGCTCACCGGCTGCACCGAGAACAAGCCCACCACCTCGTCTGGTTCCCAGGCCGCCGACGGCGCGATCAGCGTCAGCTCCACCGACACCGAGTGCAAGGTCCAGACCTCCGAGGCCTCCTCCGGGAACGTCACCTTCAGCATCAAGAACGAGGGCTCCAGGATCACCGAGTTCTACCTGCTGGGCTCCGACGGCCTTCGCATCGTCTCGGAGAAGGAGAACATCGCCCCCGGCGCCTCAGCCGAGCTCACGGTCTCACTCCAGCCCGGGGACTACTTCACCGCCTGCAAGCCCGGGATGCGGGGCGAGAACGTCGGCCAGGCCGCCTTCAAGGTCACCGGCCAGGCCATCGAACTCTCCGGCGAGGACAAGGCCTTGTTCGACAAGGTCGTGGCCGACTACGTCGCCTTCGTTCGCAATGAGGTCTCCGAGCTGGAGCCGAAGGTTGAGGAGTTCGCCACCGCCTACATCAACAGCGACGATGAGAAGGCCCGTGACCTGTACGCCAAGGTCCGGGTCCACTACGAGCGGATCGAACCCATCGCCGAGGCCCTGGGCACCCTCGATCCCCGCATCGACTACCGTGAGATCGACTACCTCTCCGAGGCTGAGGCACTGCAGAGTGACGA
Organism: Propionibacteriaceae bacterium; assembly: GCA_030532575.1. Classification (GTDB taxonomy): domain Bacteria; phylum Actinomycetota; class Actinomycetes; order Propionibacteriales; family Propionibacteriaceae; genus Arachnia. The sequence goes on along the minus strand of JAUNKV010000001.1, from coordinate 69,397 downwards.
TGCGACCTTCACCCAGTGGCTGGGCTTCCACCGCATCGAGAAGGATCTGTGGGCTCCCGCTGAGGATGCGGTCCAGCCCGATGGCTCCTCCGCCCACGAGGGCTGGCAGCCCTCCACGCCGGAGCAGCGCAAGGAGATCGGCGAAACCCTCATCGCAGATGTCAAGAGGCTGAACGAACTGGTCTCCTCCCCGAGCTTCGTCGAGGACAACGAGGTGAACATCTCCACGGTCTCCAATGGGGCCTCCGGGCTGCTGGAGGAGATCGCCGTGACCAAGGTCACGGGCGAGGAGAACTGGTGGAGCCACTACGACCTGTGGGACTTCCAGGCCAACCTGGAGGGCTCCCGCATCGCCTTCGACCTCGTCGCACCCATCGCGGAGCGCAAGGGTGAGGAGGGCAAGGCCCTGGTGGCCGAGATCACCAAGGAGTTCGACGCCCTGCAGGCGCTGCTCGACAAGTACGGCAGCCTGGAGCAGGGCTACGTGCTCTACGACCAGGTGACCTCGGAACAGCAGAAGGAGTTGAGCGACCAGATCAACGCCCTGCGCGAGCCGCTGTCGAAGCTCACCGTCACCGTGCTCGGGATCGAGGAGCAGTGATGGCTCTTTCCCGCAGGGGAATGCTGGCCTTCTCCGGCGCCACCGCCGGAGCCGTCGGGGTGGGGGTGGGCGGCTTCCTCGCAGGCCGCGCCACCTCCGGCCCGACGGTGGCAGGCGCCGAGGAGCTGGTCCACCCCTTTTACGGGGAGCACCAGGCCGGGATCATCACCCCCGCTCAGGAGCAACTGCACTTCGCGGCCTTCGACATGATGCCGGGCCAAACCCGCGATGACCTCGTCGAACTGCTCAAGGACTGGACCTATGCCGCATCGCGCATGACGATCGGCGCCCCCGTCGCTGCCGGTGGGGCCTTCGACGGCAACCCGCTGGCCCCGCCCGTTGACACCGGCGAGGCCGCCGATCACGGACCGAGCGGGCTGACCTTGACCTTCGGTTTCGGCCGATCGCTGTTCATCGACGGTGAGGGGAACGACCGATTCGGCATCGCCGATCAGCTGCCGGAGCAGTTCACGGCACTGCCGAAGATGGTCAACGACTTCCTCAAACCGGTGATCTCCGACGGGGACCTGTGCATCCAGGCCTGCGCCAATGACCCCCAGGTGGCGGTCCACGCCATCCGTAACCTCACCCGGATCGCGTTCGGACGAGCCAACCTCAGGTGGGCACAGCTCGGCTTCGGGCGGGCCTCATCCACCTCCAAGGAGCAGCAGACCCCACGAAACCTCTTCGGGCAGAAGGACGGCACCAACAACCTCAAGGCGGAGGAGACCGACAAGCTCACCGAGCACGTGTGGATCTCCGAGGGGCCACAGTGGGCGCACGGGGGCTCCTACCTGATCGCGAGGAAGATTGCGATGACCATCGAGGTCTGGGATGGCCTGCAGTTGGCGGAGCAGGACCGGGTGCTGGGTCGCGCCAAGGGCAGCGGGGCCCCGCTGTCGGGCGGGGACGAGTTCACCGCACCGGATTTCACCAAGGCCGGGCCGAACGGCAAACCGTTGATCGATCCTCGCTCCCACGTCGCCCGGACCCACCCGGACAACAACGGCGGAATCCACATGCTGCGTCGTGCCTACAACTACGTGGACGGCTCTGATGAGCAGGGCCGACTCGCCGCCGGACTGTTCTTCATCGCCTACGTCAAGGAACCAGCCCGGTTCGCGAAGGTGCACCGCAACATGGCCCGCGATGACATGTTCGTCGAGTACCTCAAGACCCTTGGCAGCGGGGTCTACCTGGTTCCCCCGGGCTGTCAGGAGGGCGGCCACATCGGCGAGACGCTGTTCTCACAGTAGGATTCGAGGCCACGAGCTGTAGCGTCCATGCAGCCGGATTGGAGAGAAACATGCTTCGTACCCGCAATGCCGGGGAACTCAGGGCCACCGATGCCGGTCAGGAGGTGACCCTCGCAGGATGGGTCGCCAAGCGCCGTGACCACGGTGGCGTGGCCTTCATCGACCTGCGCGACGCCTCGGGCATCGCTCAGGTCGTGGTCCGCGACGAGGTGCTGGACTCCTCAGGGGCCCACGATCTGCGCAACGAGTTCTGCATCAAGGTGACCGGTATCGTCGAGGTGCGGCCCGAGGGCAATGCCAATCCCGACTTGCCCACCGGCGAGATCGAGGTGGCGATCTCCGAGCTGGAGGTGCTCAACCCCGCCGCCCCGCTGCCCTTCCAGATCGACGAGCGGGTCAGCGTCGGCGAGGAGGCGCGGCTGAAGCACCGCTACCTGGACCTTCGCCGTCCGGCCCCCGGTGCTGCCATCCGGCTGCGTTCCCGGGTCAACCAGGCGGCCCGCAAGGTGCTGGGGGAGCGTGACTTCGTCGAGATCGAGACCCCGACGCTGACCCGCTCCACCCCGGAGGGGGCGCGCGACTTCCTGGTCCCGGCCCGGCTCAGCCCCGGGTCCTGGTATGCCCTGCCGCAGAGCCCGCAGCTGTTCAAGCAGCTGCTCATGGTCGCGGGCATGGAGCGCTACTACCAGCTGGCCCGCTGCTACCGCGACGAGGACTTCCGCGCCGACCGTCAGCCCGAGTTCACCCAGCTCGACATCGAGATGAGCTTCGTGGACCAGGAGGACGTGATCGAGCTGGGGGAGGCCATCGTCAAGGAGATCTGGGCGCTGCAGGGAGTGGAGCTGGCCACCCCGTTCCCGCGCATCCCCTTCGCCGAGGCGATGGACCGTTACGGCTCCGACAAGCCGGACCTGCGCTTCGAGCTGGAGCTGACCGAGCTCACCGAGCTGTTCGCCGACACCCAGTTCCGGGTCTTCAAGGCCCCGTACGTGGGGGCCGTGGTCATGCCGGGTGGGGCTTCCCAGCCGCGCCGCACCTTCGACGCCTGGCAGGAGTGGGCCAAGCAGCGCGGCGCGAAGGGGCTGGCCTATGTCACCGTCGCCGAGACCGGTGAGCTGGGCGGACCGGTGGCGAAGAACCTGTCCGAGGCCGAGCTGAAGGCGCTGCCGGAGCTGACCGGCGCGAAGCCCGGCGACTGCATCTTCTTCGCCGCGGGGGAGCGCACCGCCTCCCAGAACCTGCTGGGGGCCGCCCGAGGTGAGATCGCCCGACGCTGCGGGCTGATCGATGACGACGCCTGGAGCTTCGTGTGGGTCGTCGATGCGCCGCTGTTCAAGCCCGCCTCGGAGGCGAAGGCCGAGGGGGATGTCGCGCTCGGTGGTGGGGCGTGGACGGCAGTCCATCACGCCTTCACCTCGCCGAAGCCGGAGTGGCTGGACAGCTTCGATGCCAACCCCGGCGAGGCCCTGGCCTACGCCTACGACATGGTCTGCAACGGCAACGAGATCGGCGGCGGTTCCATCCGTATCCACCGTCGCGACGTGCAGGAGCGGGTCTTCAACGTCATGGGCATCGGGCCTGAGGAGGCCCAGGAGAAGTTCGGCTTCCTGCTGGAGGCGTTCAGCTTCGGGGCTCCGCCGCACGGTGGGATCGCATTCGGCTGGGACCGGATCGTGGCCCTGCTGAGCGGCACCGAGTCGATCCGCGACGTCATCGCCTTCCCGAAGACCGGTGGCGGCTACGACCCTCTGACCGCGGCCCCGGCCCCGATCAGTGCACAGCAGCGCAAGGAGGCCGGGGTGGACGTCACGCCGAAGGCTCCCGCCGAGAGGTGACCACGGCACCGATGCTCGCCGCGATGACGAAGGTCATCGCGGCGAGTTCGCTCCAGCCCAGCGATTCCCTGAGCCACAGCCAGGCCACGAAGGCGGCTGCGGCGGGCTCCAGGGCCATGAGGATGCCGAAGGTGGCCCGGGGCATCCGTTCCAGGGCGCGCAGCTCCAGCCCGTAGGGCAGGGCCGAGCTGAGCAGGCCGAGACCCAGCCCGATTCCCCAGGCCGTCGAGGAGAGATACCAGGGGCTGGCCGAGGAGGTCGCGATGAGGGCCGCCGGGGCGAGCAGCACCGCGCCGATGAGCATCCCCGTGGTCAGCCCCGTGAACCCCTCCCAGTGTGCGGCCAAACGGGGGGTCAGCACGATGTAGCAGGCCCAGCAGGCCCCTGCCGCCAGGGCCAGGAGCACACCCAGGAGGTCGAGGGGCTCCGGGCTGAACCCGAGCATCGCGACCCCGCCCCCGGCCAGGGCGGCCCAGATCAGGTCTCGGCGGTGCCGGGAGGTCAGTATCGCCACCGCCAGGGGGCCGAGGAACTCGAAGGTGACGGCCATCCCGACGGGGATCCGCTGGATCGCCTGGTAGAACAGGGCGTTCATCCCGGTCAGGCAGACCGCATAGGTCACCACGATCCGCCACTGTTCCTGGCTGCGCCCGCTGAGTCTCGGGCGCACCACGATCCCGAGCAGCAACGCGGCCCCGGTGACCCGCAGCCATGCCGCGACCAGTGGGGGAGCCACGCTGAACACACCCTTGGCCAGGGAGGAACCCAGCTGGACCGAGGCGATGGCGGCCAGCACGAGGACGACGGCGGGAACCCGGCCGAGCCATCCGGTCACAGCTGGAAGGTGATGTTTCGTGGCCGCGCCACCAGCCACAGCATCATCGTGGAGAGCACACCGCAGATCAGCATGGCAACAGCCATCGGCGCAGCGGAGGTGAGGGGGAACAGCCCGATCAGCGGCCCTGCCGCGGCGGCGAGGATCATGAAGCTGGCCCCCATGAGGGAAGCCGCCACGCCGGAATCGGCCCGGTGGTTCTGCAGTGCCAGCACGTTGACGTTCGGGGCACAGCACCCGAAGCAGAAGGTGAAGGCGAACATGGCAGGGATCAGTGGGATGTGGCCGATCCTGGCGGCATCGAGCAGCAGCAACACCGACGCGGCGAGGACCAGCCCTGCCGTGCCGCCGATCAGCACCCGCTGGGGGCCGAACCGTGGAGCCAGCCGACTGCCGGTCTGCACGCCGAGGAAGACCCCGACCGAGCAGATCGCGAAGACCATCCCGAACTGGGACTCACTGAGCCCGTAGGTCTCCTGCAACAGGGTGGAGGAGGTGGAGACGTAGCTGAACAGCCCGGCGAAGGCGAACCCCCCGGTGCCGAGCATCCCCAGGAACAGTCGGTCACCCAGCACCCGATGGTAGGCCTGGAACAACTGGGGAAGACCGCCGCGGGTGCGCTCGGCGGGGGGCCGCGTCTCGGGGATCAGGAGCACGAGCAGGGAGAGCACCAGCGCCCCGTATCCGGCGAGCACCCAGAACACGCCCCGCCAGTGGGTCACGGTCACCAGCCAGGAGCCGATCACGGGGGCGACGATGGGGGCCAGCCCGTTGACCAGGGCCAGCCGGGACATCATCACCACGAGCCTCTTCCCGGAGAACAGGTCCCGGGCCATCGCCATCGCGACGACGGCTCCACCTGCGGCACCGATGCCCTGGAGGGCACGCATGGCGGTCAGGAAGGCGACGTTCGGTGCGCAGGCCACCAGTACGGAGGCGAGGATGTGCACCGCGCAGGCCATCACCAGCGGGATGCGCCTGCCGAACCGGTCACTCACCGGCCCGACCAGCAGCTGTCCCAAGGCGAATCCCAGGGTCGTCGCGGACAGGGTCATCTGCACCTGCGGGTCCATGATGCCCAGATCCAGTTTGAGGTTGGGGAAGGTCGGTAGGTACAGGTCGATGGTGAAGGGACCAAGCCCGGTGAGCAGCCCCAGGGTGACGATGATGGCGACACGACGGCGGCTGCTGAAGCGGTCCCCGAGGTGCTCACTCATGGGCGTCCTTCGGCTGGATGGATTTCAGGCGAGGAGCAATCCTACGCCTGTCCGCGGCGCAGGGCTAAGGTGTCAGGGTGAATGAGGATCTGTTCGGCAACATCGATCCGGTGCCCAGCCGCCCGGGGGGCTCCTTGGCCGATGTCCGCGTCGATGGAGCCCCGATGGCGGTGCGGATGCGGCCGCGGGACCTGGACGAGGTCGTCGGACAGCAACATCTGCTGACCCCCGGATCACCACTGCGTCGCCTGGTGGCCGGGCAGCCGATGAGTGTCTTTCTCTGGGGGCCACCCGGGGTGGGGAAGACCACCCTGGCCGCCATCGTCTCCCGCGCCTCCGGGGCGCGTTTCGTGGAGTTGTCCGCGGTGAGCGTGGGGGTCAAGGAACTACGCGTTGAGTTGGACCTGGCCCGTCGAGAGCTGGAACGCGGTCGTTCCACCGTGCTGTTCATCGACGAGGTGCACCGCTTCTCGAAGTCCCAGCAGGACGCCCTGCTGCCCGCCGTGGAGAACCGGTTGGTCACCCTCATCGCCGCGACCACGGAGAATCCCAGCTTCTCCGTCATCTCGCCCCTGCTGTCACGCTCCCTGCTGCTGCGTCTGCACCCCCTCACCGACGAGGACATCGCAGCCCTGGTGGACCGGGCCGTGGCCGACGAGCGCGGGCTGGGCGGGAGCCTCCGGCTCAGCCCTGAGGTCCGGCAGGTCCTGGTGCAGCTGGCCGGGGGAGATGCCAGGCGGGCCCTGACCTATCTGGAGGAGGCCGCAGCCTCCGCCGTCGCCCTGGAACTCACCGAGATCACCGCCGAGGTGCTGACCCAGGCCGTGGACCGGGCGACGGTGCGCTACGACAAGGACGGCGACCAGCACTACGACGTGATCTCGGCCTTCATCAAGTCCATCCGCGGCTCCGATGTCGATGCCGCCCTGCACTACCTGGCCCGGATGCTGGAAGCAGGGGAGGACCCCCGGTTCATCGCACGTCGGCTGATGATCTCCGCCAGCGAGGACATCGGCATGGCGGCCTCCGGGGTGCTGGCCACCTGCGTGGCCGCGGCCCAGGCGGTGCAGCTGCTCGGGATGCCGGAGGCCAGGATCACGCTGGCCCATGCCACCGTCGCCGCTGCTGCCGCGCCGAAGTCGAATGCCGCCTACCTGGGCCTGGAGGCCGCCCTCGCCGATGTCCGGGCGGGCAGGGGCGGCTCGGTCCCGGCGCACCTGCGCGATGCGCACTACGCGGGGGCGAAGGCGCTCGGGCACGGCCAGGGCTACCAGTACCCGCACGACACCCCGGAGGGGGTGGCCCGGCAGACCTACCTGCCCGAGGACCTGGCAGAGGCCCGCTACTATCTGCCGACGGGGCACGGGGCAGAGGCCGCAGTCGGGGAGCAACTCAGCGCAGTACGTCGCCTGCTCGGGCGGTGATTCGGCTAGAGTTGGCGCGGAACCCGCGATGTCAGGAGGGAATCAGATGACCGTGACCCTGGGCGAGGTGGCAGGCCTCATTGCCGCAGTGGCCCTCTGCGTACTCGTCGGCCTGGCCGCGGCCCCCCTCCTCAAGCTGGGCCGGACCCTCGATGAGGCGCGGCTGGCCATCCGTGACCTCAGCCAGAACTCCGTACCCGTGCTGACCGAGCTGCGCGGCACCGTCGAGAACACCAACGACGAGCTTGCGAAGCTGTCCCTGGTGACCGAGGACCTGGCCAAGGCCTCCGGGCACGCGACGGTGGTCACCGAGAACGCCGCTCGTCTGTCCCAGCTGTTCGCGGTCACCCTCGGCTCCCCGATCATCAAGGCCGCCGCGTGGACCCACGGCGTGCGCACCGCGTTGAAGGGGCGTCGGAAGTGAGCCGCCTGCTGTGGTTCCTCGCTGGGATCGCCGTGACCCTGATGCTGCTGCGCAACGGGAAACGCTGGCTGCGCCAGTTCACCCCCCAGGGCGTGGCCGAGCGCGTCGAGAACACGGGCCGGAAGGCCGCAACCGGGCTCGGCGAGTTCTACGCCACCTTCGAGGCCGCCAGACGCGCCCGCGAGGATGAACTCCGTCGAGAACTCGAAACAACTGACCTGCAAGGAAACCCCGCATGAAGATCTCCGAGATCCGGAGCCGTTTCATCGACTACTTCGCCAAGAACGGGCACACCATCGTGCCCTCGGCCTCGCTGTTGTACAACGACCCGACCCTGCTGTTCGTCAACGCCGGGATGGTGCCCTTCAAGCCCTACTTCATGGGTGAGGAGCCCTCCCCGTACCAGCGCGCCGTCAGCGTGCAGAAGTGTGTGCGCACCCTGGACATCGAGGAGGTGGGCAAGACCACCCGGCACGGCACCTTCTTCCAGATGACCGGCAACTTCTCCTTCGGTGACTACTTCAAGGCCGGGGCCATCGAGTACGCCTGGGAGCTGGTGACCACCGAGAGCCACAACGGCGGCTTCGGCTTCCATCCCGACCAGGTGTGGGTGACCGCCCTGCACGGCGACAACGAGACCATCGAGCTGTGGCAGAAGGTCGGGGTGCCGAGGAACCGCATCCAGGAGCGTGGCCTGAAGGACAACTACTGGCACATGGGGGTGCCGGGCCCTGGTGGTCCCTGCTCCGAGATCTACATCGACCGAGGGCCCGAGTACGGCCCAGACGGCGGGCCTGAGGCGGACGAGGACCGTTTCCTGGAGATCTGGAACCTGGTCTTCCAGCAGGAGGAGATCACAAACGTCTCCGCCAAGGATCGCTTCGACGTGGTGCGCCCCCTGGCCACCCAGAACATCGACACCGGCGGTGGGTTGGAGCGGACCGCCTACCTGCTGCAGGGCGTGGCCAACATGTACGAGACCGACGAGGTCTACCCCGTCATCGCGAAGGCGGCGGAACTCTCGGGGCGCCGTTACGGGGCCGACCCGGTCGATGACGTGCGTTTCCGGGTGGTGGCCGATCACATCCGCTCCTCGCTGATGCTGATGACCGACGGTGTGACCCCCGGCAACGAGGCCCGCGGCTATGTGCTGCGTCGCCTGCTGCGCCGTTCCATCCGCGCGATGCGCCTGCTGGGGGTCGAGGAACCGGTGCTGGGTGAGCTGTTGCCGGTCAGCCGCGACGTGATGAGCGTGTCCTACCCGGAGATCACCGAGGCCTGGGCCCGGGTGGCCGAGGTCAGCGCCCACGAGGAGGAGACCTTCCGCCGTACCCTGAACGCGGGCACTCAGATCTTCGACCTGGCGGTCTCCCGGGCGAAGGCCGAGGGGGCGACGTCGCTGCCGGGGGATGACGCCTTCCAACTGCATGACACCTACGGTTTCCCCATCGACCTGACCCTGGAGATGGCGGCCGAGGCCGGGCTGAGCGTGGATCGGGATCGTTTCCAGGCCCTGATGCAGGAGCAGAAGGACCGGGCCAGGGCCGATGCCAGGGCGAAGAAGGGTGGTGCCGCCAGCCTGGAGGCCTACAAGGAGCTCCGGGAGCGCTTCGAGACCCCCTTCGTCGGGTACACCGAGCTGGAGCACGAGGCGAAGGTCGTGGGCATCATCGCCGACGGTCAGGTGGTGGACTCCGCCACCGACGGCGCAGTCGTCGACCTGGTGCTGGAAGCCACTCCGTTCTATGCCGAGTCCGGTGGCCAGGACTCCGATTCCGGGCGGATCACCGGCGACGGCTGGCAGGCCGAGGTGCTTGACGTGCAGCGTCCCGTCCCCGGGCTGATCGTGCACCGGGTGCAGCTGCTCGGCGATCTCGGGGTGGGGGCCGTCGCCGCAGCCCGGGTGGATGCGGCTGCCCGACATGCGGGTTCCCAGGCCCACACCGCCACCCACATCGTCCATGCGGCGCTGCGGGAGCTGGTCGGCTCCACCGCCACCCAGGCCGGGTCGTACAACAAGCCCGGCTACCTGCGCTTCGACTTCTCCTCGACGCAGGGACTGGGCGAGGCCCTGAGGTTGGAGATCGAGCAGCGCGCCAACCAGGCCATCCGGGACTCCTTCGAGGTGACCGCGCACCAGATGCGGCTCGAGGAGGCCAAGGAGTTGGGGGCGATGGCCATGTTCGGCGAGAAGTACCCCCCGATCGTGCGGATGGTGGAGTTGGCCGGTCCGTGGTCGCGCGAGCTGTGCGGCGGCACCCATGTCCCCAACACCGCCCAGATCGGGGTGCTCAACCTGCTGAGCGAGTCCTCCATCGGCTCGGGGGTGCGCCGTATCGAGGCGCTGGTGGCCGCCGACGCCTTCGACCGGTTCGCCGCCGAGCGCGCCCTGGTGAGCACGCTGACCGACAGCCTCAGGGTCCAGCCCGAGCAGCTGGTCGAGCGGGTGGAGAAGCTGGTCTCCCAGCTCAAGAGCGCGGAGAAGCAGATCGCGGCGCTGCAGGCCGAGAAGCTGCTGGCCAGGGCCGGGGAGCTGGCTGCCTCCGCCCGCCAGGTCGCGGGGATCAACCTGGTGGGGGTCGCTCTACCGGGGATCGCCGGAGCTGATCTGCGCACCTTGGCCCTCGACATCAGGCAACGGCTGGGGGAGAGCCCGGCCGTGGTGGCCCTGGCCGGCGGCGCCGACGGCAAGGCCGCCGGGGTCGTCGCCACGAATGCGGCTGCCAGGGAGCTGGGGGTCAAGGCCGGCGCCCTCATCGCCGTCGCCTGCCAGGCGATGGGCGGCAAGGGCGGCGGCAAGGACGACCTGGCCCAGGGTGGAGGCAGCAACCCGGATACCGCCCCGCAGGCGGTGGCCGCCGTCGAGGCCGCGCTGGCGGATCGTGGCTGAGGGGCCGCGCCTCGGCATCGACTGGGGCAAGGCACGCATCGGTGTGGCCGCCTGCAACCGGGGTACCCGGTTCGCCTACCCGGTGGAGACGGTCCCCGTTGACGGCCGGGAGTTCGATCGGCTGGCCGCCCTGGTGGCCGAGTACGAGCCGGAGATCATCTACATCGGGCTGCCCCTGACCCTGGGCGGGGAACGCGCCATCGCCGCGACTCATGTCCTTGAGCAGGTCGGGCAGCTCGCCGCCCGGCTGCCGGAGGTGCCGATCAGGCTGGTGGATGAGCGGCTGAGCACGGCCGGGGCATCACGTAGTCTTGGGAGTGCTGGCCGCTCGAAGCGGCAGCAACGCGCAGTGATCGACCAGGCGGCAGCCGTTGAGATCCTGCAGCGTGCTTTGGATCGTGAGGCCACCGGCAATCCCGCTGGGTCGGCACTCGGTGAGGAGGAATGATGAGCCCCACCTTCGTTGACAACGACGCGAAATTCGACTGGCGCAAGTTCGGCTACCACGCCCGCAGCGCCTTCGCGGTGACCCTCTCGCTGGTGGTGCTGATCGGTGGCGGGTGGTTCGTCTACGCCAAGGCCAAGGAGGCCTGGGTGGCGATGCGCGCGGAGGAGGACTTCCTGGGGGAGGGCCGCGAGGAGGTCGAGATCGTCGTCCCGAAGAATGCTTCGGCAGCGGCCATCGGCAACATCCTGGTGGAGAACGGGGTGATCAAGTCCGCCGCCACCTTCCGCAAGGTGGCCAGGAACAACCCGACGGCCCGGCTGGACGCCGGACGCTGGAAACTTCGCACCGAGATCCCGGCCAAGACCGCGCTGGAGATGTTCCAGGACCCGAACAACAAGGTCACCTTGAAGGTGCGGATCAAGGAGGGACAGGCCCTGGTCCAGCAGAAGCAGACCTGGATCGACGAGGCGGGGCTGACCATGGAACAGCTGGATCAGGCCCTGGAATCCCCGGAACTCGGCCTGCCCTCCTGGGCGGGAGGAAACCCTGAGGGATTCCTGTTCCCCGACACCTACGAGGTGGCTGAGCCGGTGGATCCGCTGACGGTGCTCAAGCAGCAGGTGACCCAGTTCAACAAGACGGCCGGAGCCATCAACCTGGAGTCCGAGGCGGAGGCGCTGGGCCGCACCCCCTACGAGGTGCTCATCGTCGCCTCGATGGTGGAGAAGGAGGCCGGACGACCGGAGGATCGCGCGAAGATCGCCCAGGTGGTCTACAACCGGCTGGACAGGGGCATGAAGCTGGAGTTCGACTCCACCGTGCACTACGCCGTTCAGGACTTCTCCCGGGTCACCACCACCAAGGCGGAACGCGGTACGGCTTCCCCCCACAACACCTACTACGTCGAGGGGCTGCCCGCCACGCCGATCAGCAACCCCGGCGAGGCCGCCCTCAAGGCGGCCCTGCACCCGGAGACCCACGAGTACCTGTTCTTCGTGGCGGTCAACCTGGACACCAAGGAGACCAAGTACGCCGTCGACGGTGACGAACACAAGGCCAACGTCGCCGAGTTCCAAAGCTGGTGCCAGGCCAACCCCGGCAGGTGCAACTGAGGGAGGGGCCACGGCCATGCGCTGCGCCGTCATCGGTGATCCGGCATCCCATTCCCTGTCCCCGGCCATCCACCGGGCCGGGTACCAGCAGCACGGCCTGACCTGGGACTACCGGGCGGTCACGGTGCAGGCGGCCGAGCTGGAGCGCTTCGTCACCGCCCGGCGCGACGACCCCCAGTGGGCCGGGCTGAGCGTCACCGCCCCGCACAAGCAGGCGCTGCTGGAGCTGGGGGAGCCCGACGCCGTGTCCCGGCTGGTGGGGGGCGGGAACACCATCACCTTCCGCGATGCCCCCAAGGTGTACAACACCGATGTGCCCGGGTTCGTCCGGGCCTGCCGCCACCGGGGGATCACCTCCGTGGCGACCGCGGCCATCGTCGGCAACGGGGCGACCGCCCGATCCCTGCTGGTCGCCCTGGCCGGGCTCTCGGTGAAACAGGTGACCGTGCTGGTTCGCAACCTGGAGCGGGCCAGGCCGATGGTGGAACTGGGGATGGCGCTCGGCATCGACACTGCCGCCGTACCGCTGCACGAGGCCTTCCTGCCCGTGGAGTTGCTGGCCTCCACGGTGCCCACGTCCGCCACCTCGGATCGGGCCGAGCACTGGGCAGGGCGCGCCGAGGTGCTCTTCGACGCGGTCTATGACCCCTGGCCGACCCCACTGGCTGCTGCAGCCGATCCACAACAGGTCGTCATCACGGGGCTGGAGCTGCTGGCTGGCCAGGCCGTGGACCAGTTCGAGCTGCTGACCGGCCACCCCCTGGACCTCGGCCTGGCGCTGTCCGCCGCGCAGACAGAACTCGAAGGACGTCTCCAGGCCTGACACAATGAGCAGATGCTGCGTTACCTCACCGCTGGGGAGTCCCACGGCCAAGCCCTGATCGCCACGATGGAAGGCATCCCCGCGCACGTGCGCGTCGGCGAGCCGGAGATCTCCGCTGCCCTGGCCCGACGACGGCTTGGGGTCGGGCGGGGCGCCAGGATGAAGTTCGAGGCCGATCAGGTGACCCTGCTCGGCGGGTTCCGGCACGGGGAGACCCTCGGCTCCCCCGTCGCGGTCATGATCGGCAACACCGAGTGGCCGAAGTGGGAGACGGTGATGGCCTCCGGGCCGGTGGACCCCGCCGTACTGGCCGAGCAGGCCCGCAACGCGAAGCTCACCCGGCCCCGCCCCGGCCATGCCGACCTGGTCGGGATGCAGAAGTACGACTTCGATGAGGCCCGCCCCGTCCTGGAGCGTGCCTCGGCCCGCGAGACCGCAGCCCGGGTGGCGCTCGGCACCGTCGCAGCTGCCTTCCTGCACCAGGCCTGTGGCGTGAGGATTCTCAGCCACGTCGTGGAGCTCGGCCCCGTCAAGGCCCAGCCGGGACCGCCCCCGAGGTGGACGGACCTCGAGGCCATCGACGCGGACCCCACCCGTTGCTTCGATCCCGAGGCGGCAGCAGCGATGGCCGCCGAGGTCGAGGCCTGCCGACGCGAGGGGGACACCCTCGGCGGCGTGGTGGAGGTGGTGGCCTGGGGGCTGCCGCCGGGGCTCGGCTCCCACATCCAGGGGGATCGTCGCCTGGACTCCCGGCTGGCCGGGGCCCTGATGGGCATCCAGGCCATCAAGGGGGTGGAGTTCGGTGATGGTTTCGAGCTGGCCCGGCGACGCGGCTCGGCCGCCCATGATGAAATCCTGCCCGGGGAACAGGGCATCGCCCGGGCCAGCCACCACGCCGGGGGAGTGGAGGGCGGCATGTCCACCGGCGAGGTGCTGCGGGTACGTGCGGCCATGAAACCCATCGCGACCGTGCCCCGGGCGCTGCGCACCCTGGACGTGACCACGGGTCAGGCCGCCACCGCACACCACCAACGCTCCGACGTGTGCGCCGTCCCCGCGGCGGGGGTGGTGGCCGAGGCGATGACCGCCCTGGTGCTGGCCGAGCTGGTGCTGGAGAAGTTCGGTGGCGACTCGGTTGCCGAGACCCGGCGCAATCGGGACGCCTACCTCGCCGATCTGGAGCGGCGGGGACTCGAGGTGGGATCGTGACCATCGTCCTGATCGGCGCCCCGGGAGCGGGCAAGACCGCCGTCGGGGAAAGGCTCGCCGCCCTGCTGGGAATGCCCTTCGTGGATGTCGATCAGCGGATCGCACAGGTGATCGGGAAACCGGTGGCCGAGATCTTCGCCGATGAGGGGGAGGAGTACTTCCGGCAGCTGGAGGAATCCGCCAGTCTGGAGCTGCTGGAGACCGACGGGGTGCTCGCCCTCGGCGGCGGAGCGGTGCTGAACCCGCGTATCCGCCAGGCGCTGGCCGGGCATGACGTGATCTGGCTGGAGGTCTCCGCCCCGGTGGCCGCCCGCCGGATGGGGCTGAACACCGCCCGGCCCCTGCTGCTCGGCAACATCCGGGGCCAGCTCATCGAACAGCTGCGGGAGCGCACCCCGTTCTACCGGGAGCTGGCCGGGGCCCGGGTGGAGGTTGACGGCACCTCGGTCGAGGACATCGCAGCGGAGCTCGCAGCCACCAGGAGGACGGCATGAGGATCAGCGTGACGGCTTCGGCCCCCTATGACGTGGTGATCGACCACGGTGCCCTGGCTGAGCTGCCCGGGTTGCTCGGGCAGGCGCACCGCGTGGCGGTGATCTTCCCCGAACCACTGGCCGCTCTGGCGGGGCGGGTGGCCGAGCAGTGCCGGGAGCGGCAGGTGTGTTCCATCCCGGTGCCCGATGCCGAGGCGGCCAAGACCCCCGAGGTGCTCAGCTCCTGCTGGCAGTTGTTGGCAGAGGCCGGGTTCACCCGAAGCGACCTGGTGATCGGGCTCGGCGGGGGGACGACCACCGACCTGGCCGGGTTCGTCGCGGCCAGCTGGCTCCGGGGTGTCGGGTTCATCAGCATCCCCACCTCCGTGCTCGGCATGGTCGATGCCGCCGTCGGGGGCAAGACCGGGATCAACCTGCCTGCGGGCAAGAACCTGGTCGGGGCCTTCCACGAGCCCGCAGCCGTGATCTGCGACCTGGACCTGCTGGCCGGGCTGCCCGGGCCGGAGGTCCGCTCCGGGCTGGCGGAGGTGGTCAAGTGCGGCTTCATCCGCGACGAGCGCATCCTGGACCTCATCGACGACGATCTGGCCGCCTCCTGTGATGTGACATCACCGGTTTTCGCCGAGCTCGTGGCCCGCGCAGTGGCGGTCAAGGCGCAGGTGGTGAGCCAGGACCTGACCGAACGCACCTCGACGGGAGAGGTGATCGGGCGGGAAGCCCTCAACTACGGCCACACCCTGGGTCATGCCATCGAGGCCAGGGAGCAGTTCGCATGGCGACACGGCCAGGCGATCGCGGTCGGGATGGTCTACATCGCTGAGCTCTCCCGCCTGCTGCTCGGCCTGTCCGAGCAGTGCGCGCGCGACCACGCCCGCCTGTTGGCCGGGTTGGGGCTGCCCACCACCTACCCCGAGCAGGCCTGGCCCGAGCTGCGGGAACTGATGAGTCTGGACAAGAAGTCACGGGGCACCACACTGCGGCTGGTGGGGCTGAGGGAGCAGGGAGCCCCGGTGATCCTCACCGATCCCGACGAGCAGGAACTCTCCCGGGCCTGGGCGGCGGTTTCCGAGAAGTGATGACGGGCGGGTAAGATTCGGCGACGGCCCCCGCAAGCGGATGAAAGGCAACGGGCGTGGTATCCACCAATGATCTGAAGAACGGCATGGTGCTCGACCTGGACGGTCAACTCTGGCAGGTGCAGTGGTTCCAGCACCACAAGCCGGGCAAGGGCAACACGGTCGTGCGCTCGAAGCTGAAGCACGTGCTCACCGGCAAGATCATCGACAAGACCTTCAACTCGGACACCAAGGTGGACACCGCCACCATCGACCGCAGGGACATGCAGTACCTGTACCTCGATGGTGAGGACTACGTCTTCATGGACAACACCACCTTCGACCAGATCAACATCGCCCCCGACGTGCTGGGCGATGCCAAGGACTACCTGCTGGAGAATCAGGTGGCCACCATCGCGCTGCACGAGGGCATCCCCCTGTTCGTGGAGATGCCGGCCAGCGTCGAGTTGGAGATCACCTACACCGAGCCGGGGTTGCAGGGCGACCGCTCGACCGGGGGCACCAAGCCCGCCACCCTGGAGACCGGCAAGGAGATCCAGGTTCCGCTGTTCATCACCACCGGCGAGAAGGTCAAGGTGGACACCCGTGACGGCTCCTACATCTCCCGGGTGAATGGCTGAGCCTGGCCGCTACGGCACCCAGACGAAGGCTCGGCGTGGGGCCCTGGACATCCTGTACTCCGCTGAGCTGAGGGGCCGGGGCATCATCGAGACCTTCATCGAGGTGAGGGATGTCGCGGGTGTGACCATCCGTGACCTCACCGCGAAACTTGTCCACGGCATCGCCGAGCACGGCGAGGAGATCGACCGGCGGATCGCGCAGTCGCTCGACTCGTCGTGGACCTTGGAGCGGATGCCTGCGGTGGACCGCAACATCGCCCGCATCGCGGTCTTTGAGCTGGATCACACCGACACCCCTGCTCCCGTCGTCATCGCCGAAGCGGTGAAGCTGGCGGGAGAACTCTCCACCGATGACTCGCCGGGCTTCATCAACGGACTGTTGAGCAAAGCCGCGGACACGAGGCCCCAGAACTGATCTCGACAAGGAGCGCCCATGAACACCTCAGCTTTGTTGGTTCTCGAGGACGGGCGTTGCTTCGTTGGCAGATCCTTCGGCGCGACGGGGGAGACCTTCGGCGAGTTGGTGTTCTCCACGGGGATGTCCGGCTACCAGGAGACCCTGACCGATCCCAGCTACCACGGCCAGGTGGTGCTGGCCACGGCCCCGCACATCGGCAACACCGGCTGGAACGACGAGGACGACGAGTCCACGCGCATCCACGTGGCGGGCTACGTGGTCCGGGACCCGGCGCCGCGTCCCTCGAACTGGCGCAGCCAGCGCAGCCTTGACGCGGAGCTGGCCCGGCAGGGGATCGTCGGCATCTGCGACATCGACACCCGGGCGTTGACCCGCCACATCCGCAGCCGGGGTGCGATGCGGGTCGGCGTCTCGACGATCGAGCAGGACCCGCAGCGGCTGCTGGCCCGGGTGCTGGAGCAGCCCGCCATGAGTGGGGCGGACCTGTGCGCCCAGGTCTCCACCGAGCAGTCCTACGTGGTCCCTGCGGTGGGGGAGAAGCGCTTCACCGTCGCCGCCCTGGACCTGGGAATCAAGACCATGACCCCGAAGCAGATGGCTGAGCGGGGGATGGAGGTCCACGTGCTGCCCGCGACCGCGACCTTCGACGACATCCGGGCCGTCTCCCCCGATGGGGTGTTCTTCAGCAATGGCCCTGGTGACCCGGCGACGGCGGACCACCAGGTGGGGGTGCTGCGCCAGGTGCTGGAGGCAGGGCTGCCCTACTTCGGCATCTGCTTCGGCAACCAGCTCTTCGGGCGGGCCCTCGGTTTCGGCACCTTCAAGCTGAAGTTCGGTCACCGGGGCATCAACCAGCCGGTGCTGGACCGCGCCACCGGCAAGGTGGAGATCACCGCCCAGAACCACGGCTTCGCCGTCGATGCGCCGCTGGAGCAGGGCACCCGGACCGAGTTCGGGACGGCCAGGGTCTCCCACCTCGGCCTCAACGACCAGGTGGTCGAGGGCCTGGAACTGGAGCGCGACGGCCAGCTGGTCGCCTTCTCGGTGCAGTACCACCCGGAGGCAGCCGCAGGCCCCCATGACGCCAACCACCTGTTCGACCGCTTCGCCACCCTCATGGAGGCTCGGACATGAAGATCGTGAGTTTCCGCATCCAGAACTACCGGGTGCTGCGTGATGTCCGCCTCGACAACCTGACCCCGTTGACCGTATTGGTCGGGGCGAACGGGAGCGGGAAGTCCACCGTCTTCGACGCCTTCGCCTTCCTGCACGAGGCCTTCACCCTCGGGCTTCGATCAGCCTGGGATCGCCGCAACCGGATGGCTGCCATCCGCAGCCGAGGTGGCGAGGGCCCCGTCGAGTTCGAGCTGAAGTACACGGTGAGGATCGACGGCAGGCCACGCCAGACCACCTACCAGCTGGCGGTGGGGGAGGAGCACGGACTGCCGGTGGTGGAGCGTGAGGTGTTGAGCTGGACCACCGCCCCAGCCCAGGGCCGTCCCCGGGACATCCTCGTGTTCAAGCATGGCCAGGGCAGGGTCTACAACGAACAGACTCAGGCTTATGAGGACGAGACGATGGATTCCCCCGACCTGTTGGCGGTCTCTGCTCTCGGCCAGATGCAGCGCCATCAGCGGGTGCAGGCGTTGCGCAACTTCATCCAGGGGTGGTACCTGTCCTACCTGAGTGCCGACAACACCCGCACCACCCCGACCAGTCGCCCTGAGCCCCGGCTCAGCCAGACCGGGGACAACCTCGCCAATGTGGTGCAGTACCTGCAGGAACAGCACCCTGACGCCTTGGAGCAGGTGTTCACAGCCCTCGGTGCGCGGGTACCCCAGCTGGAGAGCATCCGCCCCAAACTTCTGGAGGACGGCAGGCTGTTGCTGCGCCTCAAGGATCGTCCATTCGACGACCCGGTGCTGGACCGGTTCACCAGCGATGGCACGCTGAAGCTGCTCGCCTACCTCACCATGCTCCATGACCCGAATCCTCCGACGGTGATCGGCGTCGAGGAGCCGGAGAACCAGCTTCACCCTCGGCTGATCCCGGCCTTGGCTGAGGACTTCCGGCAGCTGTCCGCGCACTCCCAGGTGCTGGTCACCACCCACTCCCGTGAGTTCCTGGCAGCGGTGAGGCCCCAGGAGGTTCGCACCATCTTCCGCGACGACCACGGCTACGCCCACGTCCACCGGGTCTCGGACGACGAGAGGGTCATGAAGATGCTCGAGGCCGGGGCGTCGCTGTCCGAGCTGTGGGCGGAGGGCTACCTCCGCTCAGCTGATCCGGGAAAGGTGTGACGGATGGACAGCAGCAGGGCCCACCTCGAATTCCTGGTGGAGGGGAAAACGATGCAGCTCTTCCTCGAGCAGGTGCTGCCGAGGCTGCTTCCCGTTGACACCAGTTTTGAGGTGTTCGACCTCGGTAGCAAGAGCGAGTTCTTGAAGAAATTCCCGAACCGGCTCCGGGGCTACGCGACCTGGCTGCCGAACCACCCCGCCCATCGCGTGGTCCTGGTCGTGGACGCCGACACCGACGACTGCGCAGAATTCCGGGAACGTCTGGTGGCTGCTGTGCATGAGTCCGGGCTCAGCGTCGCCAGTCACACGGCGAAGCAGGATGGTCAGGTGCTTCCCCGAATCGCGGTGGAGATGCTCGAGGCCTGGTACTTCGGCGACCCGCACGCCCTGTCGCAGGCCTACGGGAGCGCGTTCAAGAATCTGTCCCAGAAGCGGGGACTGCGTGAACCCGATACGATCCGGGACCCCGCTCGTCAGCTCGAGAAGCTGCTCAGCCGGGTCCACAAGCACAAGGGTGGGCTCAAGAAGACCGAGCTCACCAACGACCTCGCTCCTCACTTCGATGTTGAGGAGAACTCTTCCCCCAGTTTCCAACGGTTCCGTGATGGAGTCCGGTTCCTCGCCGCCCAGATTCAGGAGTGTCATGCCTCGTAGAACCGACATCTCGTCCATTCTCGTCATCGGCTCCGGCCCGATCGTCATCGGCCAGGCCTGCGAGTTCGACTACTCCGGCACCCAGGCCTGCCGCGTGCTCAAGGCCGAGGGGTTCCGGGTCGTGCTGGTGAACTCGAATCCGGCCACCATCATGACGGACCCGGATTTCGCGGACGCCACGTACGTGGAGCCGATCACACCTGAGTTCGTGGAGCGGGTCATCGCCAAGGAGCGTCCCGACGCGGTGCTCGCGACCCTGGGTGGTCAGACCGCCCTCAACACCGCCGTCGCGCTGCACGACAACGGAGTCCTGGAGCGCTACGGCTGTGAGCTGATCGGGGCCTCCTTCGAGGCCATCCAGCGCGGCGAGGACCGCGAGCAGTTCAAGGACATCGTCGAATCCCTCACCGACATCCCCGGCGGGGCCCCCGAGGTGGCCCGCTCCAGGATCTGCCACACCCTTGACGAGGTGATGGCCGCCGCCGACGAGCTGGGCTACCCGGTGGTCGTGCGGCCCTCCTTCACGATGGGCGGCGTTGGCTCCGGTTTCGCCCACACCCCTGAGGAGCTGGCGCAGATCGCCGGGGCCGGACTGGCCGCGAGCCCCGTCACCGAGGTGCTGATCGAGGAGTCCATCCTCGGCTGGAAGGAGTACGAGCTGGAGGTGATGCGCGACAAGGCCGACAACGTCGTGGTCATCTGCTCCATCGAGAACTTCGACCCGATGGGGGTCCACACCGGGGATTCGGTGACGGTGGCCCCGGCGATGACACTGACCGACCGCGAGTACCAGCGGATGCGCGACGTCGGTATCGCCATCATCCGGGCCGTCGGGGTGGACACCGGGGGGTGCAACATCCAGTTCGCGGTCAATCCCGCCGACGGCCGGATGATCGTGATCGAGATGAACCCCAGGGTCAGTCGCTCCTCGGCCCTGGCCTCGAAGGCCACGGGATTTCCCATCGCGAAGATCGCGGCGAAGGTGGCGGTCGGCTACACCCTCGACGAGATCCCCAACGACATCACCCGGGTCACCCCGGCCTCCTTCGAGCCCGCGCTGGACTACGTCGTGGTCAAGGTGCCGCGATTCGCCTTCGAGAAGTTCCCCGCCGCCGATTCGACGCTGACCACACACATGAAGTCGGTGGGTGAGGTGATGTCCATCGGACGCAACTTCACCGAGGCCCTGGGCAAGGCCCTGCGTTCCACGGAGACCGGAACCAACTTCTGGCTGGGGCAGGCCGATGCACCGGAACTGGACGCCCTGCTGACGCAGCTACGACGCCCCCACGACGGCCGCCTGCTGAAGCTGATGCAGGCCTTGGACGCCGGTGCCACGGTCGAACAGCTGCACGAGGCCACCCGCATCGATCCGTGGTTCCTCGACCAGGTCTCGCTCATCGCTGAGGTGGGGCGTGACCTCGCCGCCGCTGTTCGGCTCGACCCCGCGCTGCTGCGTCGCGCCAAGCGCCACGGCCTCTCCGATGCCCAGATCGGGAAGCTGCGGGGCCTGGACGAGGGCGTGGTGCGGCAGCTGCGTTGGGCCCTCGACATCCGCCCCGTCTACAAGGCGGTGGACACCTGCGCCGCCGAGTTCGAGGCCCGCACCCCCTACCTGTACTCCACCTATGACGAGGAGACCGAGGTCCCTTCCCGGACGAAGGAGGCCGTGCTGATCCTCGGCTCGGGCCCCAACCGGATAGGGCAGGGCATCGAGTTCGACTACTCGTGCGTCCATGCGACGATGGCGCTGCGGCAGGCCGGCTACGAGGCGATCATGGTCAACTGCAACCCCGAGACCGTCTCCACCGACTACGACACCTCGGACCGGCTCTACTTCGAGCCGCTCACCGCCGAGGACGTGCTGGAGATCGTCCACGCCGAGTCCCAGGCCGGTCCGGTGGCCGGGGTGATCTGCCAGCTCGGCGGACAGACCCCGCTGAAGCTGGCCCAGGTCCTCAAGGACGCCGGGGTCCCCATCGTCGGTACCTCCCCGGAGGCGATCAACCTGGCCGAGGAGCGTGGCGCCTTCGGGCGGGTGCTGGCCCGGGCCGGACTGCCCGCGCCGAAGCACGGGATGGCAGGCTCGGCCACCGAGGCCCGCCAGATCGCAGCCGAGATCGGCTACCCGGTGCTGGTGCGGCCGAGCTACGTGCTGGGAGGGCGGGGCATGGAGATCGTCTACGACGACCAGTCCCTGGACCGCTACATCGCGAACGCCACCGAGGTCTCCGAGGGCTCCCCGGTCCTGGTGGACCGGTTCCTGGACGACGCCGTCGAGATCGACGTGGACGCCCTGTACGACGGCCACGAGCTGTACCTGGGCGGGGTGATGGAGCACATCGAGGAGGCCGGGATCCACTCCGGCGACTCGGCCTGCTCGCTACCCCCGATCACCCTGGGCGATGAGATCATCGAGCGCATCCGCCGCTCCACCGAGCTCATCGCCGAAGGGGTGGGGGTACGGGGCCTGCTCAACATCCAGTACGCCCTGCACGCCGACATCCTCTACGTGCTGGAGGCCAACCCGCGCGCCTCCCGGACGGTGCCCTTCGTCTCCAAGGCCACCAACACCCCCTTGGCGAAGGCTGCGGCCCGGATCATGCTGGGGGCCACCATCGCCACGCTGCGCTCCGAGGGGATGCTGCGGGCTGCCGGAGATGGCACCACGGTGCATCCCGGGGCACCGGTGGCGGTGAAGGATGCCGTGATGCCCTTCAACCGGTTCCGCACCGTCACGGGAGCCTTCGTGGACACCCTGCTCGGCCCTGAGATGCGCTCCACGGGTGAGGTGATGGGGCTGGCCGAGAGTTTCGGGAAGGCCTACGCCAAGTCGCAGGCCGCAGGTGGCTGGCCGTTGCCGACGGCGGGGACGGTGTTCGTCTCCATCGCCAACCGCGACAAGCGCCATGCGATCTGGCCCATCAAGCGGCTGGCCGATCTGGGCTTCCAGATCCTCGCCACCTCAGGGACCGCCTCGGTGCTGCGCCGCAACGGGGTGGAGGCCACCGAGGTGCCGAAACTGTCCCAGCGCATCCTGGACAGTGATGGGCCAAGCATCGTTGACCTCATCAAGCAGGGACGGATCGACCTGATCTTCAACACCCCCCAGGGGACGAGCAACGGGGTCAACATCCGCAAGGACGGTTACCTCATCCGGACCGCAGCCGTGATGGCCGATGTGCCGTGCATCACGACGGTGCCGGGCCTGGCCGCGGCGGTGCAGGGCATCGAGAACCAGCTGCGGGGAGAGCTGGAGGTCCGTTCCCTGCAGGACTGGGCGGCCCAGTCATGTTGAGTCTGCGCACCCGGGCCGAGCTCGGCGGGTACCAGCGGCTGCTGCGCCCGGTCCTGTTCCGCCTGTTCGGCGGGGACCCGGAGGCGATACATGAGGCGATGATCGGCTGGCTCGCTCAGGTGCCGGGCACCCGGCAGGCCCGGGTGGTCGCTCCCGTGGAGCTGGCCGGAATTCGGTTTCCCAACCGCGTCGGGGTGGCTGCTGGCCTGGACAAGGACGGCCATGCCGCCCCCGCCTGGGCCAGGCTCGGTTTCGGTTTCGCGGAGCTGGGTACGGTGACGGGTCGGGCCCAGCCCGGCAACGACCGTCCGCGGGTGTTCCGCGCGGTCGCCTCCCGGGGGGTGGTCAACCGGATGGGATTCAACAACGCCGGGGCCGATGCCTTGGCCGACCGGCTCCTGAAACTCGGGGTCCAACGAGGCAACCAGCGGCTGGGCATCCCGCTCGGCATCTCCATCGGCAAGACGAAGGTGGTGCCGGTGGCAGATGCCCGGGCCGACTACGTCAGTTCCGTGGTGGCTCTGCGGGACTTCGCGGACTACTTCGCGGTCAATGTCTCCAGCCCCAACACCCCGGGACTGCGTTCCCTCCAGGCTGCGCAGGAGCTGACTGACCTGGTGGGGGCCGTGGTCGAGGCGGCCGCCGAGGGCGGGTATCCGATACCGGTGTTTGTGAAACTGGCCCCCGATCTGGAGCCGGGCGAGCTGCCCGAGGTCCTCGCCGCGATCTCCTGCTCCGGGGCGGCCGGGGTGATCGCGACGAACACCACGTTGTCCCGCGAGGGCCTGGCCTCCACCGATCAGCACCTGGCCAGTGAACCCGGGGGGCTGTCCGGGGCCCCGTTGACAGCCCGGGCGCTGCGCTTCGTCGAGACGGTGGCCGCAACCACTGCGCTCCCGGTCATCGGCGTGGGCGGGATCATGAGCCCGCGCGACGCCGCGCGGATGTTCGACGCCGGGGCCAGCCTCATCCAGTTGTACACGGGATTCATCTATGCCGGACCTGCCCTGGTACGGGGCATCCATGAACTGACAGGACGATGATGAGCTGGTTCACCACGTTGGAGGAACGCACCGCTGCCCGAGGGCGACTGTGTGTCGGGATCGATCCGATGCCCTCGGTGCTCGAGGCCTGGGGGCTCGGCCGGGACGTCGCCGGGCTCGAAGCCTGCGCCCGAGGTGTCGTCGAGGAGCTGGGGGAGCAGGTCGCGGTCTTCAAGCCCCAGTCGGCCTTCTTCGAGGCCTTCGGTGCTGCCGGGGTGGCGGTGTTGGAGCGGGTGCTCAGCGACATCCGCGCCGCGGGTGCCCTGAGCATCCTGGACGCCAAGCGTGGGGACATCGGCTCCTCAATGGCCGGGTATGCCGCCGCCTACCTGGATGATGACGCCCCGCTGGCCGCTGATGCCCTCACCGTCAACCCCTACCTCGGGGTCGGCGCCCTGGCACCGGCCATCGACGCGGCGGTCGCGACGGGTCGGGGCCTCTACGTGCTGGCCCGGACCTCCAACCCCGAGGGACAGAGCCTGCAGGCCGGAACCGCCCAGCTGGTCATCGACGAGATCACCTCGGGCAATCCCGACTGGGAGAATGCCGTCGGGGTGGTCGTCGGGGCGACCCATGCCGACCTCGGCTGTGACCTCACCCGGTTCAACGGTTCGATCCTGGCTCCCGGGATCGGTGCCCAGGGGGGCACCGTCGGGGGCCTGTCCGTCCGCTTCGGTGCCGCCACCCGGTTGCTCCTGCCCACGGCGAGCCGCGAGGTCATCGGCGGTGGCAGGGCTGAGCTCAGCCACCGTGCCGAACGGCTGCTGAGTCAGGTCCGGGGCCTGAAAAGCTGACACGACAGGCACGTCAATTTCGCTGCGCGTGACACGCTGTCCTTGTAAGTTGGGGACAGGTCCAGGTCGATCGAAGACTCACGAAGGAGAACCGATGGCCATTCCGCAGCTCAGCGAAGAACAGCTCCGGTCGGCACGCAACGCCGCCACCGAGGCCCGGCGGGCTCGGGCGCGACTCAAGGATCAGGTCAAGGATGGCTCCTTGACGCTGCCCCAGGCGCTCGACAAGGCGATGGGGGATGAGACGCTTTCCCGTGTGAAGGTCGTTGATCTGCTCCGGGCCCTACCCCGCGTCGGGGTCACCCGCTCCCAGGAGATCATGGAGAACCTCGACATCGCCCCGAACCGTCGCATCCGGGGACTCGGCCGCCACCAGATCGAGCGCTTGAAGGAGCTTTTCTCGTAGTATCCCTCAGGTGGCTCATCCTCAACGACATCCGTGGATCATCTCCGGCCCCAGTGGGGTCGGCAAGGGTACGGTGTGTGCCCGCTTGACCGAACTCCACCCGGAGATTCACATCCCCGTCTCCGCAACCACGAGGCGGCCTCGTCCCGGTGAGGTGGACGGGGTCAGCTACCACTTCGTCTCCGCCATGGAGTTCGAGCGTCTCATCGCCTCGGACGAGTTGCTCGAACACGTCGTGATGTTCGGGGCGAACTCCTACGGCACCCTGCGCAGCGAGGTCGAGCAACCACTGGCCAAGGGACGCACCGTGGTGTTGGAGATCGACCTTCAGGGGGCCAGGCAGGTCAAGCGCAACATGCCTGAGGCCCGGCTGGTCTTCCTGGAGCCGCCGAGCTGGGATGAGCTGGTTCGACGTCTGGAGGGTCGGGGTACCGAGGATGAGGCCGCGGTGGCCAGTCGCCTCGAGACCGCACGGCTGGAACTCGCCGCCCGGGACGAGGCGGACTTCGTCGTGGTCAACGAGGACATCGAGGAAACCGTACGAGCTTTGGTAAGCTTGATGGGCTTGTGACCGCAAGTCATTCTTCTCTCGACTCACGAGGTACATCTTGAGCACGAATCCTGAGGGCATCACCAACCCGCCGATCGACGACCTCCTCGAGAAGGTGGACTCCAAGTACCGGTTGGTGATCTTCGCCGCCAAGCGCGCCCGCCAGATCAACGCCTACTACTCGCAGCTCGGTGAGGGGCTGCTGGAGAACATCGGCCCCCTGGTCAGCGCAGCTCCCCAGGAGAAGCCGCTGTCCGTCGCCCTGCGTGAGATGCGTGACGGCATGTTGGAGTACACCGAGATCGATCCCGAGGCCGAGGCTGCCGAGCGTGCCGCGGCAGAGGCCGACCCGGCCTTCGCCTTCGTCGATCCGTTCGCCGACCTGGACATCGACCCGGCGTCCTGATGAGCCGCCTGTTCACCTCGGAGTCGGTCACCGAGGGACATCCAGACAAGATTGCCGACTCCATCTCCGACGCGGTGCTGGATGCCCTGCTCGCGGAGGACCCTGCTGCGCGGGTGGCGGTGGAGACACTCATCACCACGGGGCTTGTGGTCGTGGCCGGGGAGGTCTCGACCACTGCGTATGCCGATGTCGCCACGCTGGTGCGCAACCGCATCCTCGAGATCGGCTACACCAGCTCCCGGGTCGGTTTCGACGGCGCATCCTGCGGGGTCACCGTCGCCATCGGAGCCCAGTCCCCGGACATCGCCGGCGGGGTCAATGATTCGCTGGAGGTGCGCTCACACGAGGCCGGTGACGCAGCCAGCAAACAGGGTGCCGGGGATCAGGGACTGATGTTCGGCTACGCCTGCAACGAGACCCCCGAGTTGATGCCGCTGCCCATCCATCTGGCGCACCGCTTGGCGGCACGGCTGACCCGGGTGCGCAAGGACGGGGTGCTGGACTACCTACGACCCGACGGGAAGACGCAGGTCACCGTGCGCTACGAGGACGGTCGGCCCGCGGGGATCGAGACCGTGGTGGTCTCCTCCCAGCACGATGAGGGCATCAGCCTGGCCGAGGTGATGGCCCCTGAGATCACCGCCCAGGTCATCGCCCCGGTGCTCTCAGAGCACGGCTTCGACCCCGACCACCCGAAGATCTTCGTCAACCCCAGTGGGAAGTTCGTCATCGGTGGTCCGATGGGGGATGCCGGGGTGACGGGACGCAAGATCATCGTCGACACCTACGGCGGTATGGCGCGACACGGCGGGGGAGCGTTCTCCGGCAAGGACCCCTCCAAGGTGGACCGCTCCGCCGCGTACGCCACCCGCTGGGTCGCGAAGAATGTTGTCGCCTCAGGGCTCGCGGAGCGTTGTGAGGTTCAGGTGGCCTATGCCATCGGCAAGGCTCGTCCCGTGGGCTTCTACCTCGACACCTTCGGCACCGGAAAGGTCCCGAGGCAGCAGATCATCGACGCGGTGAACACCACCTTCGATCTGCGCCCGGCCAGCATCATCGCCGATCTCGATCTGCTGCGTCCGATCTACTCGCAGTTCGCCACCCTCGGCCATTTCGGACGTGAAGAGGCCGATGCCACGTGGGAGCGCACCGACCGGGCCGAGGCCCTTGCGAGGGCCGTCAAGGGCTGAGATGACGACGGCCGCTCTCTTCGACGACCCGGCCGCCGAGGTGGTGGCCAAGGTTGCCGTGGATGTGCCGTTGGCCCATCTGGACCGTCCCTTCGACTACGCGATCCCGGAACGTCTGGCCTCCCGGGTGCGCCCGGGGGTGCGGGTCAAGGTGCGGTTCGCCGGTCAGGACGTGGACGGCTGGGTGAGCGCACTGGGTCCACGGGAGACCACGAGCCAACTCTCCTCCCTGCGGGCCGTGGTCTCCGACGAGCAGATCCTCACCCCTGAGTTGGAGGGGCTGATCCGGGCCGTGGCCGACCACTACGCCGGTACCTGGTGGGATGTGGCCCGGTTGGCCATCCCTGCCCGGCACGCGACGGTGGAGCAGGAACTTCCCGGACCCTGGCCTGAACCCGACACCCCACCCGAGCCGACGGTGCTGCCCGGCTTCCCAGGCGGGGCTGAGCTGTTGGCGACACTGCGGTCCGGGGGAAGCCCTCGCGGGTTCTGGCAGGTGCCGCCGGTCTCAGCCCCAGCGGGTGACCTGTGGGCCGGTGTGATCGAGGCGAGTGCCGCGACCCTGGCCGGTGGTCGCTCGGTGATCGTACTGGTTCCCACCCATCGCCAGCTGCTGGTGGGGGCCGAGCGGATGCGCGCCGCGTTCGGGGCTGGGTGCGTCGCGGAGCTGGCCGCTGAGCTGGGGCGGGCCGAGCGCTACCGCAACTACCTCGCGATCCACCGTGGCCAGGCCCGCTTGGTCATCGGGACCCGCTCGGCAGCCTTTGCTCCCGTGGCCGATCCCGGGCTCATCGTGGTGGTCGACGACGGGCACGACGGTCACGTCGAGGAACGCAGCCCTCGCCACCACGCCCGTACCGTCGCGATGTTGCGCACGGTCCGCGACGGCTGCGCCCTGCTGTTGGCCTCCCATGCCCGCTCCACCGAGGTGCAGGGTCTGCTGGAGCTCGGCTGGCTGCACGCAGTCGAGCTGTCGCCGCGTGAGACCCGCAGCCTCAGCCCGGCGGTTCGGGCCGTGGCTCCCGGGCACCGACTGCCGCCCGAGGCCTTCGCCGTGCTGCGGGCGGGGCTCGCCTCCGGTCCGGTGCTGGTCGGGGTCGCCAGAGCCGGGCATTCCACTGGGCTGCGGTGCACCCGGTGCCGTCGCCCTGCTCGCTGCACCCGCTGTCACGGCCCGCTGGTGCGGCCCACCCGGGACCGGCTCGAGTGCGTGCTGTGTGGGGCCACCCCGGTCAGGTGGGAGTGCGAACACTGCCACGGCACCAGGCTGAGTGCGCCGGGGGCTGGGTCGGAGCGCACCGCGGAGGAGCTGGGACGCGCCTTCCCCGGGGTGTCGGTGATGAACTCCTCGGCCGAACGGATTCGCAACCACGTCCCCGAGGGCTCGGCGATCGTGGTGGCCACTCCTGGGGGAGAGCCCAGGGCGCCGCACGGATACGCCGCAGCCCTGATCCTGGATGCTGATCTCACCCTGGCCCGCAGCGATCTTCGGGCCGGCGAGGAGGCGCTGCGTCGGTGGCTCACCATCTCCTCGCTGGTGGTGCCGGGGGAACAGGGCGGAACGGTCCTGCTCGTCGGGGACCCCACGGATGCTGCGGTGCAGGCCCTGATCCGCTGCGACCCCGGCGGATTCGCCGAGCGGGAACTGGCCGAGCGGCGCGCCGTCGGACTGCCCCCTGCGGTGAAGGCCGCCCAGCTCGTCGGTGATCCCGACGCGGTGACGGCTTTCCTGGACAACGACCCCTTCGAGGGAGTGGAGGTCCTCGGCCCCACCGTGATCGGCGAGGAACCCACACTCAGCGCCCGGGCGCTGCTACGGTCCCCCTTGGAGCAGGGGCGTGCCTTCGTCCGAGGGCTCAAGGCCGCCGCAGCCATCCGTTCCGCTCGCAAGGAGGGTGGCAGACTCAGCATCCACGTGGACCCGATGAATCTGGAGTAGGACACTGATGAGACTCGTCTTCGCCGGAACCCCTGAGGTGGCCGTGCCCGCACTGGAGGCCATCGCCGAATCACGCCACGAGCTGCTGGCGGTGCTCACCCGCCCCGATGCTCCCTCCGGTCGGGGACGTAGGCTGCAACCTTCCCCGGTGGCCCAGCGGGCGATGGAGCTGGGGATCGAGGTCCTGAAACCCCATCACCCGCGTGACGAGGATTTCCTGGCACGGCTGCGTGAGCTCGGCCCGGACGCCTGTCCGGTCGTGGCCTACGGGGCGCTGCTGCCCCGAGAGGCGTTGGAGATCCCGCCGCTCGGCTGGATCAACCTCCATTTCTCGGTGCTGCCCAGGTGGCGCGGGGCCGCCCCGGTGCAGCGTGCGGTGATGGCGGGGGACCAGCGGATCGGGACCAGCTGTTTCCGCATCGTCGCTGAGCTCGACGCCGGACCGGTCTTCGACGTGGAGTCGCGTCCCATGCCTGAACTGACCGCTGGGGAGCTGCTGGCCGAGCTGGCCACATCCGGGGCAGAACAGCTGGTGCGCACCCTGGATGCCGTCGAGGCCGGGGCTGAGCCCAGCCCGCAGGCCGCAGACGGGATCACGCTGGCCCCGAAGATCACCCCGGAGCTGGCCAGGGTGGACTTCTGCCTTCCTGCCGATCAGGTGCGCAACCATGTCCTGGGATGCTCCCCGGAACCCGGTGCCTGGTGCGAGTACCGGGGACAGCGGCTGAAGCTCTTCCGGGTGACCGGGGCCAGTTCTCCCGTTCCCCTGGGCCCGGGGGAGCTGCACGTGACGAAGAAGCAGGTGTTCCTGGGCTGTGGTGGGGGTGAAGCCGTCGAGCTGCTCGAGGTGCAGGCCCCCGGAAAACGCCGGATGGCCGCCATCGACTGGGCCCGGCAGGGTGTCTCCGGGAGCCTCACGTGAACCCCCGTCGGATCGCCTTCGACGTGCTGCGTGACGTGACGGGGGAGGGGGCCTACGCCAACCTGGCCCTGGCCAAGCGGCTGGCCATGGCTGGGCTCGATGCCCGGGACGCCGCCTTCGTGACTGAACTGGTGGCGGGCACCTCACGGCTGATCGGCACCTACGACCTCATCATCGAGGCGGCTTCGGGGCGCAGACTGAACACCATGCAACCCGCCGTGGTGGATCTGCTCCGGTTGCTGTGCCACCAGGCCCTGTCGATGTCGGTTCCCGGTCGAGCCGCGGTGGCGAGCACGGTGGAGCTGGCCCGGAGCACCGTCGGGAATCGGGTGACGGGACTGGTCAATGCCGTGGGACGACGCATCACCGAACATGATCTGGGGGAGTGGACTGCCCGGCTCGCCGAGGGCAGGGAGCCCATCCAGGGTCTGGCCATCCGGTACCACCACCCGAGCTGGATCGTCGAGGCCTACGCCGAACTGCTTCCTGAGGGTGAGCTGGAAGCGGCCCTCGACGCCAACAACGATGCGCCCCGGCCCACACTGGTGGTGCGTCCCGGGCTGGCGGAGCGCACAGAACTCAGCCCTGCGGTGCCGACCCGCTGGTCGCCCCACGGTGCTGTCCTCGATGGGAACCCCGCGGCTCTGCCAGCGGTGCGGGAGGGCCGGGCAGGGGTGCAGGACGAGGCCTCGCAGCTGGTGGCCCTCGCCCTGGCCGGGGCCGATGCCCCACCCGGACCGTGGCTCGACCTGTGCGCGGGTCCCGGCGGCAAGGCCGCTCTGCTCGCAGGGCTCGCCGCCAGCCAGGGTACGAGGCTGGTGGCGAACGAGGTGGCCCCGCATCGTGCCCGTCTCGTCGAGCAGGCCCTCCAGTGCTACCCCGAGGGCACGGCGACGGTGCTCTGCAGTGACGGCCGGAAGACCGGTCTGCTGGAGCAGCACGGTCCATTCGCCAAGGTCATGGTGGACGCCCCGTGCAGCGGATTGGGGGCCCTGCGCCGTCGCCCCGAGTCGAGGTGGCGACGCCAGCCCTCGGATCTGGGGGAGCTCATCCCGCTGCAGCGTGCCCTGCTGAGCTCCGCCGTCGCACTGTGTGCCCCGGGCGGAGTGATCGCCTACGTGACCTGCTCCCCGCATCGAGCCGAGACCACCCAGGTGGTGGAGGCCGCCGTCGTGGAGCACGGCCTGCAGCCACTCGAGGCCTCGGCCCTGCTGCCGGAGGTGCCGGACATCAGCTGTGGCTCCTTCGTGCAGTTCTGGCCGCACCGCCACACCACCGATGCCATGTTCCTGGCCCTGCTGCGCGTTCCCCGGGCAGGCCAGTAGGGTGGTGCCATGCGCATCACCCCGAGCATCCTCAACGCCGACTTCGCCCAGCTGGGTCGTGAGATCGAGCGCATCCCGAGTGCGGATGCGGTCCATGTGGACGTGATGGACAACCATTTCGTGCCGAACCTGTCGTTGGGGTTGCCGGTGGTGGAGGCAATCCGTCAGGCCACCTCCCAGATGCTGGATGTCCACCTCATGATCGAGGACCCGGACCGCTGGGCTCCGGCCTACGCCGAGGCCGGGGCGGAGTCGGTCACCTTCCACGTGGAGGCGGCCCATGCCCCGATCCGTCTGGCCCGGGAACTGCGGTCCTGTGGGGCGAGGGCGTCGATGGCCCTGAAACCCGCCACCGCCATCGACGGCTACGCCGACATGCTGGATGAGGTGGACATGGTGCTGTTGATGACGGTGGAGCCGGGGTTCGGGGGCCAGAAGTTCCTGGACCTGGTGCTGCCGAAGATTCGCCGCACCCGCCAGCTGCTGGGGGAGCGTCCGATCTGGCTCCAGGTGGACGGTGGGGTGTCGCTGGAGACCATTGGACGGTGCGCCGAGGCAGGTGCCGACACCTTCGTCGCCGGTTCCGCGGTCTACCGTGCCGCAGACCCCGATGAGATGGTCCGTCGGCTCCGCGAGGCGGCTGTCACCGCCTGTCGGCACTGAGCGTCTCGGGTGTCTCTCACCCTCCACCCTGGTCCCTGAGGTATTTCTCGAACTCGGCCGCGATGGACTCCCCGGTGGCTCCTTCAGCATCCGTGGCGTCCCGAGCCTCCTCCAACTGCTCGATGTACTCGGCCACCTCCGGATCCTCCGAGCGCAGTTCATCGACGGCCTGGACCCAGTCCTCGGCCGCAGCGACCAGAGCACGACTGCCGAGGCCCACCCCGAGCACGTCCTCGATGCGTTCCAGCAGGGCAGCCTGCCCCTTCGGGTTCGGCGGGGAGGCCACGTAGTGGGGTATCGAGACCCACATCGAGGCGCAGGGGATGCCTTCTGCGATGAACATCTGGTGAACCACTCCCGTGATGCCGGTCGGCCCCTCGTAGGTCAGCTCCTCGATGTTCATGGTGCCCTTGAGGTTCTCGTCCCAGGTGTACATGGCAACGGGGAAGGGGCGGGAGTGAGGGCTGTCACTCAGCATCGCACCGAGCAGCAGGACCACCGTCGGCTCATAACGTGCAACACAGGTGACCAGATCGCGGGCGAAGGAGCGCCACAGCTGGTTGGGTTCCGGCCCCACGGCGAGGATCAGATCACGTTCGGCCAGTCGGATCAGCTGCAGCGAGATGTGTGGCCACTGAATCCATGGACCGTCCGCTGAACGACGCAGCAGGGGCCGAGTCACCTGGAAGTCGAAGTACCTCTCGTCGTCGATACTGCCTATCTCCGAGCTCTGATGCTGCCCCATGAGATGCATGAGGGCGTCACTGGCTGCGCTTCCGGCATCGTTCCAGCCACTGAACGCCACGATGACGGCGGGATCCCTCAGCTGGTCGGTCGAGTGCTGTTGCATTCCCCCATTCTAGAGACATTCACCAATGGCGACCAACTGTTAACTTTTGGCACGTTGCGGAGCTTCCGGGAAAGCCTTATCGTCATCAGCTGGACCTTGGGGAGAAGGGGGAGAAGTGAGCCGGACTCGTCGCGTGTGGCTGCTGTTGCTCGCGACCCTTCTGATGATGATGCTGACCCCATCTCCCAGCTCGCAGGCGCGTTTTGCCGCAGGAGGAAGTGGCCGTTTCCTGAATTCCATCAATTGGATCGAGTGGGGAAACTCGCAAGAGCTCATTCCGGCTTCAGGGAAAACCGTGAAGGACAGCCGCCAGGTCGGGGCCTACACCATCACCAACACCTGTACGATCTCTCAGCCACCAACCGGAACTGGATTCGGGGATTCCCGCACCGGGATCAGCGTCTACATTCCCGGCGGCTACTCCAAGGATGCTTTCGACGACCTCTACAACATCGGCGGGACAGGCAGAGCCAACACCATGACCGCTGCTTTGTCCAACGTCACCTCGGGAGCCTTTGTGCGTTTCAAGGTGGACTGCTCCTCCCGCGTCTTCGGCCCGGGACTTCCAGCAGGCGGGAGAGCTGTTCCTCTGGACGGCTTGGCCTTCGCCGATGCTGAATCCAGCAACAGGCTCGCCAGGATCGGCGCCGTGCACGCCGAGGCCGACCCGGCAACCGACTGGTATCTCCTCGACCGCCACCGCAACTCCGGCTGCACCCAGCACACGATGGCAATCCTGGAGCCTCATGACGGAAAGGAGCGGGTCCGGCTGGAGCCCAGCGGTCTGGCCTGCCCATCGGGCCCCACCGCCGTGGGCTTCATGAAGGTCGCTCCGGTCAACGGCCTCACCTCGGGCATCTTCGGCTTCCAAGGAGACGGCACCAGCGCAGCAGCGGTCGGGGTGGTCCAACACATCGACTTCGGGGATGCTCCTGCCAGTTACGGTGAGGCCCTTGCCCTGTACCAGCCCGCCTGGACGGGGCAGCCCCTGCAGAACGGCACCACGAACGCCTTCACCACGACCCTCACCGATCTCGGGAACCCACCGATCGTGCTGGGAAGACGAATCACCCCGGATCCACGCGGAAACACCGCCCCCGACGATGGGGACGATGGCTTTTCCCAGGCCACAGCACGGATCGCCACGCCTGGAGGAACCGCAACCGAGACGATCACGTGCTCCGGGAGCGGCCAGGTGCGTGGCTGGGTCGACTGGAACGCCAACGGCACCTTCGACCCCCAGGAAGGCTCCAACACCGTGGCCTGTCGCGGTGGCACGGCAACGCTCAGCTGGAGCGTCCCAACCGATGCGGTCAGTTCCTCGACGAACCCCAACGGCACCTATCTCCGGTTGCGTGCCGCCCAGAGCGCAGCCGAGCTGACCTCCCCGACCGGGTTCACCGCAACCGGCGAGGTCGAGGACCATCCGTACGTCATCCGGTTGGCCGAGCTGAGGGTGGAGAAGAGCTCTGATGCACTCGTGGGCCGCAAATTCGTGAACGATCTCGTCACCTACACCGTCGAGGCCACCAACAAGGGCCCTGATGCGTTCGCGAATGACTACAGGGCCCACGTCTTCGACGACCTCACAGGCGTCCTCGATGACGCCACCTTCGTGGCCACATCCCTCAACACCACCATCAACGGGGCCTCGGCCCCCAACCAAGCGGTGTTCGACCAGCAGACCAAACAGATCTCCTGGCACGGTCCTCTGCCCATCGGTGGCACCGTTCGAATCACCTATCAGGTCCGGTTGAAGGTGGGAGGGGACCGCAGGGTCGGCAACGTCGCCTGGGGGCAGCACGGCGGCCCGGATGTCCCGGTGACCGGAGTGCAGTGCAATCCACGCAGCGCCTCCGGCTGGAACTCCTCACCCGCCGTGCCGTGTGCCAGGGAGGACTACCGGATCATCAGCCTCATCAAGCTCGTGCAAAGCCGCTACGACGACCACGCCGACACCTCCGGTTCCTGGAATCTCACCGCCACCGGGGATTTCGGCGGTGAAGCCGATGACACCACGCGCACGGTTCCCGGTGGCACGCTGTCGAACCACCGCAACAGCTTCGTCGCCCCCGCGACGGGGGAGTTCACCTTCACCGAGGCCAACCGACCCGGTCGAGGCATCGGCTACACGCTCCAGAGCATGACCTGGGATGAGGCCGCGGGACTGGCCACCTTCATCAACGAGGATCAGCCGGCCTCGCTGACCTGGACCAAGACCTCAGCTGGGAGCGGGGAGCTGCTTGCCGGGTCGGTGTGGTCCCTCACCGGGCGGAATCTCAACAATCTCGAGGTGAGCGACTGCGTGGCCGCCGATGCCGCGGCATGCACCGGACGCGACCGCGACCCGGCCGCCGGATCGTTCCGGGTGGAGGGTCTGCTCTGGGGGAACTACACCCTGGTGGAACGCACTGCCCCTGCCGGTCACCAGCTGGATGATGCCCCACGCCAGATCGCGGTCACGGCCACCGCCGTGGCCCAGCCTGCCAGCCTGGGAGCCATCCCAAACGAACGGCTTCTGGGCACGGTGCAGTGGCGAAAGACCGACGCCACCACTGGCCTCGATCTTGGCAGGGCTGAATTCCGGCTCACCGGCCCGGGTGGCGCGGTGCTGGATGTGGCCGACTGCGTGGCCGCCGATGCCACGAGCTGCACGGGCCTGGATCACGACCCGCAGGGCGGACGGTTCACCGTCACCGGTCTGGCCTGGGGGCAGTGGCAACTGGTCGAGTCCCAGGCTCCGCTGGGCTATGTGCTTGGGACCCGGCAGGAGGTTTTCAGCATCGAGGCCTCGGCCCTGACCCACCAGGTCGCAACCCCGTTCCAGAACACCCGGACGGTGCTGCCGGTGCTGCCGCTGACCGGGGGGACGGCGGCCGATCTCTATCTTCTCGGCGGCGGTGCCTTCATCGCGCTCGCAGTCGGGCTCATCACATTCCGACGGTTCAGGGCGAACCGTCAGGTCTCACACACAATGGAGGGAACACAATGACACAGCGAAGGATCCCGGGGGCGCGTCTGCTCGCGCTCTCGGCGGCATTCGCGCTGGCGCTGATCGGGGGAGCAGCGTCGGCCCGGGCCGATGAACCACCGGCCCCCGGCAATATCCAGGTGCCACCGCAGGGCATGAGCCTGAACATCCACAAGTGTGTTCAGCCGCCGCAGGCAGGGCCTGCAGCCACCGGTGCCGAGCAGCAGCCCGGCTGTACCCCCATCAACGGGGTCACCTTCGAGCTCTACAAGGTCAGCAGCGTGGACCTGACCAAGGCCACCGGTTGGGCCCAGGTGCCCAATGTCCAGGCCCCCGAAGCCGGTAACAGCATCGTCGGCCACACCGCTGAGCTGAAGCAGACCGAGACCACCGCTGGAGCGGGCCTGGCTCGGTTCGAGGGTCTCGAGATCGGCCTGTACCTGGTGGTGGAGTCCGACACCGGAGCCCCGAACACCGGGGTCGTGCTGGGCAGCCGTCCCTTCCTGGTCACCCTGCCCTACAACACCGGTAACGAGTGGAACTACACCGTCCACGTCTACCCGAAGAACTCCGTGGCGAACATCCAGAAGGAGGTCACCGACGACGTGGCCACCGCCGGATACTTCGGCAAGAACGTCACCTGGACCATCACCACCGACGCCCCGCTCGGAGGGCAGGACACCCAGGTGGACAGCTATGTCATCACTGACACCCTGCCCGCTGGGCTGACCCACCGTTCCACCACGATCCAGCTGGACAACGGCATCCAGATCGAGGAGGGCGTGGATGTCAACTGCACCCAGGCGGTGGTCTGCACCTTCACCGGCAGTGGCCTGAACAAGCTGAACGCCAACCCCGGCCAAAAGGTGCGCACCCGCATCGTCACCGATGTCACCGACGTCGGCCAGGTGCCCCAGGACGGTGTGTTCACCAACACCGCCAAGGTCACCATCAACAACAACGAATCCGCCGAGGTGACGGCCCAGACCACCTGGGGCCAACTGAAGATCTACAAGTTCGATCAGTCGAACAACAAGGCGCTCAGCAACGCGGTCTTCCAGCTCTGCCTGGATGCCCAGTGCAACCAGGTCGTCCAGAATGACATCACCACCGGTCAGGACGGTTCGGTCACCCTGCCGGTGCTGCGTCCCGGCCAGTACCACCTCGTGGAGACCACCGCCCCCAACGGCTACGTGCTGGATGCCGCGCCGAAGGAGATCACCGTCACCGGTGGCACCCTCACCGTCGGCGGGGATGTCACCAACGAGGCCGGGGCCAAGAACTACAAGCCGGTCCCGAACACCAAGCAGAACCTGCCGGCGCTGCCGATGACCGGTGGCATCGGTCAGGTCGCCCTGATCGCCGGTGGCATCGGGATGTTCGTCCTGGCTCTCGGCATCGTGGTTCTCGGCCGCATGGCTGCGCGCCGCAAGCGCTGATCCGATGCCCGCTCGACCCGACCACCGCACCACCTCGTGGCGACCCAGTCTCATCACCTGGGTCGCCGCCGGGTGCGCGCTGGTCGGGATCGTGCTGCTCACCTACACCCCAGCTGCCTCGTGGCTGCACCAGTACGAGCAGTCGCGGCTGATCGATGTCTACAACCAGCAGGCCCTGGCCGAGAGCGAAGCCTCGGCCAGGTATGTCGAAACCCCGGCTGAGGCCCTGACGGAGGCGGCCGAGTACAACCAGAAGCTGAGCTTCGGGGCCCTGGTCGAGGCCAACACCCACGTTCCCACAGGCGCCGGGGATGACCTCGGCAGTGAGTACTGGAACCTGCTCAACGGACCGGCCGAGATCATGTCCCGCATCCGCATCCCCGAGATCGATGTGGATCTGCCCGTCTACCACGGCACCTCGGATGTCGCGCTGCTGCGCGGGGCCGGGCACCTGAGGGGAACCTCCCTGCCGGTGGGTGGGGCCTCCAGCCACGCCGTCCTCACCGCGCACCGGGGGCTGGCGGAGGCGACGATGTTCACCCACCTGGACCGTCTCGAGGTGGGGGACCGGTTCACCCTGGAGACCTTCGGCCAGGTGCTGGTCTACGAGGTGCGCGAGACCCAGGTGGTGGCGCCGGAGAACTCCCAGGCCCTCAGGGCCCAGGAGGGGCGTGACCTGGTCACCCTGGTCACCTGCACCCCGCTGGGCATCAACTCGCACCGCATCCTGGTCACCGGGGAGCGCGTGCTGCCCACTCCCGAGGAGGATGTGGCGGCCGCACTCAAGAAGTCCGAGCTGCCCCGATTCCCGTGGTGGGCGGTGCTGTCCACAGCTGCGTTGCTCGGCACCGTCGGTTTCGTGTGGCGGGCCGGGTACCGTGACGCCGGACGAGACGTAGACTCTGCACGGTGACCCACTGGCAGCAGGCAGCCCGGCTCGATCGACGCGAGGAGTGGCGAGATGACGAGAACCTTCTCGACGAGATCGCCCACTCCCCGCAGAGCCGGGTCCTCCACCTGGACCCCGATGGCCGGCTCCAGGCCACGACCACTGGGTTGCACAGCTCCGTCCCCACCGGTGGCAGACAACGCGATGACCTGTTCCTCGGACAGGTCGGCGAGGAGTGCTGGTGGGCGCGCCGTGACGCCGTCGCCGGAGCAGATGTCCGGGAGCTCTCCTTGTCCCCTGCCCAGACCGAACTCGCCTTCGCCGCCCTGGCGCTGTCGCAGTGGCACGACAGCTGTCCCACCTGTCTGCGCTGCGGCGACGCCACCCGCCCCGAACGCGGTGGGGCGAGTCGCCGGTGTCTGGCCTGTGGAAGCCAGGTTTTCCCACGCACTGACCCGGCCGTCATCGTCGCCGTCACCGATCACGATGACCGGTTGCTGCTCACCCATGCCCGGGGCTGGGTGGGCAACCGGGTCTCCGTACAGGCCGGTTTCATCGAGGCGGGGGAGTCCGCGGAGCAGGCCGTGCACCGCGAGATCCGGGAGGAGACCGGTCTCGAGGTGGAGGAGATGGCCTTCGTCAGCACCCAGCCCTGGCCCTTTCCCCGCTCCTTGATGCTCGGTTTCACCGCCCGCGCCGATGCGGTGCAGCTGCGGCTCGATGCCCGTGAGTTGGCCTGGGGCCAGTTCCACACCCGTGACGGCCTCCGCGCGGATGTCGCCGCGGGCAGGCTGACCCTGCCGGGTCCGCTGTCCCTGGCGATCCGGCTGATCCGGGACTGGCTGGATGCGGAAGGGTAGGATGACCCGCCGTGACGACTCTGCGTGAACTGCTGAACTCCCGTGTCCTCGTGGCCGATGGTGCCATGGGCACGATGCTGCAGGCCCAGGGCGAGCTCGACCTCGAACGGGACTTCCAGGGCCTGGAGGGCTGCAACGAGGTGCTGAACGTGACCCGCCCTGATGTCGTCGCTGCCGTTCACCGTGCCTACTTCGAGGCGGGCTCGGACTGCGTGGAGACCAACACCTTCGGCACCAACCTGGCCGCGTTGGCCGAGTACGACATCGTGGATCGGCTGGAGGAGCTGGCGGAGGCCGGGGCCAGGATCGCCCGCGCGGTGGCCGATGAGTTCACCGACAAGCCTCGGTTCGTGCTCGGATCGATGGGGCCGGGGACGAAGCTGCCGAGTCTCGGGCACATCACCTTCGCCGAGCTGCGGGACTGCTACGAGGCCCAGGTGGCCGCCATGATCCGTGGCGGGATCGACGCGGTGCAGATCGAGACCTGCCAGGACCTGCTCCAGGCCAAGGCCGCCGTCATCGCGGCGAAGCGTGCCCGTGCCGCTGCCTCGGTGGACCTGCCGATCCTGGTCAACGTGACGGTGGAGACCACCGGATCGATGCTGCTCGGCTCCGAGATCGGAGCCGCCCGTTCCGCCCTAGAAGCGCTCGGCGTGGATGTCATCGGTCTGAACTGTGCCACCGGACCGACGGAGATGAGTGAGCACCTACGGCAGCTGTCCCGCAACGCTGCCTGCGGGGTGGGGGCCATGCCCAACGCGGGTCTGCCCGAATTGACCCCCTCGGGAGCGGTCTACCCGCTGGGACCTGAGCCGATGGCCGAGGCCATCGGGGTCTTCCTCGACGAGTACGGGCTCAGCGTCATCGGTGGCTGCTGCGGCACCACCCCGGAGCACATTCGGCTGTTGGCCGAGCGTTTCAGCGGTCGAGCGGTACCTCCTCGTGAGGTGGCCCCGGAGCGCACCTGTTCGTCACTGTACGTGGAGGTTCCCTTCCATCAGGATCTGGCCTTCCTCAACATCGGGGAACGCACCAATGCCAACGGCTCCAAGGCGTTCCGGGAGGCGATGCTGGCAGCCCGCTGGGATGAGTGCGTGGAGATCGCGAAGGCCCAGGCCCGCGACGGTGCCCATGTGCTCGACCTGTGCGTGGATTACGTCGGGCGCGACGGCGTCGCGGACATGCACGAGATCGCCGGGCGACTCGCCACCGCCGTGACCCTGCCCGTGGTGATCGACTCCACCGAGCCCCAGGTGCTCCAGGCGGGGCTGGAGAAGCTACCCGGACGGTGCATCATCAACTCGGTCAACTACGAGGACGGTGACGGCCCGGACTCCCGGTTCGCCAGGATCATGCCGCTGGTGGCCGAGCACGGGACGGCCGTGGTGGCCCTGACCATCGACGAGGAGGGCCAGGCCCGCACCGCCGAGTGGAAGGTGCGCGTGGCCACCCGGCTCATCGAGGAGCTGACCGGTTCCTGGGGGATGGATGTCGGGGACATCCTGGTGGACTGCCTGACCTTTCCCATCGCGACCGGTCAGGAGGAGACCCGGCGTGACGCCGTCGAGACCATCGAGGCGATCCGGGAGCTGAAGCGTCGCCATCCGGGGGTTCGTACCACGCTGGGAGTCTCCAACGTCTCCTTCGGGCTCAATCCGGCGGCCCGGATGGTGTTGAACTCGGTGTTCCTCCACGAGTGCGTGGCAGCCGGGCTGGACTCCGCCATCGTCCACTCGGCGAAGATTCTGCCGATGGAGCGCATCCCGGCCGAGCAGCGGGAGGTGGCCCTGGACCTGGTGTGGGATCGTCGCCGGGAGGGCTACGACCCGCTCACCCGTTTCCTGGAGCTCTTCGAGGGAGTCACGGCCTCCTCGGTCAGGGCCTCCCGGGCGGCGGAACTGGCGGCGCTTCCCCTGGCGGAGCGGCTGAAACGGCGGATCATCGACGGCGAGGCCAAGGGTCTCGAGGCCGACTTGGACGAGGCCCTGCAGCAGAAATCGGCCCTGAAGATCATCAACGAGGATCTGCTCGGTGGCATGAAGGTGGTGGGGGAGCTCTTCGGCTCAGGTGCCATGCAGTTGCCCTTCGTGCTCCAGTCCGCCGAGGTGATGAAGGCGGCGGTCTCCCACCTGGAACCCCACATGGAGAAGGTGGAAGGGGCCGTGGGCAAGGGCACCCTGGTGCTCGCGACGGTGCGCGGCGATGTCCATGACATCGGCAAGAATCTCGTGGACATCATCGTGTCGAACAACGGCTACACCGTCGTCAACATCGGCATCAAACAACCGATCCAGGCCATCATCGACGCTGCGGAGGAGCACGGCGCGGATGCCATCGGCATGTCGGGGCTGCTGGTGAAGTCCACCCTCGTGATGAAGGACAACCTGGCGGAGCTGAACCGGCTCGGCCTGGCCGAGAAGTACCCGGTGCTGCTGGGTGGCGCGGCCCTGACCCGCACCTTCGTCGAGCACGATCTCAATGACATGTTCGACGGTGAGGTGCGCTACGCGAAGGATGCCTTCGAGGGGTTGGCCCTGATGGATGCCGTCATGGCCGTCAAGCAGGGCCTGCCCGGAGCGGAGCTGCCCTCGCCGAGGAGGCGCCGTTTCGCGAAGGTGGAGCTCGCTGAACCAGAGCAGATCGACACCCGCCCCTCCGAGGCGGTGGAGCGGGGTGTGGACGTCCCGACCCCGCCGTTCTGGGGTACCCGGGTGGTGAGGGGGATTCCCATCGCTGAGGTGGCACAGTGGCTGGATCACCGGGCCACCTTCATGGGACAGTGGGGCCTCAAACCCTCCCGCGACGGTGCCAGCTACGAGGAGCTGGTGGAGACCGAGGGCAAGCCTCGCCTTCGGATGTGGCTGGACCGGATCGCCACGCAGCAGCTGGCGAACTTCTCCGTCGTCTACGGCTACTTCCCGGCCCACTCCGAGGGCAACACCCTGGTTCTCGGGCACCCCGACGACCCGGGGCGAGAGCTCACCCGTTTCGTCCTTCCCCGGCAGCGGCGGGACAAGCGGCTGTGCCTGGCCGATTTCTTCCGCAACACCGAGGAGGCCGCGGCGCTCGGCCCTGACACCTTCGCGATGCAACTGGTGACGATGGGCTCCGAGGTGGCCAGGGGAACCCAGCAGCTGTTCGAGGGCAACCACTACCGGGAGTACCTGGAGCTGCATGGCCTGTCGGTGCAGCTGACCGAGGCCCTGGCGGAGCACTGGCACCACCGGATTCGTACCGAGCTCGGCCTGGCCGGGGCGGATGCAAGCATCGACGAGGCGATCCGTGACCAGGCCTATCGAGGATCGCGCTACTCGTTCGGCTACCCGGCGTGCCCGGACATGGAGGACCGCATCGAACTGGTTCGACTGCTGGAGCCCTCCCGCATCGGGGTCGAGCTGTCCGAGGAACTGCAGCTCCATCCGGAGCAGTCCACCGACGCCCTGGTGGTGCACCACCCCCAGGCCAAGTACTTCAATGCGAACTGAGGAGCGATGACCGAGCTGGCCCGACCCAAGGCGGTGCTGTGGGATTTCGACGGCACCCTCGTGGACTCCGAACCCATGTGGACCGAGCACGAGCAGGACATCATGGCGCGGCACGGCGTGACCATGCCGGAGCAGTGGTATCTCGACCACTGTGGTCAGCCGGCAACCCGCACCTCACGTCTGATGTCGGAGGCGCTCGGCGGTGCGATGAGCACGGCGGAGATCTACGAGGAACTGCATCAGCGCATCTGCGACCGTTTCGCTGCCGGGGAGATCCCGTGGTTGCCGGGCGCTCGTGAGCTGCTGGCCGACCTGGTGGCGCACCGGGTGCGATGCGCCATGGTCACCGCCAGTGTGAAACGGATCATGACGGTGGTGGCCGATGTGCTGCCCGAGTTCGAGTTCATCATCGATGGCGACGACGTCAGCCGCACCAAACCGGATCCGGAAGGCTATCTGCTGGCGATGCGGCGCCTCGGAGTGGAACCGAATGAGGTGCTGATCCTGGAGGACTCGGTGCCGGGCACTGAAGCGGGTCTGGCCGCGGGGGCTGCGGTGTTGGCCGTGCCGGGGTTGGTCCCGGTGGCTGCGGCGCCGCGTCGGGTCATCCGACCGGAGGGTCTGGTCGGTCTGGGGTGGGATGAGCTCAGTGCGATCTGGAGGAGCCAATGGTGAATCTGTCAGGAGTCAGGCACGGCAACCTGGCGGCGGGGGAGAGGGTCACCCTCACCGACCCGAAGGGGCGTCGCAAGTCCATCGTGCTGGCCCCGGGGGCGGTGTGGCACACCACCAAGGGGGCCGTCAGCCATGACGACCTGATCGGGGGCCCCGAGGGGGTCACCGTGCGTTCCGCCGGTGGGGTGGAGTACCTGGTGCTGCGTCCGATCCTGAACGAGTACATGGTCTCGATGCCCCGGGACGCCGCCGTGATCTACCCCAAGGACGCAGCCCAGATTCTGATGTGGGCCGACATCTTCCCCGGAGCCCGGGTGCTGGAGGCCGGGGTCGGCTCGGGGGCGCTGTCCTTGGCCCTGCTGCGGGCCATCGGTCCCGAGGGGAGGCTGCACAGCTACGAGAGACGGCAACAGTTCGCCGATGTGGCCCGCCGCAACGTCGAGAACTTCATCGGCGGTCCTCATCCTGCCTGGGAGCTCACCGTCGGTGATCTCGTCGAGGCGATCAGCGATGAGCCCATCGATCGCGCGATCCTCGACATGTTGGCTCCGTGGGAGTGCATCGACGCGGTGGGGCAGCGCCTCATCCCGGGCGGGGTGATCTGCTGCTACGTCGCGACCTCCACGCAGCTGGGGCGGGTGATGGACACCTTCCGCGCCCACGGCGGGTTCACCGAACCCACGGCCAGCGAGACGATGGTGCGTGACTGGCACGCGGAGGGGTTGGCGATCCGGCCCGGGCATGGGACCTCCGGGCACACCGGTTTCCTGGTGTTCTCCAGGCGTCTCGCGCCGGGTGTCACCGCCCCGATGCGCAAACGTCGTCCCGCTCCGGGGGCCTACGGGCCGGACTACCAGGGGCCTCGTCCACTCAACATTCCGGAGCCCACCTGATGCGCATCCTGGTGATCGGGGCCGGGCTCGTCGGCTCCTCCCTCGGCCTGGCCCTGCGGGGGGCCGGTCACGAGGTCTTCCTGGAGGACCTCAACCCCTCCCACGCCCGAGTGGCTGCAGGGCTGGGAGGAGGTGAGGTCTACGCCGGTCAGGACCGGATCGACGTGGTGGTGGTGGCCACCCCGCCCGCGAGCATCGCCGAGGTCGTGGTCCACAGCCTGGCCCGGTTCCCGGAGGCCGTGGTCACCGATGTCGGCTCGGTGAAGGCCTCCATCATCGACGCCGTGGCCGAGGGCTCCCCCCACGCCGACCGGTACGTGCCGAGCCACCCGATGGCCGGGTCCCAGTTCACCGGACCGCTCACCGCGACGGCCCGGCTGTTCGAGGACCGCACCTGGGTCATCACCGCCCAGGCCGGGAACTCCCCGGAGCACCTGGCGATGATCCGCGACCTGGCCGGTTGCATCGGGGCGCGAGTGGTGGAACTGGAGCCCGGGCTGCACGACGAGGCGGTGGCCCAGGTGAGCCACGTACCCCATCTGATGAGCATCCTCACCGCCTCCCACCTCAGGGGGGTGCCGGGGGAGAATCTGCTGCTGGCCGGGCAGGGCATCCGTGACGTGACCCGGATCGCAGGCTCCGACCCTGACCTGTGGCGGCAGATCAT
Organism: Propionibacteriaceae bacterium; assembly: GCA_030532575.1. Taxonomy (GTDB): domain Bacteria; phylum Actinomycetota; class Actinomycetes; order Propionibacteriales; family Propionibacteriaceae; genus Arachnia. The sequence goes on along the minus strand of JAUNKV010000001.1, from coordinate 24,496 downwards.
CACCACGAACTCCGCAGCCATCCGCAAGGAGCTGCTGGAGGTGGCTGCCGATCTGCAGTACCTGATCGGGGTGCTGGACGAGGCGGAGCCCCTGGAGGCCTTCCTCCGGCTCGGGCAGCACGGGGCACAGGCCCTGCGCGGCAAGCACGGCCAGGAGCCGCTGGACCTGAGTGTGGTCACCGTCGAGATTCCGGACGAGCCCGGTGCCCTGACCCGGCTGTTCAACGACGTCGGCGACTTCGGCTTCAACGTCGAGGACTTCGAGTTGACCCATGACGCAGTGCGGGAGGTCGGTTATCTGTCGATCTCGGTGGAACGCCCCCGGGCCCAACAATTCCGGGCGGATCTGGAGGAGCGGGGCTGGCGGGCCTGGCTGGATCGGGAGGGAATCTGATGGGTGATCTCGTCATCGCGATGGACGGCCCCAGTGGGGTCGGCAAGTCCTCGACGGCGAAGCAGGTGGCCAGGCGGCTGAACCTGGCTCACCTCGACACCGGGGCCATGTATCGGGCCATCGCCTGTGAGGTGCGTCGGCTCGAGGTGCCCACTGATGATCCCGAGGCCATCACGAAGGTGGCTCTGGGGGCGGACCTCAGGATCGCCACCGACCCCGATCACCCACGGGTCACGGTGGCGGGTCGGGATGTGACGGGGGAGATTCGCGAGCCCCAGACCTCAGCCGTGGTCTCGGCAGTGGCCCGCATCCCTGAGGTCCGTCGCCACCTCATCGCCAGGATGCGTGAGATCATCGCGGCCCACAACCGGCGCATCGTGGTGGAGGGGCGCGACATCACCACCGTCGTTGCCCCGGATGCCGAGGTGCGGCTGCTGCTCACCGCTGACCCCGAGGCCCGGATCAGGCGGCGCTCGGCCGAGCTGGCCGGGGTGGACCGGCAGGCGGTCGCGGACTCGGTGGTGGGCCGGGACCGGGAGGACTCCCAGGTGTCGAATTTCACCGTCGCAACCGACGGGGTGGTCACCATCGACTCCACCCACATGGACCTGGGCGAGGTGGTCGAGGCCGTGCTGCGACTGGCGGCCCAGCATGGGTGAACCGCTCGACGTCCTGGTGTGCTACATACCCATCGCGGAGACCGACACCGTGCTGGCGGCCCTGTTCGCTGCAGGTGCCGGGGCCATCGGCAACTACGACTCGTGCGCCTTCGTGACCTCCGGGATGGGCCAGTTCCGCCCTCTCGCCGGGGCGAACCCGACCATCGGGGAGGTCGGCGACCTGGAGAAGGTGGCGGAGAACCGGGTGGAGGTCACCTTTCCCCGGAGCCTGCGTGAACCGGTGGTCGAGGCGCTGCGGAAGTCACACCCGTACGAGGAACCGGCCTTCCACGTCCTGGCCAATCAGATCTGAGAAGGGTCAGCTCGCCTGGCCCGGTGACGGTGAGGACGGCGTCCAGCTCGAGGCGCTCCAGAACTGCGTCATCGTGGGTGATCAGCACCAGCGCTCCGCGGTACTGGGCCAAGGCTTCGACGAAGGCTGCCACCGTCTCCAGATCGAGATTGTTGGTGGGCTCATCCAGCAGCAGGAGCTCAGGCGGGGGAGTGGCGAGCAGCACTCTCGCCAGGGCCGCCCGGAAACGCTCTCCGCCTGACAGGGTCTCCACCGGCCGCTCCACGATCTCACCGCGGAGCAGGAACCGGGCCAGCAACGCGCGCATCTCGCGCCTGGTCGCCTCAGGGTTGCTCCGGCGCAGGCATTCGAGGACCGAACAGCCTGTGGGAAGCTCCACGTGCTGATCGATCCACCCGACCCGTGTCGTGAACAGCCGGGCCTGTCGCAGCAACGTGGTCTTGCCGACCCCGTTGTCCCCGATCAGGGCGATGCGGTCCCCGCCTCGCACCGTGAAGGCTCGAGGTGGTGTTCCCAGCTCGGCGAGTTGCCTTCCTCTGGCACGGCGGAGCTCGGGAAGGTCCACCTTGATGGAGTCGCGGGTTGTGACGGCCTCCGCTGCTCGTGACACCTCTTCCCGAGCGGCCTGAACCTTCTGGGTGGCGAGGCGATTGGCCTGGGCGCGACGTCCTTCAGCTCTGGATTTCCATTCGGGATCGGACAGTCGTGGCCCCTGCTTCACTGTCGCGAATCGTTGCCCATCGCGTCGGGCCTGTCGGGCAGTGGCGGTCTGGACGTGCTTCCGTTCCCGCTGCTCGGCGCGGAGCCTGCGCTCGGCGTCACGGAGTCGCTGCTCAGTAGCTGCCTCCAACACCTGGGACTGTTCCTGCCAGTGGTCGTAGTTGCCACCCCACAGGGTCAACGCACCTTCGTTGACCTCCAGGATGTGGTCCATGCGACGCAGCAGTGCGATGTCGTGACTGACCACCACCAGTCCGCCCGTCCACTGCTCGACCCACGAGTACAGTGCGGTCCGGGTTGCCCGGTCGAGATTGTTGGTCGGCTCATCGAGCAGCAGGGTACGTGCATTGGAGAACTCCAGCCCGGCAAGCGCTGTCAGCATGATCTCCCCGCCGGAGAGCGTGCCGAGTGGCCGGTTCAGTGTGTCCTCACTGCTCAGGCTGGGAACTCGGGCGGACAGCAGGCTGATGGCGCGGGAGGCGACATCCCATCTCTCACCGACGGTCTCGTAGTCGGCTGGGTTGATGCTTCCGGCCTCGATCCGTTCCAGCGCGGCCAGGACCTCCTCGATACCGAGCAGCGCGGCGACGGTGAGGTCACAGCGTTGCACCAGGTCCTGGGGCAGGCGGGCAAGGCTGTCCGGGGCCTTGATGCTGCCCGTTGTGGGACTGAGGTCGGCGGCCAGCAGGCGCAACAGGGTGGATTTTCCTGCCCCGTTGCGTCCCACGACACCGACCCGGGTGGCGGGAATGGTGATGGTGACATCGTCAAGCAGCGGCTTGGCGTCAAATGCAAAGGTGACCTGGGAAAGCACGAAGGATGAAAGCACGGGGACTCCTGGGGCGGGGTGGTGGATGCGCCATCCGGAGTCCTTGACTCGACGAGGTGGCGCGGGGTCAACGCAGCACCAAGAGCTTCAACGGCCAGCCTTCCATGCGGGGATTCGTGCTCGATCAGGCTATCAGGTCTCCGGCGATTCGTAGCGCAGCAGGTCCCCGGGCTGGCAGTCGAGCACCCGACAGATGGCCTCCAGGGTGGAGAACCGGATGGCCTTGGCCCGCCCGTTCTTCAGCACCGCCACGTTGGCCGGGGTGATTCCGATGGCCTCGGCGAACTCCTGGACACTGAGTTTGCGTTTGGCCAACAGCAGATCGAGATCGACGACGATCCCCATCAGATCACCTCCGACAGCTCGGTGCGCAGCCGGGTCGCGGCCACCAGCAGGTGGCGCAGCACCAGCATGAGCAGCATGAATCCCGGGCCGAGCAGCAGCGCTCCCAGCAGTACCAGGGCAACGGGCGGCCCGCCGATGCTGAGCCAGCTCAGATGGGCAGCGCCGGAAAGGGCCAGCACCGTCGCCGTGGCAGCACATCCGATGATGAGGTCCACCCAGCCGAGGGATGTGGGAGTGAACGTCTCCTGCCGGGCGACCAGGTTGAGCAGCTTCCAGACCGCCAGCACCGCGGGCAGGAAACAGACCAGGACCAGATCGGCGAGCAGGATGTAGGGCCACTGCAGGTGGGCGACCTCGGGGAACTGGGTCACCACCTCGGCGGCGACGATGGGGACGACAAAGCCCTGACAGGCGATGACCACCAGCACGGCCAGCACCAGGAAGACCCGTAGGGCGATGATGACAGCGCGATTCATGTATCGAGTATCGATACTTTCCTATCGTTTGTCAATAGGTTCTCTCTTTTGTCCGCCACACTCCGGTAGGATGGCGCGCTGATTGCTAGGAGGGCGTGATGAGCGAGGAGACCACGATCAAGCCGGTGGTGGCGGTGGTGGGGCGGCCGAACGTCGGCAAGTCCACGCTGGTCAACCGCATCCTGGGACGGCGCGAGGCCGTGGTGCAGGACGTGCCCGGCGTCACCCGGGACCGCGTCTCCTACGACGCCAACTGGAACGGCCGGGAGTTCGTCCTGGTGGACACCGGCGGCTGGGTCTCCGACGCCAAGGGCATGGCCCAGCAGATCGCCGAGCAGGCGGAGCTGGCCATCACGATGGCCGATGCGGTGTTGTTCGTCGTCGATGCCACCGTCGGCACCCTCGATGAGGACGAGGCCGTGGTGAAGGTGCTGCGTCGCTCGAGGAAGCCGGTGATCCTGGCTGCGAACAAGGTTGACGACCAGCGTCACGAGGCGATGGCGGCGACGATGTGGAACCTCGGGCTGGGGGAGCCCCATCCGGTCTCGGCCATGCACGGTCGCGGCTCGGGCGACCTGCTGGACGCCATCCTCGAGGTGCTGCCCGAGGCACCTGAGGAACGCTTCGAGGAGATCGGTGGACCACGCCGGGTCGCCATCGTCGGCAAACCGAACGTGGGCAAGTCCTCCCTGCTCAACAAACTTGCCAACCAGCAGCGCGTGGTGGTCTCCGACATCTCCGGCACCACCGTCGATCCGGTGGACGAGATCGTGGAGGTCGGCGGGCAGGTGTACCGGCTCATCGACACCGCAGGCATCCGCAAGCGGGTCAAGGAGGCCTCAGGGCACGAGTTCTACGCCAGCTTGCGCACCCAGACCGCCATCGAACGAGCCGAGGTCTGCGTCGTGGTGATCGACGCCTCCCAGCCGGTGACGGATCAGGATCTCAGGATCTTGAGCAATGTCGAGGACACCGGTCGCGCCCTGGTGATCGCCTTCAACAAGTGGGATCTGACCGATGAGGAACGACGCCGCTACCTGGACCGCGAGATCGAACGGGACCTCGTGGCCTTCACCTGGGCGCCGAGCGTCAACATCTCGGCGCTGACGGGGCGCAACGTGGACAAGCTCAGCCGGGCCATCGAGGCAGCTGCCGCTGGCTGGGAGACCCGCATCTCGACGGGCAAGCTGAACGCCTTCCTCGGCCGCCTGGCCGCCGCCCACCCGCACCCGGTGCGAGGCGGCAAGCAGCCGCGCATCCTGTTCGGCACCCAGGCCCACAGCTGCCCGCCCACCTTCGCCCTGTTCACCAGCGGCCAGCTGGACCCCACCTATGTGCGCTTCATCGAACGACGACTGCGCGAGGAGTTCGGTTTCGTCGGCTCCCCGATCCACATCGAGGTTCGCGCCCGGGAGAAGCACAAGAACCGCAGCTGAGGTTCATTCCCCCAGCTCGACCGCTCGGCTGGGGTCGGTGATCCAGTCGCTCCAGGAGCCCGGGTACAGCACCGGGGTGGGCAGCCCTGCGACGGTGGCGGCCAGGGCTGCATGGGCCGCCTGGATGCCGGAGCCGCAGTAGACCCCGACGGTTCCTTCCGTCGCCTCGACCTGCTGGAACCGCTGCAGCAGATCCCCGGCAGGCAGGAACCGGCCCTGCGCATCCACCAGATCAACGGCGGGCAGGGAGCGAGCGCCAGGGATGTGTCCGGCCACCGGATCGACGGTCTCGTCCTCGCCCCGGAACCGGTTCGCGGGGCGGGCATCGAGCAGGACCCCTTCAGCGGCGATCTGCGCGGCACCGTCGGCTGTCACGGCCCGGAGATCGCCAGCGCTGCAGCTGAAATCCCCCGGAACAGCTGTGACTTCGCCCTGCTCCGTGGGCAGTCCGGCTTCCCGCCAGGCCTGCCAGCCACCGTCGAGCACGCGAACGTCCCGGTGGCCGTGGAAGCGGAGCAGCCACCAGGCCCGGGCCGCGGCGATGGACTTCCAGTCGTCGTAGAGCACCACGGTGTGCCCACCACTGACCCCGGCTGCGCGCATGGCGGCCTCGAAGATCGCGGGTTCCGGTAGGGGATGACGCCCACCGGGGCCGGTGGCGGGGGCTGCCAGGGCGGAGTCCATGTCCACGAAGACGGCCGAGGGGATGTGTCCGGCCAGGTACTGCTCGCGGCCACCGGTGGAACCGGGGCCTGCGTAGCGGATGTCCAGGACGACTGCCCTCCCGGCTTCGAGCAGGTCGTGGGTCTCGGCGGCGCTGATGAGGGGAGATGTCATGTGTCAACCTTGTCACACCTTTGGCCGACCCATAACATCGAATTTCGTGAAGAAGCAGAAGGGCAGGGATGCCGTTCGCACTCGTCGTCGGCTGCTCGTCGGAGCTGGCGCGCTGGCCGGGGTGGCGGTGTTCGCGGTGGTGGGCCGTGGTTGCATGAGCGACCATTCGGCGGGCGAGGACATCGACACCTCCGAGCACCAGGAGCCTGACGGGGACGGGTGCCGCGTTCCGGGTGAGCTGACCCGTTTCGACGAGGTGGGCGGGGGCGCGCTCGGCTATGAGAGCGATGCCGTGATGACCTCGATGCAGGCCGAGCCCTCCTTTCTCCGGCAGCTCGACGACTGGGCCCGGGAGTGGGCGAAGGTCAGTGGACTCGGCCCGATCAAGGAGATGTGGAGCTACGGGGCCTTCACGGACAAGTGCCACTCCTACCACCAGTTGGGGCGGGCCTTCGACATCGGGCGAATCGTGCAGGAGGGCGGCGAGGTCTCGTGTCGACTCGACCTCTGGGCCCCCGGCTCGCCGGATCAGCTCAGGGCCTACTGGCGGCTGGCCGCGTCCCTGCACTCCCGGTTCGCCTACACCCTCACCCATCTGTACGACGACGCCCACCTCAACCACATCCACATCGACAATTCGGTCAACGGCAACGAGGCGACGAGCTTCAGCCCGCGCTCGAGGGTGCAGGTGCAGTTCGTGCAGGCCTCGCTGCAACACGTCCACGGGCAGTCCGTGGCGATGACGGGGGAGTGGGATCAGCAGACCCAGGATGCCCTGCGGGCGGTCCAGCGCTCGCAGGGCATCACCCAGCCGCTGGGGGAGCGGGAGGGGTGGCAGGCCTATCTCCGCGCCACGGTCGCCTCATGACGGGCGCCGTCGCATGGCCTCCTCGAGTGGCACCTCCTGGCGCTCGGTGGCGTCCCGGATCAGCGGTTCGGGGTTGACCCAGTAGACACCGGCCTCGCGCTGGAGGTAGCGGTAGTTCACCAGCTCAGGACGCAGCCAGGCCACGTCCTCGTGGGCGGTGCGCAGCAACTCGCCCACCTCCTTCTCCGAGTAGTGGCGCCCTTCCTCGAAGAGCTGCAACAGCTCCAGCAGCACCACCACCCGGTGGGTGAGCTCACCATCCAACACCCGTACTCGACAATCCGTCATGATGGCGATTCATCTGTGTGAACGTGGTCCGTGAGGGGATTTGCGAGAGTCAGAACGCAGGCCGCAAACTGAAGCGGTCCCGGAAACCTTCAGTTCCCGGGACCTTCTCGGTCGGGCTGACAGGATTTGAACCTGCGACCCCTTGACCCCCAGTCAAGTGCGCTACCAAGCTGCGCTACAGCCCGATGCCAACTTCCGCTGGCAACCGCTTCAGCTTAGCGTCACTTGGCCGTCTCGCGCCAATCGGAGTTCCCAGCAGCGCCGTCGGGGCCGTAGGCTTGCTCCCATGAGTCTGCGTTCCCGCCTGGCGGCGGTGGTTGTCCTGTTCGCGCTGGCCTGCTCCTCCTGCGCCTCGACCCCGCCGGACTCGGCGCCCTCGGCCTCTGCCAGCCCCACGGCCACCGAATCCGCCACCGAGGCGGCTTCAATCACCCCGGAACCGAGCCCGGCCCCGACCGCAGGGCCGCTGGAGGTCACCTCATCGGTCGACGCGGCGATCCCCGCCGACCCGGTGACCTTCACGGTCGAGAACGCCACCGTCACCGACGCCACGCTGACCGGCCCCGGTGGGAAGGTCGCCGGGAGCTACGCCGACAACCGCTGGACCCCCGAGCAGCCGCTCGCCTTCAACACCGAGTACACCCTGGACGTGACGCTGAACGGCGGCGAGGTCCGCCAAGCCACCATCCGTACCGTCAACCCGGGAGCCGAAGCCAGCTTCCAGGTGCTCTACCTCTTCGACGGCGTGGGCGTGGGGATGCCTGCCTACGTGAAGTTCTCCAAGCCGGTGGGAGAGCAGTACCGGGCCGCCATCGAAGCCCACGCCTTCGTCACCACCGAACCCGCCCAGGAGGGCTCCTGGGGCTGGCTGAGCGACACCGAACTGCTGTGGCGACCCAAGGAGTACTGGCAGCCCGGCACGACGGTGAAGCTCCACTTCTCGTGGGACGGCGTGCAGGCCACCGATTCCACCTGGCTGCGCAAGACCTTGGACGCTGACTTCTCCGTCTCCGACGTGGCCCGCGTCATCAAGGTGGACATCGCGAACCACACCACCACCGTCGTCGAGAACGGGGAAGTGGTGAACACCCTGCCCTCGACCACCGGCAAGGAAGGATTCACCACCCGCTCCGGCACCAAGATCATCCTGGAGAAGAACGATGCGAGGCAGATGAACTCGGAGACCATCAACATTCCCGCTGGTAGCCGCGAGGCCTACAACCTCAACGTCAAGTACGCGATGCGTGTCACCTGGACCGGCGAGTTCATCCACGCCGCCCCCTGGTCGGTGGGCAGTCAGGGCAAGGAGAACGTCAGCCACGGCTGCGTGGGGCTCAGCACCGACAACGCCGGGTGGCTGTACGGGCGCAGCAACGTCGGCGACGTCGTCGAGTTCACCGGATCGGATCGCATGATGGACCCGAGCGAGGGCATCGGGGTCTGGCTCTACACCTGGGAGCAGTGGCAGGCCCGCTCCGCACAACAGGGATGAGTCACTCGGGCCGATCACGGTAGGATCAGTGCCCAAATGACTGTTCTGATCTCCCTGTGCCTGCTTGGAGCGGCCCTGCTCGTGACCCCGAGTCTGACCAGGGTGATGAACCGCCACACAGGCTGGTTCCTGGCGGCCGTCTACATCGCCTGCGCCACCGTGCTGGCCCCCGACGCCGTCCGCGCCCTGACCGGGGAGCCCACCAGCTGGAGCCATGACTGGGTGCCCCAGCTCGGCATCCGGCTGGCCTTCACCTACGACGCCACGGCTGCGATCTTCAGCATGTTGGCGCTGCTCATCGGCGCCGTCGTGTTGATCTTCGCCACCCGCTACCTGCCCCGGGGAAGACACCGGAGCTTCTACCTGGTGATGGTGGCGTTCACCATCGCGATGGTGGGGCTCGTGGCCGCCGACGACCTGGTGGTGCTGTTCATCTGCTGGGAGATCACCTCGCTGGCCTCCTTCCTGCTCATCGCCCGCTCCGGCCACGGGGCCGAGGGCTCCGCCATGCGCACCTTGCTCATCACCTTCACCGGGGGAGTGGTGCTGCTGGTCGCCCTCTGCCTGATCTGGGCGCGGCTCGGCACCACCCGGCTGAGCGCCGTCCTCACCTCCCCGGTGTGGGCCGAGGAGCCCGGCTTCGCCGCACTGGTCGCCCTGCTGGTCGCCATCGCAGCCTGCACCAAGGCCGCGCAGTTCCCCTTCCACGTGTGGCTGCCCGACGCGATGGCGGCCGTCACCCCGGTCAGCGCCTACCTCCACGCCGCCGCGGTGGTCAAGGCCGGCATCTTCCTCATGATCCGGTTCAGCCCCGCCTTTCACGACGTCGCGGCCTGGAACTGGTTCCTCACCCCGGTGGGGCTGCTCACGATGCTGATCGGCGGCTGGTGCGCACTGCAGCAGAACGATGTGAAGAAACTGATGGCCTGCTCGACGGTCTCCCAGCTCGGCCTCATCACCGCAGTCATCGGGGTGGGCACCGAGAAGGCCTTGGCTGCCGCCCTCTTCCACACCATCGCCCACGCGCTGTTCAAGTCCGGGCTGTTCATGCTGGTCGGTGTGGTCGATCACGCCACCGGCACCCGGGATCTGCGACGCTTCCCGCCGAAGCTGTACCGCCGGATGCCCGTCACCTTCACCTTCATGCTGCTCGGCACCGCCTCGATGGCAGGCCTGCCCCCCATGCTCGGTTTCGCCTCGAAAGAGGCCGTGCTGGCCGCCCTGTACGAGGCCCGGTTCTCCTCCGGGCTGGTGCTGCTCGTCGTCGCCACCCTGGGTTCGGTGCTCACCTTCCTCTACTGCGCCCGGACCCTGCTCGGCATCTTCGTCGACGGCCCGGACCCGGACCGCGCGGCCGACAGCCACGACCCCGTCCTGGTGGCCTCCGCCGCCGCCCCCATCGCCGTCTCCGTGGTCGCCGTGTTCTGGCCCAAGGTGCTGACCTGGCACGGCATCAGCGCGGAGTTCATCGCCACCGTCGTGGTGATCGCCCTCGGGCTCCTCGCCGCCTGGCAGCGGCAACCCATCGCCGCCTGGATCACCGCGCAGCGTCGCCTCCCAGACGGCCCGACGGTGATCCGTCACCTGGAGACCGCGGTGCACCGGCTCGGCACCGCGGTGGATCGCATGGTCGCCACCGACACCGTCACCCGCCACGTCATCCCCATCCTCGGTGGTCTCGGTGTACTCGGGTTGGTGGGCAGCTGGGTCGCACACCGGCAGGGCCTGCCCCCGCACCTGGACGATCTCACCAGCCCCGTCGACGTGGTGGTCTTCGTGCTCATCACCGTCGCCACCCTGGGGGTGTGCATCTCCCGGGTCAGGGTGGGGGCCGTGGTCTCCCTCTCAGCGGTCGGCATCCTCGCCACCGTCCAGATCCTGGCCCTGGGCGCCCCGGATGTCGCGATGACCCAGCTGCTGGTGGAAAGCCTCACCATCATCGTCATCATGCTGGTGCTGCAGAAGCTGCCCGCACGTTTCCCACCCCGCAAGGTCAACCGCGATCTGGTGGCCCTGGGGGCTGCTGTGCTCGTCGGTGCCGGGGTCGCCGCCCTGGTCTGGGCCCTGGTGGCGCGCCGCGAGAGGTCCGACCTGGCCGACTACTTCCTGGGCAACACCGAGGCCCTCTCCGCCGGGCAGAACGTCGTCAACGTGATCCTCGTGGAGTTCCGGGGTTTCGACACCCTGGGGGAGCTGAGCGTGCTCGGCATGGCCGGGGTTGCCATGCTCGCCATCCTCTCGACGGTACGGGACCGCTACCTGGACCCGCCCATCGACGACCGCGACGCGCTACCGGTCTCCCGACTGTGGATCAATCAGGACCCGACCTCCCGGGCCAACCGTGCCATCCTCGATCCCCGCCCCAACGCCATCGCCCTGAAGGTGATGCTCAAGGTGATCGTGCCCATGCTGATCCTCATCTCGCTGGCCCTGTTCTGGCGCGGACACAACGGCCCCGGCGGCGGATTCAACGCAGCGTTGGTGGCCTCCTCGGTGCTCGGCCTGCTCTACCTGTCCACCACCACGGACCGCCAGATCGGACCACCCCGGTTGCCGCTGGTGCTCATCGGCGGCGGCATCCTCGTCGCCGTCAGCACCGGCCTGCTCGGGCTGGGCATCGCCGGCTCCTTCCTGGAACCCATCCATGGCACCGTGCTGGGAGTTCACCTGACCACCTCGATGATCTTCGACGCCGGGGTCTACCTCGCCGTCGTGGGGCTCATCATGATCTCGATCAACCTGTTGGGAACCACCCGGGGCAGCAGCGCCGGGGGCGAGGGCACCCGGGAACGGGTGGATGAATCCCTCGAGGGAGAGCTGCCGGGACCACTGGAGACCGTGCGCGGGGAGGAGGCCCACCCGTGATCCTGATCGCCACCATCTTCGTCCTGGTCACCGGTGGGGTGTACCTGCTGCTGCAGCGCTCCATGGTGCGAGCTGTGTTCGGCCTCAGCCTGCTCAGCCACGCCGCGAACTTCATCCTGCTCAGCACCGGCGTACCCGGCTGGCGGGCCGAGCCCATCACCGACGGCAGCGACATCACCTCGTTCGCTGACCCACTGCCGCAGGCCTTCGTCCTCACGGCCATCGTCATCACCTTGGCCGTGACGATCCTGATGCTCGCGATGGCGGTCATCGGACGTGACGACACCTTGACCAGACACCCGGAGACGGGGGAGAGCAAACAGGCATGAGCGCAGTCCTTCCCCTCTTCGTTGCCGTCCCCCTGTTCCTGGCAGGGGCAACCGTCCTGCTCAGGCACGCCCTGGTGCAACGGCTGCTGCTGTTGGCCTGCTCGCTTGGGATCGTGGGCGGTGGCCTCACGCTGCTGATGTTCCACCAGGGCACCCCGGTGGTCTCCCATTCCGTGGGGTCCTACCTGCCAGGGGTCGGCATCGTGTTCGTCTCCGACACGCTGAGCGCGGTCATGCTCGTGGCGACGGCATTCCTCAGCCTCATCTCGTCGATCTTCCTCATGCTCACCGGGGAGGACCGCTACCGCTTCGTGGTCCCACTCGTCCTGATGCTCTGCGCCGGGGTGAACGGCGCCATCCTCACCGGTGACCTGTTCAACCTGTTCGTGTGGGTGGAGGTCATGCTGCTGCCCTCCTACGCCCTGGTCGCGGTCACCGGCTACTGGCGACGGCTCGGCATCGGGCGGATGTTCGTCATCGTCAACATCATCACCTCGACCATCCTGTTGCTGGGGGTCGGGCTGCTCTACGGCGCAGCGGGCACCGTGAACCTGGCGGCCCTGGCCAACACCGGCGCCGACCCGCAGATCTCCCTGGCCACGGCGGTCATCGTCTTCGCACTGCTGGTCAAGGCCGCTGTGGTACCACTCCACGGCTGGCTGCCCCGCGCCTATCCGGCCACCTCGGCCGGGATCATGTCCCTGTTCGCCGGGGTCCACACGAAGGTGTCACTGTACGCGGTCCACCGGATTCACCTCACCATCTTCGACGGACCTGCCCCCTGGTTGCCCGTCCTGTCGGTGCTGGTCGTCGCCACCATCGTGGTGGGAGCGCTGTCCACCTTCGGCGAGAAACGCATCCGGGGGGCGCTGGCCTTCCAGATGGTCGCAGGTGTGGGTCAGATCCTGATCGGTTTGGTCGTGCTCACGCAAGGCTCCATCGCCGCCGGGCTGTTCTACATGGTTCACCACATGGTCACCATGGGGGCTCTCATCCTGGCCGCGGGGGCCATCGAGCACACCTACGGGTCAGGGCGTTTCGACCGGCTGAGCGGGCTGATGCGGCGTGACCCGTGGCTGGCTGCGACGGTGGCCCTCGGTTTTGTCTCGCTGGTCGGTCTGCCCCCGACCTCGGGGTTGTGGGGGAAGGTCGGACTCGTGCTGAGCTCGGCCTCAGCATCTGCTCCGACCAGCTGGTGGCTGCTGGGAGCCATCGTCACGGCCTCCGTGGTCTCCGCGATGGCTCTGCAGCGGGTGTGGCGTGAGGCATTCTGGGGGCCGCCGATGAAGGACTACCTGCCCGATGATCCCACCACGTCCCGGGGCACCCCCACACCCATCGCCGACGACGCCCGGGTGGAGTGGCGTTTCCAGTGGCCCTCGGCCCTGCTGGTCGGGGTTTCAATGTGCCTGTTCGCAGGGATCGGCTGGGTGTGGCCGATCTTCGAGACCGCCGCCGCCAACCTCGTGGACACCGCCTCGTACGTGCAGGCGGTGATGGAACCGTGATCGTGTTTCGATTCCTGCGTTGGCTGTGGTACCTCACCGCCCAGATCGTGCTCGGCTCCCTCAGGGTTCTCGTCCTGGCCTTCACCGGCCGCCGCAGCCCCGCCATCGTGGAGTACCGGGCCCGCACCGTCACCGAGCTGGAGCTGGCGCTGTTCACCTCGGCCATCACCATCACTCCCGGCACCCTGGTGCTGGGAGTGTGCGGCCATCCCGGTGAGGAGGAGGTCTCGATCTTCGTCCACAGCCTGTTCGACAACGATCGTTCCTCCGTCACGGCGGGGCTGGCGGAGCTGGAGTGGTGTCTGCTGCGTGCCGTGCGCCTGGATGGAGTCGTGGAGGAGCAAACATGACCATCGCGTTCTGGATCGCCGGGGGAGTGCTGGCGGTCACCGTCCTGCTCGGCATGATCCGGCTGATGACCGCCCAGGACTCCGCCACCCGCGCGGTGGTGGGGGATCTGGTCTTCTTCTGCTGTCTGGGGCTGCTGGCTCTGCTCGGGGTGATCCACGCCTCGAGCGTCAGCGTCGATCTGGCGCTGCTGGCCGCCATACTCGGCATCCTCGCCACCATCGCCCTGGCCCGCATCATCACGAGGGGGCAACGATGATCGTGCTTGAAGTCCTGGCCGGGATGCTGGCCGTCACGGGCTCACTGCTCTTCCTCGCCGTCGCAGTGGCCCTGTTCCGCACCAAGGACGCCCTGTCCCGGATCAACGTCCTGGGCCCCGCCACAGCCCTGGGGGCGCCGATGATCGTGGTGGCGGTCGCGCTGGGCTGGACCACCGAAACCGGTTTTGACCCCATGCTGTGGCTGAAAACCGGCATCACCGTCGTGGCACTGGTGATGGTGAGCTCCGTGGCCTCGAACGTCCTGGCACGTGCCACCTGCCGCTCGGATGCCACACTGGAGCCACAGACCGAGCCCAACGACCTGAGGAATGCCTGATGAAGCCACGCCTGGAGACCCTCGCCGTCCACGCCGGTCAGGAATCGGCGGACCCCGGCAGCAACGCCCGCGCGATCCCCATCCACCAGACCGCGAGCTATGTCTTCGACGACGCAGAGCACGCCGCCGACCTGTTCGCGCTGCGCCGCCCGGGCAACATCTACACCCGGATCATGAATCCGACGCAGAGCGTGTTCGAGGAACGCATGACCGCGCTGGAGGGGGGAGTGGGGGCGCTCGCCACCGCCTCCGGCGCCGCCGCCATCACCTACGCGGTGTTGACTCTGGCCCGTTCCGGGGACAACATCGTGGCCCTGTCCACCCTCTATGGGGGCACCTTCGCGCTGTTTGCCCACACCCTGGCCCAGTTCGACATCGAGGCCCGCTTCGTCGATCCGTGCCGCCCTGAGGACCTGGCAGCTCTGGTGGATGAGCGCACCCGGCTGGTCTTCGGGGAGACCATCGGCAACCCGGCCCTCAACGTCATCGACATCGAGGCCTGGGCCGCTGCCGCCCACGCCGCCGGTCTGCCGCTGGTGCTCGACAACACGGTGGCCACCCCGATGCTGACTCGCGCTTTCCAGCTCGGCGCAGACATCGTGGTGCACTCCGCCACCAAGTACATCGGGGGTCATGGCACCTCACTCGGTGGCGTGATCGTGGACTCCGGGGCCTTCGACTGGGCGGCCCACGCGGAACGGTTCCCCGGTCTCACCACCCCCGATGAGGCCTACCACGGTGTGGTGTGGCGCGAGATGGCCGGGGCAGCCGCCTTCATCACCCGCGCCCGCACCGTCATGCTCCGCAACACCGGTGCCGCCATCGCCCCGTTCAATGCCTGGCTGATGCTCCAGGGCCTGGAGACCCTGCATCTTCGGATGGAGCGACACTGCACCAATGCCATGACCATCGCCCGGCATCTGGAGTCACGCCCCGAGGTGGCCTGGGTCAACTATCCGGGGCTCAGCTCCAGCCCTTCGCACGGGATCGCCCAGCGGGTGCTGAACGGTGGTTTCGGCGGCCTGGTGTCCTTCGGACTGACCGCTGGACGTGAGGCCGGGGCCACGTTCGTCGAATCCCTGGGCCTGTTCAGCCATCTGGCGAACATCGGGGATGCGAAGTCCTTGGTGATCCACAGCGCCTCCACCACCCACTCGCAGCTGAGTGAGGAAGAGTTGCAGGCAGCCGGGGTCCCGGCCGAAATGGTGCGTCTGTCCGTGGGCATCGAGCACGTCGACGACCTCATCGCGGATCTCGACCAGGCACTGGATCAGCTCTGACGTGTCCGATCCGTTGAACACGGTGGCTGGCACCCTCCGACTCCACACACCCGACGATCCGCTGGTGCTGCACAGCGGCGCCAAGCTCCCCGTGGTCGACGTCTCCTACGAGACCTACGGCACCTTGAACGCGACCCGTTCCAATGCGTTGTTCGTGTGTCACGCCCTGACGGGGGACGCCCACGCGGCAGGCCAGCGCGCCGGGGACCGTCGGCCCGGCTGGTGGGACAACCTCATCGGCTCCGGGAAACCTGTGGACACCGACCGTTGGTTCGTGGTGTGCGCCAACATCCTTGGCGGCTGCCGGGGCACCACGGGCCCGTCCTCGGTGAACCCGGCCACCGGGGAACCGTACGGGCTGGATTTCCCACTGCTGACCATGTCCGACTTCGTTGCGGTCCACCGGGCGTTGGGAGTTCGGTTGGGCATCGAGAAGTGGGCGGTGTTGCTCGGCGGTTCACTCGGTGGGATGCAGGTCCTGCAGTGGGCGCTGTCCCATCCTGACGAGGTGGACAACGCGATCATCATCGCGGCCTCCTCCCGGTTGACCGCTGAGAACATCGCTTTCTCCGCCGTCGGCAGACAGGCAATCATGCGGGACCCCGAGTTCAAGGAGGGGCGTTTCGCCGCACACGGCACCTCACCCAGCCGAGGGTTGTCAGTGGCCCGGATGATGGCCCACATCACCTACCTCTCGGAGGAGGCCTTCAGTGAGAAGTTCGGGCGTGCCGCCCAGGCCGGTCGACTCGAGCCCGGTTTCGGTATCGACTTCGCCGTCGAGAGCTACCTCGAGCATCAGGGGGAGGCCTTCCTCACCCGGTTCGACGCCCTGAGCTACCTCTACCTGACCCGGGTGATGGACTACTTCGATCCCTTCGCGGCACCGGATGCCCTGGCGGCGCTGCAGGCCGATCCGGTGAAGTTCCTCGTGATGAGTTTCGACAGCGACTGGCGCTACAGCACCCGGCAGTCACGGCGCATCGTCGCTCACCTGGAGCAAGCAGGGCTGCCCACCTCCTTCAAGGAGATCCACTCCCCGTGGGGGCATGACTCCTTTCTGCTGGAACTCCCGGCCTATCACGCCACCGTCCGCGCCTTCCTGGAGCGTGCCCTCGAGGAGGTCAGCTGAATGAGAACCGATCTGCAGCTCATCGCAGACCTGATCCCGGCAGGCTCCAGGGTGCTTGACCTCGGCTGCGGCGACGGTGAACTGTTGCGTCTGCTGGCCGAGCGCGGCGGCGGCGGTACCGGGGTCGAGATCGAACTGGAGCACTTCCTGGCAGCCCTGCGGCGAGGGGTCGACGTGATCGATCTCGACATCAACACCCAGCTCGATCAGTTCGCCAGTGACTCCTACGACGTGGTGGTGCTTTCGGGCACGCTGCAGAACCTGCAACGCCCGGCGCAGGTGCTGCGCGAGATTTCACGCATCGCCAGGGCCTGTGTGGTCTCGATGCCGAACTTCGCCCACTGGCGCAACCGGCTGCGGTTGCTGCGTGGCCGGATGCCGGTGAGCCGGAACCTGCCATACCAGTGGTACGACACCCCGAACCTGCACTACACCTCGCTGAAGGATCTTGCCCCGTTGTTCGATGGCCTTGGGCTCGACATCTCGCGGTGGATTCCCCTCGACGAGCAGGGACGCCCGCTGCGTTCCAGCCGGCTGGGGGCCAACTGGCTGGCCAGTTCCGCCATCTACCTGCTCCACGCGAGGCGTTGATGCCCCGCATCCTGTGCTCCCTGTTTTCCGGCGCGTTGCTGGCGTTGGGCTTCCAGCCATGGAATCTGTGGCCCCTGCCCATCCTCGGGATCGCCCTGCTGACCTGGGTGGTGACCGGAAGGTCAGTGCGGGCCGGGTTCGGGTACGGCTTTTTGGCAGGGCTGGTGCTCAACCAGCTGTGCATCGGCTGGGTGAGTGCTCAGGCCGGGGCGGCTGTCCATGCCCTGGTCGCCCTCATGGCCTGTTGGGTTGGCCTGGCCGGCTGTCTCACCACGCTGCTGCTGCGGCTTCGGGCAGCGGTGCTGCTGGTGCCCACCGCCTGGGTACTCATCGAGTTCGGGGCCGGGGTGTTCCCCTTCAAGGGCTTTCCCTGGCTGAGGTTGGGGCACACCGCCATCGATCAGCCGATGGCCGGGTGGCTGCCCCTGGTGGCCACCCCGGGCGCGACCTGGCTGGTGGCCTTCGTCGGCTGCCTGCTGCTGCATCTTCTCAGCACCCACCGCAGGATCGCCCCTGCGGTGGCGATCCTCGCGGTCTTCGGCGTCGGTGGGCTGATGATGCTGCGTCCGGTCACCACACCCGAGGAACACGTGACGGTGGGACTGGTCCAGGGCAATGTCGCCCTCGACCTGGACACCGGGTACATCGCGGCCACCGGGGCCACCCCCAATCATCTGAGTGAGACCGTCTTCCTGCTGGCCGAGGCCAGGAGCCGGGGGGTGGAGCTCGACTTCGTGCTGTGGGCGGAGAACTCCACGGATCGTGACCCCCTGCTGCACGTGCCCACGAAACGGCAGGTCACCTGGAGTGCCCGCCTGGCCGAGGTTCCCGTGCTCGTCGGCGCGGTCATGGCGGGCCCTGAGCCCAGGACCCGCCAAACCGTGAGCCTGTGGTGGACCCCGCAGGAGGGGATCACCGACCGTTACGCCAAACGCAACCTCGCCCCCTTCGGGGAGTGGGTGCCACACCGAGAACTCATCGAACCGCTCTTCCCCGAGGTCGGGCGAGTCGGTGCCCAGTCGATCCCCGGTGAGGGGCCAGGCGTGCTGGAGGTCACCGTCCCCGGCCGTCCTGGGCTGTTGGTCGGCACCGTGATCTGTTATGAGCTGGCCTATGACCGGACCGTGACGGAGTTGGTCACGCATGGGGCACAGGTGCTGGTGGCCCAGAGCACGACGCACAACTTCACCGGAACCTCGCAACCCCTCCAACAGATGGCGATCAACCGGGTCCGGGCTGCTGAGCTCGGACGGGAGTTCGTCGCCTCAACGCTCAACGGGTACTCCGGGCTCATCGACACCCACGGCCGGGTCCACGAGCCGACCACCGAGGGCAGTGCCGCCCATCGTGTCCTCCAGGTGCCACTGCGCGAGGGACTGACCCCTGCGGCTCTCCTCGGGGTCTGGATCGAGGCCCTGTGCGCGATGGTGGCCATCGGTACCGCGGTTCACGCCACCGCCAGGTCCAGTACCCTTGAGACACCATCGACCAGGAAGGAACACCGATGAGCGAGGCGCCAGCCTGCGAACGGGTACTCGTCATCATTCCCACCTTCAACGAGGCCCAGAACATCGAGGCCATCGTCGCCAGGTTGCGCAGCAGCGTCCCGAAGGCCCATGTCCTGGTCGTCGATGACCAGTCCCCGGACGGCACGGGCGAGCTGGCCGATGCCCTGGCTGCCACCGATGATCACGTCCACGTCCTCCATCGCGCCGGGAAGGAAGGCCTGGGAGCCGCCTACCTCGCCGGGTTCCGTTGGGGCCTGGAGCGTGGCTACGACGTTCTGGTCGAGCATGACGCGGATGGCTCCCACCAGCCGGAGCAGCTGCCCCAGCTGCTGGCCGCGCTGGAGCGGGCCGACATGGTCAAGGGGTCCCGTTACGTCCCAGGTGGCTCCGTGGTGAACTGGCCGTGGCACCGGTTGTTCCTCTCCCGTGGCGGGTCGTTCTACATCCGCATGATGCTGGGGATGCCGTACCGTGACATCACCGGGGGGTTCAACGCCTTCCGTGCCGCCGCCCTGCGGGCCATCGTCGATCTGCCCATCGACAAGCGCGGTTACGGTATCCAGCGTGACCTCACCTGGCACGCCCACCGGGCCGGTTTCCGCATCGTCGAGGTGCCCATCGAGTTCGTCGAACGTGAATTCGGGGACTCGAAGATGGGGCGCAACGTGGTGTTGGAGGCGATCATCAGCACCACGCGGATGGGGCTTCGGCATCGGTGGCAGCAGCTCACCTCGTTGGTGCGTGGCCGTCGTGGCTGAGCAGCGACGCGGTCCACGGCCCGGTATCGCCATCCTGTGGTTGATCGTTCCGGGGGCGCTGTTCGTCTTCGCCGAGATCACCTGCCTGATCGCTGTGGCCAGTCATCTCGGCTGGTGGACCCTGGCGCTGATCGCTGCGACGACCCTGGTGGGGGCGTGGTTGTTGCAGCGTGAGGGGCGACGGACCTGGCAGGCCCTGTCCCGGTCCATGTCCTCAGGGGCGCTTCCTCCGGGACAGACTGCGGATGCCGCGCTGGTGATGCTCGGCGGGTTCATGCTCATCGCGCCGGGGTTCCTCTCCGATGTCGTGGGCCTGCTGTTCCTGCTGCCCTTCACCCGCCCGCTGGTACGCAGCCTGTGCGGACGACTCGTCGGTCGGGTGATGCGCACTCAGCCGAATATCCCGACAGTACTCAAGGGGGAGGTCGTCGAGGAGTCCACGCCCGTGACGCTGATTCCGGAGGTCACGGAGGGGGAGCAGACCAACAAGTTGAATTGACAACTAACCTTCGTGAATTTACCATTTCCTCCACACAATCGAACTTGGGGGACTGCACGTGTTTGACGGGATCGTCATCGGCTCCGGGATCGGAGGACTGACGGCTGCCGCGCTCCTGACCCGCATGGCGGGGATGCGTGTGCTCGTTCTGGAGCGCAGCCTCGAACCAGGCGGACTGACCCGCACCTTCCGACGCGACGGCGTACGTTGGGACGTCGGGGTGCACCATGTGGGGGAGATGGGCCCCGGCAGCCGGATGCGTGGCATCACGGATGTCATCTCCGGCGGCGCGCTGACCTGGACCAAGCTCCCCGATGACTTCCAGCGGCTGGTCTACCCTGACTTCGAGTTCCAGGTCCCCTCCGACCGGGCCGAGTTCCAGCGTCGTCTCGTGGCCCGCTTCCCGGAGGAGGCGGCAGCCATCCGACGCTACTTCCGCGATGTCTGCCGGGTCGCACGCCGGGCCAGGCTCTGCTTCGCAGAGTTTCTGGCACCTGAGCGGGCGCGCCCCCTGTTGCGGCTGATGCGTCGTCCTCAACATCGGCTGACCACGATGACCACCCGGGATTATCTGGACCGTAATTTTCGCTCAGCACAACTGAAGACCGTGCTGGCCACCCAGTGGGGCGACTACGGATTCCCCCCGGCGGGTGGTTCTTTCCAGCTGCACGCTCTGTTCGCCGACCACCTGTTCACCGGGGCCTGGTTTCCCGAGGGGGGCAGCGCCCGGATTGCCCGTACCATCGAGGAGGTCATCGAGTCCGGTGGGGGAGCGGTGCGTGTGGGCTGCGAGGTGGCGCGCATCCTGGTCGAGAACGGCCGGGCCGTGGGAGTCGAGGTGATCGAGGGCCGAAGCCCCTTCCCGCAGCTGGTGGAGCACCGCGCTCCATGGGTGATCTCCAGTGCTGGCGCCGCGGTCACCTACGGCCAGCTGCTGCCACGCACCGGGGAAGCTGCTCAGGCCACGGCCTGCCTCAGGCAGCGTTTCGGGGACACGGGCCCCGGGCACGACGCCGTTTCCCTGCTGCTCAAGCTGAAGGCTTCCCCGGCAACCCTCGGGGTGACCAGCCAGGACATCTGGGTACATTCCGATCTGGATGAGGCCGACAGCGAGATCTACACCCGTCGCCTGTTCGCCGGAGTCCCCTCGCGATGTCAGCTCTCCTTCCCAAGCCTGAAGTCCGGGGAACCCCACGGCCACACCGCGGAGATCATCGCCTTCGCCCCGCCGGACGCCTTTCGCCGCTGGACAGGGCAGGACAACGGGTTCCAGCACCCCGGCTACGAAGCCCTGAAGTACCGCATCGGTCAGGGCCTGCTTCGGCTGGCAGAAACCGCGGTTCCGGGGCTGACGGAGCTCACCGAGTACCTGGAACTGTCCACCCCGGTCTCGGTGGCTGAGAACAGTCATCACCAGCGAGGCGCCATACGTGGCTCCTTCGTGCCCAGCGACCCCAAGCAGCGTTCCTCCCTGCTCGGCCCCATCACCCCCGTTGAGGGGCTGCTGCTGGCCGGACAGGACGCCGGATCAGCTGGTTTCGTCGGGGCGATGATGGGCGGCGTGGCCGCTGCGGCGCAAATCATCGGACCGCGTTGCTGGCCGGAGCTGAACCAGCTGGGCAAGCTGGCTGGCGGCGCCGGGGGCGCCGAGCCCTCGACGATCCTGCCGAGAGACAAACACCGTGCACGCCTCGTGGCGAGGACCCTTCTCACCCCCGAGGTGTGGCAGGTGGTGCTGGAGTTGGAGAGTCAGGCCTCCTCGTTCATGGCAGGACAGTTCGCCCGGGTGAAGGTGGGGCGCTGGGAGTGGCGGGACTACTCCATCGTGGCTCTGAATGGTGGTCGCCTCACCCTCATGGTCAGCACCCGCACCCAAGGCCTCGGCTCGCAGTTCATGAGCACCGCTGAACTGGGCACTGAAACCGTCGTCGAGCTTCCCCTGGGCTCCTTCACGCTGCGCGAGACCCGGGGCAGGCGTGTCTTCGCGGCAGCGGGAAGTGGCATCACCCCGTTCCTGGCCATGTTCGAGGCGATGGGGGAGGAGCTGCAGGAGGCCACCCTGGTCTACGGCTGCCGCTCGGTCGAGCACGACCTGACCCTCAGGGTGGAGACCCCGCTCCCACCCCAAGTGATCCGCTGCCACAGCCAGGAGCAGCAGGACACCGACTCACCGGGCCGCATCACCGATGTGTTGATGACGATGCCGCTGGACCTGGAACGCACCGAGTTCTACCTGTGCGGGACGGCGGAGATGGTCGCCGACTGCGCCTCGGTGCTGCGCGAGCGTGGGGTCCACGACGAGATCCACCACGAACGCTACTGAGCGAGTCCGCGGCGGGCCGGGGTCACACGCGGCCCTGTTCCCGAAGCTTGTCCAGCTGCTCGGCCAGGATGTCCTCCAGCTCGGGAATGCTTCGCCGCTCCCGCAGCATGTCCCAGTGGGTGCGGGGCGGTTTGGTCTCCTTGGCCTCCCCGGTGGTGCCGTCAGAACGTGTGGCGACCAGGCCGCACTTCTTGCACTCCCACTCGAAGGGCAGATCGGCCTCCACCGCGAAGGTGACCTCGAAATGGTGCCCCTTCGGGCAGTCGAAGCCAATCCGACTGCGCTCGGCGAACTCGATACCCTGTTCATCCTCGAAGCTCTTGGCTCCAAGGCCCATACCCTTGAGCGCACGATCAGCCATGCTTCACCTCCTATGAATCACAACGTTTGATCGGGTCTTCATGTTCCCGTGCTCCTGACCCACATGCCTCGGGCCTGGAGCACCTGCTTCAGCAGATCAGGTCGGTCGGTGACGATCCCGTCCACCCCCCAGTCCAGCAGGGTGTGCATCTGGCTCGGCACGTCGATCGTCCACACGTGCACCTTGAGCCCGGCACGGTGGATGGCCCGCACCCGCTCCGGGGTGAGCACTCTCACCCGAAGCCCGCCGAGACGATGTTCGACGGGGATCTGGAAGACCGCTGGCCCGCCGACACGACGCCGCGGAAGCAGCCCCAGCATCATGCGCGCCACGCCGGGTGGAGCGAACGCTGTCGTCACCGAGGGCAGCCTCTTGCGGAACCGGGTGATCCTGCGCTGGGAGAACGAAGCCACACAGACCCGATGGGCGGCGTTGCAGCGCTCGATCACCCGCGCCAGTGGCTCAATCGCCTGAGGGGCCTTGATGTCGAAGTTGAACCGTGCCCGGGGGAACTCCTCCAGCAGTTCCGCCACGCTCGGGATGGGTTCCCGGCCACCCACCCGAACCTCCTTGACCGCTGCGTGGGGCAGGTCCTGGATACGCATGTCCAGATCGGTGACCCGCGCCAGGTTGGGGTCGTGGAAGGCCAGCGGGACATGGTCCGAGGTGGCGTGGACATCGGTCTCGAGGTAGGTGTAGCCCAGTTCAACGGCGTTGCGGAAGGCCGCGAGCGTGTTCTCGATCCCAAGGTTGGCCGTCAGCAGCGCCCCGCCCCGGTGGGCCATCGGCACGAACTCCGGTTCCAGGTACCCCTCTACCATGAGGGCCATTATTCCAACACCGAGGGGCTCTGTGGTGGGAAGTGACACACTGGCCTCATGCACACCGTCTTGTCCATCCAGTCCTTCGTCAGTCACGGACATGCCGGGAATTCCTCGGCGATGTTCCCGTTGCAGCGCTGTGGGTTCGATGTGATGGGGGTCCACACGGTGTTGTTCTCCAACCACACCGGCCACGACACGTGGCGTGGCCCCCTCATACCAGCCACCGATGTGGCCGAGATCATCTCGGGCATCGATGAGCGGGGCGCGCTTGCCAGCGTCGATGCGGTGCTGAGCGGCTACCTCGGCTCGGTGGCGGTGGGACGGGCCGTTCTGGATGCGGTTGACCTCACCAAGCGACGCAACCCCGAGGCCCTGTTCCTGGCGGACCCGGTCATGGGGGACCGGGG
This sequence comes from Propionibacteriaceae bacterium, assembly GCA_030532575.1. Taxonomy (GTDB): domain Bacteria; phylum Actinomycetota; class Actinomycetes; order Propionibacteriales; family Propionibacteriaceae; genus Arachnia. The sequence continues at coordinate 512 of JAUNKV010000001.1, read as the reverse complement.
GACCGGGTTCTACTGCGCTGCCGACATCCCGGTCTTCTTCCGGGAGCACGTGGTGCCGAAGACCGACATCATGACCCCGAACCTGTTCGAGCTGGAGCAGCTCGTGGGGGAGTCGCTGCACCGCCTCGACGAGGTGCTGGCGGCCGCCGAGAGACTGCGCTGTCTGGGACCGGACATCGTGCTGGTCACCTCAGTTCTGACCGACGATCTGCACGATGACGGCCTGCTTCGGATGCTTGCCGTGGGGCCCGGGGGAGCATGGCTGGTGGAGACTCCACGGCTGGATCGCGACTTCGTCGGCACGGGGGATCTCACAGCCGCACTGTTCCTGGCCCACTGGCTCGAGACCGCAGACCTCGAGCGGAGTCTCGCGGCGACGGCCTCGGCGGTCTACTCAGTACTGGAGCAGACACACATCCTGGGCGGCGCCGCGCGGTTGGGCGTCGGCGCCCAGGCGCCCGGGGGCCAACCCCGCAACCAGGTCCCTCCCCCGCGGCTCCCCCGCACCGGGT